>CAZOFX010000033.1:0-48244 GCA_964579055.1 uncultured Pirellulales bacterium
CGAAGCCGAGCCCGCCGGTGACGGTGGGGCGCGTCACCATCGGCCAGGCCGTGGACTCTTCGGCGATCGTCTGGACGTGGGGGAAGTCCCGGTAGACCATCTCGTTGAACCGCCGCAGAAAGGAGATCGCTTCGAGGTTCTCACGCCCGCCCTGGTCGTTGGGAATCCATTCGCCTTCCTTGCGGGAGTAGTCCAGGTAGAGCATCGACGCGACCGCGTCGACGCGCAGCGCATCGGCATGGTACTGGTCGAGCCAGAACATGGCGCTGCTGATGAGATAGGCCCGCACTTCGTGGCGTCCGTAATTGAATATCCCGCTCTTCCAATCCGGGTGAAAGCCGAGCCGCGGATCGGCGTGCTCGTACAGATGCGTTCCATCGAAGTAGGACAGGCCGTATTCGTCGGTCGGAAAGTGCGAGGGGACCCAGTCGAGGATCACCCCGATATCGTTCTGGTGGAGGTGGTCGATCAGGTACATGAGGTCCTGACAGCAGCCGTACCGCCGGCTCGGCGCAAAGTACCCACCCGTCTGGTATCCCCACGAGGGGTAGAAGGGGTGTTCCATCACGGGAAGGAACTCGACGTGCGTGAATCCCATCTCCTTGACGTATTGCGCCAGCATCGGGGCGATCTCGCGATAGCTCAGCAGCCGGTCGGGATCGCTCGGATCGCGGCGCCACGAGCCCAGATGGACCTCGTAGACGCTATAGGGAGCGTCGAGCGCGTTTCGCTCCTGCTGTTTCGCCATCCAGTCGCTGTCGCCCCAGTCGTACTGAAGGTCCCAGACCACCGAGGCGGTGTTGGGGGGCAGTTCCCAGAAGAAGGCGTAGGGATCGCCTTTGTCCACCCAGTAGTGGTTGTGCCTCGATACGATGTGGTACTTGTAGATGGTTCCTTTCCCGATCCCCGGAATGAAACCTTCCCAGATGCCCGAATCGTCGCACCGAGCGGTCAGTCGATGCGCCGCCCAATCCCAACCGTTGAAATCCCCGATCACCGAAACACTCGCAGCATTCGGCGCCCATACCGCAAAGAAGACGCCTTTGACGCCATCGTGTTCGACGAGGTGGGCGCCCAGTTTGTCGTAGAGCCGAAAGTGGTTCCCCTCTTTGAACAGGTAGATGTCGTGATCGGTCAACAGGGTGAAGCCCGTCAAGACCTGGCTTTTCTCGTCCATAAGACCTCTCTGGATTCGCTATGCGGCGGACGCCACCTCACGGTGCGTCCCGAACAGCGGATCATGAATCAGAAGTAGTACATCCCTTGAGTATCTGTACGATGCCACGTGCCGGTATCATCAGCCATTTCGGAAGATAATTCAACCTGTTACCCGGCTCGCAGAGTGGTTTTTCCACGAGAAACCTCTTGGGCCTGGAACCTCCCGTGTGCCCTCGGCGCCGGCTCACGGACCTCTCACGTGATGGAGGACTCGACGTCGATCTCCCGCCGCAACGCGCGTCGCAGACGCAGGATGCAGGCGGGCATCACGTCAGGGTCGAGCTCGATGTAGTTGCTCGATCCCTGCCAGACGTACGTATTGCCCGTCAAGGCATCGTCCATCAAGTAGGACTGGTGCGGGTCGAGGCCCAGGGCATCCAGCGGCAGTTGCACCCAGCCCGACTGCGTGTGGTGCGGATCGAGGTTCACGATGACCAACGTGACATCGCCCGCGTCGTCGCCGGTCTTGCCGTAACACAGCAGGTTCTCGTTCTGGACCTCGTACAAACGGATGTTGCGAAACCTCTGGAGGCCGGGGCATTCCCGGCGAATGCGATTGACACGCTCGATCACCTCGCGGATGTTGCCTTCGCGATTCCACTGCCACCTCTTGATCTCATACTTCTCCGAATCGAGATACTCCTCTGCGCCCTCGACGGCTTCGGTGACGCACAGCTCGAAGGCCGGCCCGTAGATGCCATAGCTGGACGACAGCGTTGCGGCCAGGACCAGGCGAATGATGAACGCAGCGCGGCCGCCGTATTGGAGGTACTGCGGCAGGATGTCGGGCGTGTTGGGCCAGAAGTTCGGACGCATATACTCGGCGACCTCGGTCTGCGTCAGTTCCCGGACGTAATGCTCCAGTTCCCATTTCGTGTTGCGCCAGGCGAAGTACGTATACGATTGATTGAAGCCGACCTTCGCCAGGCGCTGCATGACCTTGGGCCGCGTGAACGCCTCCGCCAGGAAGAGGACATCGGGATGGCGCCGGCGAACCTCGCCGATCAGCCACTGCCAGAAACCGAACGGCTTCGTGTGCGGGTTGTCCACGCGGAAGATTCGCACACCCTGGTCGATCCAGAAGAGCACGACGTCGCGCAACTCATCCCATAGCGTTGTCCACTGCGGTGTCTCGAAGTCCAGCGGAATGATGTCTTCGTATTTCTTCGGTGGGTTCTCGGCGAATTGCACCGTGCCATCGGGTCGCCGGCGAAACCATTCCGGATGGGATTTCACGTAGGGATGATCGGGCGAGCATTGAAAAGCCAGGTCCATGGCGATTTCCAGACCGTACTCGCCGGCCCTTTCCACGAGCCGGCGAAAGCCGCTCAGTGTGCCCAGTTGGCTGGCTATGGCCATGTGGCCTCCGTCGTCGCTGCCGATGGCCCAGGGGCAGCCCGGGTCGGTCGGTGTGCAGACGGTGGCGTTGTTGCGGCCCTTGCGATGCGTTCGCCCGATCGGATGGATCGGAGGCAGGTACAGCACGTCGAACCCCATCCGGGCGATCTCCGGCAGGAGCCGCTCGCAGTCGCGGAAGGTCCCATGCCGGCCGCCTCTGCCGAACGAACGGGCAAACAGCTCGTACCACGCGCTGAACACCGCTTTGGGCCGGTCCACGCTGACAGCCAACTCCTTGTCGTACAGGCTGGCGAGCGAGCGGTCGGGGTACCTAGCCAGCAGCGCCGTCAGGTCGTCGCTCAGCGCCGCCTCGATGGCAGCGCGTGTCGGTTGGGCGGAACGCAGACGCCGGGCCCGTTTCCGGATCGCTTCGGCGTCGGATCGGCCGGCTCGTTTCGCGACGGCCGCGAGCATCTCGGCGCCGATCCGGAACTCGACGGTGACATCCTGGCCCGTTTCGACTCTCCGAGCCAAATCCGCCTGCCATGTTGCGAACCGGTCCACCCAGGCGCGAACCGTATAAAGATAGTCGCCCAAGGCGGAGACCGTGAAACTCGCGACCCATTCGTCATTGACGCGATGGGTCATCGGCTGGACGGTCCATGAGTCTTGGTGAGGGCCGCGGTACAGCAGCTCGACCTGGATACGATCATGGCCGTCCGTGAAGACGTCGGCCCGCACGGTTACCGTTTCGCCAAGCGCTCGTTTGATCGCAAAGCGTCCCGCATCGATTTGCGGACGCACGCTGTCGATCACCACGCGTTTCCTGCCGTCGTCAGCTCCGACCATCGTCTCAGAGTGCCTCCGATTCCCCCATCTGCGTGATGCCCGTCCACCGACGAAAGCTCGCGTCGGTCCCCGGCCACGCGGCCGGACACAAACACCACGCACGACGAGGTGTTTCGGTTCGGTTGATGTCGGTTCGCACTGGAGATTCCTGATTCGTCGTCATGGGCGCTGCGTCAGTATAAGAGAAGGTCCCGGCGGATGCAACCCTTCCGGCCGCAGGTGGGCGCGCCAACGTTACCCCGGCATGAGACCTCCACGTACGAGCGGGTTCCGTACGGACGGAGATGCGCGGATGGGTAAACTGGGGATTCTCTCGTCGCCGGTTGCACAAAGCGGATTGCCGGGGTAAAAAGGATTTGCATGGTCCTTCGTCTGAGACAAACGCGACCGCCAAAAGCGGCCTGGACGCAGCATCCCGCGACGGCCCGTGCCGTTGAGGGGCCGAACGACTTGGTATGGGATTCGGGAGCAGACAAATGGGAACTCGGATATCGATAGATCGAACCGCCGTCGGGTCTGTGGGTTTCGTCCTGCTGATGCTTCAGATGATCGCTCCGGGCCGCGCAACGGCCGGTGATGTGCGTTTCGAGCCACGCGAGAAGCCGCGAGTCATTGTGCTGACGGACATCACCAATGAGCCGGACGACGAACAGTCGATGGTCCGTTTCCTCGCATACTCGAACGATTACGATGTGGAGGGCATGATTGCGACGACGTCGGTCTGGTTACGCGACAACGTGCGACCCGACAAGATCCGGCAGCGCGTCGAGGCCTTTGGCCAGGTGCGCGAGAACCTGCTTCGCCATGCATCGGGCTATCCGGCCGCCGAGCACCTCCTGGGCGTCACCAAATCGGGCCGTCCCGTTTTCGGCATGGAAGGTGTAGGGCCGGGTTGCAGTTCCGAAGGCTCGCGTCACATCATTGAGGTGGTGGATCGGCCCGATCCACGACCGGTCTGGATCAGCGTCTGGGGAGGGGCCAACTGCCTGGCGCAGGCTTTGTGGGACGTGAAGAACGCGCGAACCGAGGCGGAGCTGAATGCTTTCGTATCGAAGCTTCGCGTGTACACGATCTCCGATCAGGACGACTCCGGCCGCTGGCTGCGCGCGACGTTTCCGACGCTGTTCTACATCGTCACGCCGAGCACGGTCGACTATCGTGAGTACTACAAGGCGACGTGGACCGGCATTTCGGGCGACCGTCGGTACCGGAACGGGCCGATGCACGCATTCGATCTGGTGGACAACCCCTGGCTGGAGGCGAACATCATCCGGGACCACGGTCCGCTCGGTGCTCTTTATCCGCGACTGGAGTACATCATGGAAGGGGATACGCCGTCCTTCTTCAATCTGATCGGCAACGGGTTGGGCGGCGACGTCAGTCCCGCGTACGGCGGATGGGGAGGTCGCTATGTGCTGTACGCCTGCTACGGCGAAACGCGCCCCATCTGGACCAACGCGGAGGGCTGCCAGGATACGGTTGTCGCCGACAACGGGGTTCCGTACACGACCGCCCAAGCCACGATCTGGCGGTGGCGCCGGGCCTACCAGCACGACTTCGCGGCCCGTATGGACTGGTGTGTGGCGGATCGCTTCGAGAAGGCCAATCACAATCCGGTGGCCGTGGTTGCCGGCAACGAGAGCAAGGCGGTCGCACACATGGTCGTCCGGCCGGGGCAGAGCATTCTGCTCGATGCGGCGGGAACGTACGATCCCGATGGTGACGCCCTGGCATACCGCTGGTTCGTGTACGAAGAGACCGGCACGTACCGAGGCCCGGTGGAGATCGAGAACTGCGCAACGCCCCGAGCTTGTCTGACTGTTCCGAAGACGGATGCGCGCGGAGCGATCCACATCATTCTGGAGGTTCTGGACAACGGGCAGCCGAGTCTGTACAGTTATCGGCGGATGATCCTGGACATCCAGCCATAAGGGGCAAGCCGCGTCCGACCGAGCGGCATACCGGTGAGGCACCGGACCAGACACACATGCCGAATGGGTCCGATAACGCAGCAACGGAGATCAAGTCGCTTGTCACAAGCACCGATAGAGTCTCCGAAGTCGGATTGTGGGTGGGCAGCGCGTGATGGCTCAAGAACGGCGCAGGCAATGAGAAATGGGCTTTCCCTTGTCGAGTTGGTGATCATAGCGTGCATCATTGGTATCCTGGCCGCTTACGCCGTGCCGCTCGTACAGAATCAAGCGACGGATGCCAAGACCGCCGCGGCAAAAGACAATCTGCGGATTTTGCGCAGCACGATCGAACTCTACGCCGCGAATCATGCGGGCGTTGCGCCCGGGTACGACGGCAACAATCGAAATGGCGCTCTGAGCGAGAGCTTCTTCCGCGAACAGACGGTCCTACAAGGCAGGTACATGCGGCGGATTCCGGAGAACCCGTTCAACAACCTCCATACGATACTCATGATCGGCAACGATCAAGCGTTTCCGAGCGAGGCCACAGGGGACTACGGATGGATCTACCAGCCCTCCACGCAGACCATCCAGCTTGACTGGCCCGACACAGACCAGACCGGCGTCCGGTATTTCGATTTCTGAATCCGGATCGACGCCGAACCCTGTGAGGGGTGTGTAAGCCTGCCTTGTCAGCGCTTGCCGTCTCTGTTATACTCCGGTTTTACCCCGATGGATGAGAAACAGAGGCATGGGCAAACTCCGGGATGTGCTGCGGCTCTTCGTTCCGAGCGCGACCGTCTTTCTCACGAGCGGCTGCGTCATGGCTCTGGGACTGATCGCGGCGCGGCTGGCGGCCGGCAGCGTGGGGACATCGCGGTATACATGGACCTCGATCGTTGGTGTCGTTCTGGCGGGGCTGGCCCTCGGCGGCTATCTTGGCGGCCGCATCGCAGACCGCTTCCATGCAAGGCGGGCTCTGGCGGTCCTGTTCGGTTTGTCTTCGGCCGCGTGCGTCGCCATCATCCTGCTCCACAATCTGGCGAGCCACTGGGTGTGGTTGTGGAGGTTGAACTGGCCCTGTCACGTCTTCCTGCACGTTTGCCTCGTGTTTCTCCTACCTTCGTTGCTTCTGGGCGCCGTCGTCCCGGTCATCGCGAAGATGACGCTGAACCCGGGGCCGGCCCTTGGGCACGCCGCCGGGGTCTTCTGTGCATGGGGAGCCGCCGGAGGCATTGCAGGTTTGCTTCTGACGGGATTCTACCTCATTCCCAGCTATGGCTGCATCGCGGTGATCTGGCTCATCGGCGCCGCCATGCTGGGCATCGCGCTGCTGTATTGGGCCAGTTGCTGGGCGTTGTGTCTGTGGGCCATGGTGTTTGCGACCCTGGCGGTGATGGGTATGGCGCCGGCCGACTGGGCGCGCGAGGCGGGTGTGAGTGCTTTGCTTCGCGAGGTGCGCGATCCGAATCTGATCTATGCAGATGAAACGCCGTACGGTCATGTTGCCGTCCGAAGGATGTCGAATCGGCCCGACAGACGGTCTTTCCGGCTGGATACGATTCCACGGACCGAAGTCGTGGTCGGTGACGTCACGCGTCTGCACGAGTTCCACGCAGAGGCGTGTGCCGCTCTAACGCACGGTCTGGCCGAGGGCCGAAACGCGCTGTCGATGATGGTTCTGGGCAGCGGAGGTTATGCCCTTCCGAAGTATCTCAAAGCGGCGTGGCCTGAGAGTCTGGTGCATGTGATCGAGGTTGACCCCGGTGTTACGGACGCGGCGAGACAGGCCCTCGGCGTCGGGCACGGGACGGGCATCGAGACCGTCAACCTGGACGTGCGTTACGGCGTGGAGCGACTGGTCCGCGAACGGAAAGCAGACCCCTCGCGAAAGCGGTACGACTTCATCTACATGGACATGACTGGCAGCAGCTCCATTGCGTTTGCCTTGGTGACGCGGGAGTTCAACGACAAGATCGCCGGCCTTCTGGCCGAGGACGGCGCGTATATGCTGGCCCTGGTCGACACGTGCAACGGAGGACCGTTTCTCGGTGCCGTGGCCGGGACGCTGAGACAGACGTTCTCGCACGTTGATGTCATTCGGGAAAGGGCGGGACAGTCGTCGCCTCTTGGCTCTTCCGTCGTTGTCGCGGGACGGCGTGCGTGCGATGCGAGACGGTTTCTGGAGAGCTTCAACAGGCACATGGAGTTCCGGCTGCTCGACGAGCCGCAGGTTGCGCACCTTCATGCCGAAAGCTCCTGTTTGGTGTTGACCGACGACTATGCACCGGTGGAGGATCTCGTGGCGCCTGCCGTGCGGCAGGGGGGGCGGCAGCGATTGGCCTGTCGGTGTCTTCGAGAGGCGGAACGGCTCTGGGCTCAGCGGCGGTACGACGAGAGCGCCGGGCGATATCAACAGGCCGCGGAACTCGATGCGTCTGTAGCGATCGAGGCCTGGAGCCGAATCGGCACCATGCGGCTGGCTCAGGACGATTGGGCGGGAGCGGCCGAGGCCTTCCGCAACGCGGTCGCCGGCGAAGAGAACGCGGGGCCACAGAAGATGGCGGTCGCCTCCGCCCATCGCAATCTGGCCATCGTGTTGCAGAAGATGGGCGAAAGGGCAGAGGCCCGGACGCACCTGGCCGAGGCGGCAAAATGGTTTCGGATCGACCTGGCCCGAAACCCGAACTCCGTCGTTTCGTGGGACCGGCTCGGCGACACGCTGGCCCGGGCCGGCGACCTCAAAGGGGCCTGCGAGGCATTCGACCGGGCGGTGACCCTGGAGCCGAAGAATCTCGCCCATTACGAGAGGCTGGCCAGGTTGCTGGAGAACCAGCATCGCTATGAGGAGGCGATCTCTGTGGTTCGCAAACACATCGCTCTCCTCAAGGAACTCGGCCGGCGCGACGTCGCTCTCCAGATGGGACAGTACGTCGACTTCCTCGAGTACCAAAAGGTCAAGCAGCGGCCTCGGTGAGGTTCACGGTCGCGACACCCTTTCGAACGTCAGCGAGTTCGTCTCTCCATAGGTCTCGTCGGTGGACATTCCCGAGGCAGAGCCATCGGGCATCTGAAGCTGATAGGTGCTGAAGTTCGTCCACTGCACCTGCCAGACGTCGTCGGCAGGCGACATGGGGCCGGAGAAGGTGTCCGTACTGGTGCCTTCGAGAATCGCCTCGGCCATCCCGACGCGCACGTGGCGCATGACAATCTTGACGATCACCTCGCTGGTCTTCGGATTGCAGTAGACGGTCCACGGTCCGGGTTCGAAAAGCCCCTCGCCGCCTCCCTGGGTGGGAAGCGTCTCGCTCTTGCCTGGCGTGATACGGACCCGGCCAAGACTGATGACCGCCGAGGAGATGCGCCCATCCCGCTCGATGACGAACTCCCATCCGTCGCGGTCCGCCTTCCACGTGCCCACCAGCGCCGCAGGGAACTTGCCTCCGCCTTCCACCACTACGCTTTGGCTGTCCGGAGGCTGCGCAGAGGGGGCTTGGCATCCCATCGGCAGTACGGTTACGACCAGACAAACGATGATATCCGCAGTGCGTCTCATGTGGTCAGTCCTCCTGAAGGGCACCAGTGGAAAACCCTGTCGACCATACCATGAAGACCTCCGGCGGGCAAGCGCAAAAGAAGAGGGCAAGCCCCTGGATGGGACTTGCCCTTTTGTATGTTCTTGGGCATCGAATCGACGCTCACCGTGTTCCGTCGAATCGACGCGATGCACTCGTGACCAACCGCGCTATGGCACGAGGCTTCCGCCGCAGTCGCCCCGGACGCCCGCGCCTTTCGGCGCTTCCTTGATCAGCCAGTTCGCCACGAGGCGATTCAGGTCCGTCGTGCCGACCCGATAGAAACCGCTCGCTTCGTTGCCCTCTTTGTCACGGGCGAAATCGGCACAGATGCCGTTCTCGATCGATGCGATCCCCGGACCGAAGGGCGGCTCCTTGACCTGCCAGGCGGCCACCAGGACGTTCAGGTCCTGCGGGCCGACATAGGAGTAGCCGGTGCTCGCATTGCCTTCGGCCACGCCGTCGGCGTCACCATGACACTGTCGAGGGTAGGCCCAGCAGGCCGGCTTGCCCACGGCGATCCATTCGGCGTAATCGGGATGGCTCGGTGCCAGCAGTTCGTTCTCGGGAACGACGGTCATGGCGGAGGCCTGGATCATGTCGACCGTCGCAGCCACATCCGGGTCCGTCAGAACGACGCCGCCGCGGACTTCGTTCAAGCTCACGGTCACGTTGGCGGTGGTGCTAAGGGTCAGCCTGCACAGCGTGCCGCTGGTGCCCGGTGCGTTGGGTGAGTTATCTTCGGCGGGATAGTACAGGGCGCCCATCTCGATCGTGATGCCGTCGGTGCCCAATCCGCCCAGCGCTCCGGGATCGCACGGGTCCGCGACGGGGGTGTAATCGTTCACGTCCCAGGTGGCCACTTCCCCTGTATCGGCGTCGACCGTGATGTAGCGGCCGAAGTTCGCGGGGAAGATGCCGTAGCCGGGGTTTTCGGCGGTGCTTTCGCCCCGGATGAAATCGGAGATCCCGATGATCGTCCCGGCGTCCACCATGATGTCCAGGGCAAAGGCCCGGACGATCTCCCCGTCCGTCTCGTACTTGATCGCCGCCGTATTGTCGTTGGGCTCGACGACGATCCGCACGGCCGCCAAGGCCGGGCTGGCAAGCACCAGCACAGCCAGCAACAAACTCAGCCTCTTCATGACCAAACCTTCCTTTCTCTTCTCTTCTTCTTCGCGGGCCAACACCGCCCGCTTCACCTTGGTTTTGTTTCGTCTGCTTCTGCTCTGCTCTTCTCTTTTCTTCGCGGTCCCGCCGAAGGAAACGCCTCTGCAACAAACCGACAGCCCAAGCGGCCACAAATGTGGCGATCCAACTCGCGGGAAAAGCCGGTCACAGCAGTGCTCTACGTCCCTCTGCTCCTCCTTTCGCGCCGCTTTACGGAACGGTCTATTCCCCCTTGGGGCCGATCCATCGGACCTGGAAAACCTACCGTAGCGTACCAAAAAGGGCCATCCGAATCAAGATCAAAACCAAAAAAGCGGACCTTCACGCCCCGAAGCACCGGGGGTGGATGGAAGGCTCGTCCTCGGGCATAGCGAGGGGGATTTCGCCATCTGTGACTGTACGCAGAAGGGACCCTGTGGTATCCTGAGAATATGCGTAATTTCTTGAAGGGGCGGCTCTTACCTGTCCGGATCTGCCTCATAGCCTGTATGATGGGCCTGATCCTGATCGGGATCGCGACGATCTACGTGGTCGGCCATCCCGACGAACTCAGCCCGGCCAGCGATGCGGCCGAGCTGGCCGGTTATTGGAAGAAGCAATTGGTCTTCGCGGTGGTCGGCGCGGCCGGATTCGTCGCCGCCAATCTCGTCAACTATCGTCGCCTCGGGGCCGCCAGCCACTGGATCTACCTGATCACCGTAGTGCTTCTGGCGGTGATCCTGCTGGGAAAATACGTGTCGCTGCCCTTCGTGCCCCAGCGCGGGGGGGCATACCGCTGGATCGTGTTCAAGATCGGCTCCCACTCCCTGCCTGCGATTCAGCCCTCGGAGTTCTGCAAGCTGGCCTACATTCTGGCTCTGGCGTGGTATCTACGCTTCCGCAGCAACTACAGCAGGTTCCGGGCCTTGGTTGGCCCGTTTGCGGTGACGCTGGTTCCGATGGTGCTGATCCTGCTCGAACCCGACCTGGGCACGGTCATGCTGATGATGCCGGTGTTCTTCACGATGCTGTTCGTCGCCGGGGCGCGGATCAAGCATCTGGCCATGATCGTGCTGCTGGCGGTGGTGGTCAGTCCCGCCATGTGGTTCATGCTCAAGCCCTACCAGCGGGAGCGAATCAGCAGCGTGCTGCTTCAGAGCCGCTGGATTCGCGAGAAAGCGGAGAAAAGCCCGGCTCTGGGCCAGCTTCTCGTCGGGGGGAAGTTCACCGAACGCAGTTGGCGGAACGAGTGGGGCTATCACCTGATCCGGTCCAAGTTCGCCGTTGCTTCGGGCGGCTGGAGCGGAGCCGGCTACGGCCAGGGGCCTTTCATCAAATACGACTTCCTCCCTGAACGACACAACGACTTCATCTTTTCGGTGATTGCCCATCAACTGGGCTTCATCGGCTGCATCGGATTCTTGTTGTTGTATGTCTTGCTCGTGGCATGCGGCCTGGAGATCGCGGTCCACAATACCGACCCGTTCGGGCGGCTCATGGCCATGGGAATCGTCGCCATGTTCGTCGTCGAAGTGGCGATCAACGTCGGCATGACGCTCGGCCTGATGCCGATCACGGGCCTGACTCTGCCGTTCGTCAGCTACGGCGGCTCCAGTCTGCTGGTCAACATGATGGCTGTCGGCCTTCTGAACAACGTCGGTCGATGCCGGCCGTTCAGCGTCGCACCGCGAAAAGGCATCGAGGCGTAGCCGGGGCCAACCCTGAGGCTTGTCGTTCAAGGAGGAACAATTGATCCGGGGCTTTCGACAAATCGTGCTGCTGACGGTCGTCAGCCGCGTTCTCGGCATGGTCCGCGACATGGCGTTCGCCTTCTTCCTTGGCGCCAGCGGCGTCATGGACGGATGGGTCATCGCCTTCATGATCCCCAACCTCTCGCGGCGGCTCTTCGGCGAGGGGGCTGCCTCCTCGTCTCTGATTCCGGTCTACAGCCAGGAGCTGGCGAGGGACCGGCACGACGCCGACCGCCTGGCGATGACCGCAACGACGGTGGTCTTCGCCATTCTGACCGCGGTGGTGATCGCCGGAGAAGTGCTGATCTGGATTCTCTACGCCCGCTCGGACTACGACGCCACCCGCCTGAAGCTGTCCCTCAGCGGCGTGATGTTGCCCTATATGATCATGATCTGCACCGTAGCGATTCTGGGCGGCATCCTGAACACGCACCGGCACTTTGCCGCTCCGGCAGCGGCGCCGGTGGTGCTGAATCTGCTGCTGATCGGATCGTTGTGTTTCGGCGGATGGGTTCTGAAGGTCCCCGCGAGGACGCAGGTCTTCCTGGCGGCCGGGGCCGTCCTGTTGACGGGAATCGTTCAGTGGGCCATGCATATTCCGCCGCTGCGATCCTGCGGCGTGCCTCTGCGGCCGGCGTGGGAGGTCCGCACGCCCGCATTTCGCAGGGTTCTGGCTCTGATGGGACCGATGGTGCTGGGCCTGACGGCCACACAGATCAACACCCTGGCGGATAACTTCATCGCTTTGTGGCTCTCGGGGTCTGTGGAGAAGGGGCAGTTCTTCGAACTGCTCGGACGGCGGATCGAATACCCGCTTTGGGAGGGTGCGGTCTCACAGCTTTTCTACGCGCAGCGTCTGTATCAGTTCCCGCTCGGCGTCTTTGGGATCTCTCTGGCGACTGCGATCTTCCCGGTGTTGAGCGCCGACGCGGCCCGGAACGACTTGGTGTCACTGTGTCAGACGGTCTCCCGGGGCGTGCGATGCTCGCTGTTCATCTCGATTCCAGCCACCGTTGGTCTGCTGCTGATCAGCGAGCCGACGGTCAGTGTGATCTTCGAGCGGGGTGAGTTCAGTTCGGCCGACTCCCTCGGGACCACCTTCGCGCTGGCATTCTACGTTCTGGGGCTCAGCGGGTACTTTGCGCAGCAGGTGCTGACGCGGGTCTTCTATGCGCTTCAGGAATCGGACGTGCCGGCCAAGAGTGCGGCGGTCGCCGTGCTGGTGAACGTCTGTCTGAATCTGACACTGGTGTGGTTCCTCGGCTGCGGCGGACTGGCCGCCTCGACCGCCATCTGCTCGTATATCCAGGTCGCGATCCTCGTGACGGTCCTCCGACGCCGTCTGGGCCCGGACGTCCTCGACGGAATGGGCCGGGCGATCTTCCAGACGATCGGCGTGACCATCTGCATGGAGGCGACGCTGTTGGCCGTGATGTACGCGCTGCGGTACCACAGCGGCACCCTTCAACTGTCTCTGGCCGTTCCGGCTGCGGCCGGCGCGTATCTGCTGGCTTCGCGGCTTCTCCACATCGAGATGCTCTCGCTGCTGCTCGGAGGCCGCAGGTCGAGGACTGCCGTCGGAAATGACTGAGAGCGCCTCCACGATCCTCTGTTCGGATTCGTCAGGATCGTCCTGCGACATTGCCTGGAACTTATAGGACCCAAGCGAGTTCAAATGATGGGAAATCCTCGGCTCTTGTGGCGATAACATCTAAAGCGAGCAAGGCCGTCGCCCGAAATACCCTGTTGATACAAGGCTCGTGCTATGCCTTCAAGGAGAAACGGATGTTCAGGGACAGGTCGGTCGTGGTGCTCCTTACCGTGGTTCTGGTGGCCTGCGACCTCTGCGCGCAAGCGCCGTCCCCGTGGCCGACCGCTGCCTCGCCTCCGGTGGCGCAACGCACCGACATTTCGGACGGGCTCCGATCCTCCTCCGCCTCGGAACGATTCGTACAAATCGCCCGGGAGTTGACGCAGGCCGCCGACGTGGACGAGCCTGCGATCGATCAGGCGGTGGTCTTTCTGATTGCCGCCAAGCGCCTGGACCCTCAGGCATTGGGCGTCGAACCGCTCTTGTTGCGACTGGCGACCCGGTCGGCCACAAAAGACTACTCCGCTCAGGTTCTGACTGCTCTACAAAACTACGTGAGTGAACAGGCGGACCGTGTGGTCGTCGCCGAGGCCATTCGCTACCTCCTGGCGCGACAGAGCAACCAGGACGGTCGCGAGAGGTTGCTCGAAGATCTGGTCAGGCGGATCGGCAACAAGAACGCGGCGGTCGATTCGGAACTGGCCACGACGCTGGGGTTGGTCATGCAGCAGAAGGCCGACGCGCAACGCGCGAAGTTCTATTTTCTCCAGGCCTACAACAGCAACAAGTACAATACGCTGGCGTTTGCGAAGCTGGCGGAAGTGGCGCCGAACGAGATCGGTCCTGCCGCGTTCCTCGAACACCTGAGACTGGCGTTCCGCGAGAAGCCGCTTGACGCCGAGGCGGTCCGGAACTTCGCGCTCTATGCCCAGCGGCTGGGACTCTATCAGGTGGCCGCCGAGACCTTTCGATACGGCGCGGAGCTGTTCCGCTACCAGCACCCGACCGAGCCGCTGCCGTCCGGCATCTATCTGCCGTGGGCGGTTGCCTGTTACAACGCCGAGGGTGGTCAAGAAATCTGCCTTCAGATCGCCGAAAGCGTTCGCAGGCAGGGGCAGTTCGATCTCCTGCTGGAAGCGACCGCCGCCAGGGCGGCCGCACGAATGGGAAACGAGCAGGAAGCCAGACGTCTGCTCGATCAAGCCGGACAACAGGCCGAGCATGTCCTCTCGCTGGGACAAGGCCCGTCGAGCGGCAGCGCGCCGGCGCGGCCGTTGACTTCCAGGGATCTTGCCTGGTTCTACTGCTTCGCCGATTCGAATCCGGTCAAGGCGTTGGACTGGGCCAACAAGAGCTATTCGGTCGAGCCGAATTCGCCCGATGCAGGCGCCCTGCTGGCGTATGCCCTGGGCATGAACGGCCAGCTCGAATGGGCCAAGCCTGTGCTCCAATCGTTCGAGCACAACCAGATCGCCGGCATCGTGCAGGCGCAGATTCAACTGCTCGAGCAGGACAAAGCCGGCGCGATTTCCACGCTTCGCATAGCCATCGGCAAGGACCCCGGATCGCTGGCGGCTGAACGGGCCAGGGAAATCCTCAGGACGATCGGCAGCGAATACATCCCGCCTGTCGATCCGGTGGCGATGACCACGTACCTGCGTCAGAGTCTCGGGCAGACCATCATTCCGGCGTTTCTGCCGCCTGCCAAGAGGCTCGAAGTGCAGTTCGGCGCTCGGGGCAGCGAACTTGCCTACGGCGCGGATATCGACGCCACTGTCACGATCGTCAATCGGGGGGCAGAGCCCCTGGTGGTCACGGAAAATGGTCTGTGCACCGGCCGGATTCGTGTGGACGCCCGTGTGGGTGGCGACATACAACGGGAGATCCCCAACCTCGTGGTTGAGACCGTTCGCACCTCGCTGACGGTGCAGCCGGGCCGGAGTCTGAGTGCCTCAGTGCGTCTGTCGACGGGCGTCCTTCGATGGATTCTGTTGGACTATCCCCAGGCCAACCTGGAGATTCAATTCACTCTGTATCTCGACCCTGTCACGACGCCGGAGGGGTTGGTCCGCAACGGGATTGCCGATCTTGAGCCTGTGACGATCGCTGTCAGGCGTCCGAAGGTGGATGTGACCGCAGCCTATGTCCGCAGTCGAGTCGACTCCCTCTCGTCGGAGCAGGAAGCGCAGAAGGTGCGGACCTCGCAGTTGTTCACCGGCCTGCTCCGTGAGCAGCACGCCATGGCCCGGCACGGCACGCTCTACCCCTATCGGTACGCTGCATGGCTGCCCGACCTGCTCCGCTCGGCGCTATTGAAGGAATCGGGGTTGTTGCTGAGCCAGGATGAACGCGACTGGCCCGTCAAAGTCAATGCGACAGCGGACCTGCTTTCCATGCCGCTCGATCAGGAACTGACCGCGGCGGCGGGCAGAAACCTCCATCACAACCAATGGCCCGTCCGTCTCATGGCCGTCTATCTTCTGGGCACCACGCAGGGCGAGGATTTCGACAGAGTGTTGGACTGGATGGCCGGCTCGGATGCCAGCGACCTGATCCGTGCCATGGCGGCGGCCCTGAAGGAGGGGCGCACGCCGAAGCTCTCGCTCGGATCGGGATGGTCGCCGGGCACGCTCCTGCCGGCCCGCTAATGCCCCCAAGTTCATTCGCACGCTGCTGCGGCTTCGGCACCCGGTATGTTCGACCCGCCGGGAACCTTCCGCCGGATCGGTCGTACAACGATACGTTGAACCCAGACCACAGGACGGGGCTCAAAAGACCCGTAGACATGGGGAGCGACACGGCCGACCGAGGCTTGCTTGGCCATTTTGGCGCGAATTTTTGGTTTGTATTTGTGGGAAGATGCGTTATCATTCGCTGTTTTCTGATGAGATTCATGGTTCGTAATTTGAAAGGGTAGCTGGATGCCGGCAGAAGTAGACAAGGCAAAATGCACCGGATGTGAGACCTGCGTCGATGAGTGTCCCAGCAATGCGATCAGCATGGCGGGCGGCAAGGCCGTTGTGGACGCGGATTCCTGCATCGATTGCGGGGCTTGCGTGGACGCGTGCCCCGTTGAGGCGATAAGTCTGTAGCACGGTCGGCCCCATCGTCTAGGCAGGCCTAGGACACCGGGTTTTCAACCCGGCGACAGGGGTTCGAATCCCCTTGGGGCTAATAGGGATTCCGGCAGGGTGCCACAGGTCCCTGCACCAATGAACGTATCAGGTTCTCGGCATTTCCCGTGGATGCCACTTTCCGCTTGATCCCTGTCCAGACGCCGTGTTTGCACGCTTGCGGCGTTGTTTCCGATGGGAGATCAGCAGGCGCCACTGGAGTGTTCCGGCAGCAAGCGATTTCTCACGATCGAGTTGCCGCGCCAGCGCCCGGCGAGAGCTGGTCCAAGTACCAGCGAGCCGTCAGGTCGATCCCTTCCCGGTAGGATGTCACCGGCCGCCAGCCGAGATGCTCCCGGGCTTTGTCCGTGGGGAAGTAGGGTCGTCTTCCGAGCATCGCGATGGAGTGCCGCGTAATCGGAGGCGGGGCTTGCCATCGCAATAGATGTCCCGCGCATTCGCAGAGCAGGCCGGCCCAGTAAGCCAGGCAGTAGGGGACCGAGCGTGCAGGACGCGGACATCCGAAGGCATCCGCCCAGAAGTGGAGAAACTCGCGCTGCGTGATGGGACCGTCGCTGCTGACGTTGTACGCCTGGCCAACGGCTCGCTCGCAGGCGGCGGCCAGCAGACAGGCTTCGACAACGCTTCCCACGAAGATGGTGCTGATCAGATTGGAGCCGTCTCCGAGAACACAGACCCTCCCCCGCGTCAGAAGCCGGTGGAAGCGAGCTACGAACGCGCGATCTCGGGGACCATATATCCACGCGGGTCGGACGATGGTCAGGGGCAGGTCCCCTCGCTCGTGCAGCCTCCATAGGTCCCTCTCGGCCTGTGCTTTGGCATGAGCGTAATGGTCCCATCGCTGCGTGCGCTCCGCCAGCGGCGAGGTCTCATCGAGGACGGGGTTCTTCCCGCCGGGGTTCGCGTAGGCGCTGACAGAGGAGATGTGGACGAAACGACGCACGGAAGCCTGTCGTGCGGCGTGGGCCAGATTCCCTGTGGCCTGGACGACGTGCTTCTCGAACTCGCGCCGGGGGCCCCAATCGGTACATTTCGCCGCGGCATGGTAGATGACCTCGACACCCGCGCACGCGCGTTCGGCGCTCGATGGGTCCGTCAGGTCGCCCGTGATCTTCTCCACTCCGAGCTGGTCGAGAAATCGAGTATCTGAAGACGGCCTCACCAGCGCGCGCACCGGTTGTCCGTCGCGCACGAGCCGCCCGACGATGTGGCTGCCCAAAAACCCCGTTGCCCCGGTGACGAGTGTCAGTCCAGATGTCACGTTCGCTTGCTCCTGAGATATTGCTGTTTGTGACGGCGTCCCACCCATTCCAGGAGGGGCCTCATCGTGCGCCTGAGCGGGGGACACAGAGACCCCAGGGTGGCCATCCATGCGCCGCGCCGCGGTATCACTCTCTCGGGTTTGCCGTCGTAGGCACAGGCCAGGACGAGCTCGGCCACCTGCTCGGCCGAAGACAACGGTGGGGAGAAGAACAGATCCGGGACCTTGTCGAACCCTTCTCTGAAGATATCGGTATTCACGGGGCCTGGCGAGACAATCGAAACGGTGATATGGTGCCTTCGCAGTTCCTCCGCCAGGGTCAGGCTGAAGGCACGCAACGCGGACTTCGCGGCCCCGTACGTCGCCGCCCCGGCAACCGTGATCCGGCCGGCGAGCGACCCCATATTGACAATCGCACCGCCTCCCGCTCGCCGGAGGCAGGGCAGGACGAGGCGGCACAGGGCCACCGGGGCCCGCAGGTTCACATCGATCATCTTGAGCAATTCGGGCACCTGTCGTTGGTCGACCACGCCACGGTTGTGTATGCCGGCGTTGTTCACCAGTACGTGAATGGCTCCGAAATGGGTCTCGGCCCGTTCGAAAAGAGCCGCCGCGGCGGTCAGGTCCGTCACGTCCATGGGAACCACGAGCGCATTCTCCCTGCCGATGTCGCAGGCGAGTGCCTCCAGGGCTTCCCGCCGGCGAGCCACAAGGACCAGGTGCGCCCCTTCGGCGGCAAATTGCCTGGCAACAGCGGCGCCGATTCCGGAGGAAGCCCCCGTCACGATGACCGTCTTGTCAAGAAAGCGTTTCTTCACAGGAAACCGGCTGGTTGGAAAGAAACCGATGCTTGTGCTGCTCATGATACAACTTGCTGGTCGGCCCGGGGCTCGTGTTGCGGACCTGTTGACGGATTTGCAGAATAGCCAACCGCTGACTCTGGCGTCGAGAGTTGTATTCCATGTTGATTTGTCCCAGTCGGCGATCGATCCGTTCGGCAAGGCGAGCGAGGGCGTCGGGTCCCCTCGCCTGCCGGCTCTCCAGATGCAGTAGATAGTATGGAGGGTCGGCCCACACCGGAGCCATCGTAAACGTGGTCATGTCCCCGTCTTCCTGCGAGGCGGCCTCTGCGACAGCGGCAACGACCTGATGCTCGGTGAGCTTCTCGCCCGTGACGCTGCTGGTATGACTGCCCCTCGACAGGAATTCAATGACGGGGGTGGACCCGATGAAATCCGTCACGCGAATGATGTCGCCGATGTGATAGCGACACAGACCGGTATGGTTCGTCAGCAGGATGAAATACTGGCCGCCCTTCCTCAGTTCGTGGGCCCGCAGGACGGTCAGCCCATGCGGCAGGGTAGTGGAAGCCGGATCGATCTGCCGGGAGGAGAGCTCCTCCTCGGGGATGAACTCATAGAAGTTGGCGAAGATATCCAGCGGGCCGGCGGGTGTGTTGTCCTCGAGGGGAATGCTCATGCGCGCCTCGCTGGCGAGCAGGCCGATGTCCCGGATGGGCGTGTCGCCATAGTACTGCCGGATCTGCGGCAGGTAGAGACCGACCGTACCGCCGATCCAGTGGCCGAGGGCGGCCAGGTCCCAGTAGTGCCGAGGCAGCAAGCGTCCGTGCTCCTGTAGCAGCCGCGCCAGTGCACGGCTTCGTCGGGGATTCGGCCGCAGCCGGGCGGTCAACCGGCTTCTCAGCTCGGAGGGCAGTTCGACCGATTCGTCAATCCCGCCGTCATGAATGTCCCGGATCAGAGCCGCCGCGCTGCTTTCGGCCGTTTGCGCCAGCAGGATGAGCGTGCTCGGGTTGGGCGTCACGATCGACCGGACAGCCTTCACAAGGGCAAATCGCATGGTCACGTAGTATCGAGACTGGGCGTCGCTGACGCGGGCGACTTCCCCGGGTGTGGCGTAGAAGCACCTGACGATCGGTTTCTGGTGGCGGGCCTGAAGGGAAGACATTGCGCCGCACGGGTGGCCGCCCATCGTGCGCTCGGTTGGTATCGGGCTTGACACCTGGAGCAGTCGTCCCGTGTAGGTCTCGGGATGGTCTCCCAGGTATTTCACACCCCAGATGTTCCAACCGCGGTGATAGGTTGCCATGAAGCGGGAGGTGACGGGGATGTATTTGGGCGAGCTGCTTGTTCCCGATGTCGTGGCAAACATGAGCAGCTTCTGGGACGGTCCGAGCAAGGCCTTTGTGTCGCCACACTTGCATCGCTCGATATAGGGGGCGTGGTAGCTGTAGTGTGCCAGAGGCACGGCGTGGGCGAAATCGGTGTACGAACGGATCTGCGCGAAGCCGTGATCGCGGCCGAAGTCACTGTCCTGATTGGCCAGGAGAAGCTCCGTCAGGAACTTGTTCTGGATGCGCTCGCAGTGCTGCAACCCCTTGAGAAACTGCCGCAACTGCCATTCTGCATGGCGGATGGCCACACACGCCACCGAACGTGTCGCTGCACGCAGGATTCTTCGTTTCCAGGTCGGCATGTATTGTTCAATCTCCGGCTACCCAACTGAACCGATATGACTTGCGACGTGGCGGACGGCTGCCACGCCCACTCGGCCACCCCAATGCTCCTTCTTGCACGCCGGATACTTGTACATGACAAGCGATCGAATTTCAAGTTCATCGTGGCTCGCCCCGTCTATCGGGCCCGGCTGTAACCGCCGGCGAGCCACGCAGACAGATCGCGGAAGAAGGCGTCCTTCTCTTCGCTGAATTCCAGGATGTGGGTGGCATTCGAATAGACCATCAGTCTCTTGCTCTCCGAGGGGATGCGGTGGAAGAGGGCCATAGTTCGCCGATTGTCCAGTATCCTGTCACGCGCCGCCAGCGCCACAAATAGCGGCGTAGTGAGCCGGCGCATTCTCCTCTTTGCCCGCACGCAGGCCCGGAAGCTCTCGAAGAGAAACCCGGCGGTCAGTTCGTGCAGCGAAAGTGGATCGTCTCGTATCATCTTGCGATCGGCATCCAGATCGGCCAGATCCTCCGGATATAGCGGGAAGGGGATGGGCTGTGTGGGTCGGAGCACCCGCAACACCGCAATCTGCAGGCATGTGGCCGGCGCCAGAGGCGTGCGCGCGTGAATGCCAGGTGTCGTGAGGACCAGGGACTCAACCATAGCGCGATGACAACAGGCGAAAAGGGTCGCGGGGATGGCGCCGAAACAATGCCCCAGGACATGGACACGCCGTGCTCTTTGCCGTTCGAGGGCGGCGACGACGGCCTGCGCCTCGTCAACCAGGTCCTGATAACGGGCCGCATGGCCTCGGGTTTCCCGGCTCGCCCCGGAACCCCGCCGGTCAAAGCTGTAGACCGGGTGTCCGAGCGAGGCCATGAACGCGGCGGATCTGGCGAACCAGCCGGAATGGCTCTGAATCCCGTGGAGCATCAGAACGGGCAATTTGCCGCCGTCCGGGCCGAAGACCCGAACCGGGACGTCCACGCCGTCGGCTGCTCTGATGTACTGGATGGGGCCATCTATGCACGCAGGCGCCATGGTCAGGGGGTCCCTACTCGATCTCTGCGCACGGTCCACTGCCGCAGTCTGTCCTCGTTGACGTCGATTCCCAGCCCGGGCCCGCGTGGGACCCGCGGGGGTCGACCGGCGAAACCGAACTGCAACACGGGTTGCCCCACGTCCTGCCTCAGCAGATGTCGGCCGAAACACCCTTCGAGATAGACGATGCCCTCAGCCTGGGAACACAGGGCGAGCTGCGCGGCCGAGAGCAGCGACGTCTCTCCGACCTGGCAACCTACCTGGATCGCCAGACCGGCTTCACGTGCCCGGCGACACCGACGCAGTGAGGCGCTGAGGCCGCCGCACTTGGAGATTCGCACGTTGACGGCATTGCAGGCCTTTTTCTCGATGAGACGCTCCAGAGAGCCGCCATCGCTGAGGCTCTCATCTGCCATGACCATCAGACCCGTCTGACGGACCAAGTGGGCCATGTCTTCCATCGCCTCGACGGCAAGCGGCTGCTCAAAACAACGCACGCCAAGGCCGGACATTTCCGGCATGACCTTCGCGGCGTACTCGGCGTTCCAGGCCATGTTGGCGTCTACGCGGATGTCCGCCCGCCTGCCGAGCAGGGTTCGGGCCACCTTCAGCACGGCCAGATCACGCTGCCGGCCGACTTTCACCTTCACATGCCTCAAGCCATACAGTCGAAAGAGAAGGCAGGATTTGCTGAGGCTGCCTGCTCCCGACTCGTATGTCAGCACGCCGCTATAGCGAAGTCCTGCAAGCCGGTCATTCGCCTCGGGGGGGAAAACGGATTGGCCGAAGGCCCGGCCGAATGAATCGAGCAACGCCAGGTCTACCGCACACCAGGCCGAGGACTGGGGCACCTCGGGCGCCACCCAGTCGCCGGGGGCTTTGCCGTCGCAGTTGTCCAGAAATGCCCGGACATCCGCATAGGACGCAAACTCCATACCAACCAGATGTGGCAGAATCCGGTCCCGCAGCAGACCGTAGGCGCTGTCCCGGTCTTCCCCGGTGACATAGACCCGAGGCAGGCACTCTCCGAATCCGACAGCGCCATGGTTGGTGGTGCATTTCAGGAAGATGCTTCCCGATGTGCTTCGACTTGCGGCCGAATGGCCCACCGTCCTGCGAAACGGCAGATCAACTGCAAGAATGTCGAATGACGCTATCTGCACCGGCGCGGTCCAATCACTTGCATGGCTCGTTTGCGGCCATCATAGCGTCGGTGTCAGGGGATTCAAGCTCTGTCCGCCAAACCGTCCGGTCCCGATGGTGGTCGAATCCTCAGGAGCGGTCTGTGGCACTGTACCGCAGCCGTTCCTCGATCTGCCCGACCACGGCAGCGGGGGCGATCAGCTCCGGGCGGCGGCCTTCCAAAACGGTTTGGGATTGCTGTTGCCACAGCCGGGGCTGAAGCGTTACAATGACATCAGGATCGCGGTAGGCGTCAAGATGACCGTCTGCAATGTGCC
Source organism: uncultured Pirellulales bacterium (assembly GCA_964579055.1). Classification (GTDB taxonomy): domain Bacteria; phylum Planctomycetota; class Phycisphaerae; order Sedimentisphaerales; family Anaerobacaceae; genus Anaerobaca. The sequence goes on from CAZOFX010000033.1 coordinate 22,749, forward strand.
CGAAAGGGTGCAGGGTACGTAGAATGCAGCGTCTACCGACGCCGTTACGAACACATGGCCGATGCGGCGAACAGGTGGCTATGAATCGGAACAGCCTTACAGTGACTTCTCCCGATCTAATGCGGAATTAGCGTGACTCTCACACAGTCCGAAGGTTCCCCGGCTAACTTGCCCGGCGTTGATGAAACAAGGACAAGGACGGCATCGTGTAAGGGGTAGACACATGAGAAGACAAAAGGCTTTTACGTTGATTGAGCTGCTGGTGGTGATCGCGATCATTGCGCTGCTGATGGGTGTGCTGATCCCGTCCCTGAAAAAGGCGCGGGATCAGGCCAGGGGCGTCGTCTGCCGGGCCAATGTCAAAGGTCTCGTCCTGGCTCTACACATGTACCTGGAGGACTACGACGGCAAGACCCATTCGACGCCCAATCGAGGATTGTGGGACAACGCCTGGGAGAACCCTTCCGTCGTCCAGGATTACACGCTGAATGACACGTGGGCCTACTGGGGCATCGCCTACAAACCCTATGTCAAGAACAAGAAGGTGTTCCGCTGTCCGGATACGATACGGAATGACGATTGGCCGGAGGAAGGTTGGGGCGTGCTGTACCAGGAGTACTTCCGGTACTGCTCCTACGGCTTGAACGGCTACATCGCGAACAAGAAGATCAGCTCCGACTTCAAGAGACACAATGAGGTCATCGTCTTCCAGGACCACATCGAGCAGAAGCTCGATGGCATTGAATCAGATATGTTCTGTATCGGGCCCGGCGCCAGCATCAACCTGACGCAATGGCGTCCCGGTAGTTCCCTCGTGAGCAGCTACTGGCAAGGACATGACACCATACGGGAGTGCTTCCGCCATTCAAAGGTCTCCAATACCTGCTGGCTGGATGGTCACGTCAGCGGGATCAAAGAGACGACGGGGGAGGATGTCCCAACCTACTGGTACGACGGGAAACGCCCGGAAGCGAGCATGTAGGCGACCCGTGCATCTGTCCACGAAAGGACGGTCTCGATGAAGAGAAGACGCTGCCTGGTCTGTGTCACATTTCTGTTCTTGCTTCTGGTTTGGTCGGGCTGTGGCAAGAAAGACGCCGGCGAAGAGAAGAGTGCGGGTCCGGCGCCGGTCAGCGCCGAACAGCTCGCCGCGGCTCGGAAGGCCCTGGCTCAGGGGATGCAGCCGGTCGCCCTTGCGAATGTCAAGTCGTCCGATGTGGGCAAGCAGTGTCTCGTGGAGGTCCGAACGCCGGAGGGAGGTATTCAGATCGCGCCGCCTCCGCCTCCGCCGGGCATGGTCCGGATGGTTGGACAGGTCACCTTTTATCAAGGCGAGCTCGACGGCGTCACGCCCGAGAGCCTGACCGTTCGCAAGGCTTACCCGACCTCGGGCAGCTTCAAGAAGCTGGAAGTCCCCAGAGCGGACATCCAGTCGATCCATCTGGCGCCGTGACGAGTGTCTGTCCCAGTCCATCGAATTCACCACGCTCAGCCGGACCGTGTGAGATGCTGCCTATTCACACGGAGACACCTGGAGGAGCGAGTCATCTCCGCGAGGCGATCTGAGACTGTGGCCTCTGGTTGAATTCTATGAGCGATTCGATTTGGATGTCTGCTTCTTCGGCCACATCCACGATTACGAACGCACCTGGCCCATCCGAGACGACAAGGTCGATCCGGATCACGGCGTGATCTATCTCCAGATCGGCGGCGCCGGCGGCGGGCTCGAAGACTACGCGCCCACCCGCTCGTGGTTCACCGCCAAGGTCCATCGCGACCACCATTTCGTGCTGGTCAACATCTTCGACAAGACGCCCCAACTCCAGGCGATCGACCAGAACGGCATCGTGTTCGATCAGCTCGCGTTACAGAAGTGAGTTGCGAAAAAGGCGTGACGCCGTCGGTTGTCGCCAGACGAAGGGCTCGCAGGGGCTACACGTGCATGCCGGAGATGGTTGCTTCGAAGGCCAGCGTGCCTGCGACGACTCCCTGGACGTCACAGACATACTTTCGACCGGGTCGGGCGGAGGTGATGTGCCCGAGCAGGTAGAGTCGGCATTCCGGCTCGATGACCGTGCGGAACTTGGCCCGCTCGATTCCGCCGAAGCCGACGAAGCCTCCCTCCTGATAGATCTCCTTGACGAAGAAGCTCAGCAATTGAGCGGCCGACTCGATCTGGATCACGCCGGGCATCAGGGGCCGCCCGGGAATATGGCCGCGGACCCAGAATTCATTCCGTGTCACATCCTTGTACCCCAGGATGCAGCCTTTGCTCTTGTCGTACCACAAAATGCCGTCGAGATGCTGCATCTCATACTGCTGGGGATTGACCCGGCAGATGGCTGCCTTGTCGAATACCGGCGGACCGTTGAGGTCGAGTTCGGACAGGTCGAAGAGCAGGGATGGCGGCATCGCAGACCTCGATATGGGCAGTTCAGTCACCCGCTGCGTCGGTACAAATCACCTATGACCAACGACGACGGAGTCGTAAGTTGTTTGAAGGCAATTGCTTAAGTGGACTCAGCGGCCGGGGCGGGCGTCTACTCAGTCGGTCGACCGGATTTCGAGGACCCGGTTTCGGACTTCCTGGGCCGCCTGCTTGATCATCTGCATCTGCTTGCGAACGCGCGTGCCGGCTGCCTTGTTTCCCCCCTGGGCCTTGTCGACATCCATTTCGATTTCTGCGACCAACGTTTTGAGCGTTTCGTATTCTTGCATCTATGTAATCCTCCAAGAGTAGGTTGAGGTTGCGGAGAATCTAATGAGCGGGCGGTCTTTTGTCAAAGAAAAATGGCCTCCTCGCTCAAGAAACCGGCATTCTGCCCGCGATGCTGGCGGTCAGGGAAAGAGGCGTTTGGCCAGTTCGGCCACCCTCTGCCCGCGTCGTTCGCACTGCTGTTTGACCTTTTCATCGGGGCGGCCGATGGACAGTGGACCGTAGTGGGACCCTTGAGGATCGCCTTGGATGACCAGGCCGGCGATCAGCATGGCTTCGAGGATTCCCATGATGGTCGTCTCGCTGCCGCCCCCGATGTTGGCCGAGCTGGCGAAGGCGGCGCCGACCTTGCCGTTGAGCTGGCCGTGCCGGCCGACCAGATCGTCGATGAGTTGCTTGACCGACGCCGCCATCTGCCCATAGTAGCAGGGCGAGCCAATAACGATGGCGTCATACTGGGGCAGGTTGTCGGGCTGGACGTTCTCCACCGATTTGCACTCGGTCTGTACCCCCGATGCGGTCATCGCGCGGGCGATGGTCTCGGCCATTTCCTTGGTGTTGCCGCTTCGGGAGTGGTAGATCACGATTCCACGTGCCATGTCTGCTCCTTTCGTCACGAGTGCCTGCCCGCGTGCTTCTTGCCCACAGGCGATTTCTCTGCCTCTGCCATACTTGGCCGGCTCGGTACGGTGGTCCACCACGCGTCGCCGGCTGATATGAAAGCGTGGAAGAGCCCCTCCGTCAAGACGGCGGCCACACGCGAAGTCTATCGGAAGGGCTGTCCGGCGTCGCGTTGCGTTACCGTCTCAGGTAGGCCAGCTTGTCCGGCAGGGCGACGTTGTTGCCGAAGCTGTCTTCTCCGTAGCCGTGCTGGGCCAGAAGACGAACGTCCTCCAGGACCCGCTTGTCCCCCATGAATGTGGCGGTGATGTCCGTGCCGATGTCGATCTTGCCCATCGCCAGCAGCCGCCCCGTTTCGCCGGTCACTTTCTCCAACGCGGTCCCTTCCGTGGGGCACAGCCGGTCGGGCAATTGCAGGGGCTGCTCGTACAGGATCAATTTGCCCTTGGCCGCCAGCGTCAGGATCACGTTGCGGACGAGGACGACCACGTCGGGCGGGTTCGCGTTCTCGGGTATGAGTCCCAGGCGAACGATCTCCTGCGCCAGCCAGCGGCGTTTCTGTGCATTGATCTGCTCGTTGGCGCGGAACAGATCGAGGGACGAGCCGGCGTCGTACGTCTCGTCGCCCAGGTGCATTCGGACTCGGCTGCCGTAGTGAAGAACCAGTTTGGACACCAGGGTCGAGGGGCGGACGTGGAATCCGCGATACTTGGGGATGGACACCTCGACCTGCCCTTCTTCGGCGTATCGTTTCAGCATCTCCTGACAGAGACTGATCGTGCAACCGATGTACTGGTCGATGAACGTGATGGCGTACTTCATCAGCGAGTACAGCAGCTCCTCGCGTTCCACCAGCGGCCCGCCGCCGTCGGCGGTGGCAGAGGTCGGCTTGTTGACGTGACGCTCATAGAAATGGGCGAACAACGTGGCGATCTTGAGCAGATGGAAGACCACGCTGGCCTGACCTCGCAGAACCGGCAGATCGGTGTCCTGGCTCTCGACCTGGGTGCCGGAAACGTATGTGTCGTACTGGGACTGAAGGTTGTGGAATCTCAGTTCGAGGGTCCGCAGGGACTCTTCGCGCAGGGATGCGGCCATGCACAAGTCATAGTCCTCGGGCTTGGCCCGACTGGCGGCGCGCACGTCTTCACTGCTGGATGCCAGGTTCAGGAACTCCGTGGCCAGGGTGGTTACCGTTTCGGCCACCATGTCGGACCCGGTCTCCGCCAGACGCGTTCCGCCGTTGTGGGGCAGATGGCCCCTGAGCATCGGCTCGGCGTACTTCTGGACGATATCATCCCGCTGGGGTATGGTCAGCCCGAGAAGGCCGGCCTCGGCCACCATCTCCCGCGCGGCATTGCGGAGGATGTGCCCGAGAAAACCGAGGACATCGTCGGTGGCCGTCACGAAATCACGTTGCACCGGCAGCAGCCTGTAGTTGGGCAGCCGATGCCGGATATGGAGCAGCTCGTAGCTCGCGTCGGCGAAGGTCTTGACGGCCGCCGTCAGGGACCGCGCGTGGCACCACGTGCGGTTCTTGCCCGCGTCGTACGAGTCCAGGACCTCTTCCAGTTGAACGGCTTCCGACAACAGGCTGCCCAGAAGCGGGCGCGTCAGGATGCTCGCCGGCGACTCGCATTTCGACAGATGCAGCAGCAGGCTCAGCATCGCCTGCATGCGCGTCTGCATCATCGCCAGAAACTCTCGTTCGTCGACCAATGTCGCGCTCATTCCTCGCACGTCCCTGCTCTATTGGCGGTGAAAAGTGATATACGCCAGAGGCCTCCGTTATCCTGGCTCGCTGCTCTTGTCGAGTGGGATCGTTTCCACGGAGAAGTCCCGCGGAATCTCGATATCAAATATGTTCCTGCGGATCTCTCGATTGATTCGGGCATCGATCAACAGGATCTCGTGAACATCCTGCTCGGTCGTGACGGCCACCACCTTGGTGGGCAGTCCCTGCTTGGCGTCGATCTGGAAATCGATCGTAACGTAATCGTCCTTGTAGACGGAGTCGGGTTTGACCTTCATGCGGAGCTGCCGCGGTGCAGACGGGTCCGCCTCGGCGGGAGGGACCAGTTCGATGTCGAACTGATTCTGAAGGTCCTCGATCTTCGAGAACCCGAGAATGGGAACGCGCCGACTCACCAGCGAGAAGGCGTCCACCGGCTTGTTGGGTTCAGCCATCTGTTGCCGTTGAACGCTTCGTCCCTCGTAGCTGATATAGGTCAGCCAGATGCCGTCGAAGAGATACTGCTCGCGGTATTTCTGCTCCTTCTCCTCGTCATACTGAAGCGTGTTGAAATCGATCCGCAGGTAGGATCGGTCATCGAACTTGGCGTAGTAGAGGGTGCCCCTGCGGCGTGCCTGCGATTCGAGGACGGGTTGTCGGACCACGTAATCGAGCTTGGACTGATAGAAGGTCAGGCCGGCCGCCCGGTTCTGCAAGCCGGCGAGCACGGCTTGGATCGAGTTCGGGTCTTGCGTCTGACTCTGAGGGCCACTGGCCTGGTCGGCCGGGGTTTGCAGGCATGCCGCTGCCGGCGACAGCCCCAACAAGGTGACGAGAATCATCGCTCTATACATGGGTTCCTTCCTCTCGGGTTTGTCCGCTCTCGATTCGAGCTTTCTGGTCGATGATCTCGATGATCTCGTTCAACCGCGTGATCCGAAAGTCGGCTTCCGCCGCGAACCGGCTTGCCTGGGGGTGGTTGGTGATCAGCACCGGTATGGCCCCTGCGGCCCGGGCACATTGGAGATCGAACAGATAGTCGCCCACCAGCAGGGTTTCTGCCGGCCGGACATCGAACTGCCGGCAGAGATGGCGAACGCCGAACGCATCCGGCTTGACCGGGCCGTCTTCGCGGCCTACGACCGCATCGAAAGGCAGGCCATGCTTGTCTGCGATGGCCTGAGCATTCTGCTTTCGGTTGCGCGTCAACACGCCGACACAGATGCCGCGGGCCCGGAGGGCCACAAGCGTCTCCCTGGCACCGGGGTTCAGCGTCGACGCGGCCAAAGCTCTATCCTCGTGATCGTGCAATATTCGTTGAGCGCGTTGACGCTCCTGCGCGGTCATGTGCTCCATCGCCTCCAGAATGGGGCCGCCATCCTTGGGCAATCCGATTTCTTCGCGGATCGCGTCGAAGTCGAAGTACGGTTCCGTGATCGTTCCATCCAAGTCGAATACTACAGCTCTTATCGGCATATCCCGGCTGACCCCTTACGCCGAAGTTGGGAAGAGACCCGAAAAGACCCCGGCGTGCGCTCTCTACCATTGTGCCTACGCTGGCATACGTTGGCGTATTCTGCACCTTCTGTCAAGGGATTGCTGCGGGACCACGTAGCCCTGTCGGCCCGAGCGTCCCTCGGAGCATCCGGACGCCAACGGCGCCGACATCGCCTATTTTCCCTGTTTTCGCAGCAGCTCGATGCAGTAGCGCGCCGCCTGGCTCAGCGCGCGGTCTTTGCGAACGATGATTCCGGTAGGCCGGACAAACCGCTCATTCGAGAACGGCACGGCCTTGATGGTTCCGCTGGCGACTTCCTGAACGATGGTCGGCTCCGGGAGGATGCTGACCCCTCCGTTGATCTCCACCGCGCGTTTGATCGTTTCGATGTTGTCGAACTCCATGACGGGACGGACCACCGTGTTGTAGCGGGCCAGGATGGCGTCGATCCAGATGCGGGTAGGGACCGCCTTCTCGAAGGCAATGAAGCGCTCGAACTGGAGTTTGTGGATATCCACCTGCGTTTCCTTCGCCAGCGGATGCCTGGGGCTGCAGGCCAGCAGCAGCGGCTCCTCCTCGAAGTCGTAGACATCGAGCCGCCTGTCTTTCTTGGGCACCGCCAGGATGCCGATGTCGATCTCTCCATTGAGGATCTGCTCGTATATGACGTCGGCGCTGAGGTACTCGATATGGACGTTGACGTTCGGATAGCTGACCATGAACTTCTTGACGTAATCCGGGAGGCTGTGCATGCCAATGCTGAAAATGGCGGCGATGTTGATTCGGGTCTCCGTGGTGGTCTTGAGCGTGTTGAGTTCGCTCTTGAGCAGATCGTACCGTTCGAGGATGTCTTTAGCCGCCTTGTAGAAGAGTTGCCCGGCGGCCGTCAGCTCGATGGGTCTCTTCTTGCGTGTAACAAGCTGGCACTTGTGCGCCAACTCCAGTTGCGCCAATTGTTGAGAAACGGCCGACTGGCTCAGCAGGTGCTTCTCCGCGGTTTTCGAGAAGCTCCGAGAGTCGGCCAGATCGCAGAATATCCTGAGCGTTTCTAGATGCATTATAAGTCACCCTGATGCTCGCTATCTCGATTTCACCGTTGGTCAGACAGCGGTCGTCAAGATACAATGATATCGCACTCGGGCTCAAACGGCAAGCTCTCCTGAAACCAATATCAGATGTGCTTATCAAATCGGACCGTTTTTGGGTGCCCGCGTGCTTACTAAGTGCTTTTTGTTGCTTTGTTTATGGAGTTTGGCGGAGGGGGATGTCAGGGGTCGTCTGTGCCGTGCGAGATTTGCGGACCAGGCTCCATAGCAGGGCGGGCCAGTATAAGAAGGCGAGGTTTGTACATGGCAACGAAATTGAGCACCGGCTTGGCAGGTCTCGACGCTGTGATCGACTACCTGAGGGAAGGAGACAATGTCGTCTGGCAAGTCGATAGTATCGCCGATCTGCGGCCCTTCATTGCTTCGTATGTCGAGCGGGCCAGGCAAGACGGCCGGAAGATCGTCTACGTGAGATTTGCCGACCATGAGCCACTGGTGTCCGAGGATGGCGGGATCACGACGCACGCGCTGAACGCATATGCCGGCTTCGAGACGTTCTCCACCCAGGTCCATCGGATCATCTCCGAGCATGGCAGGGGGGCGTACTATGTTTTCGATTGCCTCTCCGACCTGCTCAGCGCCTGGGCCAGTGACCTGATGATCGGCAACTTCTTCGGTATCACCTGTCCCTATCTGTATGAACTGGACACCATCGCCTATTTCGGACTTCTGCGCAACAGCCATTCGTACAAAACCATTGCCCGCATCCGTGAGACGACGCAACTGCTGCTGGACCTCTATAATTTCAAGGGCAGCATCTACGTCCATCCGCTGAAAGTCTTCCGCCGCTATGCCCCTACGATGTTTCTGCCGCATCTGAAGCAGGGAGATCGGTTCGTACCGATCACCAGCAGCGTGAATGCGACGAAGCTGATCTCGCACATTTCCGAAAGCGGACGGGAGTCCATGCAGCGCAAGCTGGATCACTGGGACCGCCTGTTTCTGCGCGCCGAGGAGTTGAGCGAGGTGGAGTCCGCTTCCGTCCAGGACAAGGAACAGACCGTCGAGCATCTGTGCCGGATCATGATCGGGCGCGAGGAGCGAATCCTGTCGCTGGCCCAGAAGCATTTCACGCTCGATGACTTGCTCGAGATCAAGAAGCGAATGATCGGAACCGGCTTCATCGGCGGCAAGGCCGTCGGGATGTTGCTCGCCAATAAGATTCTCGCGAACGATCCCGTCTTCTCTCAGAGCGGGCACCTCGAGCCGCACGACTCGTTCTACGTCGGCTCCGACGTCTTCTACACCTACATCGTCGAGAACGGCTGGTGGAAGCGGCGCATGGCCCAGAAGACCAGGGAGGGCTACTTCGAGGTCGCGGCCGAATTGAAGGAGAAGATGCTGACGGGCAAATTCCCGGAGCAGATTCGCGACGAATTCCAGGAGATGCTCGAGTACTTCGGCCAGTCCCCCATCATCATTCGTTCGAGCAGCCTGCTGGAAGACGCATTCGGGAACGCCTTCGCGGGCAAGTACGAGAGTTTCTTCTGTGTGAATCAGGGCGATCCCGAACAGCGGATGGCATGTTTCGAGGATTTCGTTCGGCGCGTCTATTCGAGTACGATGAACAGAGACGCCTTGACGTATCGCCTCCAGAGAGGACTCGACCAGCACGATGAGCAGATGGCGCTGCTCGTCCAGCGGGTGAGCGGCTCGTATCGGAAGACGTACTTCTTTCCCGACCTGGCCGGCGTGGGGGTCTCCCAGAACACGTTCGCCTGGAATCCTCAGCTTGACCCCCAAGCGGGCATGCTGAGGCTGGTGGTCGGGTTGGGGACGCGCGCCGTGAACCGTGTGGAGAACGATTATCCGCGCGTTCTCGCACTCGACGCTCCCTTGATGCGACCTGTGCGCGGGATGGACGACATCCGGCGGTTCTCCCAGCATCATGTGGACCTGCTGGACACCAACGAGAACGCCCTTCGGGAAGTTCCTGTCCGCCAGATCTTCGAGGAAGGGCTCGATATCCGAACGGACCTCATGGGCGCCGTGGACCATGAGATGACCGAGCGAGCCAGGGCACTGGGCAGCAATCAGCGGTACTGGTTGCTGACCTTTGAGAAGCTCCTGACCGAGACGTCCTTCGTTCAGAATATGCAGACGATCCTGAAGACTCTCGAAAGGTCCTATGACTACCCGGTGGATGTCGAGTTCACAGTGAACTTCACGGACGCCGGAGCGCCCGTGATCAACGTGCTCCAGTGCCGTCCGCTCCAAACCAAAGGCCGGCAGCCGCATGTGGAAATCCCCTGCGAGGTCGATCCGGCCAAGGTCCTTTTCCGTTGCGACGGGTATTTCATGGGAGGCAGCATTTCCGTCGATCTCAAACGGATCATATATGTCCGGCCGGAAGGCTACGAATCCCTGCCGAACACGCAGAAGTATGACATCGCGCGCCTTGTGGGGAACCTTAACCGCCAGATTCCCGACCGGCTGGAGATGCCCACTCTGCTGTTGGGGCCGGGTCGCTGGGGAACGACCACGCCGTCGCTCGGCGTGCCGGTCAGTTTCTCGGAGATCAACAACATCACCGTGCTGGGCGAGCTTGCCTACGAAGGCGGCAATCTCATGCCGGAACTGTCCTTCGGGACGCACTTCTTCCAGGACCTGGTGGAGGAGGACATCTTTTACGTCGCCGTGTTCCCAAGGCAGGAAGGCTTCGTCTTCGAGAAAGCCCTGCTTGAGAGCATGCCGAATCGCTTGGCGGATCTGGTACCGGAGAGGGCCAAATACGCCGACGCCGTCAGAGTCTGCGACATCACCGAAGGCCGGCTCCGAATGCTGGCGGACGTAGTTTCTCAGCGGGCTCTGTGCTTCTTCGAGTGAATCTGCCGCGATGAATTATTAGCAGTCCATTGTATAGTATAAGATTCCCTCATGGGACATATCACCATTTGACCTGTTGTTTCCGGCCTCCTGACTCGATAATATGCAGGTTGATCAGCCTCGTACGAGGTCGTTTTGGCTGCCGTTGTGAATAGGCAGCCTTTCCCAGCAGCGATTGTGGCGCCTATCAGTGGAGGTTACTCAAGTGGCAGCGAAAACGGTTGTACAGGAAGCATACGATCAGGTTCTCAGGCGGAACCCCGGCGAGACGGAGTTCCATCAGGCGGTCAAGGAAGTGTTGGACAGCCTGGTTCCTGTTCTTGACCGGCGTCCTGAGTACGTCCGGGCGGGGATCATCGATCGCCTGGTCGAGCCGGAGAGGCAGATCATCTTCCGCATCCCCTGGCAGGACGACAAAGGCAACTTCCGCATCAACCGGGGTTTTCGCGTCCAGTTCAGCAGTGCCCTGGGCCCCTACAAGGGCGGCATCCGTCTGCATCCCACGGTCTACCTGGGCATCATCAAGTTCCTGGGCTTCGAGCAGATCCTGAAGAACTCCCTCACGGGCCTGATGATGGGCGGCGCCAAGGGCGGTTCGGATTTCGACCCGAAGGGCAAGTCCGACGGTGAGATCATGCGGTTCTGCCAGAGCCTGATGACGGAACTTTGCCGCCACGTCGGGCCGGACACCGATGTGCCCGCCGGCGACATCGGCGTGGGCGGCCGAGAGATCGGCTTCATGTTTGGCCAGTACAAGCGCATTCGAAATGAGTTCACCGGCGTCCTGACGGGCAAGGGACTCGACTGGGGCGGCTCGCTGGTCCGGACCGAAGCCACCGGCTACGGTCTCGTCTACATCATGGACGAAGCGATGAAGGCTCAGGGCAAGAGTCTCGACGGATTGACCGTCAGCGTATCCGGCTCCGGCAACGTGGCCATCTTCGCCACCGAGAAGGCTCAGCAGCTCGGCGCCAAGGTCGTGACGGCCAGCGATTCGAATGGCTATGTGTACGATCCCGACGGCATCGATCTGGACACCGTCAAGCGGATCAAGCTCGTCGAACGGGGCCGTATTCGGGATTACGTCAACACCCGCAAGCGCGCTCAGTACACCGAGGGGTGCAGCGGCGTCTGGAACGTCAAGTGCGACATCGCTCTGCCCTGTGCCACCCAGAACGAACTGGATGAGGCCGCAGCCAAGACGCTTGCCAAGAACGGCTGCATCGCCGTCGGCGAAGGGGCCAATATGCCTTGCACGCCTGAGGCGGCCGATGTCTTCATTGAGAGCAAGGTCCTCTTCCTGCCCGGCAAGGCTGCCAACGCCGGTGGCGTGGCGGTCTCGGGCCTGGAGATGGCGCAAAACAGCCAGCGCGTGCCGTGGAGCTTCGAGAAGGCAGACGCCGAGCTGAAGAAGATCATGGTCACGATCTACAAGAACACCAGCGAGGCCGCCCAGGAATACGGGTGCCAAGGCAACTACGTGGTCGGGGCGAACATCGCCGGCTTCCTCAAGGTGGCCAATGCGATGCTGGCCCAAGGGCTTGTCTGAGAGAAGGCCTCCTATTCAAGTGCCCAAGGGCGCCTCTTTCAGGGGCGCCCTTTTTTTCGTCTTCTGTCGCCGACTCCACGAAGATGCCAACCCTGTATTTCGTTGCGTCTGCTTGCCGGCGGCCATACAATGCGTCCATGTCAAAGGAAGTCGACACGGACAAGGTGGTTCGCCAGCACCTCGAAATGGAGGGGTTCTTCACCGGGTACGTGATCCGCGGCGCCAAGGCGCGAGAATCCGCCGAGCCGTTACACCCCGCAGTCCAGGAGAAGCCTTCCGTCCCAGGACCGAGTTCCAACGCAGTGGAGGATCTGGAAGCGATCGCCGCGGAAGTCCGGCAGTGCTGCAAGTGCGGCCTGGGGGCTACCCGGACGCATGGCGTGCCCGGGGAGGGCAGCCCGAACGCGCGGATCATGTTTGTTGGCGAGGCGCCGGGGGCCGACGAAGACGCGCAGGGCCGGCCCTTCGTGGGTCGGGCCGGGCAGCTTCTCGACAAGATCATCGCCGCCTGTGGCCTCAAACGCGAAGAGGTCTACATCGCCAACATCCTCAAATGCCGGCCGCCGGACAATCGCGATCCCCGTGAGGACGAGATCTTCAGTTGTCTGCCGTACTTGCAGAGGCAGATCGAGATCATCCGGCCTCAGGTCATCGTGGCCCTCGGGGCCCATGCCGCCAGAACCCTGCTGGATACGGAAAAGCCGATTGGCCAGCTCCGAGGTCACTTCCAGGAGTATTCGCCCGGCCTGGGGCAACCCTCGATCAGGCTCATGGCGACCTACCATCCCGCCTATATCCTGCGGAACTACACGCCCGACACGCGACGGCGCGTCTGGGAGGACATGCAGAAGGTCCTTGTCGAGCTGGGTCTGCCCGTTCCGGACCGGGCAAAGAGTTGACTCTCCGTTGTTGCCCGACGTCGAAACGCTCGAAATTCGTCAAAGATCACGCGGAACCCGCAATTCCGTAACAACTCGGTAACACCGCGCACATAGACTGCCACAAGCAAGACCAAAACGGCTCGATTCGCGCGGTTCCAGTGGGCCCAGACTACGGCGAGAGGGCGTTGGCACCGGCAGAATTCGCCATTTTCTGCGCAATGGCTGCCTGGCCAAGCCGTCTATAGGAGGGTGGCAGCCGCGCACTTCGTCGTCCCGGCGAGGCCGACGACGACGGCGCAAACGCGAATTACTTGAAAAAACGCCCAGATTCGAGTATAAATACAGGTTCAGCCTACTATCGGAGGCAGGTTGATCTCCAATCGGTGCGGGTCACGGCGTGCGGATCTTCAGGAAAGGTGAGAACATGAAAAGGACGAGTCTATTCACGATTCTTCTTGTCGCGATGTCTGTGGGGATCGGCCATGGCGAGACACGCAAGGTCCCCAGCCAGTACGCGACCATTCAAGCGGGAATCGACGCCGCCGAGGACGGCGATGTCGTCCTCGTGGCCCCGGGTGTCTATTTCCAGAAGATCGACTTTGCAGGCAAAGACATTACGGTGACCAGCACCGATCCCGACGATTCCAGAGTGGTCGGCTACACGGTTCTCAACGCGGATGGCGAAGGTTCGGTGGTTACGTTTGCCCGGGGCGAAACCACGCGGGCGGTGCTGACCGGCTTCACAATTACCGGCGGCGTCGGCACCTACCATCCTGAACTGGGCGGCAGCGCTACCGAGAAGCTTTACATGGGCGCCGGGATCTACTGCAGCAACAGCTCGCCCACTATTACGAAGAACGTGATCGTTCGCAACGCGGGTCTCTTCCGTATATCCAACGATGGAATGCAGGTCGACCTCTGCTTCGGCGGGGGCATCGGCTGCTGGCAGGGTAGTCCCATCGTCACGTACAACACCATCCGAAACAACAGCGCGTATATCGCGGCCGGAATGATCGGCTACTTTGGAGAGCCCGCAGTCCACAACAACGTCATCTTTGACAACTCCGCGTATCTGGGTGGCGGTCTGATTGTGTTTGCCGGCTCGGTCTACAACAATACCATCGTGCGGAATGATTGCGATTTCGGATCGACGCTCGGCATTGGGCTCGACGTGGGCATGGGCGGCAACCTCTATCTCGTCCCCGCAGCGGAGTTCGGGTACCTCCGGGTATTCAACAACGTCATCTGCGACGCCCGCTCGGGAGGGGGCGTGTTCTGGGAAGGTGATCTGGACTACGCATCCGTGACATACAACAACGTCTGGGGCAACTCGCCCGACAACTACGGATACATCGACCCGCAGACCTACTCCCCCACGTACGGCGGGGACGGCGACCAGACCGGCCTCAACGGCAACATCTCCGAGAATCCACAGTTCCTGGCCTCGATGAGCAAGAACTTTCACCTGACGTTGGAGTCGCCCTGCATCAACGCGGGCGATCCGGAGTTCGTTCCTGCGGCCGGCCAGACCGACATGGACGGCGAGGACCGCATCTACGCCGCCCGGATCGACATGGGAGCCGATGAATACGTCGGCTACGTCAAGCCGGTTGCCTCGGCGGGCTGGGACGTCCATGTTCTGGCGGTGAACGAGACCGTCACGCTTGACGGCACCGGCAGCTTCTTCTACGACCCGTTTGACATCCAGAGCTATCACTGGACGCAGGTCTCCGGACCGAACGTGGTCCTCGAAGGCGCCGATTCCGCCATGCCCTGGTTTGTCGCTCCAGCCGACGGCAACTACTCCTTCCAACTGGTGGTGGCCGACAGTCAGTATTCCAGCGGCCCGGATGAGGTGTTGGTCTACGTCGGCCCCAATGTCCTGCCTGTGGCCGATGCCGGCGAGAATCGGGTCTGGGAGGCCCCCGGGCAGATCACGTTGGATGGAACGGGCTCGCACGACCCCGACCCGGTCGACCACCTGAGCTACACCTGGACCCAGTTGACCGGTCCGAGCGTGGTGTTGCAGCGTCCGGACACCGCGACACCGGCCTTCGACGGCCAGCCGGGCGAGACCTACACCTTTGAACTGGTCGTCAGCGATGGGTTCGCCAACAGCGAGCCCAGTCAGGTGCAACTCGTGGCGGTGCGAACGACGACCGGCCTGCGATCGCTGACGATCGAGCCTGTCAGCAATCAGATTCCTCGCTATGCCGACGTCTCCGGAACCAAGATCGTAGCCGTGGCGGACCCGGGGACCTCCAACTGGCGGATTGCCTGGACGGATTTCGCCACGGGACTGACCGAGACCTTCTCCGCCGGCGGGTTCAGCGCACAACCCAAGGTGGACGGCAATCTGGTCGTCTGGGCGGGCGGGGCTCCTGTTGGCGGCAGTCTGACGCGGATGTGCACGGGGATCTACCTGCGAGACCTTGCTGCCGAAGACTACATGGCCCTGCGAACCCACACTGACTACGCGTCCTACAGCCACCCGGCCATTTCGGGACACAAGGTCGTCTGGGTCCAGCACGCGGGCATTGACAGGAACGTGGGCAGCCAATGGGCCAATATGCCGTACGATATCTGCGGCGCCGACATCAGCGACCCGGAGAATCCCGTCTACTTCACAGTGGCCACGAACGTCGGTCGCAGGGACCCGTTCCCGTACCAGAGCCCTGCCAACGACTATGACGACGTGGTCGACATTTGCGGCGATCTCGTGGTCTGGGAAGGCAACGGCGACATCTACGCCGCCGACATTGCGGACCTGAATAACATCAGGGTATTCACCGTCTGCGACGACGCGGCTCGCCAGCGCGATCCGGCGGTATCGGGGCGATATGTCGTCTGGACTGATGAACGCAACGACCAGGGCGATATCTACGGGGCCGAGATTTCCGATCCCGACCATGTCAGGGTGTTTGAAATCGCCAGGGGTCGCAAGGGACAGCGGCAGCCGGCCGTGGACGGCGGCATGGTCACCTATCTTGACGGTGAGGAATCCGGCGGCCAGATCAGACTGGCCTGCATCACGGCCAATCATGGCGTGATGAGTCTCACTTTGCCCGGCGCGCTCTACGGCTTGTCTCCCGTCCTGGAGGGCACCTCGCTCGTGTGGCTGGGAGGCACCTCCGGGCCGGTCCAGGGACTGAGACTGGCATTCGGCTATGCCATGTTCGATGGCGTGGTTCAGAACGTCACGACGGGGCAGCGCTACGATTACGTCCAGCACGCGATCGCCTCCGGCAGCGCCGGCGACGAGATCGTGCTGCCCGAAGGCGTTCATCGAGAGTCCGTCCATTTCCTCGGCAAGGCGTTGACAGTCCGATCGACGGCCCCGGACGATCCGGCTGTCGTGGCGGCTACGGTCCTTGAAAGCTCGGCAAACGTCGTGACGTTCGACTCTGAAGAAGGAAGTGACAGCGTTCTCGATGGCGTGACCATCCGGGGAGGGAGTGCGGGAATCCTCGTCTCAGCCGCCGGACCGACCGTCAGACGGTGCACCATCACGGGCAATCGCAACGGCATGTTTGTCATCAATCAGAGCCGGCCCGACGTGATCCAGTCGCGCATCGTGGCCAATTCCGGCGCCGGCGCGGAGATGTGGATTCCGACCGGATCGCGCACGGTTCGTCACAGCATTCCATCGTTCCTCAACTGCCTCGTCGCGGGCAATCGCGGTGCGGGCATGCTGGGCGGAAGGCCGGTCATGACCAACTGCACCGTGGTGGAGAACGCGGCTGTGGGGTTGGACACCTCGGGCGCGTCTGTGACCAACTCGATCATCTATTTCAACGACAGCGCCGGCACCGGCGTGCAGATTGACGATAACCGCGCCGATGTCACATACTCCGACGTTCAGGGAGGCTGGTCCGGCGAGGGCGTCATTGACGCCGATCCGCTCTTCGTTGCCGGTGGGCAGTGGCTGGGTTCCGCGTGGGTGGCAGGCGACTATCATCTCCGCAGCCAGGGCGCTCGCTGGGACGAGGCCGCCGGCGCCTGGGTTTCGGATACGGACACCAGCCCCTGCATCGACGCGGGTGATCCGTCCGCTTCGATCCAGGATGAACCTACGATGGTGAACGGTGTTTCCGTGACGAATTTGCGGATTGACATGGGTGTCTACGGCGGTACGGCGCAAGCCAGCGTCGCCGGGGGCAACTGAGCCAACGGCGCATCGCTACAGGCGGAGAAGAACCGGAATTGACTCGACGGGCCTCGTTACGGCGGGGCCCGTCGCGCTTATGTCGTCGCGGCATGCGGGGCGATCACGGCTTGTGGCCCAGCAAGTCCGTCAGCCGCTGCAACTCGCCGGGTTTCATGTGGTAGCCGTGCTCGTCATCGGGGAACCGTCGGGCCTTCACCTCCTCGGCATACGTGCGGAATGCCTCGACCGATCGAGGCCCCAGATCCGCATAGGCCTTGGAGAACTTGGGCAACTTCCCGTCGGTCAGACCCAGGATGTCCGGAGCGACGAGAACCTGGCCGTCGCACGCAGGGCCGGAACCGCAACTGATCACCGGAAGCTCGGTCTGCTCGGTGATAATCTGGGAAACTTCCGCTGCTGCTCCCTCGATAAGCAGCGCAGCGGCGCCGGCGTTGACCATCTGGCGGGCCAGGTCGATCAACTGGATCGCGATCTCTGCCGTCGTCGCTTCGGCACGAAACCGGCCGACCGTGCTGATCCTCTGCGGCCGGATGCCGATGTGGGCCATCACCGCGATCCCCGAATCACTGACCGCCCGGATCGTGTCGAGATGTGCGCCGGTGGCCTCGATCTTCACCATCTGTGCCCCGGCTTCCACCAGGAACCGTCCGGCATTGCGAATCGCCTCGCCCGCACTGACCTGGTAAGACAGGAAAGGCATGTCTGCGACGAGATAGACCTCGGGAGCCCCTCGGCGAACTGCGGCGGTCAGCGCGACCATGATGTCCATCGTCGCCGGCAACGTGGAATCGAAGCCGAACATGAGCTGCGCCGCGGAGTCACCGACGATGATCATATCGACACCCGCCTGCCCGACCTGGCGGGCGGTGGTGTAGTCGTAACAGCTTACGACGGCGATGGCATGGCCATCGCGCTTCGCCTGAAGCAAATCCGAGATCGTGATGCGGCCGTTCATAAGAGGGGAGTCCGAAACAAGTAACAGGCTTTCCGTGAAAATAGCA
The DNA here is from genome assembly GCA_964579055.1 of uncultured Pirellulales bacterium. Taxonomy (GTDB): domain Bacteria; phylum Planctomycetota; class Phycisphaerae; order Sedimentisphaerales; family Anaerobacaceae; genus Anaerobaca. The sequence continues at coordinate 40,847 of CAZOFX010000033.1, forward strand.
GAACCGATGCGCTTGGGCAAGGGTAAAATGAAAAGATTGAAGGTCGGCAATGAGGCTATTGAGAGACGGCGGCCAAAAAAAACTGTCGATTTGGGGATTTAGTCCTTGATTCTTGGAGGGAAGTAGGTATTTTCTGGGTATCCTTGCTTTTTCGCTAAAGAATTTCCCTGGGATACTACGATGATAGAAACAAGGATGCGGTTGAGAGCAAACAAGGCCTTTTCGAAGGCATTCAATTAGCTTTTCATCACCCTCCTCCGAAGCCAGATTCTGTTACATTAGAATCTGGCTTTTTGACGGCCCCGCGTGTTAATCTGAATAGACTTCCGTCTGGTGTTATGGGTCAAGTGGGATTGGCGGGAGTTTGCGCGGTTCTGCCACCAGGCTTCTGCGCTGAGTTCACTCTTCCTCTTCTTACCTTCTTCTCTGGCGCCGACTGTACGACCGCCGGACCGCGAATCGTCAGCCTTCGTCCGATGGTTCCGGCGGAGTCGTTGCGAAGCGGGTTCGCCTCCCACATCTGTTATCGGGCGTAGCGTTGGCAACGTCGGGGATTGCAGCGGACTGGCCGGGGACCGGTTCAGCGGCGCGAAGATATGGTCGATGAGCGAGCAGGTTGGGCCGGGGGGTGAGACGCCATGGATGCATGGGCCGGACTATGAGAACAATTGCCGTTGTCAACCAGAAGGGTGGCTGTGGGAAGACCACCACCGCGGTGAACCTGTCCGTGGCGTTCGCCAAGGCGGGCCGTCGCGTTCTCCTGGTGGACCTGGACCCCCAGGGGCATGCCACCATGGGCGTGGGGTTCGACCCGGACGCGTTCGAGAGAACCGTTTACGATGGACTGATCGACCGGCGGGTCGCGGTCGTCAGTGCGGCGGTGGCCACCGATGTGGAGTGGCTCGACCTGGTGCCGAGCAACGTGAGACTGGCCGGGGCCGAACTGGAGCTACAGGGCACGCTCGGGAAGGAACTGGTGCTCGGGGAGTGGCTGCGCACCGTGGCGGACCACTACGACATGTGCATCATCGATTGTCCTCCGTCGCTGGGGTTGCTCATGCTCAATGCCCTGGTGGCCAGCACCGACGTGATCATCCCGGTTCAGGTTCACTTCTATGCCTTCGAGGGCTTGAAGCGTCTGCTGGAGACCATTCACCTGCTCAAGAAGCGGTTTCATCCGTGTTCGGCCCGAACGCTGGGCCTGCTGTTGACGTTTGTCGAGGACCGACCTACCTACACGCGGAAGGTCCAGCTCCAACTGCGTGAGTTGTTCGGCGACCTGGTGTTCGACACGGTGATCCACAAGACGATTCGGCTGGTGGAGGCTCCGGAAGCGGGCAGGTCGATCTTCACGTTTGCACCCGGCAGCAAAGCGGCGTACGAATACACGACGCTCGCCGGTGAGATCGAGGCTCGCTTACGCGCAGAGGTGCCGGTCCTGGCAGGGACATAGTCGGGTCGGATGCTCGAAGCGGTCGGCTCGTCCGGCGGCAGGCGAACCGGATGCGGCGGTTGTGCCCATCGTCAAGCTCCTGTATGATGACCGAAAAGACGGATTCCCTGTGGTCATCTGGAGTGTCATGCAATGGTGCCTCAAATCGAGCTGTGCCAGAACGGGCCTCGTTGCTCGCGAATCGTTCACGGCCTTTGGAGGCTGGCGGATTGGGGCAGGAGTGAAGCGGAGATTCGAGAATTGCTCGCTGGCTGCCTCGAACTCGGCATCACGACGTTCGACCATGCCGACATCTACGGCGATTACACGTGTGAGTCCCTCTTCGGTCAGGCGCTGGCCGCCAGCGGGATCGAGCGGTCGAGCATCCAGCTCGTGACGAAGTGCGGCATCAAGCTCGTGTCACGAAACCGGCCGGCGCACGCCGTCAAGTGCTACGATACCACGGCCGCGCACATCGTCGCGTCCGCAGAGAACTCGCTGAGAAGCCTCCGGGTTGATTACCTTGACCTGCTGCTGATTCACCGCCCCGATCCTCTGACGGACCCGCGCGAGGTCAACGACGCCTTCATGGCCCTGAGGGATTCGGGAAAGGTGCTGCACTTTGGGGTCTCGAACTTCCTGCCCTCGCAATTCGAGATGCTGGCCTCGAAGCTCGACGTTCCTCTCGTGACGAATCAGATCGAGTATTCGGTGATGCATCTCGACGCTCACGCCGACGGCAGTCTCGACCTTTGTCAGAGATTGGACATTCGCCCGATGGCATGGTCGCCGATGGGGGGCGGCCGGCTCTTCCATGACGACTCCGAGCAGGCCGACCGGCTGCGTGACGTCCTGGGCCGGGTCGGCCGGCGAGCCGGTGGAGCGTCCATGGACCAGGTGGCGCTGGCCTGGGTGCTCAAGCATCCGGCCGAGTTCGTTCCGGTGCTGGGCACCGGGCGCCTTTCCCGCATCCGTAAGGCGGTGGAGGCCCTGGACCTGTCCCTGTCGCGCGAGCAGTGGTTCGAGATCTGGTGCGCCTCGACCGGACGGGATGTCCCGTAGCGACGGTGCGGCGGCTGCGCCGATCACGGGGACTGTGGTGCCACTGCATGCACGTCGGGATCGGGGTATCCTACACCTGGGGCAGGACGATGCCGTCCTGGTGCTGATATTTGCCGTGACGGTCGCCGTAGGAGACTTCGCAGGGGATCTCCGACTCGAAAAACAGGACCTGCGCCAGCCCCTCGTCCGCGTAGACCTTGGCTGGCAGGGGAGTGGTGTTGGAGATCTCCAGCACCGCCCGACCTTCCCAGCCCGGCTCGAAGGGGGTGACGTTGACGATGATACCGCAGCGGGCATAGGTGGACTTGCCCACGCAGAGCGTCAGGACGTTCTTCGGAATGCGGAACGTCTCCACGCTCAGGGCCAGCGCGAAACTGTTGGGGGGAATCAGGCAGACGTCGCTCTCGACTTCGACCAGCCCCTTGGGATCGAATGCTTTCGGATCGACGACCGAGCCATAGACGTTGGTGAAGATGCGGAAATGTCTCGATACGCGAATGTCGTAGCCGAAGGAGGACAGGCCGTACGAGACGACAGCGTGTCCATCTCGCTGGCGCACCTGCCGCTCGACGAACGGCTCGATCATGTGTTGCTCAATCGCCATCTTCCTGATCCACACGTCCGGGCGTATGCTCATGGTTCCGCTCCTGTTCTCATTGCCGTGGCGGCGCCAGTTCCTCCCGCAGCCTCCGGGCGGCGAGGACCATATTCCTCAGCGATGCTTCGACTTCGGGCCACTGCCGGGTCTTGAGGCCGCAGTCGGGATTGACCCACAACTGCTCGACGGTCAGCACTTCGGCCATCCGGCGGATCAAGTCCACCATTTCTTCCGTCGAGGGCACTCTCGGGCTGTGGATATCATACACGCCCGGACCGATATCGTTAGGATATTTGTAGTCCACGAAGGCGTTGAGCAGTTTGACGTCCGAACGGGATGCCTCGATCGAGATCACGTCGGCGTCGAGACCCGCAATGGCCTCGATGATCTCGTTGAAGTCGCTGTAGCACATGTGCGTGTGGATCTGTGTGCGGTCGTCCACGCCGCAGGTGGCCAGGCGGAAGGCCCTGACGGCCCAGTCCAGGTATTCCGGCCGCTCGGACCTTCGCAGAGGCAGACCCTCGCGAATGGCGGGTTCATCGATCTGAACGATCCGAATGCCGGCCGCCTCCAGATCGCGAACTTCGTCACGAATGCTCAGGGCGAGTTGGTAGGCCGTGTCGCGACGCGGCTGGTCCTCGCGGACGAAAGACCATTGCAGGATGGTGATCGGCCCGGTGAGCATTCCCTTGACCGGTTTGTCCGTCAGCGACTGGGCGTAGGTGATCCACTCCGCCGTCATGGGCAGCGGCCGGGAGACATCGCCATAGATGATCGGTGGCTTGACACAACGCGAGCCATAGCTTTGCACCCAGCCGTTTTCGGTGAAGGCAAAGCCTTCGAGCAACTGGCCGAAGTACTCCACCATGTCATTTCGTTCGGGCTCCCCGTGAACGAGCACGTCGAGGCCGACGTCTTCCTGGAAACGGACCACGGTTTCGATTTCGCGTCGCATGGCCTGCGTGTACTCGGCGTCGGTCAGGCGTCCCTTGCGGAAGTCGGCGCGGGTCTTGCGAATCTCCGGCGTTTGCGGGAAGGAACCGATCGTCGTCGTGGGCAGCAAGGGCAGTGCGAGTTCCGTCTGCTGGAGAGTCTTCCTTTGGCGGAAGGGCTTGCGGCGGCGGAACATCTCCTCCGAGAGTGAATCCAACCGTTGTCGCACGGTGCCGTTGTGTACCCGGCCGGACGCATGCTGCCTGTCGAAGATCGTCCGATTGGCTGCCAGGACATCGCCAACGGCCACTCGTCCTTCGCTGGCGGCTTTCGTCAATAAGGCTACCTCCTGCAACTTCTGCCTGGCGAAGGCGAGACGTTCCTGGACGACAGGGTCCATCGTCCCTTCGCTTTCGACGTCCACGGGGCTGTGCAACAACGAGCAGGACGGGGCCAGAATCAGACGCTCAGCCGCCATGGCGGCGGCAGCCTTGTCAATGAGGTCGAGTGTCGCGGTCAGGTTCGTCTTCCAGATGTTGCGTCCGTTGACGACACCCAGCGATAGCACCGCGTCTTGGGGAAGCATCGCCACGGCCTTCTCCAGTTGTTCCGGGGCTCGGACCACGTCGAGATGGATCGCGTCGAAGGGCAATCTCATCGCCCAGTCGAGGTTGTCTCCCAGGCTGCCGAAGTAGGTGGTCAGGCACAGTTTCAGGCCCTTCCTGGCTTGGGCGAAGCGTTCGTAGGCGCTTCCGAAAGCGGCGCGAACTCGCCTATCGAGATCGAGCACAAGTACAGGTTCATCGACTTGGATCCACCGGGCGCCCGCCGATTCGAGCTGTCCGATCACCTCGATATACACGCAGAGCGCCTGGTCGAGCAGGTCGAGTGGGTCCTGGCCGGGGCTCTTGGACTTGCCCAGGAGCAAATACGAGACCGGGCCCAACAGCACGGGTCGCGTGACAATGCCATGCTCCTTGGCTTCGAGGAACTCATCGATGATCTTCGATGATGCGAGCCGGAACGCCAAACCCTCCTCGAACTCCGGGACGATGTAGTGGTAGTTCGTGTCGAACCACTTGGTCATTTCCATCGCGTGAGCCGTGGCGCTGCCTCGGGCCATGGCGAAGTACGTGTCGGTGTCGACGGTCAAACCGTGAAAGCCGAATCGCGATGGGACCGCGCCGAGCATGCAGGTGATGTCGAGCACGTGATCGTACAGCGAGAAGTCATTCGAGGGGATGTGGTCGATGCCCAGGTCCCTCTGGAGCGCCCAGTGGGTCGCCCGCAGTCGCCGGCCTGTCTCCATGAGTGACGCCAGATCGGTGCGCCCGGACCAATAGGCCTCCAGGGCCTTCTTGAGCTCTCTGTCTGTACCAACACGTGGAAAGCCAAGGTTTGCGCTGATCGTCATGTTCTATTCTCCTGAGTACCACTCCAAGTGGTGAGGGATATCATCGGGCGTATCGGGCGCTGTGCCCGTTGCGGAACGAAGCGATGGGTCGAGCGCGTTGTCTGCAAGAAACGCTTGCACGGTGTGCCGGACGTCGTCGGGCAGGTATGAACGAATCTCGTCGAGGTCACGCTTTGAAAGCAGGGGAGGGACGAACGTCGTGCGAAACTCGCATGGTATCTTGCTTTCGACGAGGATTGCGATGCTTTCCCGAACGGCCTCGACCGGCGCTACGACACCGGTCAGTTGTGAATACTTGGCGACCGGCGCCTTGATGTCCATCGCCACCCAGTCGAGAAGATGCACAGCGAGCAGGTCCGCCAGGACGTCCGGGCGGCTGCCGTTGGTGTCGAGCTTGACCTTCAGATTGATGGCCCTGATCCGCTCGATGAATCCCGTCAAGTCTTTTTGCAGCGTAGGCTCGCCGCCGGTGATGACGACGCCGTCGAGGAAAGCGGCGCGGGTCTTCAGGGCGTCGAGTACGAGCCCTTCGTCGACCAGTTCGCCTGCCGGGCGATCGAGCGGAAGCAGCGGCCCGTTGTGGCAGAACGGGCAACGGAAGTTGCAGCCCTGCGTGAAGACGATTGCGGCAATATGGCCCGGATAGTCGCTCAATGTCAACGCCTGAAAACCGCCGATTTTCATGAGGTCGCCTTGATCTGGAAATAGCGTCGCAGTTCGAATTCGGCCTGTTTGCCTTCGTTCCACTGATCCACAGGACGCAGATAGCCGACCACGCGGGCATATACTTCCGTCTTGCGGCCGCAGTGCGGACATTGTTGCTGCCGGCCGCGCAAATAGCCGTGCTCGGCGCAAATACTGAACACCGGCGAGATCGTGAAATAGGGCAGCCGGAAGTTCGTACAGACCTTGCGGACGAACTGCTTGACGGCATCGGGATCGGCAACCGCCTCGCCCAGATTGATGTGCAGGCCGGTGCCCCCGGTGTACCTGGCTTGAAGGTCATCCTGAAGCTCGAGCACCTGCCAGATGTCGTGGGTGTAGTTGACGGGCAGTTGGGTGGAGTTGGTGTAGAACGGCTCGCTCCGGCTTGCCTGTGGCGATGTGTTGGCGCTGGTGATATCGGGGTATTTCTGTCGGTCGAGGCGAGCCAGACGATAGCTGGTCCCCTCGGCGGGTGTGGCTTCGAGGTTGTACAGATTGCCGGTCTGTTCCTGGAACGTCAGCAGCCGGGCACGCATGTGGTCCAGGATTCGGGCGGCGAAGCTGTGGCCCTCGGCGGTTCCGATGTCCTTTCCCAACAGGTTCCCGCAGGCCTCGTTCATCCCAATCAGCCCGATGGTGGAGAAGTGGTTGTGCCAGTACTGGTCGTAGTGTTCCTTGACGCTCCTCAGGTAGAACCGTGTGTAGGGGTAGAGGTTCCTGTCGGTGAGCCGTTCGAGCAGCTTGCGCTTGATCTCCAGACTGGTGCGGGCCAGGTCCATGAGCCGATCGAGCCGCTCCCTGAATTCGGCCTCATCCACGCTGATGCGGCCCAGGCGGGGCATGTTGATCGTGACGACGCCGATCGAGCCGGTCAGGGGATTGGCCCCGAAAAGCCCGCCGCCGCGCTTCTCCAGATGACGCAGGTCCAGCCTCAGACGGCAGCACATCGATCGCGCGTCGGCCACCGACATGTCGCTGTTGATGAAGTTGGCGAAGTTGGGCAGGCCATACTTGGCCGTGACACGCCACAGTCCCTCCAGCTCCGGCGCGTCCCAGTCGAAATCAGCGGTGATGTTATAGGTAGAGATTGGAAACGTGAAGACCCGGTTCCTGGCATCTCCCTGGGCCATCACGTCAAGGAAGGCCCGATTGAATACTCGCATCTCCGGCTCGAATTCGCGGTAGGTGCGATCCATCAGTCGTCCGCCGATCACCACGGGCTGGTCGGCCAGCGTTACCGGCGGTTTCAGATCG
>CAZOFX010000034.1:0-48238 GCA_964579055.1 uncultured Pirellulales bacterium
TAATCCGGCGTCACCCCGGCGGCAAGCTGTTCCTGGTCGCTCAGTTGCTGATGGGTGGTGCTGGCCGGATGGATCACGAGCGTCTTGCTGTCGCCGACGTTCGCCAGATGGCTGGCGAGCTTGACGCCGTCGATGAACCGCACGCCGGCGTCCTTGCCGCCTTTGATCCCGAACCCGAGAATGCCGCCGTAGCCGTTGGGCATGTACTTCTTCGCTCTGGCATGGTCGGGATGGGAGGGCAACCCCGGATAGTTGACCCAGGCCACCTGAGGCTGCGCTTCGAGCCACTTGGCCAGCGCCAGGGCGTTCTCGCAGTGCCGCGGCATCCGCAGATGCACCGTCTCAATCCCCTGGAGCAGCAGGAACGCGTTGAACGGCGACAGGCACGCGCCCGTGTCCCGCAGCATCGTGACCCGGGCCCTGAGAATGTACGACAGATTGCCGAACGCCTCGAAGAACTTCATGCCGTGATAACTCGCGTCGGGCTCGGTGAATTCAGGGTACCGCCCGTTGTTCCAGTCGAATCGGCCCGCATCGACGATCGCCCCGCCGATGCTGCTGCCGTGGCCGCCGACGTACTTGGTGCAACTGTGCACGACGAGGTCGATGCCGTGGTCGAACGGCCGGAACAGAATCGGCGTCATGACGGTGTTGTCGCAGAGCACCGGGACGCCGCGAGCGTGCGCGACCCGGGCGATCTCGGCGTAGTCGAGCACGTCGTTCTTCGGGTTGCCCAGGCTCTCGATGTAGACCAGCCGCGTGTTGTCGCGGATGGCTCCGGCGAAATTGGCGGGCTCGCGCGCATCGACGAATGTCACGTCAATCCCGAACTTCGGCAGCGTATGGGCGAACAACGTGACGGTGCCGCCATAGAGCGAGCCGGACGAGACGATGTGCTGGCCCGACCGGCAGATATTGAGCACGGCCGCGGTGATCGCCGCCATGCCGGAACTGAAACACAGGCCTGCGGCCCCGCCTTCCAGAGCCGCCAGACGTTTTTCGAGCACGTCGGTCGTCGGGTTCATGATGCGGGTATAGATGTTGCCGAACTCCTGCAAGGCGAACAGCCTCGCGGCGTGGTCGGTGTCCTTGAAGCAATAGCTGGTCGTCTGGTAGATCGGCACCGCGCGGCTGCGCGTGTCGGCATCCAGCTCATGGCCGCCATGCAAGGCGAGTGTCTCAGCACGGTACTGGTTCTGGCCCATGGGGTCTCTCCTGTCTTCAGGCTGCGGTCGCGAAGCGTCATCGCTTCGGAAGGATTTCCACCATGCGATCGAGCGCCTTCTTGGCGCGGATCGCGATCTCTGCCGGTACGGTCACCTCGTACTGCATGTTCTCCAGCGACGCGACGACCTTGTCGAGCGTGGTCTTCTTCATGTTGGGACAGACGCCGCGAGCGCTGGCCGCGATAAACTGGGCATCGGGCCGGGCCTTTCGCAGCGCGTGGAGGATGCCGATCTCCGTGGCCACGATGAATTGCCGGGCGGGGCTCTTCTGCACAAACTTGAGCATCTGACCCGTGCTGAGCAGTTCGTCGGCCAGCGCCTTGACCGGCTCGGAACACTCCGGATGCGCCATCACCACCGCCTGCGGATACTCGTCGCGCAGGTCGCGAAGCTCCTGTTCGCCGATGAACTGATGGGTCGGACAATATCCCGGCCACAGGATCAGATCCCGGCCGGTCTGTTCCTGAACGAACCGGCCCAGGTGCTGATCGGGCACGAAGATAATTGGCCGATCGGCGGGCAGTGACCGGACCATCTCGACGGCGTTGGCGCTGGTGCAGCAATAGTCGCTCTCGGCCTTGACCTCGGCCGAGCTGTTGACGTAGCAGACCACGAGGGCGTTCGGATGCTTGCCTTTCAGCCGGCGCAGCGGCTCGGCCTCGATCATGTCGGCCATCGGGCACCCGGCGCCGGGATCGGGCATCAGTACGGTCTTATTGGGCGAGAGGATGGCGGCGGTCTCGGCCATGAAGCGAACGCCGCAGAAGAGAATCACATCCGCCTGCGTCTGCGACGCCTGAATGCTCAGGCCGAGCGAGTCGCCGCTGAAATCCGCGATCTCCTGGATCTCGTCCGGCTGGTAATTGTGCGCCAGGATCACCGCATTCCGACGGGCCTTCAGCTCGTCGATTCGGTGAAGCAGTTTCGCGTCCAACTTGTCCTGCAAAGCGATGCTCACGTCCGTCGGGTCCTCGTTTGGGGTTTCTTGTTCTTGCGATAGATCAGGTCGGGGTTCGGACTCCACACGGTCACGCCGGGCGGGACCGACTCCTTGATCCAGGTGTTGCCGCCGATGACCGCCCCCCTGCCGATGGTCACATCGCCGAGGATGGTCGCCTCGGCATAGATCGTCACGTCGTCTTCGATTGTCGGGTGTCGCTTGCCCCCCTTGATGATGCGGCCCCGTTCGTCGCGCCGGAAGCTCAGCGCCCCCAGCGTCGTACCCTGATAGATTTTCACGTTGTTGCCGATGATGGAGGTCTCGCCGATCACGACGCCCGTGCCGTGGTCGATGAAGAAGTTCCGCCCGATCCGCGCGCCCGGATGTATGTCGATGCCCGTTCTGGCGTGGGCGCACTCGGACATGATCCGTGGAATCAGCGGGACCTGACGGACGAACAGCTCGTGGGCAATCCGATGGACGGCGATGGCCGTGATGCACGGATAGCTGATGACGATCTCCTCGTACGACTTGGCCGCCGGGTCGCCATCGAAGGCCGCGTGGACGTCGCCTTTGAGCATCTCGCGGATGCGCGGAAGCTCGCCGAGCAGCTCGAACGCCACGTTCTGCCCCATCTTCTCGCAGTTGCAGTGGTCGCACTTCTGGATGCGGCACTGGTACTGGTAGGCGCGCTTGGCCTGGTCCGCCAGCTCGGTGTACACCTGGCTGAGGATATCCCCCACGACGTAGCGGACATTGGACTGCGTCACCACTTTGTTTCCGGTGTGCCCCGGAAAGAGCACCTCGAACAGCAGCTCGAGGATTCCGAGGATCTGCCCGCGCACGGGCAGATTCGCCGCGTCGATAAAGTTGATCCCCGAGTCCCCCTCGTAGGTCTTCACAATTCGTCCGACGAGCTTGTCCAGCTTATGATCCGTCAACTTCTTGCCTGCCATTTTTCGATCCACTACCGTGTTGCCGTCACGCCGTCTCAGGATTAGGCAGTCCTTCATATAGCTCGGTCGAGACATACCGCTCCCCGGTGTCGCAAATGAACGTTACAATGGTCTTGCCCTCGTTCTCCGGGCGCCGGGCCACGTGCGTTGCGGCCCAGACGTTGGCGCCGCCGCTGATGCCCGAAAGGATACCCTCCTTGGACGCCAGCAGGCGGGCGGTGGACAGGGCGTCGTCGTTGGCCACCTGCACAATCTCGTCGATCAGCTCGACCTTCAGGACCTCGGGCACGAAACCGGCGCCGATCCCCTGGATCTTGTGCGGCCCGGGCTTGCCGCCCGACAAGACGGGCGAGGCCTCGGGCTCGACGGCCACCACCTTGAGGTCGGGATTCTTGGCCTTGAGAACCTCGGCGCATCCGGTCAAGGTTCCCCCCGTGCCGACGCCGGCCACCAGTATATCAACGTGGCCGTCGGTATCGACCCAAATCTCTTTGGCGGTGGTCTCCCGATGCGCCTTGGGATTGGCGGGATTCTTGAACTGCTGGAGCATCAGGGCATGGGGGTTCTCCGCCACGATCTCCTCGGCCTTCTGGATGGCGCCGCTCATGCCCTTCTGGGCGGGTGTCAGGACGATCCTGGCGCCGAGCAGCAGCAGGAGCTTGCGCCGTTCCAGGCTCATCGATTCCGGCATCGTCAGCGTCAGGGGGATCCCCTTGGCGGCGCAGATGAAGGCCAGTCCGATCCCGGTGTTGCCGCTGGTCGGCTCGACGATGACCGTATCGGGCCCGATCCGGCCGGCCTGCTCGGCCTCCTCGATCATGTACTTGCCAATGCGGTCCTTGACGCTGCCGCAGGGGTTCTTGGATTCGAGCTTGACCAGAACGGTGGCCCTGCCCGCATCCAGCCGGTTGAGCCGGACCAAAGGCGTGTAGCCGACGGCCGCGGCGATGTCTTCGAAAACGGCACTCATGGCGGTCTCCTGAAACTCAGATGCTGTAGTTGGACGTGGTGGTCTGCGCCTTGTCTACGAGGTCGGCCAGGGTGATCGAGTCGAGGACACGATGGATCGCCTCCTCGACCTGAATCCAGACGCCGCGGGCCGCACAGTCGGCGGAACGCTCGCAGTAGTCCTCGTCTTCCGTACACTCGGCCGTCGTGACCGGACCTTCGAGACACCGAAAGACCTCACTGAGCCGAATCTGCTCCGGCAGACGAGCAAGAACGTAACCACCCTTCGAGCCCCGGACGCTCCGCACGAACCCGGAGGAGCGAAGCAGGCTCATCAACTGCTCGAGATACTTGACCGAGATGCCCTGCCGTTCGGCAATCGCCTTGAGCTGAAGAGGACGTTTGCCTTCATGCTTGGCCAGCTCGATCACCGCTCGAATGCCATAGCGTGTTCGTGTTGAGAGTTTCATTTGGCATATCTCCTACTATTCCTATTGGATTTATATATTACAGAACCAAGACTGTCAATGCCAATTCCACAAAAAAGGATCGGTCAAAATCCGTCTTTCATGGTGTTGTACAGGGTTTTCTTATCGAGGGTTCAGTGTACGTTCTCGGCGGCCCCGCCGAGGGCTTCCGCCGGTACTGTGTCAGCGCGCCGACCGGAGGCAGAGAATTGCCACTACCCGCAATATATGGGAACCCAGCGACCAGAGGTCCTGCATATGGGGCATCGAACCACATTCGGCCATCTGCGTATCAAAATCATTGCTGACGGATATCACTGCTGCGTGGTAGGATCACCTATGATTTGAGTCTCCGCAAACCGGTTCCGAAAGGCACGGATGGGCAAAGACGCGAGGAAAAAAGTCGTCTTCATAGCGAGCTTTCCGCCTCGGAAATGCGGCATAGCGACGTTCACTACGGACCTGATCAAGAACACGGCGGTTGCCGCCGGGGGGCTGTTCGAGCCCCTGGTGGTAACCATGTGTTCCGATCCGGCCCTGCGATACAACGACCCGGTGAGGTTCGAGATTCGTCAGAACGTCCGACGGGACTACATCTGTGCCGCCGACTATATCAACTTCAGCCACGTCGACCTGGTTTGCGTCCAGCACGAATTCGGGCTATTCGGAGGTGAAGCCGGCTCGTACCTGAGCCTGTTGCTGAAGCGTCTGAAGGCGCCGGTGGTCACCACCGTGCACACCGTTCTGGAGTCGCCGGAGCCGGCCTATCGTCGATCCATGCTGGAACTGTGCGAGTGGTCCGACATGGTGGTCACCATGAATGAACGCGGTGTCGACATGCTCACCGACATCTACGGTGTCGGCCCCGACAAGATCCGGCTGATCGCCCACGGGATTCCGAACCTGCCGTTCGTCGACAGCAACTACTACAAGCACAAGTTCGGCCTGGAAGGACGCCGAACCATCCTGACCTTCGGCCTGATCAGCCGGAACAAGGGCATCGAGGTCATGCTCCGCGCCATGCCGCGCATCATCGAGGCGCACCCGGACGTCATGTATATCATCCTGGGCGTGACCCATCCCATGGTCCAGGAATGCGAAGGCGAATCGTACCGATTCAGCCTCCAGCAGATCGTCAAAGACCTGCACCTCCAGAACCACGTGATCTTCCACAATCGGTTCGTCGACGACACCGAGCTGCACAACTTCCTGTGTGCGGCCGATCTGTACGTCACGCCCTACCTCAGCCGCGAGCAGTTGACCAGCGGTACGCTCGCATTCGCCGTCGGGACCGGCAAGGCGGTCGTCTCCACCCCCTACTGGGCCGCGATGGAGCTGCTGGCCGACAATCGGGGCAGGCTCGTCCCCTTCGGTGATTCCGAGCAACTCTCGCAGACCATCCTCGAGTTGCTGCAAGACGACCACCTGTTCTATGAGCTGCGCGGGCGAGCGTACGACTACGGCCGATCGAGGACCTGGCCGAAGATCGGGCAGGCCTACTGGAAGCTGTTCAGCGAGATCGAGGTCCCGGTCCATATGACCGGTAAGGTCGTGCTGACGGCGGCGGAAACCATCTCCAGCATCGAGGCGCCTGAGCCCTCGCTGGACCACCTGCTTCAGCTCACCGACGACACCGGACTGTATCAGCACGCCAAATTCGCGATTCCTCATCGCGCCCACGGCTACTGTACCGACGACAATGCCCGCGGGGCGATCGCCATGGCCAGGTATTATTCGCAGTACCCCGATCCCCGGGCCCTGCGACTTCTGGACACCTATCTGTCGTTCCTGGTGCACGCCCAGAATCCGGATGGGTCGGTCCGGAACTTCATGAATTTCGATCGCTCCTGGTGGGAGAGCGAACCGGCGCACGACGCCTTCGGACGCACGCTCTGGGCGCTCGGGACGGTTATGGCGTGCCCGCCGTCGCCTGCCTACCTGTCGCTGGCCAAAGACTGCTTCGACCACTCGGTCGGACAGGTACAGAAGCAGTATCCCCGGGGGATGGCCTACGCGATCCTGGGCATGTGCGACTACCTTCACCAGTTTCCCGGCGCCAGCGACATCAAGCGCCAGATGGAGCTGGCCGCGAACGCCCTCGTGCGGCAGCACGAAGAGAACCGCCAGCGCGACTGGGAGTGGTTCGAGGACATCCTGACGTACGACAATGCGGTCCTGCCTCATGCGCTCTTCGCCGCCGGATGGGCTCTCCACGACGAAACCTACACCGAAGTGGCCGCCAGGACGGCGGAGTTCCTGCTGGACAACACCTTCGACGGCGACCATTTCAGTTTCATCGGCTGTCTGGGGTGGTACGAGCGAGGGAAGCCCCGCGCGGTCTTCGACCAGCAGCCGATCGACGCGGCCGGCACGGTCCTGATGCTGCGCGCCGCGTACGACGCGACGAAGGACCCCGGCTTTCTGACCCTCCAGCGAAAGGCCTTCGACTGGTTCCTCGGCGCCAATGACCTGCACGTTCCGCTGTACGATTTCCAGACCAAGGGCTGTTCGGACGGGCTGATGGCCGGCGGGGTCAGCGGCAATCAGGGGGCCGAGAGCACCGTGAGTTTCCTGCTGGCCCTTCTGGCGATCATCGAAAGCTACGCCGCTGTGGACAAGGTGCAGGGCGCGGACGAGCCCGCGGGTCCGGAGGCCCCTGCGTTCGAGGCGGCCGGCGGGGATCCGGCGGAGACATCGGATGTGCCCGACGAAGCCGACGAAGTGACGCCTCGTGCAACCGATACCGATCCGCGCCGCCGGAACGAACCGGTGTAGCCGGCCCGCCACCGCGAGCGAAACATGGGAATGAAATCGGCTTGCCCGGACACAGCACAAGCCGCTAAGATGACTGTCACGTGAGAACGATCCAACCGACGCGAAAGACCGGGGGCAAGCCTTGAAAGTCGCCACGTTCAACGTCAATTCGTTACGGGCCCGCCTGGAGATCGTGGTCGCCTGGTTGCGCGAGAATCGCCCGGACGTGCTGGCGGTCCAGGAAACCAAGGTCCAGGACCCGGATTTCCCGGGCGAGACCTTCGACGAAATCGGATACCAGTATGTGTTCCGAGGACAGAAAACCTACAACGGCGTCGCGCTGTTCTCGCCGCACGCGATCCGCGAGGTGGAGTTCGGATTCCCTGACGAGCCGAAGGACGAGCCCCGCCTGCTGAAGGCCTCGGTGAACGGATTGACGATCGTCAACACGTACGTCCCGCAAGGTTTCCTGCCCGACTCGGACAAATTTCGCTACAAGCTGGAATGGTTCGCCCGGCTGGGCGCCTATTTCTGCAGCGCGTTCAACCCAACCGATCCGCTGTTGTGGGTGGGCGACCTGAACGTGGCCCCGGAGCCGATCGACGTGTACGATCCGGAGGCGCTGGCCGGTCACGTCTGTTTCCGTCCGGAGGTCCACGAGGCGCTGCAAGCGGTGATGGCCTGGGGCTTCACCGACCTGTTCCGGCTGCACTGCTCGGAGCCGGGGCAGTACAGCTTCTGGGATTACCGCGCCGGGAATGCCTTCCGGCAGAACCTCGGTTGGCGGCTCGACCACATCCTGGGCACGAAGACTCTGGCCGAACGGTGCCGACGATGCACCGTCGACAAAGGTCCCCGCGCGGCGGTCCGGCCCAGCGACCATACGCCAGTCGTAGCGGAATTCGACATATGACGAAGTCACTTCACGGAACGGACGACCGGTTTATCGGTCCAATGTACCGGCGCGCCACCACGATGTCGTCGAACCAGACCCGGCTGACGTGGCCGGGCGGCGCATCGGTGATGTACAGCAACAGCCACAGGAAATTCAGGTTTAGCGCCTCGTCGCGGCGCCAGCGGAACCCCTCGAAGGGCGTTCCATCCGGATCGGGAAGGAAGCTGTCCCACACCCACCTGCCGCGAGGGAAACCTTCCCCCAGATGGCTGACGAGCTGGCCGTCTTTGTGCCAGGGCTTTCCGTCGATCCAGAGCGACTGCTCGCCGTTGCTCTGCGTCACGGGATCGTTCATCTTCATGCGCAGCTCGACGCAGATCCACCGGCGCCGTTCAACCTTCAGCGCGGGATCGTTGATGAAGTCATGTCCCCAGGACTTGCCGTCGGGCGAAGAACGCATGTCCATCCAGTAGGAGTAGAAGTCCCATCGCCACTCGTCGCCGTAGGGTTCGACACCTGTAGTGAACCGCTCGTCGCCGGCGGGACGGATCCCCGCGCCGCCCTGCGGCCAAGGCGTTGCCGGATGGTATCCGCCCAGGTGGACGAAATGGTGAATGGGAAAACAATCGGGATCGAACTTCACGTAGAAGCGAACGAAAAGCTCCTCGTAGCCCGGCAGGAGCCGGCGGTACAGGTGTCCGCCCGTGCTGCGGCCGCCGACGTGTGCCATCAGAAGCGAGCGCGTTCCCCCGCTGGCCTCGGGAGCATCGGCCGACAGCGACATGATCTCGGCGTTCTGCACGCTGTCCCATTGCGCCGTCACCGCTTCGAGCGAACCGGCCTCGAAATCCTCAACGAAAACGATGTTGGGGTCGGCGGCAATCCCCACGTCACCGATGTACCGGCTTGCCAGGCCCGGCGTGCGATCGGCGGCGCACGCGCTGCCGGCCGTCGACAGGACGGCGACAGCAAAACACAACCAGGATGTCGTTGCAACGTAAAATCGCATCAGTACACCTCCGGTACAAAGGTCTGATCGGTGATCGGCGGCCGGACATAGCCCTTGTCTTTCTGACGCGGCGGAAGCTTGATCGGCTCCGGCTTGAGGTCCCGGTACGGGATCATGCTCAGCAGGTGGTGGATGCAGTTCAGACGCGCCCGGCGCTTGTTGTCGGCCGGCACCACGTACCACGGCGCCTCCTTGATGTCCGTGTGCTTGAACATCTCGTCCTTGGCCCTCGAGTACTCCACCCATCGCGAGCGCGCCTCCAGGTCCATCGGACTGAGCTTCCATCGCTTGACCACGTCGTTGATCCGGTCCTGGAAACGCTTCTCCTGCTCCTCGTCCGAGACCGAGAACCAGTACTTGATCAGCAGGATGCCCGAGCGAATCAGCATGCACTCGAACTCGGGACACGACCGGAGGAACTCGCGGTACTCCTGCTCCGTGCAGAAGCCCATCACCCGTTCGACGCCGGCGCGGTTGTACCAACTGCGATCGAACAGCACCATCTCGCCGGCCGCCGGCAGATGCGCGGCGTACCGCTGGAAGTACCACTGCGATTTCTCCCGTTCGGTCGGCGTGCCCAACGCCACGACCCGGCAGATGCGGGGGTTCAGCTCGGCGGTGATGCGTTTGATGACGCCGCCCTTGCCGGCCGCATCGCGCCCCTCGAAGAGGACCACCACCCTCAGGCCCTTCTGCTTGATCCACTCCTGAAGCTCGACCAGCTCGACCTGGAGCCGCCGCAGCTCGCGATTGTAGACTTTCTTGCTGATCTTGCGGCGGTCCTTCTTCTGCGGCTCGATGAATCGCACCGCCGGGCCTCTGCGAGCGGCGCCGTCGCTCGACTTCGATCGTTTGCGCGACTTCTTTGTCTTCACGGGCTTCCCTTCACAGCATGGCGGGGGTACGATCGACCCCCTGCCGGTTCTGCCGATCCGAACGCCGTCATGGTAACGGCTCATCGGCTCCTGGAACAACATTATCTGTCGGACAAATCCGAGTCCGGCTTGACCGGAATGACACGGTCCTTCTCCGTCCGGCTCGGCGAGGTTGACAGACGCCGGAATAGCCGGTACGCTCGGTATCCTCAGACGACATCAAGAGGCAGATTCCGAGTATCCACTCGTATGGGAGGCAGGAGCATGAACAGACGGCGCATGCATCGTCGCGAATTTCTGAAAGCCGCGGGCGCAGCCATGACGCTGGCCGCGGCGGGGCGCCCGCTGCACGCGGCGGACAAACCCAGACCGGCACAGACCGCCATCCCCCGCTGGAGAGGGTTCAATCTTCTGGACTACTTCAACCCCCGCCCGATGCGGCCGAATAGCCCAAATCGGACCACCGAGGACGATTTCCGCTGGATGCGCGACTGGGGCTTCGATTTCGTCCGCGTGCCGATGGCCTATCCGCAGTGGATCGACTTCGATCCGTCGCAGCGTATCACGCCCGACGACATGTTCAAAATCAAGGAAAGCGCCCTGGAGTATATCGACAGCCTCGTGGAGATGGCCCACGAGTACGGCCTGCACGTCAGCCTGAACATGCATCGCGCCCCCGGCTACTGTGTCAACGCCGGCTTCCACGAGCCGTTCAACCTGTGGAAGGACCCGGAAGCGCTCGACGCCTTCTGCTTTCAGTGGGGCGTCTGGGCCAAGCGATACAAAGACATCCCGCCGTCGAAGATCAGCTTCGATCTGGTCAACGAGCCGAGCATGCGCGAGGACATGAACGACCAGCACTCCAAGCGCGGGCCGGTGCCGGGCGAGGTGTATCGACGCGTGGCGGAAGCGGCGGCCAAGGCAATCCGCGCGGCCAATCCGAACCACCTGGTGATCGCCGACGGCAACAACACGGGCAACGACGTGATTCCGGAACTGGTCGATCTGAACATCGCCCAGAGCTGCCGGGGCTACAACCCCGGCTACATCTCGCACTACAAGGCGCCGTGGGCGTTTGCGAACGTGGAGAATCTGCCGCCGCCCGTGTGGCCGGGCACGATGGGCGGCCGGTACTGGGACCGCGCCCGCCTGGAGAAGTACTACGAGCCCTGGATCGATGTAGCCAGAAAGGGCGTGGGCGTGCACTGCGGGGAGTGCGGCTGCTGGATCAAGACGCCGCACGACGTCTTCCTCGCCTGGTTTGCCGACGTGCTCGACATCCTGACGACCAACGGGGTCGGCTATGCGCTGTGGAACTTCCGAGGCCAGTTCGGCATCCTCGATTCGGGCCGCGAAGACGTCGCCTATGAGGACTGGCACGGCCACAAGCTCGACCGCAAGCTGCTCGACCTGCTCCAGAAGTATTAGGGCACGGCGTTTCCGGGATTACTCAATCCGAAATTCCACGGACTGACGGGCAGTCTGTTCTCCCCGCGTCAGGGTGACCTGGAACGTGTAGTCGCCGGCCGTCCTGGAGGCTCGCATCTTCTTGACGGTGGTCTTGGGCTCTCCGTTGACCACGGTGAGCGTCTCGGGCGCCGACTCCAGGAGCGACTTGCCATCCTGGGCGATGGCACAGACCAACGTCAGTTCCAACTCCATCTCCAGCGTGGAGGAATCCTCCGCCAGCAAATCGATGCTGACGTTGAAAGGCTCTCCCGCCTTCACGGGCTGAGGTTCCACCTTCAACGCGTTGACGACAAGCGTGGGTCTGGCAGCCGCTGCCGGCTCGGCGACTGCACTTTCGACGCTGCCACCCGACACCGTTTGCGGGGGAGCAACCGCATCCGCCGCCGTCTGGACGGGCGGCACTGCCGAGACCGGCGGGATCGGACGAACCTTGAGCACCGGCGCCAGGATCGGCAGAGCGGCCATATGCGATTCCGCTGAGCCGACGGTCACGGTGTGACTGGATCGAGCTGCCTTTCGCAGGATGTCCACTTGGATCGTCTCTCCGGATTTCCGCGATGCGACCGCCCGGGTCAGGTCAGCAGCGCTCGGGGTCGGCTGCTGATCGATCGCCAGGACAACGTCGCCCGGCTTCAGACCAGCGGCCTGGGCCGGCGACGCGGCAAACACGTTTACGATTCGCGCGCCCGAGGCGTCACCATCTTTGTAGTCGGCGATCTCCACGCCCAGCCAGCCGGCGCCGCCCCAACAAGAGAAGGCCTTCTCGCGCCGGCCCTGGACCAGGTGGATCAGCCCCAGATCGCGATCCGTAGCGAAACCGCGAGGCTCAGCAATAGCCTTCTGGATGGCGTCCAGCGCCTCTTCGTCGTGGCCCAGCGCCAGGTGGGCGAACCCAAGGACACGCCGGGGATCGTCCATACCCATCGACCGCCGGTCGACGTTCAGGGTCAGCGCCAGATTCCCGTCCTCGATGGCGCCGTTGAAATCACCCAGGTAATATTTGGACCAACTGCGCATCCACAGAATACGGGCTCGACCCACGGCGTCGCGCGGATCGGTCGCGCGCCAGGCCAACTCCAGGTCACGCAGCGCGCCGGCGTAATCGCCGGACTTGTATCGGCTCGAGGCCCGTCCCAGCCACGCGTCGGCGAGAGCGACACGATTGCCGTCTTTGATGAGCGCAAAGGTCTGGGTGAAGTCGGCGATGGCTTCCGGATACCGGTCCGAGAACAGGTGGACCCACCCCCGCCCGCGCAGAGCGTCCTGGCGGACATCGGCATCGTCGGCAACCTTCAGGGCGTTGTTGAAATCGGCCAACGCCGCATCGAGATTGCCGCTGTGATAGTGCGCCCAGCCCCGATAGTCATAGGCCGTGGGATACCATGCCTCGGCCATCTTGGGGGAATCGCATGAGAAGGCGCGGTCCATCGCACTGACCGCCTGCTCGTACTGACCCTTTTTGTGGTAGGCGATGCCGAGCCAGTACCAGACCGGCGCCGCTTTCGGGGAGCGTTGCGAGCGCTCCTGTAGGAAGGCGATCGCGTCGTCATAGCGTCCCTCGACCTCAATCATACGTTTGGCGGTCATGATGTAGCCGCCGGGAGCGTTCGCGCTGCTGCACCCCGCACACATCGCGGCAACAATCGTCCCGGCAATCCACACCACGGTGAGGATCGTCCTGCCGGATGCTCCTTGCATGCGATTCGTCATAGCGTCCTCTCATCATAAGCCGAAGGGTGAGTCTCAATTCGTCCCGATGCCCAACAGATCGATGCCGCCCGGCGCTGTTTGGGGCGCGGTCTCCTGCACGGGCGGCGGTGCGCTCTCCGCCCCGCCCGTCACTGGAATCGTCTGGATGCGCGGCGCGAGCTTGTCGAGCAGGGCAAAGCCATAGCGGATCATGGCTTCCTGTCCGCGAAACATCGTGTCCGGATGGGTGGCGTAGTCGTCGGCCCAGATCGACACGGTCCAGTCGCCGGTGCTCCAGACCAGAACCATCCGCAGCCAGCCTTCGTTGCTCGTGTTCGTCTTCACGCACCACTGACCCGGGTGGCCGTGTCGCAGGAACGACTCGCCGGCCAGCGTAGTCAAGCTGTTGTCGCGTCGCATTCTCTCGTGATTGGCGAAGACCTCGTCCTTGCCGCGGTAGGTTAGGATGAAGTTCACGCCGGGATTGTTGTTCGTGGACGAGGAAAACCGGAACGGCCTGCGGAAGAAGACGCTGTAGGCCTGGGGGCCGGAGATCGGCCGGCCGATCGAAGGCGGCTCCATCGTCGCGCCGCGCGGGCGGTCCTGGGCAAGGTTGGCGAAGACGTGACGTCCGGCCATCTCGATATCGACCACCGATCCCTCGGCGGGCGGATCGTAGCGCGCCAGCAGATAGGCGTCCCTGGCGGAGACCTGGGCCCCCGCCTGATTGCCGACGCCGTAACGGGCGACCCGGCCCTGGACGATGATCTCGAACGGTTCAGGATACAGGTTGTTGTCGCCGGGGGTCCCGGCCTTGAAACGCTGGCCCCGGTAGTGGTTGCGCCCGACCTTGTCCATTCGAAACAGGATCACTCCCGGCTTGAACAGATGGCCGTGGTATCGAGGCTCGTTGCTCCAGGCGGAGAACCAGCCGGCGATGCCGCCCGGCTCCCTGAGCAATGTCCCGGTGTACGTGTTGCCCGAGACGGTGAAGCGAAACACCGTGTCAGGGTTCCACTGGTCCAGCTTGGGCTCGATTTCGGTCTTCCATTCGGGGCTGTCGAACTGGCTCCATTTCAGGCCGGAGAAGGCCCACTCCCCTGCCAGCTCATCGGGATCGTAGCTGCGAGTCTGGAGCGAAGCGCGACTGTCCTGCCAGATCGTCAGGAGGGTCTGACCCGTGCCGGACTGGTCGGTGCGAACGGCCCGCACACGCTCGACGAGGTTCCCCATGTCCGGGCATCCGCGCCGGTTCACCGACGGTTGCACCATGCCCATGAGCCGGCCGGCGGTCGCCTTGCTGCTGTTGACCCGAGACAGGATTCGATTGGCCCAGAGCCGGTCTTTGCCCGCGCTGAGTCCGTCCTCGGCGATGAGCTGAAGCTGTGCGGCGTAGGCCAGATGATAGCCGATCTGGAACAACAGCGAATCGCAGTTCTCGGCGGTGCCGGCCTGGCCTTGCAGCAGCGTTTCCAGTTGCATCTTCATCCCATTGGCCTGACCGCTGAGGTAGCTGTGCAACTGCTTGCGCGCGATGTCTCGCTGGCGCTGCGATTCCTGCGTGATGCGTTTGGCCCAGATGTTGAACTGATACGCCCGCTGCTCCCAGTCGGGCCAGGCCTTGTGCGGCGCGAAAGAGTACTGATTGGCCGCCTGCATGTGGCGGATAGCCGCGCGGATCTGGTCGGCAATGGCCGCATCGGAGGCCCCCTCGGTGCAGTTGGCCAGAGCGGCAGCCATCGCCAGACAACTGGCGGTGTCGTAGATGTTGACCTGGGTTAACTGCGTGTCGCCGGTCTGCCAGGTCCTGGGCATCCACGGCCGGTCGAAGTACGTGACCGTCTCGGCGGGCGTCTGCGAATCGGCGTTTCCCAGATCGGCAAAACCGTTGTCATTCGCGTCGCGCTGCGGCGTAGTGCCGTATTGGCTGGAAAACAGATTGCTGTTCATCTCCTGGTCGTCGCGCAGGTAGGCCGGCAGCTCGCCGAACCCGGCGGTATTCGGCGGAGTCTCAACCGGCGCATCGAACGTGATGACCGAGGAGGTTTCCGGCGTCCCATCCTCCGGCTGCGTTCCCAAGTCGGCAAAGCCCTCGTCCGGCTGGTCCACCGCGTTGGGCTCTGTGCCGTCGGTTGTCGTCGCGGAGGTCTGCGTGGCGTCTGCCGGCGGAACGCCGCTTTCGAGAGAAACCAGTTGCGCATCAATCTCGCTTCTCTTGTCGGGACAGATGCTCAGAGCGCGGGCCTCCTGCAATCTCGACTTGGCGCCGGCGATATCTCCGGCCTGCGCCAGGCTGTCGGCGTCGCCTCGCAGAGCGCCGACGCGCTGCTCGGTTCGTTGGGCCTCCGTGAGCTTCTGCGTCAGACGGTCGCGCTGCGGCCCCTGGAGCAGCCGGTCGATGAGCGTGCGCGCCTCGTCGAAGCGGCAGGCGTCGATGGCGGCCTCGGCCGCGGCGGCGATCTCCGCCGGACCGCCCTCGCGGCTGCCGATCAGCAGCTTCAGGCAGGTCTGTGCGTCCCGCCCGGCCTCTTTGGCCACGTCCAGAAATGCCTCGCCCACGTCCACCGCCGAAGTGACGTCGGCCACGGCCTGCTTGGCGCGGTTTTCAAGAGCGGTCAGATCGCCCTTGTCCGGCAGCCCCGCCACCTGCTCGCGTATCGCCGTCTCCGTCAGATCGAACGTCTGAAGCTCCCGCGCCAGCTTGTCGGCCTCCGTGCGTAACGTCACCGGGCACTTCTCATAGGATGCCGCCCACGCAACGATATCGTCGCCCATGCGGACGATGCTCGCCAGCAGTCCCTGGGCCTCCGTATTCTGGGTCCGTGCGACTCTCTCATCGGCCCTCTTCAGAACGGCTTCGGCATCGATTCGCGCCTTCTTCAGGCGCTCCCAGGCGGCGTCGGCCGTGGACGCCATGCGCGCCGCTTCGTCGGCAAGCTTGCGGATCTCGGTGCCTTTGTTCAGCACGGTATCGGCCCCGTCATAGACAGCCAGCAGCTTCTCCATCGACTGCCCCAGGGTCTCGGCCTCGGCCTTCACGGCGTCGCACAGAGCCGCCGACTTGTTGAAGGCGTCCACCGCATCGGCCACTGCCTGTTCGGCGCTCTTGGCCGCCAGCTCGCACTGCTCCTGCCGGGTCTTCTTGGCCGTCGCGTCCTGGGCGGCCCGGTAGTCCTGGGCGGCCGAGCAGGCTTTCTCCGCTTCGGTTTCCGCCAGGGTCCTGGCCTCGACCACCGCCTCGGCGTGACGGCCGGCCTCTTCGGCCCGGGTCTCGAACGTCTCCACCTTTGGCTCGATCTGCGAGGCGAACGGCGAAGATTGCTTCATATGATCGAGCAGCGTCCCGGCCTCGGCGCGGGCCTCCGCCAGCAGCGACGCAGCCATCTGCAAGCGGCCGGGGCCGTCGGCACAGACGGACGCCAGTTGATCGGCCGCCGCCCTGGCGGCGTTGTGGTGCCTCTGCATCTGGGGCAGCAGCCGCTGCGCCCATAGCATCTGCTGATCGGCTTCGATGTCGTCGCAACGACTGAAGAATTGCTGAAGCTCCTTTTCCGGCATCTGGTAGATGGCCAGGATGGCCGGACCGCTCAGCGCCAGCTTCTGCTTGACCATGCAGTTCTCGATGCGGTGGTACTCCTCGACCAGACCCGCCCCGACCGTGTCGAAGTCGTACCACCGACTGACGTAGGTGCCCGACGAAACCGCCTGCTGCATGAGCATGGCGCCCCAGTCGAGGGCGTCGAGAAACTTCAAGCGGGCGTCGTTCTTGACCTTCTCCTTGCCCAGTTCCCTGGCCCTCTCGGCGGCCCTCTGGCGGACCCGCATGGCCTGCGAGCCATCACGCCGGCTCGGATCCAGGCTGCGCATCTCCTCGGCCATTTCCTTGCGGACCTGCTGCATGACGTCGTTGTAGATGCGCTTCGACGCTTGTCGCTCCAGCTCATCCTCCATGGACTTCTTCGCCTGTTCCAGGCCGAAGTCCTTCGTCCACGCCGATTCCAGCGCCGTCTCGAGTTTGGACATGAATATGTCGTAGGCCCCGCGGACCCTGGCGGCACGAGGATCGTCGGCGCTGGGTTTGGCCTCCTGAAGGATGTACTTGGACCACCAGAACTCGGCGACCAGAGGGTCTACGCCCTCGTCCACCATCGCATCGACGAAGTTCTTGCGCAGCCCATTCACGGTCGCGATCACGACCATCGCCCGTGTCACGTCCTCGATGCAGTCGGCGATGCCCAGGCTGTTGAACTCGCCGGGTTGAGGCCCGCCGGACAGGTCTCGCCGGGCCGGGTGCCATTGCGGAGGGTTCTTCCACCGCTCCTTGAAGGTCCACTCCTTGGCCAACCGCTCGATCTGCCCCCGGTAGACCGCCCACTGCTTGACGTAGTGGACGACCTCTTTCACGCCGCACTTGAGAAGCTCGTCGAAGAACGCGTTCGCATGGGCCGCGAGCACGTATCCCGCGTCGTCGAGGGTGTCCTCGATGAATTCGCCGAGATCGAAGCCGATGAACTGATTGAACAGGCCCGGGATGTAGCCCTTGAGGTATTGCAGTTTGTCCTCCTGGTACCGCGCGTCGTAGTCGTAGAACTGATTGCGGCTGCGCAGATAGTTGATGTGCGCGCTCCACAGCAGGTCCCGGTAGCCCTGCTGGGCCGGTTGGTCACCGGTGGGGTCCGCGGGGTTGGGCTGCTCCAGGGCCTGCCGGTAGCTGTTGCGGTAGTGCTCCATGCGGTCCCGCATCAGGGCTCGTCCGCCGCCCAGGGCGTTGTTGCCCCACTCACGCGACTCGTAGGCCTTCTCTCCCGCCAGACGTTCCTCGACAGTCCATTCGCTCCAGACGGCGTCGATGGCCTGCGCGCACCGCTGCCGGCGCGCCTCGAGGTCCCGGCCTTCCGTCTCGAGATGCTGGACCAGCGCGCGGTACCGAGGCAGCTCCTCGGCGTACTTGCGGATGCCCCACTGCTCACCTTCCGCCAGAACGGCGCAAGGGGGCAGAAGAAGGGCCAGAACCAGCCATGCCGAAAACGGGAGAATCGAAAAGGTCTTGCGATGGTGATCGTGCCGTTGCCGCATATCGCCTCCAGGACCAGAAGACCGCGTGCCGCACTGAGACCTATGGATAGAAGCTATCGTCCTGGTGGATTATAGCACCGCCCCTACAGGAAATTCAAGAGCGGACATGGACATAATCGCCGAGCCAGGCAAGGGCGAATGATCCTTTGCCCCTACCGGGGAGTCAGGCGGATGATTCTGGGGGACTGCTGCGTCGCCGCCCGGCCGATGCCGGTTCGCGGCAGCGTCAGCCGCTCGACGTACGGCGCACAGCCCTCGCACTGGACGAAGAGGTACTTCCCCGGTTTGGTCAACCTCTCGTAGTCCATCGCGATTTCTACTATACCGTGTCTCCAATGGCTGTATATCGAGGGGCTGTCCCCAGACTGACGTATCGTGGGAATCACATCGGCGAGCCCAGGGGACAGGCGAGCGATACGAGGAGAGTCTTGGGCTCCAGGAGAATGAGGCGAGGTCTTGACCCAAAACTGCCGACAGGACTCAGGTGGAGTTGACTTGAAAGGAGAGAACGATGACACAGTCAAACTACAGATGGATGGTAGACGCAATCCTCTTCAACCTGGAAGACGGGTCAAACACGGAGGCCGAGGCGGTCGCGGAGTGCAGGAGCCTCGCGCAGAGTCAACTGCTCGACTTCGACTATCCCTGCAGCAAGAACAGGCCACTCTACGACAAGGTCACGGATTGGTGCGAGAGCCACCCGCCCCAGCGACGAGCCACGACTATCCGTTCCATCGTTTCTCGGTCACGGCAGAGGCGTTTCGATAGGAAGTCTCTGCTATGTAAGGAGTTAGGGGAAACTGGGGAACAAGGATTTGAACCTTGACTAACTGATCCAGAGTCAGTTGTGCTGCCGTTACACTATTCCCCAAAGAGCCTGCTATACCAAAGGGTGACAAAGCTATCACATATTCGGCATTCTATCAAACCCAAAATAACGAATCAATCTCCATCCGGCGGGCAGAAGTGCCGTCGCCAGGGCAATTTTGACCGCCTCGCCCGGCAGAAAGGGATAGAGCCCGATGGCCAGGACGCTGCCGAGGGACTGGCCGAAAAGGTGAACCAGGCAGGTCAGCCAAGCCAGGCCGCAGCCATAAAGAACCGCATTGCCCAGCGCCATCGCCAGGACGGTGGTGGCCGGCCGGCGGTCCCATCCGCGTTCGGCCAAACGCCCCACGAGGTACGCCGCCAGCACGAAACCGATCAGATAGCCGCCTGTAGGCCCGAAAAAGACCGCCAGACCCGCTCTGCCGTGCGAGAAAACGGGGAATCCCGCCAGTCCTTCCAGCAGGTACGCCAGCACGGACAGCACTCCCCGCCGCGAGCCCAGCAGGGCGCCGACCATCAGCACAGCGAACGTCTGTCCCGTCCAGGGCACCGGATAGCCGACGGCGATCTGGGTGCACATGGCGATCAGGACCGAGCCGCCCAGCACCAGCGCAGAATCATACAGCCAGGCGACTCTCTTCTCACACGGCCGGACCAGACCGGCCATGGTCAGTTGTGCGATCATGATTCCTTCCTGAGAAACGCTCTTCCGTTCGTGAGGGCAGGCCGCCCACACCCAACACGGCGGCGGATTATACTCGCGGCAGTCCCGCGCGTCAAACGGCGAATCGGACAGGCGATCGACCGACGCAGGAAAATCGCGCCCCGGTGAAATCTGGCCCGCCCTGGGGCGACTACATTTCAGAGAAAGGACAGAAGATCGACGCGCCGTATCCAATGCGCGGCGAACGTGTATAATGACCGACTATGCAGCGTGACGCGGGATGCCGGTTCTGCCTCTATTGGATGGCGGCAGCATCTCCGGGACAGAATGAACCGCGACCGTCGAGGCGGATGTAGTCGGACCATTTGTGCGGAATGAAAGGGAAAACCATGAAGAAAGGAACCAGCACGCGTGTTTCATTGGCCTTCGTGTTGGGACTGATCCTGTTTCTAGCCACCTCCTGCGTCTATGTGCATGGTTGTGACGGCTCCTGGGAGCGGCTGGTCAAGTACGAGAGGCAGGTGGAGCTGACGGCCCCGCTGGCGCCGGGGTCTTCGCTGTCGGCGCGGACCAACGACGGATCGATCCGGATCGAAGGGGGGCCGACGGAGGAGTGCCGACTGACGGCGACCATCGTAGCCCGGGCGACGACGGAAGAACGCGCCCAGGAACTGGCCGAGCAGATCGAGGTGCGTCTGGAACCGTCCGCCGAAGGGCTGGCTGTGGTCATCGAGAAGCCCGAGACTATCCGAAACGCCCGGTACGGCGTGTCGCTCGAAGGGACCGTGCCGACGCGAACCAACCTGACGCTGGTCACCAGCGACGGATCGGTCCATCTGGCGAATATCGAAGGGACCGTGGACGTCAGGACGTCGGACGGGAGCATTCGGGCCGAGGGAATCAAGGGCGATATGAAACTCAAGACCTCCGACGGGAGTATCGACTGCTCGCGCATCGAGGCCGGGACGCTCGACCTGCACACCAGCGACGGCCAGGTCAAGCTCGTTGACGCCGCGATGCAGTCCGGCACCGCCCAGACCTCCGACGGAAGCATCACCGTCGCGACGACGCGAAGCGAAAGCCTGGACCTGCACACCAGCGACGGAGGGATTCGCTGCAGCGACATCTGCGTCACCCGCCTGAACTGCCGCACCTCCGACGGCTCGATCCACATCGAATGCGCCGCCGATACGCCCAAGGCGATGGAAGCGTCGGTCACCACCTCCGACGGCAGTATCACGTTCGCCACGCCGCCGGGCTTGTCGGCTCTCATCGACGCCTCCGTCAGCGACGGATCGATCCACACCTCCCTGCCGATCACCGTGCAGGGCAAGGTGGGCAAGTCGCTCGTCGGGACGGTCGGCGCCGGCGAAGGCAAGATCACATTGAGAACACACGATGGATTGATCACGATCCGATAGTCCGGCAGAACGGAAGAATTCGAGAATGAAGGCACTTCACGTGAAACAGCAGGCTATGCTGGCGCTTTCCATAGCGGCGGTTCTGGCCGCGACGGGCTGCGATTTCCAGATGGGCAACTGGTCGCAGGCGAGATACGAACGAACGATCACCACCCAGCGGCCGCTGCCTGCCGGCTCGACGCTTGACGTCGAGACTTCGTCGGGGTCGATCGCGGTCACCGGTGCCGACGTGACGGACTGCGACATCGTCGCGACCGTCACCGCACAGGCACCCACGGAAGAAGAGGCGCAGGAGCTGGCCGAGCAGGTCACGATCGAGGCCGAGCCGGTCGGCCGCACGCTGAAGGTGCGAGCGGACAAGCCACGAACCGGAAACAACCGCTCCATCAGCGTCAGCTACCGGATCGTCGTGCCCCGGCAGACCAGCATCGAGTGCGTCAGCTCCTACGGCAATCTCGAACTGGCGGACATCGAGGGGACTGTCTCCGGGCGGACCAGCAGCGGCTCGGTCAGCATCGAGAATATCCGAGGTTCCGTCGATCTGACCAGCTCCTACGGGTCCGTTACGTGCGAGCGGTTCTCCGAAGGCGACCCGACTCTCAAGACCAGCAGCGGCAAGATCGCGATCGCCGACGCCACGTTCGGCCGGTGCGACGCCGTCACCTCGTATGGCTCGGTCACCGGCCAATCGCTGCAAGGCGAGACCATTCACCTGGGCTCCAGCAGCGGCAGCATCGAACTGGCCGAGGCTTCCGCCGCGACGATGGACCTCTCGACTTCCTACGGTCGCGTCGACGCCAGGCAGATCACCGTCAGCGACCTGCGGGCCACTTCCAGCAGCGGCAGTCTGGAGATCGTCTGTGAAGAGGCCTGTCCCCCGGATCTGACCGCCCACGTCAAGAGTTCCTACGGCAGCGTGACATTCACCGCGCCGTCGGCGTTTGCCGGCCGGGTTCGTCTGGCCACCGACTACGGCTCGGTGCGCACCGACCGGCCCATCACCATCAGCGGCGAGATCGGCAAGAAGAAGATCGAAGGCGCCATCGGTGAAGGCCAGGGCAATCTCCACCTCGAAACCGGCAGCGGCTCCGTCACGCTGCGATAACCACAAGTCCACAGCGCCGCCATCCGAAGGCAACGCTGCGACAACTGATTCTGCCGGACGGGCGGGGGCGAGTGCGTCTTTCACCACCCCCGCCCGATCCTTTCCCGATGGCTCCTCGCTGGCAGACCCTTGCACGACGACAGATTCGGTGCGATGATGGCTCGCCGGAGATGCACGCAGACATGATCGCCGCAGAGCGTTTGGAGAGCCGACGGATGGTGCACAAACGAACAAGGATGCTTCTATCGATTCTCGCTGTCACATCCGGCGTGAGTGCCGTTCCGCAGGGTGTCACGATGCCTACGATCGAGGGACCCTGGTGGCAAGTGGCTGGCAACCCGACGGACCACAAGTACGCGACCGAGAAGCAGGAGCCGGTCGATTTCGCGGTCTGGCAGGCAGCCGACGGCACCTGGCAGCTCTGGTCGTGCCTTCGCAACACGACCGCCGGAGGCCAAGGCGGCCTGACGCGGTTCTTCTATCGCTGGGAAGGCGAACACCTGACCGACACCGACTGGAAACCGATGGGCCTCGCGATGGACGCGGACCCGGCGCTGGGCGAAACCCCCGGCGGACTCCAGGCCCCGCACGTCGTCCGGATCGGCCAGACCTACCACATGCTCTACGGCGACTGGGTCCACATCTGTCACGCCACCAGCGCCGACGGCAAGACCTTCACCCGCGTGGTCGGGCCCGACGGCAGGACCGGCCTGTTCAGCGAAGGACGTGACGTCAACACGCGTGACATCATGATGCTGCACCACGACGGCCTGTGGTACGGCTACTACACCTGCCATCCGAACCGCCAGGGCATGGTGTGCGCCCGCACCACGAGGGACTTCACGAACTGGAGCGACTCAACAGTCGTTGCGTTCGGAGGCCAGGCGGGCACCGAGTTCTACTCGGCGGAGTGTCCGCACGTCGTCGAACCAAGCCCGGGGCAGCTCTACCTCTTCCGGACCCAGTCGTACGTCAAGCCCAAGACCAGCGTCTACTTCTCCAGCGATCCGATGATGTTCGGGATCAACCAGGATGCGCGATACCTGCTCTGCACGCTGCCCGTGGCGGCCCCGGAGATCATCCTTCACGAAGGCCGGTATTACATCGCAGCGTTGAACGAAGGCCGACTCGACGGCATCCGGATCGCCAAACTGAAGTGGACAGTGGACTGATCCCCGGCAACGGCGTCACGTAGTTTCTCGGACGGCGGGTTCGAGCCGGTTGTCACCCACGAAATCGAGCCACTCGATCCACGCGTTCTTGTACAGATCGCCCGAGGTCAGGTAGCCGTCGTTGTGGCCGCCCTTGATCTCCACGAATCGCTTCGGCTCGGGGGCCGCCTCGAAGAGACGCCGGCCGAACTTGAAGGGTACGACCTCGTCCTCCTGGCTGTGCATCACCAGAACGGGACATTGCGCCTTCGCAAGGTGCGCTCGCGTGTTGTAGCGGAACCGGGCGAACAGCCGCACGGGCATGTAAGGATAGATCCAAGCACCCATGTCAGGGTACGATGTGAAGGCGCTCTCGACGACCATGGCGCGAGCGTCGACCTGTCCGGCCAGATACGCCGCGACGCTGCCTCCCAGCGAGCGACCGAACAGGACGATCTGTTCGGCGGGAATGCCCCTGGTTCGGGTCAGCCACTCGTACGCGGCGCGGGCGTCGCGGTACGTCCCAGCCTCCGTCGGTCGGCCTTCGCTGCGGCCGTAGCCGCGATAGTCGAAGACGAAGCAGTTCAGGCCGAGGTTGTGGAACAGGCTGACCGTGTCGAGGCGATGCATGATGTTGCCCGCGTTGCCGTGGCAAAACAGAATCGTGAACGGCGCCTCGTCGGCGGCGACGTACCAGCCGTTCAGGGTCAGGCCGTCCTGCGTCCGAAACGTGACGTCCTCGAAATCGAGCCCCATATCCTCCGGCGTGAACGCGATGTCCCGCACCGGGCGGTACAGCAGCCTCGACTGCGTGAACAGCAGCACCAGCCCGAAGCTCGCGTAGACCGCCACGACCGCCACGCCCAGATACAACCACACTGAACCCATAGCACTCCAGACGTTTGTGCAATTGATTATTGACTATTGATTACTGATTATTGATGACCAAAAAGAACGCTCCACACTCTCAACGATCAATCCTCAATAGTCATTCATCCTTCTAACATGGCATTTTAGTTGCCGGTCGGCCTGCGGACAAGCTACAATCGCCTCGTGATTACGAGAAGGCATACATCCTCCGTCTCCGTCGGTTCGGTGGAGATCGGCTCGTCGGCTCCCGTTGTCATCCAGTCGATGACCAAGGTCCCGACCACCGACGTCGCCCGCTGCGTCAAGCAGGTGCAGCAGCTCGTCCGCGCCGGGTGCGGGCTGGTGCGCATCGCGGTGCCCCGCCGGGCCGACACGATCGCGTTCGCCCAGATCGTGCAGAAGGTCCACATCCCGCTGATCGCCGACGTGCATTTCAGCGCGGACCGCGCCGTCGAGGCCATCGAGGCCGGCGCCGCCAAGGTCCGCCTGAACCCGGGCAACATCAAAAAGCAGGAGGACATCTTCCGCATCATCGACGCGGCCAAGATGCACCACGTCGCCGCTCGCATCGGCGTCAACGAGGCGAGCATCCGCGACCTGAAAAGGGACCCCGTCCCGCCCGAGAAGAGGACCGCGCTGATGCTCGACGAGATGCGCAGCTACATCCGCCTCTTCGAGGGTCGCGGCTTCGACCAGATCATCCTCAGCGCCAAGAGCACCGATCCGCTGCGCAC
The DNA here is from genome assembly GCA_964579055.1 of uncultured Pirellulales bacterium. GTDB lineage: Bacteria > Planctomycetota > Phycisphaerae > Sedimentisphaerales > Anaerobacaceae > Anaerobaca. The sequence continues at coordinate 25,079 of CAZOFX010000034.1, forward strand.
CATCGAGGTCAACCGGGCCATCGCCGAGGCCTTCGGCTATCCGATGCACCTGGGCCTGACCCATGCGGGCTTGCCGGCCGACGCGAGCATCCCGTCGGCGGTCGCCTTGGGGACGCTGCTGGCCGAGGGTATCGGCGACACGATTCGCGTCAGCGCCGCAGGCGATCCGGTCATCGAGACCCAGATCGCCAAGGCGATTCTCATCTCGCTGGGGCTAGCCGAGCGGACCCGGCCCGAACTGATCGTCTGCCCGACCTGCGGACGAACCGAGATCGACGTCGTCAAGCTCGCCAAGAGGGTGGAAAAGGCGCTGCGCAAGGTCAGGAAGCCCTGCCGCGTCGCCGTGATGGGCTGCATCGTCAACGGCCCCGGCGAGGCGGCCGATGCCGACGTCGCCGTCTGCGCCGGCCGGGGAAAGGCCGACCTCTACCGCCACGGCCAGAAAATCGCCACCATCCCCGAACCCGAAATCATCCCCCGTCTCCTGGCCGCCCTCGAAACTCTGTAGGGCGAATGATCATTCGCCCCTGCAAACGGCTGGCGGTCCAGATGTGCCTCGGGCTGGCAAGAGCCTGTCGCCTGGGAGATCGGATTGCCCTGTGCCTGCGTGGCGCGCCCCTCGCTTGTCATGCTGAGCGCAGCCGAAGCATCTGGCCAGAGACCGGGTATGCGTCCTGATTCGCAGCCAGATCTCTCCGCTGCGCCTGCCTTCGGCAGGGTCCGGTCGAAATGACAATATCGGCCCCGGCGGCCTCCGCAGGGGCGAATCACCATTCGCCCCTATGAACGGTCCGCGACCCAGAGCAGGGGCGAATAATCATTCGCCCCTACCCGACCGGCACAATCTCGTGCTCTTGGATGCCTCACCGCTTCAGCGGCGGATCGTTGAGAAGCAGCGAATCGCGCGCATCAGCCGGCTGGCTCTCGTACGCCTTCGGCGGGACACCACGGACCTTGTCGGCGGCGTCCCACGAAGTATACACGTTGTCGTCCTCCAGAGCACAGTAGGACCGCCTTGCGAACTCCACATGTGAGTCGAGAAACAGCACGTTCTGGCCGTCTCTCATGTGGGCCTTCGCACTGCCTTGCCGAGCCTGGTCCGCAGTGCCCCGGTAAGGGGCGAGCTCGGGCTGGAAGGTGGAGAAGTCCCCTGCCTTCCACCGGGCACTATCGATCCAGGGACTGTGATCGGCGGCCACAGCCATGCCGGGTTTCGCGCGCGTCGTCACCGCATAGGGGCCGTAGGGTTGCTGATAGGCGTAGCTACAGTGCTTGGCCGGGTTCGGCCCGAAATCCCAAACGTCGGTCAGTCTCTTGCCGTCGACGCGGTACTTCGTCGGATCGAACTCCTTGGCACCTCTCTCGCCTGCACAGACGAAGGACTTGGCAGGCACGTCGCCATAGCGAACGAGCAGATAGAGGCTCGAACTGATCGTCGCCTGGCCGCCGGAGCCGTTGGGATCGAGTCCAAAGGCGTCCGTGCGGCGTTCGCTGCACCAGTCGGCCAGTCCTGGGCCCCAAACCGTGCCTTGCCCTCCTGCCAGGGGAAGCTTGTCATCGTAATCGTTGGCATAGATCAGCATCGCCTTGCCGATCCCCGCCAGATTCGTCCCGCATCTCATTCTCGGCGACAGCTCTTTACCGGCAACAAATGGGAGATATATCAGCGTCAGCACAAAGACGGCTGGAGCACTTGCACCGATCGCCGCGAACCCGTATCCCGTTCGGCGCCCGCCACTGGTACCAATCTCAATCAGGCCGATGATGCCCAGAATGAATCCAAGTCCGGCACCGAAGAACGCACCCAATGCCGTCAGATTGACCAGAGCCGAGTTGGGGTGCAAGATGTACCGGTCTATCCCTGCCACCACGCCCGGCACGAGACAGAGCCATGCCAGAACCGCGATGAGAGCCGAGGCAACCGCCACGCGGCTGACCTTGACCACTACAGCGGCTGCTGGACTTTGTGTCGGACTGAAGGGTTGGCCGCACGAAGCGCACCTCGCTGTTCCATCGGCATTCTCGCCACCGCACGTCGGACATCGCATGAGCACTCTCTCCCGTAGCTGGTGCTTCGCATCTTCCTGGCCAAGATCGAGCCAATTGGAGCGATTCTACGACGAGGTGTCCCTGTCGTCAAGCAGGTCGGGGCGGTGCTGGCGGGTGCGTTCGAGGGACTGGTCGCGGCGCCATTGGGCGATTTTGCCGTGGTCGCCGGAGAGGAGGATGTCGGGGACCTTCATGCCGCGATAGACTTCGGGGCGGGTGTAGTGGGGATACTCCAGCAGGCCGTTGCTGAACGAGTCGTCGCGGGCGGAATCCTCGTCGCCCAGGGCCCCGGGCAGCAGGCGGACCACCGCGTCGATGACGACCATCGCGGCCAGCTCACCCCCGTTGAGGACGTAGTCGCCGATGGAGATCTGCTCGGCGCCGAGCCCGATGCGGATGCGCTCGTCGAAGCCCTCGTATCGCCCCGCGATGAGGATCAGCCGGTCCTGCGCGCTGAGTTCGGCGGCCTTGGCCTGCTTGAAGGGCACGCCCTGCGGCGTCAGAAGGATGACCCGGCCGGCCTGGGGGCAAAGCGACTGGACGTGTTCGAAGCAATCGAAGACGGGGCCCGGCATCATGACCATGCCGGGGCCCCCGCCATACGGTTTGTCGTCGACCTTGCGGTACTCGCCGATCGCAAAGTCGCGGATATTCGTCAGAACGATGTCGACGATGCCCTGCTCCCGGGCCCGCTTGATGATCCCGAAGCCCAGAGGAGATTCGAACATCTCCGGAAAGAGGGTAAGAACATCGATTCGCATCGCGTGCGTTCAGCTATCAGGCAGCGCCTTCGGCCGCCTTGGCTTCCGCTTCAGCCTTGGCTTTGGCTTCTGCGTCGGCTTTGGCCTTGGCTTCTGCCTCCGCCTTGGCTTTAGCTTCCGCTTCGGCTTTGGCCTTGGCGGCCTTGGCTTCCGCCTCCGCCTTGGCCTTCTCTTCGGCTTCCTTGGCCTTCTTCTCGGCTGCGATTCGCTCGGTGGCAGTGAAGAGCTTGCCTCTCTTGTGGGCAATCGTCCTGGCCTGGGCCCGGCGGGCGGCCTTTTCCGCGGCGTATTTCGTCTTGATCCCCTGGCGAAGCAGGAGTTCCGCCACCGTATCGCTGGGAACGGCGCCCTGGCCCAGCCAGAACTCGACGCGCTCGCGATTCAGGACGATCTGCTTGGCGGCATCCTTTTCGAGCGGGTCATAATGCCCGAGCTTCTCGATAATCCGGCCGTTCCGCGGAGCCCGCGACTCCATCGCGTGGATTCGGAAGAACGGTCGATGCCGGCGCCCCATACGGGCCATTCTGAGCTTCACTGCCATGGTGTTCCTTTCGCTGATAGCGTATGTCAAATTTCCGTGAGCGGCCCTGTGCCGTCACGAAACACGTTTGCACGTCAGACTGTAACCGTTGATGAAGATCGCGAGGTTGGCCGGATCGACCTTGGCGTCCTCGGCGATTCTCTCCACCTGCTCGTCCGTGAGCTTGTCGGCGTCGTGCTTCTCGGCGGCCGTCATGATCGCCACCGCCCGACGAAGCTCCGCGAGCTCCGCGGCCGTCGGAGCCGCCAGCATCGCCAGCTCGCTGGTGCCCTCCATGTCCTGGAACTGGCCGCGAAACCTGTTACCATACTCGTTTTCGCAGAATCGAGCAACCTCTTCGAGGTATTCTTCGAGAGATATTTTCGCCTTCGGAACGGAATTTGGCTCTTTTTTGGCCATTTCAATCGATCCGCAGGGGTCTGCCCCGGCGGATTTCCGGGCAGGGCTATCGCTGCTTCTTGATCTTGCCCCGGCGTTTGATGACGCGTTTCCGCTTGGATCGCTGCTTGATCTTGCGGCCCCCGGTCATCCTGGCGCTCATGGCCTCCATGTTAAGGCCCCCGGAGAAAAGGGCCTTGAGCCCGCCGAAGCTGCCGCCGCTGACCGCCTTCATCATGTCGCGGCTGCGTTTGAACGTCTTGACCAGGGTGGAAACGTCGTTCGGCTGCGTCCCGCTGCCGGCGGCGATGCGCCGTCGCCTGGGCGGGTCGATCAGGTCCGGATCGCGCCGCTCCTTCGGCGTCATCGACTGGACGATCGCCTCCATCTGCTTGATCTCGTCGCCGTCGAAATCGACGTCCTTGAGCTGGCCGCCGAGGCCCGGCATGAGCTTGAGCATGTCCTTGATGCCGCCCATCTTCTTGACGGCCTGCATCTGCTTGAGGAAGTCGTCGAAGCCGAAGCTGCCCTTGGCCATCTTCTTCTGGAGCTTGGCGGCCTCTTCGGCGTCGAACTGCTCCTGGGCCTTTTCCACCAGGGTGACGACGTCGCCCATGCCCAGGATGCGGCTGGCCATGCGGTCGGGGTGGAACTCTTCGAGCTTGTCGAGCTTCTCGCCGACGCCGATGAATTTGATGGGCTTTCCGGTAACCGCCTTGACGCTCAGGGCGGCGCCGCCTCGGGCGTCGCCGTCGAGCTTGGTGAGGATCACGCCGTCCAGCTCGAGTCGCTCGTTGAACTCCTTGGCGCTGTTGACGGCATCCTGACCGGTCATCGAGTCGCAGACCAGGTAGATCTGGTGCGGCGTGATGGCCTTGGCGACGTTGGCCACCTCGGTCATCATCTCTTCGTCGACGTGGAGCCGGCCGGCGGTGTCGACGATGACCACGTCGTTGCCGCTTTCCTTGGCGTGCTTGATGGCGTTGCGGGCCACCTTGACCGCGTCTTTGCTGTCCTCGCTGTAGACGGGGATGCCGGTCTGCTCGCCGAGGATCTTGAGCTGGTCGATGGCCGCCGGACGCTGCAAGTCGTCGGCCACCATCAGCGGATGCCGGCCCTTGGAGACGAGATACTTGCCGAGCTTGGCGGCGGTGGTGGTCTTGCCGCAGCCCTGAAGGCCCGCCAGCAGGATGATCGTCGGGCCGGGCGAGACGAAGTAGATCCGCGTGTCGACCGGACCCATCAGCCTCGTCAGCTCGTCGTTGACGATCTTGATCATGACCTGGCCGGGGTGCAGGCTCTTGACGACCTCCGCGCCCAAGGCGGCCTCGCGGACATCCTTGCAGAACTGCTTGACGATATTGTAGTTGACGTCGGCCTCCAGCAGGGCCTTGCGGACGTCCCGCATGGCGTCGGAGACGTTGGCCTCGGTGATGCGGCCTCGCCCGGAAAGCGACTTGAAGACCGAATTGAGTTTTTCCGTCAATGACTCGAACACGGGACTTCCCCTGAATGTCAGAACCAGGCTACCGGGTCTGCATCACACCTCTTCCCGTCCGGCCCGGTCGGCAATCGTCCCATGCTACGGTTTCCCAGGGGTCTTTGCAAGGCCAAATTGCCCTGCCTCACGCCGTAGGGAAGGATTCGGCGCGGTGGGAGGCGGGACGGGTACTGAAGGAGGCAAAGCTCGTCAACCGGCCCAGTTCTGGTCGGTCTTGCTGAGCTTGTTCTGGAGGTAGATTCCGATCGCCATGGGAACTAGCAGCAGAGCTGGCACGAACCATTGGTTGGCCTCGGCGAACACCTGCAGCCGTTCGCCGTCGCCGCCGGCGATGTACCGATAGATGATCGCCAGGATGCCGACGACCATCAGCGTGCTGCCGCCGAGGCTGGTAAAGAGAATCACCGCGATCTTGAAGACGATGAACGAGATCATGCCTCCGGCGATCAGGCCCACCAGACCGCCGGCCCAGACGTATTCTTCGGGCAGACCGGCCGCCAGCCACACCCCGGCGGTGAGAATGCCCCCGGAGATCGCGCCGAGAAAGGTCACGCCCCATCGCATGAAGGGCACCGACAGCACCGCGAAGAAGATCGAGCAGATCAGCGACAGCCAGATCACATTGCCCGCGATGAGCCGCTGGTTCGCCCAGACCCCCAAGCCCAGGCCGAGCAGGCCGAAGCAGATGGTCACGAGGATCCGGAAGACGCGCCAGCCGTAAAACAGACAGACCGAGCCGAACGAGATGAAGGTCAGCGCCTCGACGAGGCCCAGCGAACTGATGTACTTCCACATCACATCCAGCGGCACCACCTGTCTCTTTGCAGTCTCCTCCGCCGCCGCAACCAGCAATATCCAGATCACCGTACCCATGCTTGACTCCCGTTCATCGGCGGCAGCACCACACCCCCCGAGTCAGTCTTTGGAACCCTCTATCGGGCTTTGTCATCCGCATTTTATCGGTCCCGACCGGTCAGGCCAAGCCCTGTCCGCAAGGCCGGCGGCATCGGTCCTGGCGCATACTCTATCTTTATCGGCCTGCGACGGCGGATTTCGTTAGGACTTGCTCGGGGGGCCGGGCGCCGAAAACCTCGACAGCCCAAAGGAATGCGGATGAGAGGAGTCGAACCTCCACGAGCGTTAAGCCCACAGGCACCTGAAGCCTGCGCGTCTGCCAATTCCGCCACATCCGCGAATTGGAAACGAGATTATGGTCCGCTTCCGCGTGCCCGTCAAGAGCCTACCGCCCGAAATCTCGGAAAAAGGTCTTTCGCGGGCCCATGGCGTTGACAGGAGACTTCCATCGGCGCAGACTGCTCTTGCAGCAACTCGACCTTCGTCGGCAATCCAGCGCGTCGGGCACAGGAGGCACACGGCGAAGGTCCGGTCGACGAGATTGGGCCACATGGATACTTCAGACGTCCGGGCCGATAAGGCCAACCGCGTCACGTGGGTCGGCTTCTTCGTGAACTTGGCCCTGGTCGCCTTCAAGCTGTTCGCAGGCGTGGCCGGTCACAGTGCGGCCATGGTGGCCGACGCGATCCATTCGCTGTCCGACTTCGCTACCGACGTCGTGGTACTGGTCAGTTTCCGCATTGTTCGCAAGCCCATCGACAAGGACCACGATTACGGCCATGGGAAATTCGAGACGCTCGCGACCGCTGTCATCGGGGGCGCGCTGCTGCTGGTGGGAGCCGGGATCTTCTGGAGCGGCGCCCGGAACATCTGGCTGGGCCTGCATGGCGCGGCGCTGCGAACCCCCGGCGCGGTCGCTCTGATCGCAGCGGTCGTCTCCATCGTCAGCAAGGAGTGGTTGTATCGGTACACCGTCGAGGTGGGAAAGCAGATCGACAGCCAGGCGGTCATCGCCAATGCCTGGCACCATCGTTCCGACGCGTTCTCGTCCATCGGCACCATGCTCGGCATCGGCGGCGCCATCCTGCTCGGCGACCGGTGGCGCGTGCTGGACCCGATCGCGGCGGTCGTCGTCAGCGTCTTCATCGTGAAGGTGGCGCTGCGCATCACGGCCGGCAGCATGCGCGAGCTGATGGAAGGGTCGCTGGATGAGAAGTCCGAACTCGAGATTCTCTCCCTGGCCGGCGGCGTCGCAGGCGTCATTGAGACGCACAATCTGAGAACCCGGAGGATTGGGAACCTTATCGCCATCGATCTCCACGTTTGCGTCGACAGGGCCATCAGCGTCGCGGACGGGCACAACATCGCCTCGCAGGTGGAATCGGAGATTCGTGCCAAGTACGGACAGGAAACCTTCGTCTCGGTCCATGTCGAGCCGGATACACACACACGCAGACTCGCACCGGACGCTCCATCCTCCCCGACGTGAGAAGACCAAGTGACGCGATTACCCGTTGGGGGTGGGAGAAACAAGCCGCTTGCAGCCTGTCCGTGAAGGCATGCGCCCCGAAGAACCACAGCGTCTGACAACGCCACTACGAACGGGAAGCCAGACCCCGGAACCAAGTGGGTAATCATACCAGGCAAGTCGATTGGCGGACGCGGCCACTTTCAGGTACAATGGAAACCGTGAGCATCCCAGGCACGTACAGGCGATGTAGCTGCATCGCTTGGTTCTACGGAGGTCGCGTCATGAACACCGAGGTCAGCGTCTGTCAGGTGGAACCGCAACTGGTGGTGGGAATGCGCAAGCGCGGCACGTATGCGGAGATCGGGTCGATGATCGCGACGGTGTGGCGCTTCGCCGCCGGAAGCGGCGCGCATATCGTGGGACGCCCCACGTTCATCTGCCATGAGACGCTCAAGGAGGCGGTGAAGGCCAACGAGCAGAACAACGCCGACGTGGAGGTCGTCGTGCCCGTCGCGAAGAAGGTCACCGGCACCGACCGCGTGACCTGCTACGAGCTGCCGGGCGGTCAGATGGCGAAGATCATCCACCAAGGCCCCTACGAGACGAGCGCCCCGGCCTACAAGAAGCTGTTCGCCTGGATCGCGGAGAACCACAAGAAGGTGACCGGGCCGACGCGGGAGGTGTACCTGAACGACCCCCGAAAGGTCCCACCCGACGAACTCCTTACGGAGATCTACGCCCCGGTGACGTGACCACGGCTCTCCCTGCCGCGGAGAACCTGATCGAGTGCAAGAGAAAAGCCCCCTGCCGGAACAGGGGGCTTGTGCTTTTCACATTCTGGCGCGTCCGTCTGGCTGCCGGCTACGGCATCTCCGACTTGAACGAGTAGCGGCCGGAGCCGATCTCGAACATCGCGTTGTCGCCATCGGTGCCGACGAACTGCACGCCGGGCGAATCCATCGCGGGACGGCCGCCCTCAGTGATTCCTGCGGCGTCGGCCGTCGGGACATAGACAATCGCCGTCGTGTTGGCGGGGATCGTCACGTCCAGGCTAAGCTGCGTGATGCCCTTGCCCCTGCCAATCAGCGGATGCCACGACAGGTCCCACCCGCCGCGGTAGGTCGCCTTGCGGATCTTCCAGGAGCTGGCGATCTCGCCTCGGATCGAGTCATAACTGGTCTCGGCCCAAGCGAGCCGTCCATCGGGACGCGGATGGATGACGATGCGTTTGTAGGCGGGCCCGTCGGTATCGATGCCGGCGATCGTCTTGAACATCCACTCGCCGACCGCGCCGAAGGAATAGTGGGCGAACGAGTTCATCCCCGGGTCCTGGAAGCCTTTCTCGGGCGTCCAGCCGTCCCAGCGCTCCCAGATGCTCGTGGCGCCGTGCTCGATCGAGAAGCCCCACGACGGGAACGTCTTGTTGTGGAACAGAGCGTACGCAACGTTCGTCTGGCCGAAACGGGTCAGCGTCGCCATCAGGTCCTTGGTCCCGACGAACCCCGTGGACAGGTGCCAATTGCGGCTGCGGATGTCGTCGACCAGATAATCGACCGCCTGAGCCTGTCGCTCCTCGTTCAACAGATCGAACGCCAGCGCCAGCACGTAGACGGTCTGCGTGTTGCCCTGGATCCGTCCATCGGCGCCGACGTACGCGTCGTTGAAAGACCGCTTGATGGCCTCGAACAGCTCGCGATACTTCGCCGCATCGTCGTGCCTGCCCAGCACCTCGGCTGCTTGCGCCACGAGTTTGGTGCTGTAGGCGAAGTAGGCGGTGGCCAGCACGTCCTTCGGCGTGTCGGCCTGAATGCTGAGCCAGTCGCCGTAGCCCTGAGCCGGACGCAGCAGGTTCGTGGTGGTGCCCTGGCAATAGTCGACCCACTTGGTCATGGCGTCGTAGTGGTCGGCCAGGACGCGTTTGTCGCCGTAGACCTGGTAGACCGTCCACGGGCAGATCACGCCGGCGTCGCCCCAGGCGGCGGTCCCGCCCGCTTCGGCCACCAGACGAGGCGACACGTCGGTGAAGGCGCCGTTGGGAAGCTGGGCATCTTCGACGTCCACGAGCCACTTGGTGAAGAAGGAGGCCACGTCGGTGTTGTAGGTCGCGGTGCGAACGTAGATCTGGGCGTCGCCCATCCAGCCGAGCCGCTCATCCCGCTGCGGGCAGTCCGTCGGGATCTCGATAAAGTTGGCCCGCTGCGTCTGGCAGATGTTGTGGTACAGCGTATTGGCGGTTTCGTCGGAGCACTCGAACTTGCCGACGACAGGCGTATCTGATGTCAGCTCGATGCCTCGGATGTCGCCCAGTCGCGGCTGTCCGGGATAGCCGGTCACCTCGACGTACTGGAAACCATGGAACGTGAACTCCGGCTGCCACGTCTCTTTGCCCTGGCCTTTGCAGACGTAGGTGTCGGTGGCGCGAGCGCCGCGCAGATTGGTCGTGTAGATCGTGCCGTCGGGATTGAGCCGCTCGGCGAACCGCAGCACGATCTTCTGACCCGGCTGGGCGTCTTCCACCGTCAGGCGGGCGAAGCCGGCGAAATTGGTCCCCATGTCGAAGACGTAGGCGCCCGGACTCGGTTCGGTCATCGCGACGGGCTTGATCTCTCCGAACCGGCGAACCAGAACACCCGGATGCGATTCCAGCCTGGGCGCGATGCGGTCGGTGACATCGACCCCGGACCACTGCGACTCGTCGAGTTCAGGTCCGCTCCAGTCGGGAATCTCCTTGCGCGCGTCGTAGGTCTCGCCCATGAGAAAATCGCCTTCGAGGATCGGTCCGGGCGTCGCCTTCCAGCTTCCATCGGTAGCGATCACCTTCGAGGTTCCGTCGGCGTACTCGACGACCAGTTGGGCGGCGAAACGAGGATGGGTGCCGTAGTGGTCGCGGACGTGGTACCAGCCGATGTATCCGCCGTACCAGCCGTCCGCCAGCATGGCGCCCATCGCGTTGAAGCCCTTCTGGAGCTGTTTGGTGACGTCGAACGTGTTGTAGTAGACGCGGATGCGGTAATCCGTCCAGCCGGGGGTGAAATAAGCGTCGCCGACCTGCCGGCCATTGAGGTAGAGCCGGTAATCGCCGAGGGCCGAGGCATACACCGTCGCGCGTTTGACGGGCTTGTCGAGAACGAAACGCTTGCGCAGGAGCTGCGCGGGAGGCAGAAACAACTGCGCCGAGTCCAGCTTGATCTCGCCCCAAGGCCCGGCTCCGTACGCCGCCGCGACGGCGGCGTGTTCCCAGGCGCCGGCATCGAAGTCCGGCATCATCCAGTCCGCCGGGCCTGTCTGCGCCGTCCGCCAGGAATCGTCGGAAACGATGACCGTGGAGCTTCCATCGGAGTACTGCACGTTCAGCACCACCAGGACACCCGCCGGGTTGACGCTGTCGCCCTGGTTGGCCGCGTCGACCGCGATGACGTTCTTGCCTGTGGTGAGGTTGTCCTTCACGTCAACGACAGGGGCCTCCCTGAAGTTCTCTCCGTCGCGAACGGGGCGGCCATTGATGTACAGCTTGAACCAGTTGTCGGCAGTGACCACGCAGGCGGCCGACTCGATCCGGGCGCCCTGCGGAACGTCGAACTCTCTGCGGAACAGCCGATTGCCCACGGGCACGCCCGCCGTCGCGTCGCCCTCGGGGTACCAAATCCACGAGGCCTTGGACAGGTCAACCTGGCCGCTCGTCGACTGGCGCTGCCACGACGCGTCGAAGCCGATCCACTGGGCCCTCCAGTCCTCCGGCTTCAGAAGCCCCATCGACCAGGACGCCACCTTGCTCCAGGATGACGGGGTGCCTTCTTTGTCCCAGACACGCACCACCCAGAAGCACGGCATCTGCGATTGGAGGGGCTTGCCGGCGTAGGCGACGTGGGCCGTCTGGTCCGATGCGACCATGCCGCTGTCCCAGAGATCGCCGACTTTCTTGTCGATCTGCTCGCGGCTGCTGGCCACGAGGATGTGGTAAGCGCTCTGCTTCTGGCCTCGCTGGCTCGACCGAACGATCCAGCTCAGCCGCGGCCTGACTTCGTCGACGCCGAGCGGGTCCACGAGGTACTCGCATCGCAGATCGTCGGCCGTCAGACTGCCACCGCGTGCGAAGAGCTGTCCGCCGAGCAAACCGGCCGCGACGGGGCTGTTCGTCCAGAGAATCGCCGCCACCGCCAATGAAATGATCATCCATGTCCTCATTCCCGTTCACCTCCTAATCGTATGTTCGGCACGGTCTGGCCCACGGGGCACGGCGCTCCAGCGGTCCGCGCGGCGCTCTGCTCCGATCCAGGCTTTCCGTAGATCAATCCGCATCGTGTCCTGCGGCGAGAGCCTCCGGCGGGTTCTCGCGACCGCCCGTCCCGCCGTAGATGAAACGCATCTTCCCCACGTTCGGAATCCACCGCAGCGAGACAATCGTGTGAAGCAGCCGCGAGGGCAGATTCCGATCGATGTTGCCCAACAAGAAATTCTTCAGGGGCGCCGGCCAGGGAAACTCGAAGCCGCTGGGCCAATAGACGAACAGCGCCTTGCCCACAAGGTAGTATCTGGGCACGACGCCCGCCCGCGGCGGGTCCATGCCCCGGCTGGCCAGGCTCGGCGGCCCCCACCAGCGAGCGTCTTCGCTGTTGGGGCTGTTGTCGCCGAGAACGAAGAACTCGTCGGCGCCCAGCGTGAACGGGTTCTCTTCCGTCGCTCGCGGGACCCGCCCTCCTTCCGACTGGCTCAGATAGTGGATATCCCGGAAGATCGCCAGGTGGGACAGCGTCAGCTTTCCGGCGCCGAAGATCTGTGCGCCCGCCGTCTCCATACGGCGGCGGTCCAGCGCTTCGGGCGACCGTCCCAGATCGAAGGTCAATCGGTTGCCGTTGAACTCGAAGAGCAGTTGATGGTCTACGTTGGCGAACTTCACCAGGGTGAAGGCGCCGGGCGTCGGCATCTCGGCCGTCCGGCGGGCCAGAACGGTCTCTTCGATTCCGTCGAAACGCGACAGGATCATCTCTCCGCTCAGGTCCAGCGACGCGCGGTAGTCCACGCCGTACTTGCTCAGAGTGGCGCCGACTCGGCCGGTCTCGCTTTGCGGCTGGACGTAAAACCGCACCATCAGGTCGCTGCACGGGGGCATCCGCGATTCCATGCGGACGTCGTTGTAGGCGTACATGACCTTGAAATCATTGGCGGACGGGCCTCCGTAGGTCATCGTTCTGATCTGATCGGGCGGGCAATCCAGCACAAAGACCGTGGGGTTCCTCTCGTCAATGGCCCAGGTGGAAGAGACGGAGGCGTCCAGGTCGAAGGGCACCTGCCAGCGCTGCCCGTTGAAGGCGCCGCGCTGGTTCGGATTGACCGGGCGGTAGTCGTTGTCATAGACCGGCATCCAGAGTTCTCTCTGCACGCAAGGCGGCTTGCGGGCGATCTGCCCATCGATGTAGATATCGCCGTCGATGATCTCGATCCGTTCGTTGGGAAGTCCGATGAGGCGCTTGATGTAGTTCTCGGAGGGATTGGTCGGGTTCTTGAAGACGACCACATCCCAGCGTTTGGGCTCGGCGAACTGATAGAGGCACTTCAGAACCAGGATGCGGTCACCGTTGGCGACCGGATTGCCGCTGCTGGTGGGCACGAGGTAGCCGCAACTGGGGCATTGGGTCTGCTGAATATCGACGGGGCCCGGCGGGATCGTATCCTCCCGCATCCGGTAGAAGCTGCTGCCGGGGACGAATCCGTACTGGTACTCGTACCCGCACTCGGGGCAACGCAGCCGGAAGTGCGCCCCCATCAGCGTGTCGGCCATGCTGCCGGTCGGGATGCGGAAGGCCTCCATGACGAAGGCCCGAAAGACAAAGGCCAGGATGAACGCCGTAATGAGCCATTCAAAGGTGTTGGCGATCTCCCCGGCGCGATCCCTGTGCTTGGGAGCGGGTTTCTTGCCGGACGGTTGTGAGGGATTGCTTGGAGTCATTCACCATTGTCCTGTTCGTTCGTCACTGCGATTTCGCTCCGCCAGACGGAGGCAAACGAGACCCTCTGTGCCGCCGGACCGCGATTCCGACCGCCTCTTGCGCGACGCACGCCGGAGTCCTTCCGGCACGCCAGGCGACAGCAAAAGACGCATTATGACTGCAAAGCACCCTTCGGTCAACCGTCCTGTCCGCCTTCCTGCGAATGCGCGGCCGGGTCCGGGCCGCGTTCGGCCCACCGATACGGCCTCCGGAGGGCGGATTTTTTTGGCCAAAATCCTTGCTGCATCGAAGTCTTTATTGTATAGTAGGTTGCAGTCGATTAACCTTTCCGTTCCGGCGGTGTTACGTCTGCGCTGTGGCCAGGTCGCTCTGTAGACGCCCCTGCCGGACAGGGCCTGGGTTGGCCATATAGGGTTTTAGATGTCCTCAATGCGCTGTTGGACAATTCGCGGGTCCCGGTGGTCGGACCGCCCCTGGCGGAACCCAACGCGGTTTCTGTTTTCGAAGCGATCTTCCCTTCATGTGAGGTAGTCTATGGCAACAGTGACCAAGAAAGAACTCATTGACCGCATTGCGGAACGCACACAGGCCAAGAGGGTGTCGGTAAAACGGATCGTTCAGACCTTCCTCGATGAGATCATCAGGGAGCTATGCCAGGATAACCGCTTGGAATTCAGAGACTTCGGCGTCTTCGAGACCCGGACGAGGGCTTCAAGAGTCGCACAAAACCCCAAAACCCTGGAACGCGTGGAGGTGCCATCCAAGCGCACCGTCAAATTCAAGATGGGCCGGCTCATGAGGGAGAATCTCAGCAAGTCCTCCGCCGATGCCAAGCCGAGGCTGTGAGAAGGGTCTTCCGCGACCTGCGGGGCCGGCCGGCGTCGTGGCATAACAGCAGCACGGATACAGACGAATCGCAGCAGGTGTCCTCCCAAAGGAGCATTCTTTATGTTGCAGGGGAAAGTCAAGTGGTTCAACCCACGGAAGGGATATGGGTTCATCGCGACACCTGACGGTCCCGATGTGTTTGTCCACTATTCGAGTATCGCCGGAGAGGGGTTCAAAACGCTGGAAGAGGGCGATGCCGTCACGTTCGACATCGTCGATGGAGAGAAGGGTCCCCGCGCAACGAACGTCTTGCCGCTTTCGCCTTCCGAATAGCCTGGGGCCTGGCGAAGCCCCCCCGGAGCCCCTCCCGAAAAGCCCACCGATTCCGTTTTTCGCTGCTTCCGGACCATCGAATGGAATCCCAGCCGGATTCCAGACCAGCCCCCTGTCTATGCACCATCTGAGGTAACGCAAGCGGATTCTTGCTGTATTTCTTGCATCCCCGGCGAATCTGGTGTATGATCGACGTGGACGGCTTGAAAAGGACCTTGCGATGTTCGGGGAAAATCAATCCGGCTTGAATTGCAGTGTGCTTGTCCTGAACAAGCACTACATGGCGATCCGCATCATCGGCGTCAAGCGAGCCTTTTCCCTGTTGTGCCGCGAACTGGCGGAAGTCGTCTCCTACGAGGAGGGATCGTACGCCAACTACGACTTCCGCAGTTGGTGCGAGGTCAGCCAGTTCCGCCGGCGCTTCGAGCCCGACGGTCACGATTGGATCTCCACCGTCAACTTCTACGTGGCGGTGCCGCGCATCATCCGCCTGCTGTTCTACGATCGCCTGCCGCGAAACGACGTGAAGTTCAACCGGCGCAACATTTTCGCTCGCGACCGTAACCGCTGCCAGTATTGCGGCAGGCATTTCTCCACCAGCGAGCTGTCTCTCGATCACGTCGTTCCGCGCAGCCTGGGCGGCAAGGCCACCTGGGAGAACATCGTCTGCGCCTGCACGCGATGCAACGTCAAGAAGGGCGGGCGAACGCCCAAGCAGGCCGGCATGGACCTCGTCCGCCAGCCGGCCAAGCCGAGACACAACCCCGTGGTCCACATCCACCTCGGCCACGACCGCTACAGCTCCTGGAAGCAGTTCCTCGATCACGCCTACTGGTCCGTCGAACTGAAGTAGGTCAGACGGATCACGGTGCACGACCTGCCGACGGCACACCCCATGCCATGATTCCAGACTTGCTTTGCGCGTAGGGTTGTGCGAGAATCCCGCCCTATGATGTCACCATGGTACAACAGACTGCTGTGTGCCTGCGTGCTGGCGCTGTCGCTTCCGTGCCGGGCGGGCGAGCCGAACGAACCGGGTGGGCCGAGTTGGATTGAGTCGGCCAAGGCCGATCTCCGCGCCTTTCCCGATCGGCTGAAGACCGACGCGAAGGCCACGTTCTTCCACAACGACAACCTGGCGGCGCTGGCCTGGGCGGGACTGGCCAGTGTGGCGATGAACAACGGCGACGCGGATGACGATGTCGCCGACCATTTCGACAAGCACGAAACGTTCGACAACTTCGGCGGCGCGACGCTCAAGGTGGTCGGCTCGCCGGGCTTGCACATTCCGGCCGCAATGGTGTGGTACGCCCTCAGCGCCGACAAACAGGACGAGCCCAACAAGCAGAAGGCCCTGACGATGCTCACGGCGCTGACGATCAACGGCGTCGTCACCACCGGCCTCAAGGCCATCCGCGACAACGACCAGCCCGACGGCGAGATGTGGGCCTGGCCCAGCGGCCACACGTCCAGCTCGTTCACCGTCGCGTCCGTCCTGCACGAGTTCTACGGCCTGAAGGTCGGCCTGCCCGCTTATGTCGGCGCCGGCGTCGTCGCCTGGCGCATGATGGACCAGGGCGACCACTGGGCCAGCGACGTCGTCTTCGGCGCCACGCTCGGCTGGGTCGTCGGACACACCGTCGCGCGGAACCACAAGCCCGAGATCGCGGGCTTCGAGGTGCTGCCCTATCACGGCAGCCGCGAAGAGCCCGCCGTCGGCATCAACCTCCTGCGCCGGTTCTGAATTCGTCACCTCCGGCCATCCCCACGTCCGATGCACATCGGGACGGAGGTTGCTGCGGCCGCTGCCTCCAGCGGATACATGACCGTTCTTGCGATCAGGCTCGCGCCGACCCTCTCTGGCAGGCCTCCATTCATGGCCGGCCAGGACAAACTCGAAATCCGAAACACGAAACGCCAAACAAATCCAAAGCACGAAATCCAAATGCCATAAACTCGCCTCGGTTTGCACGGATTCAGTCGCACGCGATGGCCTCCGTGTTTCGAGCTTGGATTCTGGGTCATTCGGGCCTGTTTCGATCCCGGCGCGCCGGGACGGATCGGTAGGGGCGAATAATCATTCGCCCCTACGTTGTTCGTGCTTCTGCCGTGTGCCTGACCGAGCAGCGCAGAAACGGTCATGCACCGTGTGTGAAAATATCCTGGTAGCCGTGTGGCAGCCTCAAAGCGTAGTGCAACGGAGCTTTGGGGATGGCGAATGGGAGTGGCACATCCGTACGGAAAGGCCTCTGCGATGCGATCCATCCCCAAGTCCTGCGGATCTTTCGACGTCGCTCAAGACAGGCTTTGAGGCTGCCACCCCTGGCTGTTTGAGCCCTCAAGGGAGTGCTGCCCTAAAATCTTGACAGACACCATGCACCGCAGCCTTTCACTTGCGTTGCCGGCGGCCGTGCGCCACAATGGCGGTCCTGAGGAGTCTTTCCAATCTGGCACTGGAGGTATACGACCATGACGCAACTGGCAGTGATTCTCCTGATGCAGGTCTCCGCCGTATCTGCGGCGGCACTGAACCTGCCGACCGTCAGCCTGCCCCTGCCGGCGCTCGGCAGCGACGTGCGAGTGACCGACCTGCGATGCGAGTACCTCCGCGACCCGCTGGGCATCGACGTGGCGCAGCCGCGTCTGAGCTGGAAGCTCCAGTCGCCATGGCGCGGCCAGAAGCAGACCGCGTACGAAATCCTCGTCGCCAGCAACGAGGGACTGCTCAAGGACAATCGCGCCGACCTGTGGAACACCGGCAAGGTGACATCGGACCGCTCGATCCAGATCGCCTATGCAGGCCTGGCGCTGACGTCGCGGACCCGCTGCCACTGGAAGGTCCGCGTCTGGGACAGAGACGACAAGCCCAGTCCGTTCAGCGAGGTGGCCACGTGGGAGATGGGACTGCTCGGACCGGACGACTGGCAGAGCAAATGGATCACTTCGCCGCAGACCGACGGCAAGGGGATGCCGCCGGCCCCCATCTTTCGCAAGACCTTCGTCCTGTCCAAACCGGTCAGGCAGGCGCGGCTCTACATCTGCGGCCTGGGCTACTACGAGCTGCACCTGAACGGCCGGAAGGTGGGCGACCATGTCCTGGACCCGGCGTTCACGCGCTACGACCGACGCGCGCTCTACGTCACGTACGATGTCACCGAGCAACTGAAGAGTGAGTTCAACGCGATCGCGGTGATTCTGGGCAACGGCTGGTACGACATGGACGCCCAGGCGGCGTGGGACTTCAACAAGGCCGCCTGGCGGGCGAGGCCCACGCTGCGATGCCAGCTCGAAGTGACATTCCACGACGGCTCGACGCGAACGATCGCCAGCGACGAAACGTGGCGGGTTGCCCCCAGCCCGATCCTGTTCAACTGCATCCGACAGGGGGAGACGTACGACGCCCGGCGTGAGATTCCCGGGTGGAACACGCCGGACCTGAGCGACGCCGACTGGTCGCTGGCGAAGGTCGGCCCCGGCCCCAAGGGCACGCTCAGCGCCCAGATGATCCAGCCGATCAAGGTGATGCAAACGCTCAGGCCCGCGAAGATCACCGAGCCGAAACCGGGCGTGTACGTGTTCGACCTCGGTCAGAACATCGCCGGCTGGGCCCGCCTGAAGGTCTCCGGCCCGTCGGGAGTCAAGGTGGTCATGCAGTACGCCGAACGTCTCAACGACGATGGAACCATCGACCAGAAGGACATCGCCGTGCATACCAAGAACACCCCGTTCCAGACCGACACCTACATCCTTAAAGGCGAAGGCACGGAACTCTGGGAGCCTCGATTCGTCTATCACGGTTTCCAGTACGTCCAGGTGACGGGCCTGCCGGGCAAGCCCGACGACGAGACCATCCTCGGCCGGGTCGCGCACACCGCGTTCGATCGCGCGGGCGTCTTCGAGTGCTCCAACGACCTGTTCAATAAGATCCAGCGCTGCACTCTCTGGTCCTACGTCGGCAACTTCCACGGCTACCCGACCGACTGTCCCCATCGCGAGAAGAACGGCTGGACGGGCGACGCCCACCTGGCCGCCGAGGTCGGGCTCTACAACTTCGACCCCGCGCCCGCCTACACGAAATGGATGACCGACTTCAAGGACGAGCAGCGCGACAGCGGCGAGCTGCCGGGGATCGTCCCGACCGCCGGATGGGGCTATGCCTGGGGCAACGGGCCCGCCTGGGACAGCGCGTATGTTCTGATCCCCTGGTACCTGTACCAGTACCGCGACGACACGCGAATCCTCGCCGAGCATTACGACCGGCTCAAACGCTACGTCGACTACCTCACGACCAAGGCCGACAACGGCATCGTCTCGATCGGCCTGGGCGACTGGGTGCCCGCCAAAACCGAAACGCCCGTCAAGGTCACCTCGACCGGCTACTACTACCGCGACGCGCTGATCGTCTCGAAGATCGCCGGGATGCTCGGCAAAACGGAAGAGGCCCGCACGTACGCCGACCTCGCCATGAGCATCCGCGACGCGTTCAACAAGGCCTTCTTCGATCCGAAGACCGCCCTCTACGCAGGCGGAACACAGACGGCGATGAGCTGCGCCCTATACCATGGGCTCGTCCCACCCGCCGAACATCAGCGGGTCGTGGACAAGCTCGTCGAGATGATCGAGAAGAACGACAATCACCTCGACGCCGGCATTCTCGGCACGAAGTACCTGATCGATGCGCTGACCGCCAACGGCCGGGCCGACGTCGCGTACAAGATGGCGACGCAGACGACGTACCCGAGTTGGGGACTCTGGATCGAGCAAGGCGCCACCACGCTCTGGGAGCAGTGGGACGGCGGCGCTTCGCGCAATCACATCATGTTCGGGCACGTTAGCGCCTGGTTCTATCAGGCCCTGGCGGGCATCAACCTCGATCCCGACGCGGTCGCCTTCAAGCACATCGTCATCAAGCCCCAACCATTGGGCGATGTCACCTGGGTGCGGGCCGAGCATGAATCGATGTACGGCACGATCGCCAGCGCCTGGGACATCAAGGGCAAGCGTTTCACACTGAAGGTGGCCGTCCCTACCAACACGACCGCGACCGTGTACGTGCCCTGCGACAAGGACGAATTCGCCAGGGAAGGACCGAGCACGATCCACTCGGGCGACCACGTGCGCTTCGCACGTCTGGAGGACGGCTACGTCGTGTTCGAGGCCCAGTCAGGAACGTACGAATTCAACTCGAAGCTGTCCCGCTGAGAACAGTCGCGAGGAAATCAGAATGAGAACAAGACTACTATGCATCGCCCTGCTGGCCGTCGGTTGCCTGGCCGGCAGCGCGCCGGCGCTGCCGAACGACAACGCATCGCTGGGCATCAATCTGGGCGGCGTGACATACTGGTCGTCGGAGATCGTCTTCGTGGACCTGTTCAAACACTCGCAGACCTTCAAGAGCCAGGCGCCGGGCAAAGGCTACGCCCAGGGCGGCGCGCTCGATCTGACCGAAGACGGCTACGTCCGCTCGCTGGCGCCCGGCGGCCAGTTCGCCGACTCGATCGTCCTGAGCCGGCCTGCGCTGGGCTATCCCGAAGGCATCTACACCTGTCTGTACGATGGGAAAGGCAAGATCGCGTTCGCGTATGGCGTCGAGACCGTGGACGAGCAGCCCGGCCGCATCCGCATTCGCGTCAAGGCGAATCAGAACCTGCTGACGCTGCGCCTGATCGAGACCGAGCCGAGCGACCCGGTCCGCAACATCCGCGTGATCCTGCCCGGCTTCGAAGAGACGTACGAGCAGCAGCCCTTCCATCCGGACTTCCTCACGCGATGGGAGCAGTTCAGCACCCTTCGCTTCATGGACTTCCAGCGCACCAACAACTCCAGGCAGACCGACTGGTCCGACCGCGCCACGCCTGCGTTCCAGACACAGGGCGACGACACGGGCGTCGCGCTGGAGTACATGATTCAGTTGAGCAACATGCTCGGCGCCGATCCGTGGTTCTGCATGCCGCACAGGGCGAGCGACGGCTACGTGCGGAGCTTCGCACAGATGGTCAGGAGCCGGCTCGACCCCGGCCGGAAGGTCTACATCGAATACTCGAACGAGTGCTGGAACGGCATCTTCGCCCAGGCCCGCTTCTGCCGCGACAAGGGCAAAGAACTGGGCCTCAGCGACAACGACTATCAGGCCCAACTGCGCTACTACTCGAAGCGCTCCGTCGAGATCTTCCGCCTCTGGGAAGAGGTCTTCGGCGGCACCGATCGCCTCGTCCGCGTGCTGGCTGCCCAGAGCGCCAACCCCTGGACCAGCGAACAGGTGATGGATTTCGAGGACGCGTACGAGCACGCCGACGTGCTGGGCATCGCCCCCTACTTCGGCAACGCCCTCGGCGATCCCAAGAAACAGGATGAGACCGCGCAGATGACCGTGGACGAGGTCCTTGACCGCTGCGCCAAGTTCATCGCCGAAGGCAACGCGACGATCGCCAGACAAGCCGAGCTGGCCAGGCAACGTGGCCTGCGTCTGGTCGCCTACGAGGGCGGCCAGCATCTCGTAGGTTACGGCGGCGCTGAGAACAACGAGAAGCTGACCGAACTGTTCCACGCCGCCAATCGCCATCCGCGTATGAGGCAGCTCTACCTCGACTACCTCGCCGGCTGGAAGCAGTCCGGCGGCACGCTGATGGCCATCTTCAGCTCGATGGGCGCCTACTCCAAGTGGGGCTCCTGGGGCCTGCTCGAATACCACGGCCAACCCCCCGCCGGAGCCCCCAAGTACCAGGCCGTCCTCCAATTCCTCGACGCCAATCCGAAGTGGTGGTGAATGGACGCAGAACGTATTGAGCCAGACTGCGGCCCCGTGTGGTCTGCTCCCATTCGAGTGGTAAGGGCGAGGCACGCCTCGCCCCTACGGATGACGTAGCCGCCGGCGCGCCGCGCGAAATGGAGGTGTCCGACGTCCTCGACGGAGGTTCGCAAGGGTGGTAGCATAGGCAGGCAGTCCGGTGGGCGTCTTGACGCGAGGCCGGCGTGCGTTGGGCGATTCGAGTTTACAGTCAAACGATATCCAGGGAGGTTCGACATGAAAGCTCTCCACACATTGTCTTGCGTCGTGCTCCTCGCCTCGGTGGTTTCGGCGAGGGAGTATCATGTCTCGGTCGGGGGCAACGACGAGAACTTCGGCTCTGCGGCGCAGCCGTTTCGGACGATTGCGAAGGCGGCCCAGGTCGCGCAGCCGGGCGACGTCGTCACGGTGCACGAGGGGACGTATCGCGAACGCGTGACTCCCGCTCGCGGCGGAACGTCCGATGTCGAACGCATCGTCTATCAGGCGGCCAAGGGCGAGAAGGTTGTCGTCAAAGGCTCCGAGGTCGTCAAGGGCTGGGAGAAGGTGCAGAACGACACGTGGAAAGCCACGATCGCCAACAACTTCTTCGGCGATTTCAATCCGTATCGCGACCTGATCCACGGCGACTGGTTCGAGGGCAAGGGACGGGACCACCACACCGGCGCGGTCTACCTCAACGGTCACTGGCTCATCGAGGCGGCCAGGCTCGACGATGCGCTCAAACCCATCGGGCAGGTCTCGGGCTATGCGCCCGGGGACGGGCAATACCTGCTGAACGTGGCGTGGCTGCGGCCCGCCGGCGTGGGGGCCGAAAGAGTTCCCGCCGCTTCTTTCGCGGCACAGCAGGGTGTTCAAACGGCGGACTGCTCGGAAGGCGGCCAGTGCATCGGCTGGGTCAATCCCGGCGACTGGGTCCGCTACGAGCGAGTCGACTTCGGCCAGAGCGCCGTCACGCAATTAGAGGTTCGCGCCGCCTCCGAGACGAGCGGCGGGACCATCGAGGTTCGTCGGAACGCACCCGATGGGAAGCTCCTGGGCACGTGCAAGGTCCCGAACACCGGCGGGTGGCAGTCGTGGCGTTCGTTCGACGTCCAGATCGAGCCACTGGGCGGAGTCCGAACGCTCTGCCTTGTGTTCCGAGGACCGCAGTCGCGGCCGTCGGACGTCCGCCTGTGGTTCGCTCAGGTGGACGAGACGAATACGACGATCTGGGCGCAGTTCCAGGACGTCAATCCCAACGAGGCCGACGTCGAGATCAACGTGCGTCGGACCGTGTTCTATCCCGCCAGGCCGGGCGTCAACTACCTGACGGTGCGCGGCTTTACCATGATGCACGCCGCCACGCCCTGGGCGCCGCCCACCGCCGAGCAGATCGGCCTGATCGGCACCCATTGGAGCAAGGGCTGGATCATCGAGGATTGTGACATTCGCTACTCGACGTGCGTGGGAATCACGCTGGGCAAGCACGGCGACCAGTGGGACAACACCTCGGCGAACACCGCCGAGGGCTACGTCAAGACCATCGAGCGGGCGACGGCGCGCGGCTGGTCGAAGGAAAACATCGGCCACCACATCGTGCGCAACAACGAGATCTCCCATTGCGAGCAGGCGGGCCTCGTCGGCAGTCTGGGCGCGGTCTTCTGCACGATCACCGACAACGACATCCACGACATCCATATCCGGCAGTTGTTCACGGGCGCCGAGA
>CAZOFX010000035.1:0-48136 GCA_964579055.1 uncultured Pirellulales bacterium
AACCTCGAAGACGTGTTCCTCAAGGCGACGGGAAGGGGGCTCAATGAGAAGCAGTGAGACCATCCCCTATCCGCACCTGGCGTGGCGGCTCTACAGCGTCTGGTACCGGCACATGCGGGTCTACACGAAGAACCTCCTCAGCAACGGGCTGCCGCCGTTCCTGGAGCCGCTGCTGTTCCTGGTGGGGGTGGGCCTGGGCCTGAGCCGGTACATCACCGAGTCGATGGACGGGATGAGCTACATCACGTTCTTGGGGACGGGGCTGCTGGTGACCACGGCGATGTTCACGGCGTCGTTCGAGTGCACGTACG
Source organism: uncultured Pirellulales bacterium (assembly GCA_964579055.1). Lineage (GTDB taxonomy): Bacteria > Planctomycetota > Phycisphaerae > Sedimentisphaerales > Anaerobacaceae > Anaerobaca. The sequence goes on from CAZOFX010000035.1 coordinate 312, forward strand.
CGACGTTCATCCGGCTCGAATTCGACAAGGTCTACGACGGGATGCTGGCGGCCCCGATCACGGTCAACAACCTCATCGTCGGGGAGATTCTCTGGGCGGGGACCAAGGGTCTGTTCTTCTCGTTCGCAGTGCTGTGCATTCTGACGCCGTTCGGGATCGTGCGGCTTCCGCAGGCGTTGCTGGCGCCGCTGGTGGGCTTTCTGACGGGCGTGATGTTCGCGTCGATGTCGCTGCTGGTGACCTCGTTCGTCAAGACGATCAATCACTTCAACTTCTACATGACGGGGTTCCTCTCGCCGATGTTCTTCTTCTCGGGAGTGGTGTTTCCCGTGAGCAACCTGCCCGGGCCGGTGCAATTCGTGGCCCAGGTCGTTCCGCTGACGCATTCGGTCCGGCTGGTTCGCGCGGTGTGCCTGAGCCGCTACGATTCAACGCTGCTGGCCAACCTTGCCTACCTCCTCATCTTCGTCGCGGTCTTCGGCACTCTGGCGGTCAAACGCCTGCGTCGCCGGCTAGTGAGCTGATCCATCTCAGAACCGGAAGTACAGGTTCGCCGACAGAACCGGATAGATCTTGAACTTGTCGGCCTTGTCCTGGACGTCGTCTTCTTCGCGGGCCAGGTTGGCGAGGAAGGTCGGGTCGTCCGCCAGCGGCCCGCTGGCCGACAGCGCGACATCGGGCGACCCGGTGAACGCGACGCCGAGATCGGTGACAAAACCCCAGCGGCGCGCCTTGCCGAACGCATTGCCCCATCCGATCCCGATATACGGCGCGACGTCCCGGAAGCTCAGGTCGCCGGACAGAGCCCCGATCTCATCGGAAGTGTACGTCTCATCGCCGATCTCAATCGTGCCATCGTACCGGCCGTCCAGGCTCGCTTCGGTCTGGTTCAGGATGATTCCCGCGCTGAGGTGGAATTTGTTCTCGAAGGGATACCAGTCGACCACGAGCGGGAACGTCAGCAGGTCCAGATCGAAGTCATACTCGACGTCTTCGACTTCGCCGTCGAAATCGAGGTCGAAGAAGCCGACGCCCAGCCGGACATTCACGTCGGACAGGACGTTGACCATCACGTCGCCGCCCAGCCCGAGAGTCCCGCTCCGCGCGGCGATCGCGAGGCGTCCCGCGTCGCTCGATGCAGCCAGGCCGGTCCATGATAAGAAACAGAAGGCGGCGAGAATGATCGATCGTTTCATGCGTCTAATCCTCAAGAGCAGCACAACTTGTTGACGTTCGTGAGGGTCTGCCGACGCGAGACCACCGCAGAGCGGGTCTGCATTCGTACCCCCACAGCATTATCGGCCGCCGCGGCTCGGGCCTCCAGCGATAAACTGACGGTCTCTTCGACTTCGGCCTGCATTTTCCGCCCGGGTGTGCTAAGATAGCGGCTGGAGTTTCAAGGAATCCAACGCTATGGCAAAGATCGTTCTATCGGCTGATGAGCTTTTCGATATCCTGCACGCCAACGAATTGATACCGGACCAAGTTACGGAGATCGACACCGAAGGCGAGGAAATCAAGCTGAGAGTGAAAACTTCCTGGCCCGTGATCAAATCGATTCGGGTCAGCGTGCGATTCGCCGGGTTCGACGACGGCCACCTCGCGTTCGAGCTGGTGACCAACCGCCTGATCGACACCTTCGACTGGCTGGTGGAAAAGATGGTGGAGTCGCTGTCCCTGAGCGATCATGGCGGACGGTGGGAGTATCCCACGCTTTACGTGGACGTCAACCGGATCGTCCGGGGCTGGATTCGCGGCGTCGACATCGACGAGATGACCTTCACGGACGGCCATTTCCAGATCACGACGAAGCATCCATCCCGCAGGAAACCGCCGGCGGACGCCCTGTCCGACACGGACGCCGGCGCCTCTTGTCTGCCGTCGTCGTGACCTGTCCTGGGGTCGTTCGCTCGGCGCGACCGCGAGAAATGAGAAGGGCGGACCCTGTCGGATCCGCCCCTTCATGGTAAAGGCCAATTGCTCGGGGTATGTCCGGCGCCGTCGGGAGCGGGCCGGGACCCTGTAGACATTTGGCGTAAGGCCTCCTATCGGTTTACCGTCTGGGCGTCCTGCGGAGCGGCGAGCCTGAAGCTCAGATCACCAGTCCGGCGACGACCCGGTTTTGTCTTCTTTGCCTGCCCGCGAAGGGGCGATGGCACTGGATTGGCGTCAGAGGGGTCGAAGCCTCTGACGCCAATCCGCGCGGATCGCTCAGCAATCCATAGCCGATCGACCCAATTCGACGCGAGCGTCATGAAACAGGAAAGGAAGATGTCGATTGCTGTCTTGTGGGGACAGCCCTCGTGAGTTGTGGTCCCGGCGCCATGCGTGGTCTCGATGATACCTCTTCATCATCCGTCTGCCTGGCATGTTGCGTCCGTCCTTCGGCGTATCCTTCATGTGTGCCGTATCTGTCACGGCGGCCCGGCGGCAGCGGGCGGCCAATGCCCTTTGTGTGTGGCGGCAACGAGGCCCGACCACGGCCCGGTCGGCCGGCCCGTATTGCGCCGGCGTGTGCCCGCCAGGATGCCGCAAACGCGCCGCCCACTCATGGCGCAACGGGCGTGGAAGCAGATTGTCCAGAATAGAACCAAGCCCAGTGGCGTGCGGTCCCCCCGTCACGACCCCCATGGTACGTGCAGACACAGACACGGCTTCGTCTGCGCCCCTGACCCATCCACGTAGTCCGTTACATGCTCCCTGCAGATCCACTTCCGTGTCACTCCTTGAGGCGACCGCAGGCGGACCGTAGGAACGCCGGACGATCGCGGTTCGACGCATACTCCGGATGCGTCTTCCTCCATGCGTAGACCACCTTCCCCGTTGGTGGCTTTCGGCGGGGCCCTCCTCCTATGAGGGAACGCCAGTGCGCGTCTCTATACCACCGATGTGCCCGTCTGTCAAGTGAAAACTCCCGGAAATCGTGCTTTCGGTTCTGCTGCGGAGCCCCCTGCGGATGAGCCTTGTCGCCAATCGGACGGGCAGTAGAGGAAAGAGAGGGAACACCAGGATACCGGAGGTCGACGCCCGAACGCCAACAGGGCCGTCAGCGCCGCCGAGAGGGCCGGTCGTCCGGCCTTCTGGCCTGCGCGTTTGCTCGTTTCTGGCGGTCCTTGTTGGGGATTTCGCGTATCTGAAATTTCGTGTTTCGGGCTCTGACGGGACGCCCGGGCTTGGCGGCTCGTCTGCCCCGTTTGAGCACGATCAGGGCGTTGCCGCAAATCTCGGCGGTCTTGCCGTCGGGGTGTTTGAGTCCTTCGATCAGCGTGTCTTCGGCCCGTTTGCGCATGCGGCCGCGCATCTTCCGCAGGCCGTACGCGGCTGCCCCTTTCGTCCGTCGCGGAGAATCGCCGAACAGGGCCTCGGTCAGGATGTCCAGCCCGTCCTCCTGCATCCACGACAGATTGAATGCACTCTGGCGCACGACCGAGACATTCGAGCTGTACAATTGCTCCCGCAGCTTGGCCAGAAGCTTCAGCGCCTCTTCATCCTTCTCCCGCCCCGACGGTTTTCTTTTCTCCAGCCTCATAGGGCTACCTCCTTGTGGATGTGGGCAAGGAGCTCGCGACAGTCGAAGGCGACCTTGCCTTCGTTCCCCGGCAGCATGATTTTCCCCCCTGCGAGATCGCGGGAAATCACGGTCAAGGCAGTTGTCCGGACCAGCCCCCATAGCGGGCAGAGACGCCATCGACCGGCGCCTGCCCAATGCCTGGATGTCAGCATCCTTGCTCGTCCTCCAGCGTAATACCCGTACGTTCACAGTCCGCCGGGCCGTCGCAATCCTCGACGGTCCTGGGCGTCCTTCAACCACTTCAGCTTTTCACGGACACAATGTATGTATGATGACAAGCCAAACGAGCGTTCCGGGTACAAACCGCGCGGCCCTCACGTCGAAAAGGCCCGGCGGATTCCTGGAGAAATCCGACGGCGTCGCCTCGGCGACACCTGCTTTGCATGCGATTGTCATGCGCCTCCGGACGGCTGTCAAATCATTTTTTCTGCCTGCGTGGAGAATCCGAGTCCCGCGGTACGGTCGCGGACGACCGCGAATAAACGTGTGAAAACCCATTTTTCTGTAACAAAAAAGGGCCCGCGTGCGTCTGATAGAGGTAAGCAGGGCGGGGGCACGAGGACGGTGCGTGCCGCGCTGGCCGGCTAACGGGGGATGGGGTCCGGCATACGGACCGCCGTTCGGCCGCGAGCGGGCGACTGCTTGCATCGTGCTGAACCGGATCAGCGGAGGGGCGAAGCCGGCGGGGCACACCCTTGACGTGAGCCACGAATGGAGTTAAGCTCTTTTGCGGGGGAGTTTCCACAGTCAGAACAAGGCGTGAGATACGGATGGATTCAGGCAGCGGCGTGAAAAGAAAGCGGCTCGGCGAATTGCTGTGCGAGAGGGCGTACCTCGATGAGGCCGGCCTGGGGGTGGCTCTGGCCGAACAGAAGGTCACGCACCGCCGCCTCGGGCAGGTCCTTCTCGAATTGGGCTACATCACGCAGGCCCAGTTGAACGAGGCCCTGGCGGTTCAGGTGGGCATCGAGAAGATCGACCTGTCAGAGGTCTCGATCGGAAATGAAGTCATCAGCCTGGTGCCGGCCGAGCTGGTCAGCAAGTACAACATCCTGCCCTTGTGGCGACAGAACGGTCGCTTGGCAGTGGCCATGGTGGATCCGTTTCAGCCGCAGGCGATGGAAGACCTGCGACTCGTCACGGGCTGCCTGGTGCAGCGGTACTACGCCGAACCGATTCAACTCGAGCACGCCGTGCTGAGGTTTTACGGCAGCAATGTTGCCCGAATGCTCGACGACCTGGCGCCGGCGGAGCATCGCAGCGAACAGGAGGGCGGCAGCGGCGACTTCTCTCCGGCCAAGCTCCACGAACTGGCTCGCGAGCCCTCCCTGGTCAACCTGGTCAACCTGATCATTCTGGAGGCCATCGAGGCCCGGGCCAGCGACATTCACATCGAGCCGTTCGAACACGAAGTCAAGATCAAGTACCGCATCGACGGCATCCTCGTGGAGAAGACGCCGTCGTCCAAGCGTCTTCACGCCGCCATCGTTTCGCGCATCAAGATCATGGGCGACATGAACATCGCCGAACGGTTCGTGCCACAGGACGGGCACATCGAATTCATGGGCAACACCGGCAAGATCGACATCCGCGTCTCGACCGTGCCGACGGTGTTCGGCGAGGCGGTCGAGCTGCGTCTGCTCGACCGGACGGCGTCACTGATCGACCTCTGTGACCTGGGCATGAACGCCCAGACCCTCAACGGATTCGCCAAATGTCTGAAGAAGACCCACGGGATCGTCCTGGTGACCGGGCCGACGGGGTCCGGCAAGACGACCACGCTCTATGCCGCCCTGAACAAGATCTACTCGCCGGGCGTCAAGATGATCACCATCGAGGACCCGGTTGAGTATCAGTTGGACGGGATCAACCAGATGCCCGTCAACGTCAAGCGAGGATTGACCTTCGCCACGGGTTTGCGGCACATCCTCCGTCACGATCCGGACATCATCATGGTGGGCGAAATCCGCGACCGCGAAACGGCGGACATCGCGATTCGGGCGGCCCTGACGGGGCACCTGGTGTTCTCGACGCTGCACACCAACGATGCCGCCGGCGCCGTGACGCGATTGATCGACATGGGAGTCGAGCCGTTCCTGCTGGCCAGCTCGCTGGAAGGCATCCTCGCCCAGCGATTGGTGCGCAAGGTCTGCCCGAAATGCAAAGAGCCCTATCATCCGGACGAGAATCTGCTGAAGAACCTCGGCATTTCGGCCCAGGCCGAGCCGCCGGTCCAGTTCTACCATGGGACCGGCTGCGAAGAGTGCAGTCAGACCGGAATGACCGGGCGAATCGGCATCTTCGAGCTGCTGCGTATCACCAACCGGCTGCGGGAACTGATCGCGACCCGGCCGACCACGGAACAGATTTCCCGCGAGGCCCCCGCCGACCATATCAGCATGGTCCACGATGGGATCGGCAAGGTGATGCAGGGCTTGACGACGGCGGAGGAGGTGTTCCGCGTCGCCAAGAGCATCACCGAGGATGACTGAGAAACGCCGGCCGCCTAGGTCAGGCTTCTTCGCCGCACCGGCGTGCCGGTAGCTTCAGGAGTGAACTGTGGGGCTGTTTTCCTACAAGGCGGTGGATCGGGGTGGGACGCACGTCGCCGGCTCCGTGGAGGCGGCGGATCGTCGCAGCGCCGTCGCCGTGCTGGCCGAGCGCGGGCACTTCGTCACCGAGCTGATCGAGCGGGCCCACCGAGCCGACGAGGCGGGCGTCGAGACCGCGGCGCCGTCGTGGCTGGCAGTCCCGCGTCTGGGGGCAGGCCGGATCGCCGGCAAGGACATCCTGGCCATCACGACACAACTGAGCACGGCCATCCGGGCGGGGCTGCCGCTGCTGAACTGCCTGGAACTGCTCCACAAGCAGCAGCGCAAGACCGCGACGAAGAACCTGTTCGACCACTTAGTCAAGTCCGTCAATGCTGGCCAGTCCCTCTCGGAAGCGATGGGCGAGCACCCGAATGTCTTCAGTCCGCTGTATCTGTCCATGATTCGCGTCGGCGAGACCGGCGGCATCCTGGAGCAGACCAGCGCCCAGTTGGCGGCGATTCTGGCCCGCGAAGAGAAGGTCAAAACGAACATGAAGAACGCCTCGGCCTATCCGCTGTTCGTCCTGAGCATCGGCCTGGCCTCGGCGGTGGTGATTGTCGCGTGGATTCTGCCGAAGATCCTCGAAAACGTCAGCGCCGGCGCGGCGGCGATGCCGATGCCCACCCGCGTCCTGCTGGGGATCAGCGGATTTTCACGACTTCTGTTCACCAGCGTGGGGGGATGGCTGGCCATCGTCGCGGTGGTCGCCGCGCTATATGCCTTGCGACGATGGACCAGGACGGTCGGGCGGCTCGAATGGGATGCGTTCAAGCTACGGCTCCCGGTGCTGGGCTCGGTCCTGCGGACCATCGCGGTCGGACGCTTCGCGCGAACGCTGGGCGCGTTGACCCAGGGAGGCGTCACCATCCTCGACGCATTGGCGGTCGTCCGCGACACGCTGGGCAATGAAAAACTGGCTCGGCAGATCGACGAGGTCGCCGAGAAGGTCAAACACGGTGAATCACTGGCTGAGCCGCTGGAGGCGTCGGGGTGTTTTCCTCCCTTGCTGGTGCAGATCGTCGCCATCGGCGAGCAGACGGGCAAGCTGGATGAGCTGCTGCTCAACGCGGCCGAGACGTTCGACACGGAGGCCGACGCCGCCATCAACCGGTTCATGGCGATCTTTCCGGCGGCACTGATACTGATTCTGGCCCTGGTGATCGGGTTCATCATCGCGGCGGCTCTGCTGCCGATCGTGATGATGTCGCTCGGGGCCGGGGCGGTGTAGTCCGCCCGCAAATAAGGAATGGGTTTGGTCTGGGCGTAGCGGCGAAAGGTGCTTCGCCCCTACAGGAGGCAACGGCATGAGGCAAAGAAGACGAAAACGAAGAGGGTTCACGCTGGTGGAACTGCTCGTGGTGGTTCTGATCATCTCGATGCTGGCCGCCTTTCTGGCCCCGCGCATGTTCAAGGGGCTGGGCAAGGCCAAGGCGGAGATCGCCAGAGCGAAAATGACCCTCATCGAAGACTCGCTGGCCCGCTTCCAGTACGATTGCGGACGGTTTCCTGACGAGTCGGAAGGGGGGCTCGAAGCCCTTTTGGTGGCGCCGCCGGAGTTGGAAGAGAAGTGGAACGGGCCCTACCTCAAGCAAAGTCAGCTCCTGGACCCCTGGGGCAACATGTACATCTACATTTCCGAGGGCGAGTACAACCCTGGGAGCTTCGACCTGGTCAGCCTGGGGGCGGACGGCCAGGAAGGGGGCGAAGGGGAGAACGCCGACATCGTGAACTTATGAGCCGTGGCAGGATACATCCGATATCCGGGACCAGATGCCCGCTCCGACGGGCCGGCGCGCGCGGGGCCTTTACGCTCACCGAGCTGCTGCTGGTCATCGCGGTGATCAGCGTCGTCGGTGGTCTGGGCGGCGGGATGTATGCGGGCACATATAAGAGGCTGCTCGTCGAGCGGGCGGCGCGGCAGTTTTTTCTGTCGGCCAAGTACGCCCGGATCATGGCGATCGAGCACGGCCGGCCGTACGAGTTGCGTCTGGACGCAGGGAACAAGGGCTTTGCCCTGACGACGACGCAGTGGAACCAGCAGACCGCCGCGGGGGAGTCGGTGGTCGTCAGGGACTACTACGTCAAGCCGGTGGAATTCGAAGGGGACGTCCGGTTCGAGGACGTCAAGATTCTGACGCTGGCCGCCGAGCAGGTCTCGGATGTCGAAGCCGAGCAGCGCATCGTGTTCCTGCCGAATGGCTCGGCCGAAACGGCGATGATTCAGATCGGCGACGGCAAGACGCACTACACAATCGCCGTCATGGCGGCAACGGGCAAGGCCACGCTGCAAGCGGGCGAAGGCAGCCCGATGAGCATGGCGGTTGTGGATCTGGAGGAACCGTGATCCGAACGGCGCAGCCAATTCGGTCGGGGTTCAATCTGGTCGAGACGATGGTGGCCAGCGTGATCCTCTCCGGCGCCGTGCTCGCGGTGGGGGCCATCAGCTCGGGCGCCCTGACGGACACGCGTTTGAACCGCCATTACGAGGTGGCCGCCTCGGTGATCGACAAGCAATTGACTCTGATCGATTCGGTGGGGATCGATCAGTTCATCGAACTGGGACAGAGCGAAGGCGTGATCGAGGAGCTGGAGCCGGGGTATAGCTGGGCGGTGAGTACGGAATACCAGGGAATCGACAACATCTACCTCGTGACCATCACCGTGCGGTGGCTGGAGCGGAATCGCCCGCGCCAACTTGTCGCGCAGACGATGCTCAACGGCGCCAGCACAATGACGACCTCGACGGTGCAGGAGCGGTGAACATGGCAGCGGGCCGAGACAGAGGATTCACACTGGCGGAGATTCTGGTCGCCTCGACGATCACCACCTTCATCGCGGTGGTGGCGGTCGGCGCTCTCAAGACGGTCTCGGACAGCGCCCAGACGGTGACGCGCCACAGCGAGACGGTGACGGAGATTCGATTCGCCGCTCGGATGCTGGCTCGCGATTTGGCCAATATCTATCGTGACCAGGACCCGCGGGCCATGCGGCTGGTGGGCACCTCGCAGAGTGCCGATAGCGCGGTGGCGTTTCTGCGGTTTTACGTGACCGGTCGGGCGAATGCCCGGCCGGGGCAACCCGAAGGCGACGTATACGAGGTCGAGTACTTCCTGGGCATGAGCGCGGCCCTGGAGACCGACTCAGAGGATCAGACCGGTTCGTCGACACTCTATCGACGTCTCTGGCCGAATCCCGACGAGGACCGCCCGCCCGGCGGCATTCTCGTGCCGCTGGCGCAAAATATCGACGTGTTTCAGATCCGCTTCTCCGACGGCCAGCAGTGGACCACCGACTGGCCCGAAGAGATGAGATCGTTGCCTCAGTTGATCGAGGTGACGCTGGTGACGTTGGCGCAGGAGCAGGGCAACCCGATCGTCGAGACCTTTCTGGTGAACTTCCCCAGGCTGGCGACGGCCGCGGATGCGGCGTCGGCAGTTCAGGGCAGCCAGCCGGGAGGGCAGAACCAGCCGCCGCAGGGCGGGGGCCCGGCAGCGCCGGCGAGATGACGAAGCAGATGGATTCATAGATGCGTTTGGCTCGAAACAACAAGGGGTTGGCTTTGGTGATCGTGCTCTGGATCACCATCCTGATGACGGCGCTGGTCGCCATTGTCAGCCAGACCAGCCGGCTGGACATGAAGATGGCGACCGCCGGGGTGGACGAGGTGCGCTGCAAGTGGGCCTGCCGCGCCGGGACGGAGACCGCCATCGGCCTGCTCAACGAGGACCTTCGAGCGACGGACTGTCTGCTCGATCTGTGGTGCGACAACGACGAGGACTACAACGATGTCCCGCTGGAGCGATGCGTCTACAGCGTCTACGTCACCGACGAGGCGGGTAAACTCAACGTCAACACGGTTACGAGAGAGCAGTTGATGGCGCTGCCGTACATGGAAACACAGATCGCCGACGCGATTCTGGACTGGCGGGATGACGACGAGAACCCCCGGTCGGATGGCGCTGAAAGCGGATACTACCAGAATCTGCCGTTTCCATACACGATTCGCAACGGCCCGGTCAAGACCGTTCGCGAGCTGCTGCAAGTCAGGGGGATGACCAAGGACCTGCTGTACGGCGAAGACCTGAACCTCAACGGGCAGCTCGACTATACGGAGGCCGACGGCGAATTGAGTCCGCCGGTGGACAACGGCGACGGGTACCTCGACGAGGGCTGGATCGCCTATCTGACCTGCTACTCGTACGAGAAGAACGTCGATGCCGACGGCCAGAACCGGGTCAACATCAACCAGGCGGACGAGGGCCAGTTGCAGAGCCAGCTCGGCCTGACCGCCCCGCAGGCGCGCTGGATCGTACAGAATCGCGGCAGCGGCTATCAGAACATCGCCGGCCTGATCAGCGACAACAGCCCGAAGGAACCGTCAAAAGAGTCCGGCGGGGACGACAACCGCGCCGACCCCATCGATCTACAGACCTTCAGCAGCATCGCGGACAAGATCACGACTTCCGGCGAGAACACCTTGCAGGGCACGGTCAACATCAACACCGCGCCCAAAGAGGTTTTCGTCGCCCTTCTGGGCGGCGGCGACCAAGCGGAGCAGCTTGCCGAGAGCATCATCGCGGACCGGTCGGGACGTCTGTATGGGTTCCAGAGCATCGCCGAACTGCTGAAGGTCTCGGGGATGAGCATCGAGAGGTTCAAGAACGTCGCGGGGCTCTTGACCGTGCGATCCAACGTGTTCACCGTGCGCTGCTATGCCGCCGCAGACATCAGCGGCGCCATGATGCAGACCGAATGCGTGGTGGACCGCAGCGAGACGCCGTGCAAGGTCCTTTACTGGTATCAGGGAGCCAACTATTGATGAGCAGGAGCGTGAAGACAGCTCATTCGGTGATTGCCGCGGTCAGAGACACGACCGCGTTCAAGGCGGTCGCGCTGCGCAAACGCAACGGCGGCGTGGAGGTGCTGTGGGCGAAATCGATGCCGGTCGAGGAGGGGAGTTGGGAGGCGTTTGCCGCCCACTGCGGCCTGGCGACGCGAAAGGAGCCGCACGGCGGCGAGGTCTCGATCATCGGCCTCGACGCCACCGCCGTGGCCTTCTATCGCATCGCGGCCCCGAGCGTGGGACCGGAAGAGACCGCGGCGATCGTGCGGATGCAGGCGGAATCACTGCTGCCCTTGCCGGCCTCTCAGATCGAGGTCGCCTGGCGGGCGATGCCCTCGACCAACGGGACCGCGGACGTCACGATCGCAGCGGCGCGGCGCGATTTTCTGCATCGGTTCGTCGGCGAGGTGCGTCCGTTCGCGCCCCAAGCCATCGTCCCGGCGTGTGAAGGAACCGCCCGGACCTGGCACGAGCTGTTCGGAGAGCGCCAGCGACAGGCGGTCCTGGTCAACATCGGCGCGCAGCACACACAGGTCTGCCTGGCCGTGGACGGAACGGTCGCCAACAGCGCCGTACTGGACACCGGCATGATCGATCTGTTCGCGGTCGGCGCCGGTAGCGATCAGCCGTCCCCGGCGGGCGAGGTCATCGAGCGATTCGCGCAGGACTTGCACACCGTGTTGGTGTCGTTCGGGTGGATCGAGTCGGCGCCCTGGCCCGTATTCGCCCTGTCCGACGGCAGCGACGGAATCGACCGTATCGTCGAGGCCCTGGGCGCCGCCGGCGTGCAGGCCAAGGTCAGTGTGCCGCGACCGCAGACACTGGGAATGTCATTGGCATTGGCGCCGACGGATCTGTACTCCTATCGCGAGCCTCTGGGGCTGGGACTGATGACGTTGGACGGACCGGCGACAGGTCTGGATCTCTACGCGCCCGTCCGCAAGGCCGAGCGGGAGCAGAGAGCCCGGTCCGCGTGGCACTCGACGACTCTGGCGGCCGTGGTGGCGCTGCTCGTGCTGGCAGCCGCCGTCGCGATATCCTACGCGGTCGACGTCGCCAGCGAGAAACGGTTGACGGCGCTGGTCGGCCGGCCGCAGTTCAAGCAGGCCAGCGAGCGTCAGACCCTGCTGAAGAACGTCGCGCAGCACCGGCCCGATCTGCTCGGTTTGCTCACGGATATCCATACCGGCAACAGCGAGGGCGTGATCCTGGAGAGCTTCCATTTCAGGAAGGGCCAGGCGGTCACCCTCACGGGACAGGCCGACAACGCGGAACAGATGTGGAAGTTCCAGGCGAACCTGCTCGGCTGTAAGAGCATCAAGGACGTGGACATCACGAGCACTTCGACGGACAGCAAGACCAAGAAGATCAAATTCACGATGCTGTTCCACTATAAGAACTTCACGAAGAAGGGGGCCGCACTGTAGGCTTCGACGAAAGCGGATCATGGCAAGAAAACTGAACCAACGCGAACTGCGCATTCTCGTCGTCGGAGGCGTCCTGGCCCTGGTGATCGTCGGCCTGCACTTCGGCTTGAAGGGTCTCGATCACTGGGGCAGGGTCCGAGCATCCCTGAAGGCCGCCCGCAGCCAACTGGAGACCGTGGACGTCGACCCGGTCAAACAGGCGGCGATTCTCTCGATCGTCCCGGTGGCCGAGATGCCGGAGCTCGAAGAGAAACAACAGTTCCTCGTTCGAGACCGCCTGTACGAGCAACTGAAGAAGGCGGGAGTCAAAACGGAGCCGCTGACGATCCTGGCCACGAAGAAGAAGCTGGGCTTGCCGTACGACGTCATGCGAGTCAAGTGCAGCGGCAAGTGCGAGCTGCCGCAGTTGCTGGACTTCCTGGCGGCCTCGCAGGAGAACCCGCACCTGGTGGGAATCGAGGAGCTTCGGATTCGCTGCGACACCAAAGAGCCGCCGGAGAAACGAAAACAGATCGAGATCGACCTGGTCGTCTCGGCCTTCGTACGACGGCCGTCCATCAAGCCCACGGCGCTGGGAGGGAGATAGAAGCATGGCCTTTGACAGCACCACGAAGAAACACATGGATCGGGTGCGGTTCGGCTTGGTCGCCGCCGCTGTTCTGCTCGGCGCCTGGGCGTGCGCCCGAGTGGTGGGGTACTTCAACGGACCGGCCCACGCCGACGATCGTGTCGCGCAGGCTCTGACGCGGAACGCGCCGGACGCCAACGAGGTCAAGCCCTACCTCGACAAGGCCCGCGAGGTGGCCGAGGCGCTGAAGAAGAAGAACCTGTTCAGCAAGGAACCGCCAAAGGAGCATCCGGTCAAACAGATCGACGGCATCCTTGGCGCCGAGGTCCTGATCGGAGACAAACTGTACAAGGTGGGCGAAAAGGTGGGCGACGCCACGATCCTCGCCATCGAGCCGACGAAGGTTACGGTGGAATGGAACGGCCAGAAGAAAACGTTCTCGCCATTCGAGACCGATGGGGACAGGCCCTCGGGTCCGCCCGGACCGCCGGAGGCCGCAAGAGCGCGGTCGCGGGAGCCGAGGCCCCCCCGACCCGAGGGCAAGGCCGAGGCGGTGAAAGTCACGGCCGCTCCCACGACAGCCGAGGACGACCCGCTGGCCTGGATGGGCGTGAAGGTGCCTGAGGCTCTGAGGGCCAAGTTCCTTGAGAAGTGGAACAGCCTGTCCGACGAGGAGAAGGCGGAGGCCAAAGAACAATGGAATAAGATGCCCGAGGAACAGAAGCAGCAGGCCGTCCAGGCCATGGAGAGAGGGGATATGTAACGGGCAACTGGTGGAGTAAGAAGGGACAGCAGCATCGGAAAAGAAGGATCACCGATATGAAACAGGGTAATATCGTCGTCTCTCTCGTTCTCATTGCCGTCGTGCTTGGGGCGGCCTATGGACTGGGTCTGCTGATTCGTCAGGCCCGCACGGGCAAGAGCGAGCCGGCGCCGCCGGCAGCCGGGCCGAACGAGATCGCCAATATCGAGAAGCTGGTGCCCGGTCGGCGCAGCGCGCAGAGCAAACCGGCGCCAACCCCCGAGCAGTTGGCGGCGGCCAAGCAGGAGAAAGCCGAGCAGCTTGCCGAAGTCGACAACTTGACAGAGGAACAGAAGCAGGAGCGACGCGAGGCCCTGCGCGAGCAACTGCGCACCTCGGGCAGGGAGCCGGGACGACTGTCCCATCTGTCGCCGGAGGAACTGGAGGAACTGCGGCAGAAATGGCCGCAGATGTCCATGGAAGAGAGAGCGGCCGTCTTCGCGGCGATGTCGGGACGGCCTCGCACGGCTTCGCCCAACGACGTGAACGCGCTGACTGCAAAACCGGAGCCGAACGCCGTCGATTCGAACTGAAAGGCGAGCGAGAAACGAATCACGATTGATACGAGGAGAAGAAAGTGGAACGGTCCAAGATACTCTTGTGGGTGATCGTGTTTGCGGCAGCCGGGGTCATTGTCTGGCGCGTCGGTTTCTCGGTTCCCAAGTCAGGCGTGCCGACGCTGGCACGGACGGTCGAGGCCGCGTCGCCTCGTGCGGCCGGTGCCGCTCCCAACGAGCCGTCGGGCGAGGCCGAGCCTAATACGCCGGCCGACCCGAATCAGGTCGAAGATGCCAGCGAGCCGACTGGGGACAAGCCGGAGGACGCGGCGCCCGATCCCAACCGCACCGAGGGGCGTTCCGCCCGGGGCAGAAGGGGCCGGGCCGACGTCTCTGAACCGAACGAGGTGTCCGAGTCCGGGGAACCCATGGAGGCGGTCAATCTCAAAGACGTCGAGATGAAGAAGATCATCGACAAGATCGCCGAGTGGACGGGCAAGACCGTGATTCCCCACGACGACGCGATGAAGCAGAAGATCACGATCTACGCCCCGGACAAGCTGCCGAGGGCCAAGGCCTTGTCGACGATCTACAGCGCACTGCGCATGAAGGGCTTCGTGGTCGAGGAAATCGACGACATGCTCTTTCTCAAGCCGATCGCCGATGCGAAGCTGGGCGTGGTCCCGACGGTGGGGCCGGACGAGCCGCTGGCCATGATCGAGAACCGGGACCAGATCGTGCGCAAGTTCTTCCGGCTTAGCAACTATCCTCCCGCCCAGATGGGAGAGATCATCCAGCCGCTGGTCGGCCAATACGGCCACGTCAGCGTCGACGAGACCACCGGCATGCTCCTGGTCATCGATACGGTCGGCAACCTCATGTCCATCGGACACATCATCGATCAGTTCGATGTGCCGGACGCGGGCCGGGCGGTGGAGCAGTTTTTCGAGATCAAGCATGGCGACCCGGCGGAGATCGTCCAGTTGCTGCGCATGCTGCTCGGGGAGGCTCCGACGGGCGGTCGCCGGGGGGCTTCGCCCAGCCGAAACGTCTACAGCCGGAGGCCGTCGGGAGCGCCGAGCCGTCCGGGCGCTCCGGGCGGTGCGAGTACGGCGGCCACATCCGTCGTCATCGGGGCCGGCGACATGCCGATCGTGCTGATCCCCGTGCCGAAGGCCAAATGGATCATCGCACGAGGATCGGCCGAGGACATCAAGCAGATCGGCGAGTGGATCCAGAAGCTCGATCGCGACGAGCCGGTCGCCTCGGAGTACGAGACGGTGTCCATCGCGTACGCGGATGCGCGAGAAGTGGCCAGCCGCATCGAGGAAGCGCTGCGCGACATGCCGGGCACGCAACTGGCCCCCAGCATCCTGATCCGGCCGCTGGAACGGTCGAAACAGATCATGATCTTCGGCCGGGCCGACCTTCGTGACATGGTCAAGAAGTTGATTACGGAGATCGATGTCCCCGCCGGGACATTTGAGACCAAGAAGTTCGACCTCAAGTTCGCCGATCCCGAGCAGATCAAGGAGAATCTCGACAACCTCTACGGCGACGAGATCCCCGAGTACGATTCGTACTACTACTATCGCTACGGTCGCGGCAGTCAAGGACCGGACTCCGACACGGTCAAGGTGATCGCCTTCCCGACGATGAGCCAGGTCACGGTGATCGCCTCGCCCGAGAATATGCGAAAGATCGAGAAGCAGATCGAGGAATGGGATGTGCCGCTGGACGTGGACGCGGTCAAGCCGCGGATCATCGAGCTGAGAAACTCGGACCCCGTTCAAATGACCGAGCTGCTGACGAGGCTCTTCTCAGAAGACCAGGAAAGCGCCGGCTCCAACCTGATCCGCCTGATTTTCTACGGTAGCTCGGGCAACGAGCGTAAGAAAATCGTCGGGCCGCTCTACGGCCAGCTCACCTTCGAGGACGTGCCCGGGACCAAGAAGATCATCGTGATCAGCAAGATCCCGCAGGCGTATGACGTGATCGAGCAGTTGATCTACGACCTGGACCGGCAGGAGATGGCGGAAGTTCCCAACGTCGTGCAGTTGCAGTACGCCGACCCGGAGGACCTGACGGAGCGTCTCAACGCCATGTTCAACGAGGCGGGGACGACCGCTCGCATCCGACGACGAGTCACGGGTCTATCCGAATACTCGATGGACAGCTCCGAAGGCAACCAAGGGGGTGGGCAAGGCAATAACAACAACCAGGGCAATGCGGGAAGCAGCAACGAGTATACGCCACCTTGGTCGGCCGGCGCGCGACAACGGACCGACGAAGAACCGATCAGCAACGTGATTGGTAAGGTTCGTTTCATCCCCGATCCGCGGAGCAAATCCGTTTTGGTCCTGGCGGCCCCGGAGTTTCAGGACAGTCTCGAAGAGACCATCCGGAAACTGGACACGCCGGGCAAGCAATTGCTCGTCAAGGCGATTGTGGTCGAAGTGGAGCACGGGAGTATGACGTCGCTCGGCGTCCAACTGGCGACCAACCCGAATGCCTTCAGCAGCCTCGGGGAGAACGCGGTGACCGCGTTGGGTCAGCTCACGAATCTGGCTACCCGAGGTTCCGCGGTGGCCAGCGACACGCCTCTCGGCGCGGAAGGGACCGGCACCATCGTGGGCGGGACCTCGGCGGTCTACGCGCTGATTGATTTCCTCATCAAGACGACGCATGCCAAGATCCTCAACCAGCAGACGCTGTGGACGGAGGACAATGAAGAAGCGATGTTCTTCAAGGGTCAGGAAGTGGCCTTCCTGGCCGGATCGACGAGCTCGGCCAACGTGGGCGTGACGCAGAACGTGGACTTCAAGAACGTCGGCATGACCATGCAGGTCCGTCCAAGCATCACGCCGGAACGGCGCGTGGACATGGAGATTCGCGTCGACCTGTCGCAGTTGACGACGGAGGTGATCAACAACCAGCCGGTTCGCAGCAAAGTGGAGAGCAAAACGAACATGGTGGTTCAGGATGGCGAGACCATCATGCTTGGTGGAATGCTGTTTGAGAAAGACACGGCCGTCAAACGCAAGCTCCCGTTGCTCGGCGATTTGCCGCTGGTGGGCGGACTATTTCAGCACAACGACGTCGTTCAGTCCAACAGCGAAATGATCGTCTTCGTCACTCCGTTCGTGATGGACGAGGCGGCCGGCGAGATGTCGGAGAAGGCCAGAGGTGAAATCGAAGCCAGCCGGCAACGACTGGATGAACTGACGAGCCAACTGGAGGAAACTCGGCAGGAGTTGGAAGAGAAAGCCCCGAAGAAGAAGTAGCCACGAGACGCTGTGCGATTCAGGCGGCCGCAGATCCGTTCGATGTGCAGGCCGCCTTTTCCTTTGCGCCGGCCGGCGGTCAGGAGTGTGCCGTGATTCTCTCTCTGCCGCCCATGTAGGGACGCAGCACCGTCGGGATCGTGATCGATCCGTCGGCGTTCTGGTACAGCTCCATCAGCGGGATCAGCACGCGCGGCGAGGCGATCACGGTGTTGTTCAGTGTGTGACAGAAGAGGTTCTTCTTTGTCTGCGCGTCTTTGTACCGCAGGTTCATGCGGCGGGCCTGGAAGTCATAGAACTTGCTGGCGCTGTGCGTTTCGCAATAGTTGCCTCGCGAGGGCATCCAGGCTTCGATGTCGTATTTCTTGGCCTGGCCCCGGCCGAGGTCGCCCGTGCAGACCACGACGACGCGGTAGGGCAGTCCGAGGGCCTTCATGACGCCCTCGGAGTTGGCGAGGATTTCCTCGTGGAACGTGGCGCTCTCCTCGGCGCTGTTGCGGCAGATGACGACCTGTTCGACCTTGTCGAACTGGTGGATGCGGTAGAGTCCGTAGGTGTCTTTGCCTGCGGCGCCGGCCTCGCGACGAAAACAGCTCGACAGCGCCACAAACTTAAGCGGCAGATCCTGCTCCTGGAGAATCTCCCCCATGCGGTACGCGGTCAGCGGCACTTCCGCCGTGCCGACCAGGCTCAGCTCGTCCTTCTCCATCCGGTAGGTCTGCTCTTCAGAGCCCGGATAATAGCCGGTCCCCTGCATGGCCTCGTCGCGCATCAGCAGGGGCACGGACATCGGGACATAGCCCCGCTCGACCATGAAGTCGATCGCGAAACGCAGCACCGCCCAGTGCAGCATCGCGCCGTCGCCCTTGAGGAAGTAGTTCCGCGTGCCCGCCAGCTTCACGCCACGTTCGATGTCGATCATGTTCAGCGCGACTCCGAGTTCGACGTGATCTTTCACCTCGAAATCGAACTGCGGAACCTCGCCTTCGCGGCGCAGCTCGACGTTCTCGGTGTCGTCCTTGCCCACCGGGACTTCGGCATCGGCCGGCTGAGGGACCTGGAGCATCAGCGCGTCGAATTGCGGCTGCCACTGCTTGACCTGGTTCTGCTGGTCCTCTTCCTCCTGTTTCAGCCGCGACAACTCGCTCAACGCCGCTTCCTTCTCGGCGCCGGACAGCTTCGGTACGGACTTGCCGATGCGATTCTTCTCGGTGGCGATATCCTGGAGCCGGGCCTTGACATCCTTCAGACGCTGGTCGAGTTCCAGCAGTCTCGCAATGTCGGCGGGGATGCGTTTGTCTGTGGCCGCTTGGATGTAGACATCGGGATGGTCTCGCAGTTCTCTAATGTCAATCATAGTCTCTCCTGGCGGAGAACGCCGGTCCCGTGGGACAGACGGGGCGCATCAAACCGGTTTCTCCCGGGCCTCCGAGTATTGTTTGAGAATAACCACGTTGTTCTGGCCGCCGAATCCGAAGGACTCGTTCATTACGATACGAAGCGGCATCTTCCGGGGCACGTTGGGCACGTAGTCCAGATCGAGCTCGGGATCGGGGTCGTTCAGGTTGATCGTCGGCGGAACGACGGCGTCCCGCATGGCCAGCACGCAGGTAATCAGTTCGGCGGCGCCGGCGGCGGCGATCAGATGGCCCAGCATGCTCTTGACGCTGCTGGCCGGGACCTGTTTGGCCCGCTCCTGGAACACGGTCTTGATGGCCAGCGTCTCGACGGCATCGTTCTCCTGCGTGCTCGTGCCGTGTGTGTTGATATAGTCGATGTCGCGATAGGTCAGTCCGGCGTCCGCCAGCGCCGCCCGCATCGCCTGAACCGCGCCGCGTCCCTCGTCGTGCATGTCGGTGACGCGATAGGCGTCGGAACTGCTGCCGTAGCCGATCAGCTCCGCCAGGATCGTGGCGCCACGCTTCCGCGCGGAGGTAAGCGATTCGAGGATGACGATCGCGGCGCCTTCGCCGAGGACGAAGCCGTCCCGGCTCGCACAGAACGGTCGCGAGGCCGTCTCGGGGCTGTCGTTCCGCCGCGAAAGAGCCGTGAGCCGGTTGAACCCCGTCAGGCCCAGGATATGGATCATCGAGTGGGCCCCCCCGGCGATCATGATGTCGGCCTGCCCTCGACGTATCAGCATCAGAGCCTCACCCACCGCCTGGGTGCTGGCGGCGCAGGCGGTCAGGCAACTGCGGGCCGGCCCCCTGGCGCCGGTCAGCCGGGCGATGTGCGCGGCGGCCATGTTGGGCTCCTGTTCGAGCTCATGGGCGGCCTGCATCTGTTCCTGTACTACGCGATTCGCATTGGGCCAGAGGAATTCGTTGCGCTCGCCGTCCCAGGCGGCAAGGATGCCAGCGAAGAACGCATCGCTGTCGAGAGACCCCTCCCCGGCGCCAAGATAGATACCCATTCTCGTGCGATCGATGCGGTCGGCAGGGGCCTGCGATTCGACATCGATGCGGGCCTGGCGGCACGCCTGCACGGCAGCGCCGATGACGAAACCTGAACTGCGGCTGCACTTCTCGTGCCGAGCGGGGTGCTCAACGTAGCGTCGGAAATCGT
The DNA here is from genome assembly GCA_964579055.1 of uncultured Pirellulales bacterium. Classification (GTDB taxonomy): domain Bacteria; phylum Planctomycetota; class Phycisphaerae; order Sedimentisphaerales; family Anaerobacaceae; genus Anaerobaca. Next base: position 20,463 of record CAZOFX010000035.1, read on the forward strand.
AGTCCTTCACCTCTGCGCTGAATGTGGTAGGAAACGTCGAAGCGTCGAAAACCGTCGTCCGGGCGATGCCGCTTCGGCCGGCCAGAATCGCCTGCCAGACGGTCTCGACGTCGTGGCCCAACGGAGAGACGATCCCCATCCCGGTGATGACGACACGTTCCTGGATCGCGGGCGTCTTCATTCTATCGCGCAGCCCCCTCGTCGTAGCGTTTCAGCACGAGTGCGGCGGTCTGCCCACCATGCGTGTAGCCACAGCAGATCGCGTGGTCGATCCGACGCCGGACAGTATCGGCAGAGATACGCAGACGGCAACCGGCGGCGGGTCTGCCGAAATTCCTTGCCGCCGGGATCATACCCGCCCCGATGGCTTGCACCGCAGCAATCGCGTCCAACGCGCCCGAAGCGGCACCGGTCGTGCTCAGCATGCTCTTGGTCGGCCAGACGGCAACCCGGTCGACGGCACTGCCAAGGGCGGCCTGAATGCCCTGGGACTCCGCCAGGTCATCCTGCGGCAGCCCCGTTCCGTGCGGGATGAGCAGATCCAGCTTCCCGGCGTCGATGTCCGCGTCGCCCAGCGCCTTCGTGATGGCGATGCGGACCGCCTCGCCGCTCGGTTCGAGCCTCGCATAGGCCGGATCGACGCAGTGACTCTGCCCGATCCCCGCGACTTCGGCCAGAATGGCGGCGCCGCGGCGACGGGCATGAGAGAGGCTTTCGAGCACGAGCACGCCACCGGCTTCGCCGAAGACCGACCCCTGCGCGTTCGCGTCGAAGGGCCGGCAAGCCTCTGCGGGCCGGTCGTTGCTGACGTTGTTCGTCCGTTCGAGCAGGATCTGGCGGACCATCAGGACCGGATTCACCTTCGCTTCGGCGGCGCCCGCCAGGGCGATGTCGCTGTCGCCGCGCGCGATAACCTGGGCCGCCTCGGCAATCGCCAGATGGGCAGACGCTTCGGCACAGGTGATCGTGTTGCTCGGGCCCTGGGCGTCGTGAATGATGCCGATGTGGCATGCCAGCATATTCGGCAGGTACTTCAGCAGCCACAGGGGGGTGACCTGTTCGAGGCCGAGCCGGCCCCACTTGCGGACGTCGAAGCGGCCATCGGTCACGCTGACGGCGGCAGCCGGCGCCAGCTCCACCATGTCGCAACTGATGATGCCCGCCCCCATATTGACACCCATACGGGTCGGATCGATGCTGACGTTCTCCGGATCGATCCCTTTGGTGACCAGTCCGCTGGCCGTCACGGCCTGGTGCGCTGCGATAACCGCCAGTTCGATGTCCCGGCACATCAGCTTACAGCTCTTGCGGTACTTGCGCGGAACGTAGTCCTGGATACTGTATTCGGGGACCTCGCCCGCCAATTCACATCGCAGGCCCGTGGGATCGAACGCCTTGATGCGGCCGATGCCGCAGCGCCCTTCGCAAAGCCCGGCCCACATCTGATCGGCGCTGAGCCCCAGAGGGCTGACGGCCCCCAGACCCGTCACAACTACACGAGCCGATTCCATCAACTGGACTCCGTCGGCAAGGCAGTCGTGGCGGCCGCCTCCGAGATGATGTCACGCAACAGGGACGTGAACAACCCCGTGAAGACGAAGTTCTCCTCCGGGAACTTCTTGCCAGCCAGATTCTGATCGACGTGGCTGAACATCAGGTCGATCTCCGCGATCCGCTGGTCACCCCGCAAAATATGGCCGGTGGTGCTGGCGGCTTCCGGCGCCAGCGAGCTGATCTGTGCCTCGATCCGCAGGCTGTCGCCCGGCCGGACGAAATCGTAGAAGACAGCCTTGCTGATCTTGGCCAGGACGACCTTCTCGCGAAAATCGTTCGCCTGGCCGACGAGGATTCCCGCCGTCTGGGCCATCGCCTCGATCATGAGGCATTCCGGCATGATCGGAAAACCCGGAAAGTGGTCGTGCAGGTGCTCTTCGGCCAGCGTCACGTTCTTGACCGCGACGGCACGGCGACCACTTTCGAACTCCAGGAATTTATCGATCCAGATCCAACGCATGGGTGGTCCATAACAGCGGTGACCGCAGGGCAACCCAGCGCGATCCTGCGGTGGTCCGTTGTACCGGAAACGCCTGCCGCTCAGGCGCCGTTGATCTTGCCGTCGATGTAATTGACGATGGCATTGACGGTGAACAGATTGGCCAGCTTGTTGATGTCCGGGTTCTTCTCGAATTCGGTCAGGTCCGTGTGCGGCACGCTGGCGCGCAGCTCGGCCAATCCTTGCACCGTCAGTTTGCCGTTGCTGACCAATTCGGGGTTGTTCAGCAGGCTCTCCGCGGGGAACAGCTCCTCGCGAGGCACCTTGATCCCAAATGTCTTCTCCAGACGGAACACGATATCCAGGAAATCGATGCTCTCCGCGCCGAGATCCCCCATGAGCGTGGCACCGGCAGTCACCTCCTCCTCGTCTGCCCCCAAGGCATCCACCAATACCTCCTGGACCTTTTGAAATATCTCGTCGCGACTCATGGCCATGGCTTCTGGTACCTCCGGTCCTGCAATCCTGTCAAAGTCCGTTTCGTTACGCGTCCTGTTCAGTTCTGCTGAGAAAGCAGCCTGTATCGGTTCTTCATCTCTTCCTTGATCTGGGCGTCGACCGGGGCCCACGCGGGGTTCCGCTCGGCCAGGTTGAAATGCCGCAGACCGAATCGCGCCTCCAGGATCGTCGCGCCGTCGACCGTGCCGGAGCCGGCGAAGCTGCTGACACGCTCCTCGATGGTCTTGGCCTCTACCGTGTACACCACCTGAGAGCCGGGGGCCAGAAAGCTCTTGTACTTGACGTTACGAGCCATCTCCAGCAACACCATGCTGTGAGCGAAGTCTTCCTTCGTCCGCACGAGCCAGCCGGCCGATTCGACCAGGCCTTCCAGCAACAGCACGCCGGGCAGGACCGGAAACGCGGGGAAGTGATCGCCCAGATACTCTTCCGCCAGCGACACATTCTTGACCGCGCTGAGACGGCGGCCAATCTCCAACGATACGATCTTGTCTATCAGTACGAATTTCATTCCACCAACGGCGCCCAGCCCCAAATTCGCGCTATTGTAGTGGCCCCGGACGCTTTTGCCAGTCCTTTTTTCGCTTTTTTGCGCAGGGTCCGGTGCGGCGGAATGGCCGTTGCAAAACACCGCCAAGCCGGTATACTGCGCAGCCATATGAACGTGCGAAACGCGAAAATTCCGGATGCCCGGGCGATTTCCGCCCTGATCAACTGCTATGCCGAGCATGACAAGATGCTCTTTCGCTCGTTGGCGGAGATCTACGAGAACCTCCAGATGTTCCTGGTGGCCGAGGAGGACGAGACCGTGGTCGGCTGCTGTGCTCTGGAGATCATCTGGTCGGACCTGGCGGAGATCAAATCACTGGCGGTGGCGCCGGCCCACAAGGGCAGAGGGTTCGGACGGGCCCTGGTCGAGGCCGCCGTCGAGCAGGCGCGAGCGCTCGGCGTGCCCCGTATTTTCGCCTTGACCCTGGAGCCGCGATTCTTCGAGAGAGTCGGGTTCGACGTCGTGCCCAAAGAGGACCTGCCCATGAAGGTCTGGAGCGATTGCGCCCGGTGTCCGAAACAGCAGCAGTGCGACGAGATCGCGGTCGCCAAGTCGCTGACCGACAGAACCTGAGGCGAGCCTTTCTCAGCCGACCTGCCGTCTCTGGAACAGCGCCACTGCCAGGGCGAGGATGGCGGTGGTGTAACAAAGGGCGTAGAGACCGCCGACCAGGATGTACCGGGCGGGGACGGCGCTGCCTTCGTAGATCGCGTCGCTGATCCAGAACACCTGAAGGTTCGGGACCAGGAAGCGACCGATTCGGGCCCACAGATGGGTCGCGGCGAATCGGCCGAACACGTAGTCGCTCGTCAGTCCCAGCAGGAACAGACCGACGCACGCCGAGAGGGTCACCACCGTGTTGAACCGGGACGAGATCGCCACCGCCAGGGCGGCGATGATCACCGCCGCCAGGAACAACAGGACCGAGCCATACACGTCCAGGGCGTTGATCCCGTTCTTGGCCGGGTTGAACTGCCAGTCGCGATCGATGAACGCCAGAAACACGATGCCCAATGTGGCCAGGACGGCCAGGACAATGGTCGCCGTCGAGGTGAATTTCCAGTCGTAGGTGTAGTTGAAAAACGTGCTGAGCAGCACGGTGCCGACGGCGATCCCCGCCGCGGCGCCGACAACGGTCCAGTCGTGCGTGTCCGAGGCGGTCGCGAGCACCCCGTGCCGGATCGACATGAGCAGGGCGATGGTGCAGATGTAGTGCGCGACACCGACCGCCGCGACCACACCAAGGAATTTGGCCGCCACGAATACCGGACGCGGCACCGGCTTGGTCAGCACGGTCAGGATCGTCTTGTTCTCCAACTCCACCGCCACCGCGCCCGACGCCGAGAAGATTGCCACGAACAAGCTGGCCAGGAACAGCGTAGACAAACCTATCTCACGCAAGAGTTTGTTGTCATCATCCATCGTGTACATGGACAGGGATGGGCTCAACAGAAACAGCAGAAGGGCAACTCCGATGATGACCGCATACACTGGCTGGCGAATGGTCTCGACGAAGGTGTTTCTGGCGATGGCAACGAGCTTATTGAACATGGGTGGTCCTGACGTTCCAGATCATCGGTCAATGTCTTGGTCTACGGCCCGTACGGGGAAGCACATTTTTTCGTGATTGTCACTACACGACACTGAGATTCGGCGTTATAGTACCCAGCCTCTTGTTTGTAAAGGGCGAAGGTCTTCGATGAGTAGATACTGCAAGAGCGGATTTTTGTTCGCCGTTGGGAGCCGAAGCACAACATGACAGCATCGTCCAAACGTCCCGAACACGTGGCCTGGGCTTGCCTGGTCTTGAGCCTGATCTTCTTTGGCATCACCTTCTTTCTCGGTCGCTGGAGCGGGTACTTCGCGGTCTCGGCCGTGGCTTGGCAGATTCTCGGCGCGGCGCTGATCTGGCTGGTACTGGCCATCCAGTTTCACCAGCGAAGCCTCGCCGAACAAGAACGGCTGGACATGAGGCAGTTGGCCGAGGACAAGACCGGCTCGACTCTGTTCGAAGGCAAAGGGGAGCGGGCGACGCTGTTCGCGGCCGCCCAGCGCCGGCTTGACCTGCTGGAGAAATGGTTCATCCCCATCTTCGGCGTGCTCATCGCGGTCTATGAGATTGCCCTGGGCCTGCATCTGCTCCGAGGCCTTGGGCGAACGGCGTCGACGACGCAGCAACCGCTGGTCTGTGCCATCCTGATGACCGTGGTGGCGTTCGTCAGTTTTCTGCTGTCACGCTACGCTACGGGGATGTCCGCGGAGCCGGTCTGGAAACCGCTGCGGGCGGGCGGCAGCTATCTGCTCGGCGTGGCGGTGGTGTGCTTTGCCCTGGCCTTGTGTTTGGCGGGGACCCACTTCCAGTTCCATGTCCCCTTGCTGGTCGTGGGATACATGGTGCCGATCCTGTTGCTTCTGCTGGGCGCCGAGACGGCGCTCAACACGGTGCTGGACATCTATCGGCCTCGCGTGAAAGGCGAATACAGCCGGGCGGCGTTCGACAGCCGCCTGCTGGGCATCATCAACGAGCCCGGGGGCGTCTTTCGCAGCGTTGCGGCCGCCATCGACTACCAGTTCGGCTTCCAGGTCTCTCAGACGTGGTTCTACAAGCTTCTGGAGAAGGCGGTCGTGCCTCTGATCCTCTTCTCGGCGCTGACCCTGTATCTGGCCAGTTGCATTGTCGTGGTGCTGCCCAACGAGGAGGCGATCGTGGAGCGGTTCGGCAATCCGCTGACCGGCGACGGGCAGGTTCGGGATTTCAAGCCGGGACTCCACCTCAAGTTGCCCTGGCCGATCGACATCGCTTACAAGTATCCCACCAGGCAAATCCTGGAACTCCACGTCGGATACGTTCCCAAGACCGACCCCAAGACGGGCCGGGCGCTGACGGAACCTTCGCTTCTGTGGGGACAGAGCCACTACGAGAGCGAGTTCAGCTTCCTGGTCGCCAGCGAACAGACCGGCGAGGCGCTGGGAGAAGAAGCGGTGCCGGTCAGCCTGGTGAAGGCGAACATCCCGATTCAATACCGCATCAAAAACCTCTACGCATACATCTATGGGCACAGCGACCCGGCACGGCTGCTGGAGGACATTGCCTACCGCGAACTCACACATTTTGCGGCCAGTGCCGGGATTGAGGTCGATGTCGGCGACTCGGGCCAGGCAGCCAACGAGAGCCTTCTGGGCGCCGGTCGAACGAAGGCCAAAGAGACCCTTACCGATAGGATTCAGAAGGCCGCCGATGACCAGGGGCTGGGCATCGAAGTCGTGTTCCTGGGCGTACAGGGCATTCATCCGCCGCCCGAGGTGGCGCCGGACTATCAGGCGGTCATCGGGGCTGTTCAGAAGAAGTACGCTCTGGTCCTTAACGCCGAGGCGGACCGGAACGCGATCCTGGGCACGTTGATCGGCTCGGTGGAGAAGGCCTACGAGCTGGCCGACCTGGCGACGCAGTATCAGAAGGCTCAGACGGAGGGACGCGCCGAGGACGTCGAGCGGCTGGGAAAGCAGTTCGACGAGGCGCTGACGCAGGCCAAAGGGGCCATCTTCCAGACCCTGCGAGAGGCCCAGAGTTACGCCTTTGAGAAAGCCACGCTGGCCCGCGCGACGGGCGAGCGATTTGCCGGGCAGGTGACCGCCTACCAGGCGGCCCCGAGCATCTACTTGCAGGAACAACGCCTGGCGGCGCTGGAAGAGGTGCTGCCGGGCATACGCAAATACGTGGTGGCCGTCGATCCCAACGACCGGCAGGTCATCATCATGGACCTTCAGGACAGGCCGCCGACCAATCTGTTGGACATGACCGGTTTAGAGGAGACTATGCGATAATGAAGAAGATCGCCATTCCCGTATTGATTGCCGTCATCTTCGCCATCATGGCGCTCTATCTCGTTTCGTTTCAGGTCCGCGAAACGGAGTCGGCCTTCATCACGCGGTTCGGCAAACCGCTGGAAGACCGCGAGATCACCAAGCCCGGCCTGTACTTCAAGTGGCCTACGCCGATCGAACGCGTCCACCGGTTCGACTCGCGCATGAGGGTCCTCGATGTGCCGCCGGCCGAGACCACGACGCGTGGCGCTGTGCCGATCATCGTGACCACGTACGTCGTCTGGCGGGTGGCCGAGCCGCTGAAATTCCTGAACGCCGTGGGCACGGTCGCCGACGCCAACGATGCCATTCGGTATCGGCTCAACAACGCCCAGAACCGCGTGATCGGCCAGCACACCTTCAGCGAGTTCGTCAACAGCGATCCGGAAAAGATCCAGCTCGCCGACATTCAGGCCGAGATGCTCAAGGACCTTCAGGAGCCGGTGCGAAACGATTACGGAATCGAGATCAAGACGCTCGGGATCAAGCAGCTCAAGATCAGCGAGGACGTCACGAAGGACGTCTTCGAGCGGATGCGGGCCGAGCGCCGCCGCCGGACCGAGGCCACCATCGCGCAGGGCAACGCCGAGGCGACCAAGATTCGGACCGATGCGGACGCCAAGAGGACGGCGTTGCTGGCGGCGGCCGAAGGACGGGCCAAGGCGATCCGCGGCCAGGGTGACGCCGAAGCGGCGCAGTACTACAAGATGCTCCAAGAGGCGCCGGAACTGGCCATGTTCCTGCGCAACCTGGAGTCGTTGCTGACAACGCTGAGAGAACGGGCGACCCTCGTGATCCCGGCGGATGCCGAACCGTTCAGCTATCTTCGGAAAAGACCGTCGCTGGAATCGTCAAAGTAACGGGGCCCGGATTCATCGTTCACTGAGTTTGTCCCTGAGGACGTATGGCACATAGACACGAACACACACACGGGCACGGACATGGGCACAGTCACGATGAGCCGCACGACCACGAGGCGGTCCCGTCGCGCAAGCTGGATGCGGCGGGGAAGTCTCTCTCCGATGCGCTGCGCCTGAGCTTCTTCATCCTCAAAATCATCATGATCGTGCTGGTCGTCGCCTTCCTGGTCTCGGGCTTCAAGACGGTCGATTCCGGGGAGAAGGCGATGGTCCTGCGCTTCGGCGCCATTCGCGGCGTAGGCGACGAGCGCGTCCTGGGGCCCGGTTGGCACTGGGTCCTGCCCTATCCCATCGACGAGCTGGTCAAGATTCCGGTCGAGGCGCAGATCAATCTGCCGATCACCTCGTTCTGGTACAAGCAGACGCGCAACGACATCCTGGGCGAAGGGCCCAAGCCGCGCAATCTCGTGCCGGAGAAGCTCAACCCGCTGACCGAAGGATACAGCCTTACCCGGAGCCGGACGGACGAGGTCCGCCCCGTCGTTGCGCAGGGTGTTTCGGGCCGGGGGATCGCGGACAGCGAGGGCAGCGACTACAGCATCGTTCACACGCAATGGCAGATCGATTACCAGATCGGCAACATCGAGCAGTTTTACGCGAATGTTCACATTCCGGCGGCAAAGCCCGGGCAAATCTACTTCGACATCATGAAGGACTCGATCACGCCGCTGCTCAAGAGCGTGGTCGAGGACTCGGTGGTCACCGCCATGGTCCAATACACCATCGACGAAGCGCTTCAGAGCACCGACACCATTCCGCGTCACGTCGAACAACTGACTCAGCAGAAGCTCGACGCCATCGACAGCGGCATCCGCGTGACCAAGGTCCAGCTCGTGGCAGCCACGTGGCCGCAGCAGGTGGACGCCGCCTTTCAGGAATACATCGCCGCCAGCCAGAAGAGCGGTCTGGCAATCAGCGATGCGAGGAACTACGCCGAGCAGACGCTTACCGATGCCGCCGGACAGGTCGCCGAATCGCTGTACCAGGCGCTGATGGCGTCCGCCGTGGGCGAGGACCAGTTGACTCTGCTGTGGTCCCAGGTGGCCGGCCAGGCCCAGAACACCGTCGCCCAGGCCCAGGCGTATCGCACCAAGGTGGTCGAAGACGCGAAAGCCAGCGCCACCTACCTGACCAGCCTTTTGCCCGAGTACCGCAAGTGGCCCGAACTGGTCGCCCAGGGGATCTATCTCGATGCGATCCAGAAAGTGCTCGACAACGCCGATGAAAAGTTCATTTTGGACCCGACCGAGGTCGCCCAGGGACGGGAGGTCCGCATTCTGATCAACCGGGACCCGATCCTCAAACCCAAGGCAACGAGCCCGACACCGATTGTGAGATAGACCGTCGCATCCGCGTCATAAGGACGAGAACACCACTATGGCTCATGAGCATCTGCACTTTCAGCACGACACCGCCGAGGAAACCCGTGGCCAGCAACTGCGCGTCAGTCTTGCTCTGCTGGGGACTCTGGCGGGCGGGGTCCTCCTGATCAACAGCGGCATCGGCCGCTTCATCTACGGGCCCGACAGCTTCAACACCGAGATCTTCGCCATGCTCGGCGCGCTGCTGCTGGGGCTGCCGATCGTCATCCACGCGATGCTCAGCCTGATCCGAGGCGAATCGCACATGGATGAGCTGGCGGCGCTGGGCATCGTGGCGGCGTTCGCCACAGGCGAATACGTGGCGGCCGGACTGATCGGCTTCTTCATGCTGCTCAGCGAACTGATCGAGACGCGCACCGCGCTGGGCGCGCGGGCGTCCATCGAATCCCTGATCAAACTGACGCCGACCAAGGCGAACCTCATCAGCGCCGACGGTGTCGAACAGGAGGTCAAGGTCAGCGCGCTGAAGCTGGGCGACCTGATCCGCGTTCGCCCGGGCGACAACATCCCGGCCGACGGCGAGGTGGCCAGCGGCCTGAGTTCCGTCAATGAGGCGACCATCACGGGCGAGTCGCTGCCCGTGGACAAGGTGCCTGGCATGCAGGTCTTCGCCGGCACGAACAACCTGACCGGCGCGATGGACATTCGCGTCACCAAGGCCGGCCAGGATACGACCCTGGGTAAAGTCCAGTCGCTGATCATACAGGCCGAGCACACGAAGATCCCGATCATGCGGATCATCGACCGGTACATCACGTGGTACGTCCCGACCATCCTGATGATCGCGGCGATCGTGCTGTTCTTCACGCGGGACATCAATCAGGCGATCACTATTCTGGTCATCTCCTGTCCCTGCGCCATTATTCTGGCGACTCCGACGGCGATGGTGGCGGCCATTTCGGCCGCCGCGCGGTTGGGCGTTCTGGTCAAGAACGTGGCCGATCTGGAGATCGCCGGCAAGATGACCGCGCTGGTGTTCGACAAGACGGGCACCGTCACCACCGGGCGGCTCTATGTGACCAAGCTGACGCCCGCCGAGGGGGTCGAGCCGGCCGAGCTGCTGGCCGAGGCGGCGGCCGCGGAGCAGTTGAGCAAGCACCCGGCGGCGCGCGCCCTGCACGACGTCGCCAAAGAGGCCAACCTGTCGCTGCCGGTCGCGGAAGGCTTTCAGGAGACGCCGGGCAAAGGCGTGACCGCCACCATCAACTCATCGCGGATCATGGTCGGTCGAGAGACGTTTCTCAAAGACAGTGGCGTCGATTTCGCCGGCATTACCGATCCTGCCCTGGATGAGGAGCAGGGTTTCAGCACGTTGTACGTGGCCAAAGGCCCACGGTGTATCGGCTGGATCGGCCTCCAGGACAAGACGCGTCCCGAAGCGCAGCGGGCGGTCAAGGAGCTGGTCGACCTCGGCATCAAACGGGTGACCATGCTCACCGGGGACCGCAGCGAGGTCGCCAATCGCGTTGCCGGCGAACTGGGCTGCACCGACTACAAGGCGCACTGTCTGCCCCAGGACAAGCTGGCCATCGTCGAGCAGATCAAACGAGACGGGCATACGGTGGTCGTGGTCGGCGACGGCATCAACGATGCGCCGGCCCTGGCCGCCGGCGATCTCGGCATCGCCATGGGAGCGGCCGGCAGCGACGTCGCGATCAACTCGGCCTCCATCGCCCTGATGAACAACGACCTGCGGCGGATTCCCTTCCTCGTGCAGGTCAGCCGCAAGACCCGCCATGTCATCAACCAGAACCTCGGCTTCGGCATCGCGTTCATCGTATTGGGCATTTCGCTGGCGAAGTTCATCCCGCCCAGCGTGGCCGCGTTTCTGCATTTTGCCAGCTCGCTGGTGGTGGTGTTCAACAGCGCGCGGCTGGTTCGCTACGGCGAAGACCTCGACCACGATTCACGTCCGGCTGCGTCACCGTCGTAGGAAACATGTGGAGGCGATGGGGGCCGTTCCGGCCGTTGATGGTTTGTTTGGACAGCGTGCGGTAGATTATGGACTACGCGGTGGAGACAATTTCGCTGACGAAGGTCTTCTCCGACTGGTGGGGCCGGGCCAAGGTCTACGCCGTCGACGACCTGAATCTCCAGATTCGCCACAACGAGGTCTTCGGCCTGCTTGGACCGAATGGATCGGGCAAGACGACCACGATCAAGATGCTGCTGGGCCTGCTGCACCCGACCAAGGGTCACGCGCTGCTGCTCGGCGGCGACGGAACCGATCCGAAGATCAACAAGCGGGTCGGCTTCCTTCCGGAGGAATCCTATCTGTACCGTTTCCTCAACGCCCGGGAGACCCTCGATTTCTACGGCCGGCTTTTCAAGCTGGACGCCAAGGTCCGCAAGATGCGGATCGAGGCGCTGCTGGAGATGGTCGGGCTCAGAGCGGTGGCCAGCCGGCCGGTCGGCACGTACTCGAAAGGGATGGCCCGGCGTATCGGTTTAGCCCAGGCGCTGATCAACGATCCCGACCTGCTGATTCTCGACGAGCCGACCACCGGCTTGGACCCCATCGGGACCCGGCAGATCAAGGACCTGATTCTCAAGCTGGCCGAACGCGGCAAGACGATTCTACTGTGCAGTCACCTCTTGGCCGATGTCGAAGACGTGTGCGACCGAATCGCGATTCTCTACGGGGGCAAGGTCCAGGCGGAAGGCCAAGTGCGCGAGCTGCTTCAACAGAACGGCAAGCGGCAGATCGTCACCAGCGCCGTCAGCGACCGGACTGTCGAGAAGATCCGGCACATTCTCGAAGAAGAACACGCCGAATGCGAGATCACCAGCCCAATGGAGAAGCTCGAAACGTTCTTCATCAACACGGTGGTCGAAGCGCAACAGCAGGCCAAACCGACCAGCGGAGCGGTCAGCACGACGCAGATCGGCGACTTCCTGATGGCGGAGAAGTCCCAGGCGGGCATTCTCGACAAGCTCGTTTCGGCGCCGGTGTCGCAGGACCAGCCGGCCGCGCCGCCCGGTACGGAGCCGATCAAACCGGTTGAGACGCACGTATCGCAACCCGATCGGGATCTGCTCAGCAAACTGACCCGGCCTGCCGCGACCCCGCAAACGGAGCACGTCGCGCCGGCCAAGCCATCGGCCGCCGAGGTGACCGAATCCCGAGACGACCGACAGGTCAACCGGAGTGTCCTGGACGCCTTGACCGGCAAGACGGCGCCGCCCACGACCGAGAAGCCCCACGAGCGACCGAAGGACGGAGAGGCCGGCCATGAGTAGGATCTGGGCCGTTGCAGTCAACACGATCCGGCAGGCCCTGCGTATGAAGATCGCCGTGATCTTCATCGTGATGCTGCTGGTCCTGCTGCCGGTGATGGGGTTTACGGCGACCGGCGACGGGACGTTGAAGGGCCGGCTCCAGACGTTCGTCAGCTACGGGCTTTCGCTCACCAGTCTGCTGCTGTGTCTGCTGACCATCGTCGTGGCGACCTTCACGATCACCAGTGACATCGAGCACCGCCAGATCTACACCGTGGCCACCAAGCCCATCCGCCGCTACCAGTTCATTCTCGGCAAGCTCCTGGGCGTGATCGTTCTGGATGTGGGTCTCGTGACGCTGTTTGCCGGCATCGTGTACGCCGTGGTGATGTTCCTGCCCGGTTTCTACGACGTCTCGAATGACACGCTGCGGCAGATCGACAACGAGTTCTACACCGCTCGTGCCAGCCTCGCGCCTCCGCTGCCCGACGTCGAGGAAGAGGTTCAGGCGCTCTACAATCAGTTGGAGAAGACCGGGCAACTCCGCGAGGCATACCCTACACTGCCCCGCGAGGGGATTCTCAAGGAGCTGACCTTACGCAAGCAACTGGAGAAGCGTGCGACGGGGGTGGGAGAGGGACTGGTGTGGGAGTTCGAGAACATCCGGCCTCTCGATCCGAACCAGAGCCTGTTCATCCGGTTCAAATACGACGTAGCGGCGGAGCCTGCCGGCGGCCAGATCTATGCCCGCTGGCAGATCGGTGATCTGAGGCAGTTTCGTCAGGGCATGGATTTCAAAACGCCGATCTGGCCTGAAGACCGTGCCGACCCGGTCCGCACGTTTCGCGAGATCGAGGTCCCGGCACGAGTCATCGCCGACGATGGATATCTGGCCGTGGGATTCCTCAACGTGCCGCTCAACGACACCACGGTGATCTTCCCGCTCGAAGACGGACTGGAACTGCTCTATAAGGCCGACACTTTCACGGGCAACTTCCTCCGCGGCGTGCTGCTGATCCTGTTCCGCCTGATCTTTCTGGCCTGTCTCGGAGTGCTCGCGGCGAGTTTCCTGTCGTTTCCCGTGGCGATCCTGTTCTGCCTGGTGATCTTCTTCACGGGCACCATCAGCGGCTTCGTACTCGAATCGTTCGAATTCCTGAGCGCCAGTGTGAGCCAGGTCTATTCCTACACGATTGGGGCGCTCGTGCGGCTGCTGCCGCGATTCGACAAGTACAACCCGACGACTTTTCTGGTTCCCGGCCGCCTGATCGCCTGGTCGTTCCTGGCGCAGGTGGCGCTGTTCATGGTGTGCATCCAGGCCGCGCTGCTACTCGTGCTGGCCCTGATCGTTTTCAGTTTCCGCGAGCTGGCCCGAATCATCGTATAACCAGATGCGGCGTTGGGCGCCGCAAAACAGACTATGCGTGGACGTGACATTCTCATCATGCTCATCTGCCTGGCGTTGGCCGGCGGGCTGCTCTACACCGCCGGCACACAGCTCGACTACATCAACGCGCAGCGTCAGACGATGGGCCTGGTGGTGAATGAGCCGGTGGAGAACCTGCCGCCTTCGCTGGCCTTCGCCACGGTCGCGATGGGCGCCTTTCGCGGCCTGGTTGTCGACATCCTCTGGATGCGGGCCGACAAGCTGAAGGAGGAAGGGCAGTTCTTCGACGCGCGGCAGCTTGCCGAGTGGATCACGACATTGCAGCCTCGGTTTCCGGCCGTCTGGGAGTTCCAGGCCTGGAACATGGCCTACAACATCTCCGTCGCCATCCCCGCCTCGCAGCCCGAGCAGCGGTGGCGATGGGTCAAGAACGGCTACGAGCTGCTCCGCGACAAGGGAATTCCCACCAATCCGAAGGCCGTCCAGCTCTACCGGGAGCTGGCACGCATCTTCCAGCACAAAATGGGAGGCGTCTCCGACGACGTCCACAAATACTACAAGCTCCAGTTGGCGGAGGCCATCGGCCCGCTGCTCGGGTCGGAGGACAATGGGCTGTCCGCCAACGACAACGCGTTCTTCGAGGCCCTGATCGCGACGCCGTCCGAGTGGGCTCAGATCGTCGCCGATCCGAACGTCGCTCCGTTCATCCGGGCGCTTCAGGAGGTTGGTGAGCCGTTTGCCGGTGAACAGCCGTTCGTGCAGAATTATCTGGCCCTGCGCCGCAATGCGTCGCGCTTTCCGCAGGCGGCGTCGGAGGTGGTGGATCGGTTCCGGGGCACGCCCGCGTTGAAGCGATTTGACCTCTTTGCGAAGGCCTACGAACTACGTCACACCTGGAAGCTGGAGCCGGCGCGCATGCACCAGGTGAGCCAGGAATATGGGCCGGTCGACTTCGCCGACCCGAACATGCACTTCCCCATGGACTGGCGGCATCCGGATGCGCACGCGGTCTACTGGGCGCTCAAAGGGCTCAGCGTCGCGAAAGAGAAGGATGATGCCGAGACGGAACGCTACGAGACGAACACGCAGCGCATCGTCGCGCACAGCCTTCAGAATCTCTTTCGATACGGCAAGCTCATGATCCTCTCGCGTCCGGCCGAGGCGCTCGATCCGGACAGCCCCACGGCCGCATCCGCCTCGCCGGCGATCCCGAAAGATATTTTCCTCGGTCCGGACCTGCGGATCTTCGATTCCTACAACAAGGCCGTGCTGGGAATCATCGCCGGGTACGAAAATGACCGCACCACGAAGGAATCGCTCGAGAACGGCCATCGCAACATGCTCAAGAACGCCGTCCTGTCGTTCTATCAGGCCGGACTGAGGGGAGAGGCCCTGAAGATCTTCAATCAGTTGCGCAAACGCTATCCCTTGAGGGAGTTCAACGTCTCGCTGGAGCAGTTCGCGCTGAACCGCTGGCGGGAGGAGTTGAGCAGCTTCGGCATCGACGATGCCCGAGAGCAAATCGTGATGCTGCTCACCGAGGGGTATTATCTGTACGCCATCCGTGACGATGACGCCGCCGCCGGGCGAGAGCAGTTGGCCCAGCAGGCGTACGACTTCTACAACACGACGAACGAGCCGGAGTTTCGTATTGACCTGCCCCCGATGTCCGTGCTACGATACTTCGCGCTCGGTCAGTTCCTCAACAGCGGGGCGTATCCGCCCTATATTCGACAGGGTCTGCTGAACCGGATCCAGATCGAGAAGCCTGAGTTGTACAAGCAACTGGAACAGACCGAAGCGCAGCTACAACAGATGCAGGAGCAGCAGGGAACGCAGTGAGGGTCATCCGGCACGGGTCATGGACGAAGCACTTCTGGCACAACTGACGCCGTCGCAGCGCAAAGCGGTCATGCATAGGGAGGGGCCTCTCCTGGTCCTGGCGGGACCGGGCAGCGGGAAGACCCGCGTCATCACCTGCCGCATGGCCGCTTTGATCGATTCCGGCGTCAGGCCGTACAACATCTGCGCAATCACCTTCACGAACAAAGCCGCTGAAGAGATGCGTCAGCGCGCCGCGGCGCTCGGGGCGTCCGGCGGGGCCCACATCAGCACCTTCCATTCGCTGTGCGTGCGAATCCTCCGCCGGTATGCCGAGGCCGCGGGGATGCGCCCGAATTTCAGCATCTACGACGCCGCCGACCAGAGCAAGTGCGTCAAGCAGGCGGTCAAGGACTGCGCTCTCGACGGGACGAACTTCCCGCCGGCGCGGATGCTCGACGCCATCTCTACGCTCAAGAACAAGCTCATCGACGCCCAGAGTTTCCAGGAACGCGCCGAGGATTTCTTCTCGCGCACGCTCTCGCAGGTCTACACGCGGTACCAGCAGATCCTCGCCGAGCAGAACGGCCTGGATTTCGACGATCTGCTGATGAAGGTCGCGTTTCTGCTGGAGACCGACTCGATGGTGTGCGGCGAGTTGTCGAACCGATTCCGGTTCCTGCTCATCGACGAATACCAGGACACGAACCACGCCCAGTACCGTCTGGCCAAGGCCCTGGCGCTTGCGCACGGCAACATCTGCGCGACCGGCGATCCCGACCAGTCGATCTACCGCTGGCGCGGCGCCGACATCCGCAACATCCTGGCGTTCGAGAAGGACTGGCCCCAGGCGGTGGTCGTCAAACTGGAGGAGAACTTCCGCAGCACCGCCGCCATTCTCCGAGTGGCGGACAGCCTGATCGCGCGGAACAAGAATCGCAAGCAGAAGACCCTTGTCGCCGTGCGAACCGACGAAGGCAAAGTCTCCGTGGAGACCTACGAAGACGAAGCCGAGGAGGCCGACGCGGTCGCGCGGCAGGTCGATGCGCTGCTCGGCCGGAATGTCCCGGCCGCACAGATCGCCCTCTTCTATCGCGTCAACTCGATGAGCCGGGCCCTCGAAGAGGCGTTCGTTCGCCATCGCGTCCCCTATCAGGTGGTCCGAGGCGTGGAGTTCTACAATCGCAAAGAGATTCGCGACCTGTTGGCATATCTGAAGGTCCTGGCCAATCCTGCCGACGAGGTGGCGCTGCTGCGAATCATCAACACGCCCGCGCGCGGCATCGGCAAGGTGACCGTCGATCGCGCCAAGGCCTTTGCCGTCGAGCACGGACTCACACTGTCGGAGGCGTTGGCGCAGGCCGACCGCATCGGCGAGGTGAGTGGCGCCGTCAAGACCAAGCTGCTGGCGTTCGCCCGCCTGCTGGACAAGCTCCGGCAAGACCTCGTAGGCCCGGTCGCTCCGTTGGCCGAGCGCGTCTTGGCCGAATCGGGACTCGAGCAGTCGTTCAAGGGGACCGGTCAGGACGGACAGGATGCGTTGGAGAACATCGGCGAGCTGATCAACGCAGCGGCCGCATACGACCAGCAGACCGCCGAGCCATCGCTGCTCGATTACCTCCAGCAGATCGCGTTGTTCAGCGACACCGACGCCTACGAAGCGACGAGCGAACGGGCTGCCCTGATGACGCTCCACGCCGCCAAGGGCCTGGAATTCGATCACGTCTTCGTCATCGGCCTCGAGGACGGCCTGCTGCCGCACGAACGCGGCAGCGGGGATGGCGACGAGCTCGAGGAGGAGCGCCGCCTGTTCTTCGTCGGCGTCACGCGGGCCCGCACCAACCTGTACCTCAGCTACGCGCGGTATCGGACCGTTCGCGGTCAGTTCCTTCGCACGGTGGCGTCTCCGTTTCTCTTCGAGCTTGGACTCGACCAGATGGTCCAGGACGACGAAGAGTCGGAAGACGATCTCGACACGTTCACAGGATACCGGCGTACACGGCCGTCGCCGGTTTGCACCCGGGCGGCGGCCGCCAAACCGCCCGAGCCTCCGTTCGTTCCCGGCCAGCTCGTGCGCCACAAGACCTTCGGTCTGGGCCGCGTGCAGAAGTTCGCCGACCTTGGCGCCAACAGCGTCGTCACCGTCCAGTTCAACACTGGACAGACGAAATCGCTGCTGCTACAATACGCCAACCTCTCGAAGGTGTGACGTCCCGGCCGCGGGGCGTGACGAAGCGCACCACGGCCCGTGAGACGGATCGTTGGCAAGACAAGTCCCAATCGGATCGAACCATGTCTTTATGAAGGGGCCAGGCCATGTCGAGGCAAATCGATCGTCGCGAGTTCCTGCAAATCACCGCTGCCGGCGGAATGGTGTACCTGGCCGGATCGGGCCTGTTCGGCGCCACCGCTGCGGCGAAGGGCAGCCCAATGATCAGTCCGGGCTGTCGAACCAGTAAGGTCCAGGTCGCTCGAATCTACATGGGAATCGAGGGCGCACACTGGCCCAAGCCTACGTTGAACCTGAAGGACGAGATTCGCGCCTATGAAGCTCAGTTCGCCAGGCTTGGCGATCAGCTCGGCGACGTGGAGTTCGTAGTCGATGAGCTGGTCACCTCCCCGGACCAGGTGGGGCGGCTCAAGAGCCGTATCGAGAAGGTCGACGGCATTCTGGCTATCCATCTGAGCATGGGCGCCTCGTCGATCCTCCGCGAGATCCTCGGCGTGGGCAAGCCGACGGCCCTTTTTGCCCTCCCATACTCCGGCCACGAGTGGACGAGCTTCGGCGGCCTGCAACAGCAACCGATCGGCGCGAAGCTGGAGTGCTTCCTGACCACTGACTACGCGCAGCTCGCCGCCGCCATCCGGCCGTTCCGCGCGATCCATCACGCCCGGGAGGCCAAGGTGCTCAACGTTACGACGCGGATCTTCAAGCCCTACGCCGACGGCGTGAAGACCAGGTTCGGCACGGAGATCAAGCAGGTCGATCTTCAGACGGTGATGGATGCCTATAAGGCGGTGGACGACAAACTGGCGGACGCTGAGACGAAACGGTGGATGGACAACGCGCAGGCGGTCGTGGAACCCTCGCGAGGCGACATCTGGAAGTCGTGCAAGCTCGCCCTGGCCTTCGAGAACATGCTGGCGGCGGAGAACGCCACCGTCCTGACGGTCGATTGCTACGGGACCATGTGGGACAAGACGATCAAGCTTCCGGCGTACCCCTGCATCGGTTTCTGCCGGCTCAACGATCTCGGCTTGGGAGGGATTTGTGAGTCCGATCTCCAGTGCGCCATGACGCACATCATCCTCCAGGGACTGACGGGCCGACCCGGCTTCATCAGCGATCCGACTGTGGACGAGTCCTGCAACGGCATCATCCTGGCTCACTGCCTGGGCTCCAGGAAGATGGACGGTCCCGAAGGCCCGATTGCACCGTACAAGATCCGAACCGTGATGGAGCGGCAGGAGGGGGTCACGCCGCAGGTGGAGATGCGCATCGGCCAGAAGGTCACCCAAGCCATCCTGATCGGCACGGATTCCCTGCTGTACTTCACCGGCGAGATCATCGCAGCGCCTGTCGCTCTGGCCGACGATCGCGGCTGTCGGACGAAGATCACCGTAAAGGTCGATGGCGACGTCGCCGCGCTCTGGAAGAAATGGTCCAACGGTCTTCATCGGCAGACCGTCTACGGCGACATCACCAAAGAGTTGGCGCAGTTCTGCAAGTACAAAGAGATCAAGATGACCGATGAGGCGGCCAAGGCATGACTCGCCTGGGCTGACTGCACGAGGGGCACGCATGGCCAACCGAAACGCAACATGTGGCGATTCCTGCACGCGCCGACAATTCCTCCATGCCGCGACGGGAGCCGCTGTCGCCGTGGCGGCGCCGTACTTCGCGACCGCTCGGCAGCGAGATGCGTCGGAGGACAGCGCCTGGATCCTTGGCGAGGCTGAATCGCGCATCCGGCAGCACCGCATGGCTCCGGTCACGTTGAAGCTCCTGACGCCGGATGGCCGGCCTCTGGGCCCCGGCCGCCGCGTGGAAATCAAACAAGTGCGTCACCGGTTCCTCTTCGGCTGCAACATCTTCATGCTCGGACGCGGCCGCACGCCCGAGCAGAACGCCGCCTACCAGAGCCGCTTCGCCGGCCTGCTCAACTATGCTACATTGCCGTTCTATTGGTGGAACTACGAGCGGCAGAAGGGCAGCCCACAGGATGAACGCACCGAGAGAATCGTCAACTGGTGCAAGGCGCACGGTGTCACGACGAAAGGCCATCCGCTGGCCTGGAACTACCGCGATCCGCCCTGGTTGACGGGCACGCCGCAGGAGGTGGCCCGGGCGCAGTTCGAGCGCATCACGCGCTGCGTCCGGCGCTTCAGAGGCGACATCGACATTTGGGACGTCGTCAACGAGGCGACCCATTACGACCGGGCGGAGTGCAAACGCGACGCCCCCCGTCTGACCGAGGCAATCGCCGCGATGGGAGTCGGGCCGTACATCCGCACCGCCTTCAAGACCGCGCGCCAAGCGAGCCCCGATGCGACGCTGGTCATCAACGATTACCGTACGGATGCCGCCTTCGCGGAGAAAGTGATCTCGGAGCTTGCGGACGAAGATGCCCGGCCTATGTATGACGTCATCGGCATCCAGTCCCACATGCACGGTGGCCCCTGGGGCGCCGCCAGGACATGGGAGGTGTGCGAGCGTTTCGCGAAATTCGGCAAGCCGCTGCACTTCACCGAAACGACCCTGGTTTCCGGCACGAAGAGCGAGTCCGGCTGGACGACGACGGCAGAAGGCGAAGAGCAGCAGGCCCGGCAGGCAGCCGAATTCTACACCGTGCTCTTCTCGCACCCGGCGGTGGAAGCCATCACGTGGTGGGATTTCAGCGACCAGGGCGCCTGGCAGGGGGCCCCGGCCGGTTTCCTGCGGGCCGACATGTCGCCCAAGCCGGTGTATGAACGGCTTTGCGACCTAATCAAAGGCCGGTGGTGGACGCGGGTCCAGGCCGAGAGCAACACAGACGGCCAGGTGAGGATCAGCGGCTTTCTGGGCGAGTATGGAGTCGCGATGCAAGAGAACGGCCAGCAGCTTGTCGGACGTTTCTCCTTGACCAGGGCAGCGCCGGAGCCGACAGAGGTGCGGCTGACGGAATCGCCGGCCGACCGGTAGGCCGGCTCTCACACGCTCCTGCTCGGTATTGTGCTTTCCGGGGGGTCTGCTACAATGCCTTCGACGAAAAGGTGGCACTGGCGCCCGGACGCGGCGTGGTTCCGGGCAGGAGAAAGACGGACGGATGAAGTACGCGGTGATCATGGCCGGCGGCACGGGGAAGAGGCTTTGGCCTCTGAGCCGGCAGAAGCGGCCCAAGCAAGTTCTCAGACTGCTTGACGGACATACGCTCCTCGAACGCTGTTTCGAGCGGCTGACGCCGATTTTTGACCTCCGCAACATCATCGTCCTGACCAACGCCGCCTATGTCGACGTGGTCCGGCAAGACCTGCCGAGCCTGCCATCGGGCAATGTGATCGCCGAGCCGACGGTGCGAGACACCGCCGGAGCGATTGGTCTGGCGGCGTCGATCCTGGCCAAGACCGATCCGCAGGCGGCGATGGCCGTCGTGACCGCCGACCAGTTGATCGAGCCGGCCGAAGTCCTTCAGGAGGCATTGCGCGACGCTCTGGCGTTTGTCGATGCAAACCCTGACGCGCTGGTCACCTTCGGCATCAAACCCACGTTTCCCAGCACTCAGCTCGGCTACGTCAAATGCGGCGATCCCCGCGCCTTTGGCAAGTGTCAGAATCCGATCCATTCCGTGGAGGCGTTCAAGGAGAAGCCCGATCTGGCCACCGCCCAGGGTTACCTGGCGGACGGGCGGTATTTCTGGAACTCGGGCATGTTCGTCTGGAAGGCCGGGACGATCCTGCGGAATCTGGCCGGCTTCGTCCCGCAGACGACCGAACCGCTGCACCGGATCGCCGCGGCTTGGGACACGCCAGACCAGAACAAAGTCCTGGCGGAGCAATTCCCCCAACTGCCCAAGATCAGTATCGACTACGCCGTCATGGAACGGGCGACGACCGTTCACGCAATTCGCCTGGATTGCCGCTGGCTGGACATGGGGTCCTTCGCGGCGCTGGCGGACATCATCGAATCGGACGACCACGGCAACGTCATCGTGGCCGGGGCGAGCGAAGTGCTGGACTGCAAGAACAGCATCATCGTCACCGAGGATAAGGGCCATCTGATCGCCGCGATCGGGCTGGACGATGTGGTGGTCGCCCATACGCCGGACGCGACTCTGGTCTGTCGGGCCGATCAGACGGAGCGGCTGAAGCAGCTTCTGGCCTCCATCGAGTCGCACCATCGTGGCAAGTTCCTGTAGAATCGGAGCGTCCTCGGACGCATAGCCTTTGATGAGATACCTGGCAATAGACCATGGCGCCAGACGAATAGGCCTGGCCATCTGTGACGCACAGGAGACCATCGCATCGCCTCTGTGCGTGCTGGACGGTGGAACGGACGTCCTGACCCGGATCGCCGAGATTGTCGAGACCGAGGGCGTTGGAGCCATCGTGATGGGCCTGCCACTGAACATGGACGGGTCTGAGGGGCCCCAGGCGGCCAAGGTCAGGGCCTTCGCCGAGCGGGTCGGATGCCACGTGGGGCTTCCCGTTCATTTCCAGGATGAGCGGCTCAGCAGCTTCGGAGCCGAGGAGAAGCTCGCTCCGGCGGGCCTGTCCAGGGCCCGCAAGCGGGACCTCCTCGATGCGGTCGCGGCCGCCGAGATCCTGCGGTCCTTCCTGGAGGAAGGGGCCTCCCCGGAGGGCCAGCAGGGGTCCACGTAGGCTGTCTGACGCCTGCTCGGCGGTCTTCGGTGGGGTCGGCTGGGCAGACCAGGGGATATTTTTGGTCCCTGGCGAGGAAAAAGGCTTGCGAAAATCGCTGCAAGTCGTTTAGATTAAAGGATTCATAATTCGAGTGTAAAGTCAACCTCAAGTGAGGCGCACCAGGAAGGGCATTAGGAAAACATGCTGACGAAAGAACAGAAAGGCCAGATTCTCACCGATTTCGAGACGCACGACGGGGACACCGGGTCCCCCGAAGTGCAGATCGCACTTCTGACGAAGCGGATCAACGACCTGACCGAACACCTCAAGGACCACCCGAAAGACCACTCTTCCCGTCGCGGTCTGCTCAAGATGGTCGGCAACCGCTCCGCGCTGCTGAGGTACGTTCGTGACAGGGATGTCAAGCGCTACCAGGCTGTCATCTCCCGCCTCGGGCTGCGAAAATAGCATAATCCTGTGTATCACTGCCACGGGCCGGAACCGCTCACGCGACGTGGCCGACGCCGGCTCGTTCGGAAGGTGGGATGCCTTCTTGCTTGGTAGCGCATATACGCACAAACCAGTGAGGTAGTTATGTCGGATGTTTGTAGTGTTTCCAGAGAAATCGGGGGCCGAACGCTCACTATTGAGACCGGGCGGATCGCCCGGCAGGCTGATGGAGCAGTTATGGTGCGATATGGCGAGACGGTGGTTCTCGTCGCCGCCGTCACAGCCCCTCCGCGATTCGAAGATATCGATTTCTTCCCTCTGAGCGTCGATTACCGCGAGAAGCACAGTGCCGCGGGCAAGTTCCCCGGCGGGTTCATCAAACGCGAAGGCCGCCCGAGCACGAAAGAGATCCTCACGGCCCGCATGATCGATCGGCCGATCCGCCCGTTGTTCCCCGACGGGTATTTCGAGGAGGTCCAGATCATGGCCTCCGTGCTGAGCGCGGACCGGGAAAACGATCCGGACGTTCCGGCCATGATCGGCGCCAGTGCGGCGCTGTCGATCAGCAAGATCCCGTTCCAGGGTCCGATCGGCACGTGCCGTCTGGGTCGGATCGACGGCCAGTTCGTGATCAATCCCACCTACCAGCAGGCCGAACAGAGCGACATCGACGTCCTCGTCGGGGGCCGCAAAGAAGCGATCAACATGCTCGAGGTCGGCGCCAAGGAACTGCCCGAAGACGTCGTCGCGGCCGCCATCGCCAAGGCTCACGAAGCCGTTCGCGAAGTGATCGGGATGATCGAGGAGCTACAGCAGAAAGCGGGTGTGGAGAAAGAGATTCCCCTGGTGGAGTTGAATCAGGACCTGTACGCGAAGATCAAGGCGGAGATCTCGGGGCGGCTTCGCGAATTGAAGGACATTCCGGGCAAACAGGCTCGAAACGACGCGGTCAATGAGTACCTGGCCGAGGTGCAGACGCGATACATCGAGGCGGGTGCGGCCGACGGTTCCGCCGCGGCGCCGGCGGATGCGGCGGCGCTCAAGACAATGCTCAAACGGATTCTCAGCAAGATCGAGTGCGAGGTCGTCCGGGAGATGATTCTCAGCGGCAAGCGGCCCGACGGTCGCGGCTACAACGATGTGCGTCCCATCTCCTGTGAGGTGGGTCTGCTGCCGAGAACTCACGGTTCGGCCCTCTTCACGCGTGGAGAGACCCAGGCGCTGGTGAGTGTGACTCTGGGCACGATTCGCGACGCCCAGATCATCGACGGATTGCTCGACGAGTATAGCCAGAGCTTCACATATCATTACAATTTCCCGCCGTTCGCGGTCGGCGAGGTCAAGCCGATTCGCGGGCCGGGTCGCCGAGAGATCGGCCATGGAGCGTTGGCCGAGCGCGCCCTCGAAAACGTGCGACCGGCGGGAGACAAGTTCGCCTATACGATGCGGCTGGTTTCCGATATCACCGAATCCAACGGGTCCAGCTCGATGGCCTCTGTCTGCGGCGGCTCGCTGGCCCTGATGGATGCGGGCGTGCCGATCAACCGCGCGGTCGCCGGCATCTCCGTCGGTATGGTCAGCGACGACAGGGGCAGATACGAGCTGTTGACCGACATCATCGGGGAAGAAGACCACTTCGGCGACATGGACTTCAAGGTCGCCGGGACGACCGAGGGCATTACCGCCATTCAACTGGACATCAAGGCCGAGGGGCTTCCGCACCAGATCATGGTCGAGGCGTTGGGACGGGCCAGGACCGCCCGCCAGCACATCCTGGAGATCATGAGCAAGGCCATCAGCGCGCCGCGTTCCGAGTTGAGTCAGTACGCTCCGAAGCTCATCACGATCGAAATCGATCCGGAGTTCATCGGAAAGGTGATCGGCCCAGGCGGCAAGATGATCAAGAGCCTCCAGGAACAGACCGACACGACGATCGAGATCGAAGAGGACGGCACGGTGTTCATCAGTTGCGTCGGAGGCGACGGCCACCTCAAGGCCAAGGCGATGATCGAGGCCATGACGCAGCCGCCCGAGGTGGGACGTCTCTACAAGGACTCCAAGGTGGTCACGATCAAGGACTTCGGCGTCTTCGTCGAGATCGCGCCGGGCGT
Organism: uncultured Pirellulales bacterium; assembly: GCA_964579055.1. Taxonomy (GTDB): domain Bacteria; phylum Planctomycetota; class Phycisphaerae; order Sedimentisphaerales; family Anaerobacaceae; genus Anaerobaca. The sequence goes on from CAZOFX010000035.1 coordinate 45,519, forward strand.
CGAGGGGCTCTGCCACATCAGCGAATTGAGCGGAGGTTACGTCAAGCAGGTCGAGGACGTGTGCAAGCTCGGGGACCTGATCCCGGTCAAACTCATTTCCATCGACGACCAGGGCCGGCTCAAGCTTTCGCGCAAGGCCGCCCTGGCGGAACTCGGCATCAAGGAAGAGAGGAAACCCCGGCCCCACGACAAGCGATAGGTCCTTCGTCGGCAGCAGGCCCGGCGGAGCTGTATGAGGTTGTTCCAAGCCGAAACTCAGAAGGGCGCGGCACCGGGCCACAGCCAGGCCGGGTCTTCTGATCTTTCGGCTCTTGGTTTTTGGGGGCATCCGGCGGAGTGACAGACGCGTGAAACCGTTCATCGGCGGGGTCATTCTGACTCTTGTGGTCGTGACGCCGGTCGCAGCGCTCCTGATTCGCAGAGCCTGGCGTCGAGCGAACGCGGACCAGACTCCACCGCCGGACCCGGACGAGACATTGACTCGCCTGACAGGCGAGCTGGCCCACGAGATCAAGAATCCGCTCTCGACGATCAAGGTGAATCTGAAACTGACGAAAGAGGCCCTGGAAGACATCGATCTTCGCGAGCCAGGCAAGCCGGCTTTGGATCGGTGCCAGCAGGGGCTGTCCAGCGCCATGAGGAAAATCACGATCATCCAGAAGGAGACGGACCGGCTCGAACAGATCGTGGACGGCTTTCTTCGCTATGTGAGGCGTCCCGATCTGCAACTGGTCACGATGGACCTCAACGAACTGGTCGGAGATATGGTGGACTTCTATCTGCCCCAGGCCTACAGCCATTCGCTCACCCTGCGGCACAGCCTTGCCGCGAACCCGTTGATCTGCCGAATCGATGCCGGGGCCTTGAAACAGGTGCTGCTGAACCTGCTGATCAACGCGCAGCAGGCCATGGACGGCGGCGGCGAACTGATGATCCGAACACAGCCGCGTCCGGGCAAGGCGGTGATCCAGATCAACGACACCGGCAGGGGGATTCCCGCGGAGAAGCTGGGCACGATCTTTCGCCCCTATTGCTCTTTCCGCTCCGGCGGAACGGGTCTGGGCCTGGCGACCGCCAAGAAGATCGTGGAGTCGCATAGCGGAACGATCTCCGTGCACAGTGAGGTCGGCAAAGGGACCTCCTTCACGATCGAGCTGCCGCTGGCTGGTGCGGCCTGCGCGTCGGACGAGGTGAACGCATGACGGAACACAAACCAGTCGTCCTGGTCGTCGACGACGAGCGAGACCATGCCGACGGAATCGTCGAGGCCCTCGAGCGTCTGCCGGTCAAGGCGTTGGCGGTCTACACCGGGGAGGACGCGATCGAGATGGTGCGCCGCCGGCGTGTGGATGTCGTCGTGACGGACCTGAAGCTGGAAGGGCAGGCCGACGGCCTGGACGTGCTGCGCGAGGCCAGGGGACGCAGCGATTCGACCCAGGTGATCCTGATCACCGCGTATGCAACGATCGAGAACTGCAAAGAGGCGATCAAGCAAGGCGCGTTCGACTATCTGGTCAAGCCGCTCGATATCGACCAGTTGCGAACGCTGGTGGAGCAGGCCAGCCGCAAGGCTGCCAGCGCCGACGCGGGACGGGCGCAGACGGAGCGAAATCAGGAAGGTTTCCTCTTCGAAGGGATCAGGGGCAACAGCCCGGCCATGCAGGGGATCTTTGAGATCGTTCGCCGCGTCGCGCCGACAAATATCTCCGTCCTGATCGAAGGCCCCTCCGGAACCGGCAAGGAGCTCCTGGCCAGGGCGATCCACAACAACTCGCTGCGCCGCCACAAACCGTTCCGGCCCGTCAACTGCGCCGGCCTGACGGAAACCCTGCTGGAAAGCGAGCTGTTCGGACACGTCAAGGGCGCCTTCACTGGCGCCAACACCGACCGCAAGGGCCTGTTCGAGATCGCGCACGAGGGCACGCTGTTTCTCGACGAGATCGGGGATATGCCCCTGACCATGCAGGCCAAGCTGCTGCGCGTGCTCGAAGACGGCCTGGTCATCCCCGTCGGCTCCAGCAAGGCGATCTCGGTGGACGTGCGAGTCATCAGCGCGACCAATCACAGCCTCAACAAGCTGATCGAGCAGAACAAGTTCCGCGAGGACCTGTATTTTCGAATCAAAGGGGTCAACGTGTCGCTGCCTCCGTTGCGCGAACGTCCGGAAGACATTCCGCTGCTCGTGGAGCATTTCCTGCAAGAGGCTGTCGAAGAGATCGGCTCGAACGTGCGTGGCGTGACGGACGCGGCGATGCAGATCCTGGTCGGCCACGATTGGCCCGGCAATGTCCGGCAGCTCAAGAACGCCGTTCGGACCATGGTCGTGATGTGCGATCGCGACCGGCTCGACGTGCAGGACATCCCGCCGGAGATCTCGCGCCGGCGCCAACTGACCGGCGCCAGCGCCTCGCCTTCCAACCTCGCCGGCGTCTCGCTCAACGATATCGAGAAGAAGGCTATCGTCGATACGCTCGCCAGGACCGAGGGCAATCGGGAGAAGGCCGCCAGGATTCTCGGCATCGGCGAGCGCACCCTCTACCGGAAGATCAAAGAGTACAACCTGTAATACGGATTAGGAAATATTTTTGCGCGCCTGTTAAAATAGGGTAGCGCTCTGG
>CAZOFX010000036.1:0-46242 GCA_964579055.1 uncultured Pirellulales bacterium
AAAGGACTCCATTCACATCCCAAAACAATGTGCGAAAAACATCCTACGTCATCCCTCGCTCATCGGGACGACACGGTTCCGCTTGGTCTTCGGCTGCCAATGTTCTCCGTCAACCGTTTTGGCACGTACACGAATCAAGTGGCTCGTGAAGTCCACGTCCTCGTGCGTCAGCCACAGGGCTTCTTCTCGACGGAGTCCTGCGTAAATGTATGTAGCAACCAGAGCATGGATCACCGGTGATTCCACCAGAACCTCAAGTTGGCGGGTGATCTCGCCGGATCGCAGGTAACGAATCTGCGGCGCCGGCTCCTTCTTCTTATCGACCGCCTTGACGGGGTTGGGGTACCGCTGGTTGCGGCAGCGAAAGCCATGGTGTTTGATGGCGTAGGAGAACAAGTTGTGCAGGGTCTGCCGCATCAGGTTGGCCGTCTTGGGCGACCATCCGTCCTGCTGAATGCGAGCAGCGAGGAAGCGGTTGATGACCTCCGGAGCGATGTCCTCAAGAAGTGCCGCCTGGACATGCTGACCGGCGTACTTGTCGTATCCGGCCGTCGTGGGTTTCGTCCCAAGTGCCGCCCCCGGGACACCAGGCAGGAGGCTCTCGCACACGGGGCCAAAGAATACGCGAAGCCGGCTGAAGTCATTCTTGTACGACTTGAACGTCCGCGTCGCCTTCAGCTCCTTGCAGAACGCCTCCAAGATCGTGGCAAGCGGGGTCTTGCTGGCAAGGTGAAGATCCCCGAGGGCCAGATCGCATTCCAGCCGCTTCCTTTTCGCCGCGGCGATCCTCTCATTCGTCGTTCGCAGCGACTTCTGCACGAGTTCGCCGCTGACGTAGTAGCTGATCCAAAACTGGCGACCACGTTTGTATAGATGTGCCATGGTAACCTCCTTCAACTGGCTCTTTCCAGTTTACTGGAGATCACCTCAGGCATGATTTCGTCGGGATGACTCGTCGCTGACAAGTGTCTGGATGCGAATGTCTATTACAGTTTAATGACAGTCGCCCCAGAAACGCCAAGAGGCAGTCGAACGCAAGTCGTTGCGACTGCCTCAGTTAGCTCAATAGCGGGGGGAGGATTCGAACCTCCGACCTCCGGGTTATGGGCCCGACGAGCTACCAGACTGCTCTACCCCGCGGTCAATTTCTATCGAAATACGCTCCGGACGGTCTTCGGTTCAAAACGATCCAGGACGTCATCACATCCATATTCTCAGACATCACAAGACTAACACAGATCCTGCGCAACATCAAGCACAAGTTCCGATCAGCTCAGATTTCTGCGGATCTTTTCTGCGATTTCCGCGCTGCGGCCTTCTTTGTACTTGTAGGCGGGCCACTGCGTGAAGACGCCATCACCCGTCCTGCGTGGAACAATGTGAAAGTGCAGGTGATCCACCACCTGACCGGCGGCCCTGCCATTGTTGCACAGCACATTGTAGCCGTCCGCCTTCATCGCCTTCGCCACCGCTCCGGCGATCCGGCCCAGACGGGTCCATACACCCGCCAAAACCTCCGGATCACACTCGTGGACTCTCGCGCAGTGAACCTTGGAAATCACCAGCGTGTGCCCATCGCTGATAGGGCCGATATCGAGGAAGGCCAGCACCGCCTCATCCTCGTAGACCTTAGCCACCGGAATCTCTCCGGCGACCATCTTGCAGAAAATGCAATCATCCATGCTCGCCCGATCGTGCCAGTCGGTTCCAGCGCGTGCTACTGCTTGTCCTCAGCACTCTGTTCCGCCCCGGCCCCCTCTGCGCCGGCCGGTTCCGAAGCCGCCGCACCACTGGCGGATGCGGCCTTCGCCGCCTTCTTAGGTTTGGCCGAGGCGGCTGCCTTTTTCGCCTTGCCTCTCTTGGTCGCGGCTTTCCGCTCTTTTTTGATCGGCTCGTCCTGCCCCAGAAGCTGTAGCAGCACGAGCTGCCCGTTATCGCCCAGCCGACGCAGCGACAGACGGATGATCCGCGTATAGCCACCCGGCCGCTCCAGATAACGAGGCCCCAGTTCGCTGAACAGCTTGCCGACGACGGTCCCCTTCTTCGTGGTCTTTCCGTCTTCGATATCGAGAATATCGCGGTTGCCAAGCAGAGCGATGGCGCGACGACGGTGCTCGAGCTTGCCCTTCCTGGCCAGCGTGATCAGCTTCTCCACGAAGGGTTTGACCTCTTTGGCTTTCTCGATGGTGGTCGAGATCGTCTCATGCTCGATCAGCGATTGAGCCAGGTTCCGGCGCAACGCCAGACGGTGCGCGCTCGTTCGGCTCAACTGACGTCCTGCAACTCGATGACGCATATGCTAAGATTCCTCTTTCTCGATGGTGCCAAACCGTTCTCGTCACAGGCCCCGAGGCTACTGTCCCCCGTCCTTCATGCCCAGCGACAGACCGATGTCGGCAAGCTTGCGTTTGATCTCGCGGAGCGAGGTCTTTCCGAAACTGCGTATCTTCAGCAGATCCGCTTCACTCATCGCCGCCAGTTGCCGAACGGTCTCGATCTTCGCCGACTCCAGGCAGTTGCTGGCCCGAACCGACAACTCGAGTTCCTGAATCGGGGTGTTGAGCTTGGCCTCCAATTCCTCGTCGATCTGCTTGGCCGGTTCTTCCGGGGCCAGTTCGCCGGCCACCGTTTCCTCGCCCAGTTCGAAGTACTGGACGAACGGATTGATGTGCTTGCGGAGGATCTTCGCGGCTTCGACCAGCGCCATTTCCGGCGCCACGGTGCCGTTCGTCCAGATTTCCATGATGAGCCGGTCGTAGTTCGTCCGCTGACCGACGCGTGTGTTCTCCGTCGTATAGCGAACGCGCGTTACCGGGGAATACACCGCGTCCAGGTGAATCAGCCCGATCTCCTGATCGAACCGATCCGCATCCGCGATTCGCTCCGAGACGGGGACATAGCCGCGCCCGTTCTCGACCACCATCTGCATTTCGAAATTCACGTTGTCCGTCAGCGTGGCCAGCACCGTGTCCTTGCTGAAGACCTCGATCGCGGGGTCGGCCACGATATCGGCCGCCGTGACCACGCCCACCTTGTGGGATGAGACCTTCATCGTCTTGGGGCCCTCCGCCTGCAAACGGATGACGAGGCTCTTGACGTTCAGGACGATGTCGGTGGTATCCTCCATCACGCCGGCGATCGAGGTGAACTCGTGATCCACTCCGCTGATCTTGATCGAGGTGACCGCACTGCCTTCGAGCGAGGACAGCAATACGCGCCGCAGGCTGTTGCCGACGGTCGTACCGAATCCGCGCTCGAACGGCTCGATGAAGAATCTCCCGTACCTGTCCGTCGAGACAACGCTGTCCTTTTCAACACGAGTCGGCAACTCTAAGCCACGCCAGGTCACTCGCATATATAGGCCTCCGATCTAAACTTTGATCCGTACACTGCACAGCCTCATGCGGAACCGATTCCCGTCGTCCGGCGGGCCGCCCCATTCCGCATCTACTGCTTCCGAGCCTACCGCGAACAGAATTCCACGACCAACTGCTCTTCGACCGGGATTTGGACATCTTCTCTGGTCGGCATTGCCACGATGGTGGCCGCCGGCTTGTCCCGATCCAACTGGAGCCAGGCCTGGGTCGCGAAGTTCGGGTTGCTCTCGAGCTGCTGCTTCACCTCTTTGCGGCTTCTTTCAGAGTCCTTGATCTCGATCCGGTCCCCCACGTTCGTCGTGTAATCACTCACATCCACCTTCTGACCATTCACGCGGACGTGCCCGTGGGCGATCAGTTGTCGAGCCCCCTTGCGAGACGGCGCAAAATTCAATTTGTATACCACGTTGTCCAACCGCCGTTCCAGCAGTTGAAGCAGGTTCTCCCCCGTGTTGCCCTTGAGACGTGCGGCCTCATGGAAGTACCGCATGAACTGCTGTTCATACAGACCGTAGTACCTTTTGATCTTCTGCTTCTCACGAAGACGAACCCCATATTCGCTCAATCGCGACCGGCGCCATCCGTGCATCCCCGGCGCCAAATTCCGCTGTCGGCGCTCGACCTGGCATTTGGCGGTTTCACACTTGAGGCCTTTCAGGAACAGCTTCATTCCTTCCCGGCGGCACTGTTGACACGATGGACCGAGATAACGTCCCATATCGATCGATCTCCTGTAGAGTTTCCTGGAGCCTTCGCTTATACCCGTCTACGCTTCGGCGGTCGACACCCATTGTGCGGCAGCGGCGTCACGTCCTCGATGGAGGCGATCCGAAGCCCGGCGCCCTGGAGGGCGGAAATCGCCGACTCGCGGCCCGATCCCGGTCCTTTGACCTTGATCTCGACCTCTCGCACACCGTTTCGCATGGCCGTGCTGGCGCAGCGCTGCGCCGCCTGCTGTGCGGCAAAGGGCGTGCTCTTCCGCGAGCCCTTGAACCCCACGCACCCGGCCGAACCGGTGCAGATCGTATCCCCATCCATATCGGTAACCGTGATCAGCGTGTTGTTGAACGTCGCCTTGATATGGATGATCGCTCGAACCACGTTCTTCCGAACTTTTCGTTTTCCGCTCTTTGCCATCTGTGTCTCTTACCGAATAACCCTGCTTCGTTCTCTCGGTCCCGTCGACCTCGGGAGCGCCGAACCGCGCTGCCGGCGGCCGATCAGCGTTTCTCTTTGACGCCCTTCTTCCCGGCCACGGTCTTGCGCGGGCCTTTGCGCGTCCGGGCGTTGCTCTGTGTACACTGGCCTCGCACGGGCAGGCCCCGCCGATGCCGAATGCCCCGGTAGCAGCCGATATCCCGAAGGCGGGCGATGTTCTGCGCCACCTGCCGGCGAAGCTGGCCCCCGACGACGTAGTTGCGGTCGATGATCTGCGTGATCCGACTCAACTCGTCTTCGCTGAGCTTGTTCGCCTTGGTCATCCGCTCGATCCGGGCTTCCTTCAGAATCATCTCCGACGTATGCCGACCGATCCCCGGAATGTACGTCAGCGAAATCCAGATCGACTTGTTGTCGGGAATATCGATACCCACTATACGCGGCATATTGGCTCCCTTTTAGCACCCATCTGCAATCGACGCGGGTTCTCCCGCGGTCCGCTCTTTCTACAGCCCCTTACCCCTGACGCTGTTTGTGCCGGGGGTTCGAACAGATGACTCGAACGACCCCGCGACGACGGACGATCTTGCAATTCTCACAGATTCGTTTGACTGAGCTTCTGACCTTCATCTTCTCTTCCACGCTTTCCGACGACTCTCGTGCGTTGCGGCCCATCGTCCGGGCACGAACACGTCAATGCCGCAGTACGATCCGTCCCCGATTGAGGTCGTACGGCGACATCTCCACCGTCACCATATCGCCCGGGAGGATCCGAATGAAATTCATTCGCATCTTTCCCGAGACGTGGGCCAAGACCTTATGCCCACCTTCCAGCTCGACGCGAAACATCGCGTTAGGCAAAGCTTCGATCACTTTCGCTTGTAGCCGTATCGCGTCTTTCTTGGCCATCTGCATCTCTATACTCGTGGGGCCGACCGACTGCCGCACCCCCGTGCAGACCGCAGGTCACCCCTACCCTTTCCTTGTCAGGACGTCACAACCGCCCCTGACGATCGCAATTGTATGCTCAAAATGCGCCGAACACTTGCCGTCTTTCGTCGCCACCGTCCACCCATTCGCCAAGGTCCGGACATGATAGCTGCCCGCATTGACCATCGGCTCGACCGCCAGAACCATTCCTTCGGTCAGGAAGATGTCGTCGGCGAGCAGCTCGTCGCTGACGAAATTCGGGACCTTGGGGTCCTCGTGCATCTTCGTTCCGATGCCGTGGCCCACAAAATCCCGAACCACCGAGAACCCGGCGGCCTCGACGTATCGCTGCATCTTCCGGGCGACCTGGCTCCACCGGACGCCGGGTCGGGCCTCGGCAATCGCGACGTCCAGCATCCCTTTCGTCGCATCCATAAGCCTTTGCTTGTCCGGCGAGATCGGCCCGATCGCCACGGTGATGGCGGAATCCCCGCAGTAGCCGCCGAGTCGGACTCCAAAATCCAGACTCAGGATATCCCCCGCCTGGAGCACGGTCGTCTCCGAAGGGATCCCATGAACCACCTCATCGTTGACGGACGCGCAAATCGCCCCAGGAAAGGGCCTCCGCGCCTGGGGGCTGCGCACGCCCTTGAACAGCGCGTCCGCGCCCGCCTGGGCGGTCATCTCCAGTGCCACGCGGTCCAACTGGGCCGTCGTGACACCCGGCTCTGCGATCTCCTGTAGTTTTGAAAGAACGTCGGCGACAACCGCACCCGCCCGACGCATCAACTCGATTTCTCTGCGGCTCCGAAGCGTGACAGCCATCTATCCAACTTTGCATTCCATGGGCCAATGCCCCTGCGGGCCCAACCGACCCGCCTACTTCAGAGCATCCAGTTCTTCAAACAACGTCGCGGCGACGGCATCAGCCTCCCCATCGGCCGGCACGTCGCGCACGTCTCTTCTGGCCTTGTAGTACTCCACGACCGGCTCGGTCTGCTCATAGTACGTCGCCAGCCGATTCTTCACCACTTCCGCCGTATCGTCCGGCCGCTGAACGAGCGCTGCCCCATCGTGGTCGCAGATCCCCTCGCGCTTCGGCGGCATGTTCTTGACATGGTACACGGCGCCGCACTTCGGGCAGCTTCGCCGACCGGTAATCCGTTCGACGACAACACTGTCGTCCACCTGGAGGTTGACCACGACATCAATGCCACTCTTGCTCTTCGCCAGGGCCCGATCCAAAGCCTCCGCCTGTTTCACCGTGCGCGGAAAGCCGTCGAGGACATACCCACGCTTGGGCGCCCCCTGGATCGCCTTGCTCATCATTTCGACAATCAAATCGTCGGGAACCAGCGTCCCGGCGTCCATATAGCTCTGCGCCTTCTTCCCGAGCGCCGTGCCTTCGGCACGCTCCCGTCGCAGGATGTCACCACTGGATAGATGAAGCAGACCATACCGGGTGACGATCCGCTTGCAATGGGTTCCTTTCCCGGCGCCTGGCGCTCCCAACAGCACTACTCTCATGCATAGGCTCCCTTGATCCTGCCCGAGGAACTGAATCCCTCATAACTACGCATGAGCAGGTTGGCCTCGATCTTCTGGACGAGGTCCAGCGATACGCTGACGACAATCAGCAGACCCGTTCCGCCGATGAACGTCGTGATCGTCCAGTCGATACCCAGCAAATAGGTCAGCAGCGTCGGCACCACGGCGATCGCAGCCAGGAACGCGGCCCCGAAGTACGTGATTCGCGTCATGACCGTTTCCAGGTATTCCGCCGTCCGCCGCCCCGGCCGCAATCCAGGGATAAAACTGCCGGAATCCCGAAGGTTCTTCGCCATTTCTCTCGGCTGAAACTGCACCGTCACCCAGAAATACGCAAACAGGAAGATCAGCAGCATGTACAGCACGTTGTACGTGTACGAACTGCCTCGCAGCGCCCCGTAGATCGTCTGTAACACCATCGACCGCGGAAACAGATTCACAAGCTGCTGCACGATGATCGGAGGGAACATCATGAAGCTGGACGCGAAGATGATCGGCATCACGCCGCCGTGATTGACCCGCAGCGGAAGATAGTGACGCTGGCCACCGTACATGCGCCGGCCGCGCATCATCTTGGCCTGCTGAATCGGAATCCGCCTCTGGCCCTGGGTGATCAGAATGGCCCCGGCGACGACGAACACGAACGCCGCGAGTAGAAACACGATGCGGCCCGGTCCGATCGAGCCGGTCGGCGCCGTCACCGTGAAATCGACCTGCTTGGCCAGCCTCAGGATGGCCCACGGCATCTGGGCGATGATGCCCGCCATGATGATCAGACTGATCCCGTTGCCGATCCCATACTCGTCAATCTGCTCGCCCAGCCACATCAGAAACACGGTTCCTGCGGTCATCCCGATGATGCCCATGACATAGGCCTGCACCTGCATTCCAGGGTAGGTGTAGCCGCCCAGCATCTTCATGTACATCACCGCCTGGACGACACAGATCAGCACGGTCAGATACCGCGTGTACTCCTGAATCTTCTTATACCCCGTCTGGCCCTCCTGGCGCAGCTTCTTCAGCGCGGGAACCACTTCGCCCAGCAGCATCAGGATGATGGAGGCCGTAATGTACGGCATGATCCCAAGCCCGAAAAGGCTGCTGCGGCTGAGCGTGCCGCCGGTGAAAATCTCCAGGTACTCCGCCGCTCGACCGAGGGGGCTGTTGGTGTCCCTGCCGGCGTCCAGGGCCGAGGCGATCCGGCCCTGGTCAAAACCAGGGTTGGGGATATGGAAGCCCACGCGATAGATAATCAGTAGCGCAACCGTAAACAGGATCTTGTTCCGCAAGTCCCGTATCCGAAAGATGTTGACAATCGTTCCGATCACTTACCTGTTCTCCGCGGTCTGCTTCGGACCCCTTCGCCCTCGCGACACGACGCCATCCTTAGGCGCCCTTGCGCCGGGCACTCTTCTTTTCCTTGCCGCCCACTTTCGTCGCGGTGCCACCGCACCCGACGATCTTCTGCTCGGCCGCCTTGCTGAACCCGTGCGCGGCCACTTGCAGTCTCTTGGTCAGTTCACCGTCCCCGAGGATCTTGACGCGGCTCTGGAGCCCGCCCACCAGGCCGGCTCGCAAAAGCTGCTCGACCCCGATCTCGGCCCCATCGTCAAAACCTTCCAGTTGGGAGACGTTCACAATCTCGAAGCGCTTGGCAAACTGCTTGTTGTTGAACCCGCGTTTCGGCACCCGCCGAAACAGAGGCATCTGCCCGCCCTCGTACAACGAGAGCCGGGTCGAGCCCGCGCGGCTGCGGCTGCCCTTGTGCCCACGTCCGCTGGTCTTCCCTAAGCCCGTGCCGCGGCCTCTTCCAACCCGCTTGCGCGCTTCGCGTTTGCCTACGACAGAAGTTATCTCATGACTCAACATTTAGATCACCCAATTGGTCATCGTGGCCGCTACGAAATGGCGACACCCCGTAACGCTTCAATCGTTTCTTTCTTGCGCAGCCTCAGCAGCCCGTTGAGGGTGGCCTTCACCACATTCTTGGCGGCCGTGCTTCCGTATACCTTCGTCAACACATCGCTGACACCTGCATACTCGAGCACCGCTCTGGCACTCGAGCCGGCAATGACGCCCGTACCCGGACTGGCCGGAACCAGGACGATCTTCGTCGCCCCGAATCGGCCCGTGATCTGGTGCGGGATCGTTCGCCCCACCAGCGGCACGCTGCGCATCGCCTTCTTCGCGTCCTTCATGCCCTTCTCGACCGCCAGCGGCACTTCGTTGGCTTTGCCGTAGCCGATGCCCACGCTGCCCTTGCGGTCGCCGACCACCACCAAGGCCGCGAAACTGAATCGCCGCCCGCCCTTTACCACCTTCGCACAGCGATAGATCTTGACCACCGTGTCTTCCAACGGCTTCTCTTCGTGCTCGGGTTTTCTCACTGGTTCAGTTGCCAATGTCGTCTCCCAGGTTCCAAGCGCCCTCGTCAAAAGGCCAAGCCGGCCTTTCTTGCCGCATCGGCCAACGACTTCACGCGCCCATGATACTTGTAACGGTTGCGATCGAAACACACGCACTTGATGCCCATGTCCAGGGCCTTCTTGGCCAGCGCCTCGCCGACGGTCTCGGCCGCCTTGCGGTTGCCTCCCACGGTCACCTGATCCCGCAGGACTTTCGACTGGGTGCTCGTCGCCACCAGCGTCACGCCCGCGATATCGTCGATGATCTGCGCGTAGATGTGGCGGTTAGACCGAAACACCGACAACCGTGGCCGCTCCGGCGTTCCGTGCACCTTTTTTCTCACCAGACGCTTGCGCCGCAGCGCCGCCTTTTTATGCTGTTCACTCTTCATAAAGCCGACTTCTCACTTATGCCCCGCCCGAGGCGAACGCTTTCCCCATCTTCCGCTGGATGTGTTCATCCGCGTAACGGATGCCCTTGCCCTTGTACGGTTCCGGCGGCCTGGCCCGACGGATGTTGGCCGCAAACTGCCCCAGAACGCACTTGTCCATGCTGCTGAGCGAGAACCTGGCCGGAACGTCGTTCCCGCGCGTCGCCGGGACATCAATCTTCACCTTGACCCCATTCGGGATCGGCAGCTCCACGGGATGACAGTACCCGACCTGGAACACCAGTTTGCCGCCCTGCTCCTTGACGCTGTAGCCGGTCCCGTAGATCTCCATCTTCTGCTCGAACCCCTTGCTCGCGCCGGTCACCATGTTCGCCAGCAGCGCCCGCATCGTGCCATGCAACTGCTTGCTCATGCGGTCGTCCGGCTGAGGGTTCACCACTTCGATCTGGTTGCCCGCGCCGTTCACCGTCACGTTGATGCACGGATGGCAGTCCAGTTCCACGGTGCCCAGCGGTCCCGAGACCTTCACCTGTTGGCCCTTTACCTCGACCTTCACGCCCTTCGGGATCTCAATCGGTTTTTTTCCAATCCGACTCATCTTAGCTTACCGTACAAAGGATCTCGCCACCGACCTTGTTCTCGCGGCAGCCTCGATCGCTGATAACCCCTTTGCTTGTGGAAACGACAACGATGCCCATGCCCCCCAGGACTCTCGGCAGATCGTCGACGCCGAGATACACCCGGCACCCGGGCTTGCTCGTCCTGGTGATCTCGGTGATCGCCGGGCAGCCTTCCTGATCGTACTTGAGGGTAATCCGCAGGGCGCCCTGCTTGCCATCATCGATTCGATCGAAGCCCTCGATATAGCCCTCATTCCGGAGGACCGCCGCGATGCCTTCGCAGATCTTCGATGCCTTCACGTTAACATGCGTCCTGCGCACGCGTGCCGCGTTGCGAATCCGCGTCAACATGTCGGCTATTGGGTCGCTTAGACTCATAATCAGTATCCCGCATGTTCCGGCTTGTTCCGTGCCGACCAAACACTACCAACTGGCTTTCTTCACTCCCGGTATCTTGCCTTCGTTCGCCAATCGTCGGAAACAAATCCGACAGACCTTGAACTTCCGGTACACCGCCTTCGACCTGCCACACAGCTCGCAGCGAGTGTACTGCCTGACCCGGAACTTCTGTTTCTTCTTGACCTTGAGTTCTAACGCTTTCGTTGACATTCAACGCGCTCCACAGTCTTCAAATGCTGGCCGGTCATTTCGCCGGCGTGGCCTCCGTCTGCCCTCGGAACGGCATACCGAACAGAGACAGCAACCGACGCGCCTCTTCGTCCGTCTTGGCCGTCGTCACAAAGCAGACGTTCATCCCCTGCTGCGCCTCGACCTTCGCCGGATTGATCTCCGGGAACACGCTCTGTTCGCCCAGGCCCATCGAGTAGTTGCCCCGGCCGTCAAACCCGTTCGGATTCAGGCCGCGAAAATCTCGAACCCGCGGAATCGCCAGGTTGATCAGGCGATCCATGAACTCGTACATCCGGGCGCCGCGCAGCGTGACCTTCAATCCCGTCTCCTGCCCTTCGCGGACTTTGAAGTTCGACACGCTCTTCTTGGCCTTGCATACCGCCGGTGTCTGCCCTGTGATCAGCGCCAGGTCCTTCCTGCCCATCTCCAGGTATTTCTTGTCCTGGCAGGCCTTGCCGATGCCCATCGACACCACCACCTTGACCACCTTCGGTACGGCCATCACGTTCGCGTAACTGAACTCTTTCGTCAGCTCCTGAACGATCTTCGCCTTGTATAAATCTCTCAAACGTGCCATTCTTCTCTGCCTGTCGTCCCTGCGTGCCTGCGGCGCGAATCAGGGACACCTGGGTTCCTATTTTGCCTTCCGGACTGTGCCGATCTCCGTCCCGTCGCTGGCCAGGCGCTTCTTGGCGCCGCCCTGGCTCTGCTGGTAGCGGACCCGGCTGCCCTTGCCCGACTTCGGGTTCACCGGCAGGACGTTGCTGATGTGAATCGGCTGCTCGACACTGATGCGTCCCCCCTGCGGGTTCCGCCGGGACGGACGCACGTGCCGTTTCGCCACGTTCTGGCCCTGAACCACCACCACCTGTCTGTCCGGGTACACGTGCAGCACGCGCCCGGTGGCGCCTTTGTGGTCCCCGGCGATGATCTGCACCGTGTCGCCTCTCTTTACATGTACGGCCATATCTGTTCCTGCCTCGTGTTCTGTCGCCCGGAGCGTTCCGGCAAGGAGTTACACCACCTCACTCGCCAGGGAGATGATCTTCATGTAGTTCTTTTCCCGCAGCTCGCGCGCCACGGCGCCGAAGATTCTCGTTCCGATGGGGTTCCCATCGTTGTCGATCATCACTGCCGCGTTGCTGTCGAACCGCACGTAGCTTCCGTCCGCGCGGCGCAACGGGCTCTTCGTCCGAATGATCACGCACTTGTGCACCTTCTTGTCGTCCAACTGACACGTCGGCAGCGATTTCTTGATCGCCACGCAGACCACATCGCCGACTCGCGCGACCGATCGCGTGTACTTGCCTTTCGCGCCCTCCTTGCCCAGCACCCTGATACACAGCGCCGTCTTCACACCGGAGTTGTCGGCCACGTCCAACATGGTTTCTTGCTGAATCATCGTCTTGCCATCTCGAATTCGGTACTATACCGCGATTGCCTTCTGCACCACGCGCACCACGCGCCAGCTCTTGGTCTTGCTCAGCGGCCGGCACTCGGCGATCTCCACCATGTCGCCCACCCCGCAGCCGTTCTGCTCGTCGTGGACCGCCAGCTTCGTCCGTCGCCGGACGTACTTGCCATACTTCGGGTGCTTGACCTTGTATTCGATCGTCACCCGAATGCTCTTGCTGCCGCTCTTGCTGCTGACCACGCCCACTCGCGTCTTTGTTTCGTTCTGCATTTCCATAGAGACCATTTCCAACCCGCCCCTGCGATCGTGTCCGTTACTTGCGGCGCTCACGCAACAGCGTCTTGATGCGTGCCACGTCGCGGCGCGTATTGATGATTGCCTTCGAGTCTTCCAGCTTCTCCGTAACCGATTGCGATCGCAGATCGAAGAGGCGCCTCTCGAGGTCCTCCATCGTGCTCTGAAGCTCGTCCTGCGTCATCTCTCTCAACTGCTTGGCCTTCACGTCGTATCCTCTCTCAGACCGCATGCCTGCGGCGAACAAAGCGACAACGGATGGGCATCTTGTGGGCCACGCGGGCCAGCGCCTCGCGCGCGACCTCTTCCGTGACTCCACCGACTTCGAAACACACCTGGCCCGGCCGGATTCTGGCCACCCAGAACTCCGGCTCCCCTTTGCCCTTGCCCATTCGGGTCTCCAACGGTTTGGAGCTGACCGGCTTGTGCGGGAACACCCGGATATAGACCTTGCCTTCGCGGTGCAGAAAGTGCGTGGCCGCGACGCGCCCGGCCTCGATGTTCTTGGCCGTCAGCCAGCACGTCTCCAGCATCTGAAGACCGTATTCGCCGAATGCAACGTAGTTGCACCGCGTGGCGTTGCCCTTCATCCGCCCCCGCTGGCTCTTACGGTACTTCACTCGTTTTGGCATCATCGCCATGTCTTACGACCTTTCCCTACTCATTCCCACCGACGCTCCAACCGGCGCCGGGTGTCTATTCCCCTGCGACGGGCCCCGCCTCGCCACCGGCCCCGGCGTCACCGCCGTCCATGGCCTCCGCCCGTGCCCCATCGGGCCGCCTCGAATCCCCCATCGACCGCGGCGGCCGGCGACGCGGTCGGCGACGCACCGGCTCGGCCTGTTCGCCGAACTTGCCCTTGTAGATCCACACCTTGATGCCGATCGCGCCGTATGTCGTCCGCGCCGTGCCGAGCGCGTAATCCACGTCGGCATCCAGCGTGTGCAGCGGAATGCTCCCCATCTTCTGCGTTTCCGTCCGCGCCATTTCCGAGCCCGCCAGACGTCCGGAGCACATGATCTTCACGCCGCGCGCCCCGGCGTTCATCGCCCCCTCGCAGTACTGCTTCATCGTACGCCGAAACGACGCCCGCTTGCCCAACTGCTCGGCAATCCCCTGCGCCACCAGCGTCGCGTTCAGCTCGGGGTCCTTGATTTCCACCACATTGACCGTGACCTTGCGCTGGATCAGACTCTCGATCTCCTCACGGACCTTGTCCACCTCACCCCCGCGCGGGCCGATCACCACGCCCGGACGCCCGCTGTGCAGGGTCACATTCACCTCATTGCGGGTCCGAACGATCTCCACCCGCGCCACCGCCCCCTTCGGCATCCGCTGATTGAAGCGCTGGTCCACAAAATCGCGAATCTTCTGATCCTCGACGAGATAATCCCCATAATTGGCCTTCGGGGCAAACCACGTGCTCTGCCATCCGAGGGTGACTCCCGTCCTGAAACCGATTGGCGATGTCTTCTGGCCCATAGTCAGCTATCTCGATACTCTTTGCACCTTGTCTTGCTTACGCCTGCGTCACCGTCAAGTGAATATGACAGGCTTTCTTGTGAATCGGATGCGCCCGCCCGCGGTCCTTCGGGATCCACCGCTTGGTCCCCAGCCGGATGCCCGCGTCGTCGACGCGCGCCTCACTGACGTACAACTGATCCACGTCGGCCTGCTGTTCGTCCGCGTCGGCCACCGCCGCCTTCAACACCTTGTCGACCATCGCCGCGCCGCGCTTCCGCGTGAACTTCAGGATGTCCATCGCGTCCTGCACGCTTCGTCCGACGATCAACTGCGTCACCAGCCGAACCTTCCGCGCCGACAGCGGGGCATACTGATACGACGAATGCCAAGCCGCGATGTCCGCCACGTCCACGTTCAGCGCCTCGGCCAGCCGCCGGACGTCTTCCGTCCGCGGCGCCGGCTTGAACAGACCCTTCTGCCAGTTCCGCACCGCGGCGGCCGCCTTCTTGTCGTCGAACCCGCCTCGGGCAATGCTCGCCGCCAGGTCGTCGGCCGTCGCTCGTTTTCGCTGGCACACTTCTTTCAGTTTCGTTGCGCTAATCATACCTTCGGTCCCGTACCCGGTGGATCACCGTGCACCCCGCACGCACGTCCTATTTGATCTTCTTGCTGGAATGTCCCTTGAACGTCCGCGTGGGGGAGAACTCCCCGAGCTTATGCCCGACCATGTCTTCCGTCACGAACACTTTGTGAAACATCTTGCCGTTGTGAACCATGAAGGTGAAACCGACGAACTCCGGCACGATCGTGCAGCGCCGCGCCCAGGTCTTGATCGGGTTGCGGCTTCCGTCGCTGGTCTGCTTGCTCACCTTGGCGAGCACCTTCTCGTCGACAAACGGTCCTTTTTTGAGTGATCTACCCATCTTGGCTCTCTTCACTGTCCCAGGCGTCGTGGCGGCCTACGCCGCCCAACCGCTCAGGTGGCATCCCATCATTACAGCACCAACTGCCCATAACGCACGTTCTTGCGGCGCCGGATAATCCGGTTGTTGCTGACTTTTCGCGGGTTCCTGGTCTTGCCGCCCTTGGCCAGCTTGCCCCTCGGCGAGCAGGGGTGCCGTCCGCCGTTGGAGCGTCCCTCGCCACCGCCCATCGGGTGAGCCACGGGGTTCATCGCCTTGCCCCTGACGTGCGGGCGGCGCCCCATGTGCCGTTTGCGTCCGGCCTTGCCGATGCGAACGTTCTGCCGATCCGGATTGCTCAAGCGACCGATCGTCGCCCGGCATTCCTTGCGGACCATGCGCATCTCCCCGCTCGGCAACACCAGCGTCACCCAGTCCCCCTCTTTGGCCACGATTCGCGCCGCGTTGCCCGCGCCGCGAACCAGCTTGCCGCCCTGCCCGGCGGTCATTTCCACGTTGTGCACTTCGAGGCTGGCCGGGATCGCGCCCAGAGGCATGGCGTTGCCGACCTTCGGCTCACACGCCGGGCCGCTCTCCACCACGTCCCCCACTTTGACCCCCAGCGGGCACAGAATGTATCGCTTTTCACCGTCCTCGTATTCCAGCAACGAGATGAAACAGCCACGATTCGGATCATACTCCACCGTCGCGACCTTGGCCGTCATCCCGTCCTTGTTGCGCTTGAAATCGATCACGCGGTAGATCCGCCTGGCGCCGCCGCCACGGAACCGGATTGTCGTGATGCCGCGATGATTGCGTCCGCCGTGCTTCTTGATTCGCTTGCACAGCGACTTTTCCGGCCGATTCGTCGTCAGCTCCGCATAGTCGTTTACGGAACTGTTCCGCCGCCCCGCACTGGTTCGTTTGTAGATTCGAATGCCCATAACGCGCTATCTCTCTCTCGTGATCGTGACGTCTTAGAACAGATCGATGTGGTAGTCAGGCTCCAGATACACGATCGCCTTCTTCCAACTGGAAGTCACGCCGATCGTTCGACCGCGACGCCTCAGCTTGCCCTTGCGGTTGGCCGTCCTGACCTTGTCCACTTTCACGCCGTAGATCTTCTCCACCGCATTCTTCACCTGCGTCTTGTTCGCCTTCCGATTGACCTCGAAGGCATACGCACCCTTCGCGTTAGCGAAGTGAATTCCCTGTTCCGTAACCAGGGGTCGAACGATTACGTTGAAGTCATCCATCCCAAGACCGCATTCTTTAACGTGCCGTCGCGCCTCGCGCGACGCAGGCTCTTTCGGTTCACCCGTCAGCTCTCGCTGTCGGCGTCTCTGTTCAGGAACGCCACCAGAGCATCCTTCGTGAACAGCATCCTCTGGTGCGTACAGATGTCCCCCGCGTTCAAATCCGCTACCGGCCGCACCGCCACCTTCTGGACGTTTCGGGCCGATTTGTACAGGTTCTGATCGTATTCCCTCACCGCCACCAGGCAACTGCGGTCGATCTTCAGGTTCTTCAGGATGCCGGCGAACTCCTTCGTCCGGGGCTTCTCAAACCCCAGCCCGTCCACCACCACCACCTGGTTCTTGCGAAGCTTGGCCAGAACCGCAGAATCCCTCGCCAGCCGCCGCTGCGCCCGCGGCATGGTCTGACGGAAATCCCTCGGGACCTTCGCAAAGGTCATACCGCCACCGACCCGCTTGCCCGTTCGGCGGTTGCCCACGCGGGCGTTGCCCGTTCCCTTCTGCCGGAAGAGCTTCTTGTCCGAACCGGCTACCTCGCTGCGGCCCTTCGTCTTGACGGTTCCCTGCCGCCGATTCGCGTGGTACATCACGATCGCCTGCTTGAGCAGGGCATAGCGCACCGCGCCACCCAGCACCGTCTCATCGACGCTGAGCTTGCCGACCTCCTGGCCGCTGCGGTTATAGACTGTCAATTCCATCATCGCTGGTACACTCATCCACTTACTGAGGTCTCTTTGCCGTTCGCACGATGCAGAAGCCACCGGCCGGCCCCGGCACGGCCCCCTTGACCACGAGCAGATTCTTCTCCTCGTCGATCGAGACGAGACTGTGGTTCTTGGTCGTTACGCGGTCGGTTCCCATGTGGCCGCCCATGCGCTTTCCCTTCTTGATGCCGCCGCTCCAGCCTCGGTTGGTCCCGTAGCCGGACTGCGTTCCCGGCGCCCGATGCCTCCGCTCGGTGCCGTGGGAGGCAGGGAACCCGCCGAATCCGTGCCGCTTCATCACGCCGGCCGTCCCCTTGCCCTTGCTGGTGCCGGTCACATCGACATACTTGGTATCCGCGAACACGGCGACCGTCAGCGAATCGCCCGGCTTGTATTCCTTTTCGGGCTTGTCCGAAAACCGGCACTCCCTGACGAACTTCTTCGGCGCGGTCCCGGCTTTCTTGGCATGGCCCACCTGAGGGCGCTTCTGCCGCGACGCCTTGACATCCTCGAACCCGACCTGGATCGCCTCGTACCCATCCGTTTCTGTGGTCTTGACCTGGGTAATCGTGCACGGTCCGGCTTCGATCACCGTCACCGGGATCAACTGCCCCGATTCGTCGTACACACGGGTCATCCCCACCTTCTTCCCAAGCAGCATGGCCATACTCAAATGTCCTTGGTCTTACGCTTTGATCTTCACAAAAACGCCCGCGGGAACCACCAGACGGTTCAACACCTCGGCCGTCCTCGCGTTCGCCTCGTGGATATCGATAAGCCGTTTGTGCGTCCGCAGCTCGAACTGCTCTCGCGACTTCTTGTCGATGTGGGGGCTTCGCAGTACGGTGTACCGCTCGATGCGCGTCGGAAGCGGGACCGGACCACTGACCCGCGCATTCGTTCGACGAGCATGCTCTACGATCTCCCGAGCGGAGGCATCCAGCGCCCGATGATCGTATGCCTCCATCCGAATTCGGATTCTTTCTGTTTCGGCAGCCATACTACTCCTCTGGACCACCCGATCATCGCATTTTGCCGCCGAACCACTCGTTCTGACAGGCTGCGGCGACCGCCAACGACGCCGGCGTCGTTACCCACACTTACAGTACCATCCGTCGGTGCAGACACTACTTCTGCCCCGATGAGTGCTTTTCGCTTGGTCACGGACAGGAAAGGCTTCGGCTCGCGGTTTCGCCATCTACCACGGGGCGACCGTCGACCGAATTTGGCCTTCCTTAAATGGTTGAGGCTCGGGCCCGCATCAGGCCGCTGCAAAGCCGTTGTCAGCTTCGCCAAACCCCAAATCACAAAGAAAACCCACTGAGCCATCCTTGATGGCAATCACAGATATGCCACAGCGTAACTATGTATCGCACGGTCATCCTGACCATGCTCGCTACAGCTGAAAAACCAAGAATTTATCACGAGCAACGCATCACGTCAACAGCCCGCCACACAAATCCGCGCAAAAAAGTGAAATTTTCTGATTGGACTCAGAAAAGGATCGCCTTGGCGACATGGTCTGGCACTCTTTCGTAGCTGAGCGGCTCCATCGTGAAGTTCCCTCGGCCGGCCGTGAGGCTTCGGATGTCGCTGGAATAGCCGAACAGCTCCACCAGCGGCACGTTCGCGTCGACCACACGCATGTTGCCGTGAACGCGGCAGTCGGTTATCAGCCCTCTCTTGGCCAGCAGGTCGGCCTGGACCGCCCCAAATGCGGCTTCGGGGACGACCGCCTGAACGCGCATCACCGGCTCCAGCAGGACCGGCCCGGCTTCCTTCATGGCCTTTTCCAGGGCCATCGCCGCGGCCTGTTCAAACGCCAGCTCCGACGAATCCACCGAGTGGAACGAGCCCCCGGTGAGCGTCACCCTCAGGCCAACGACCGGGTAACCGGCCAGGACGCCGTTGCCGGACGCTTCGCGCACACCCTGTTCCACGGACGCGACATACTCCCTCGGAACCTGGTCGGGCGTGACGTTGGCGGTGAACCGCAGGTCGGCCAGGTAGTGCCCGTCCTCGGAAAACAGGGGTTCGACGGCCAGAACCACGTGCCCGTACTGGCCGCGCCCGCCGCTTTGATGCACAAACTTGGCCTCCGCCTGGGCCGGCTGGGTGATGGCCTCTTTGTACGCCACCCGAGGCTTGCCAACCCTGACATCCACCTTTCTCTCACGCGTCAGCTTGTGCTGAAGAACCTCGAGGTGCAGCTCTCCCATGCCGCAGATAACCGTCTGGCCGGTGTCGGGGTCGATCTTGTACTCGAACGTCGGGTCCTCGCGCCGGATCGCTTCCAGGGCCGTCGCCAGTTTTGCCCGTTCGGCGGCCGTTCTCGGTTCGATCGACATGGTGATGACCGTCTGAGGAAACGTAATACTCGGCAATACCACCGGCTTCTTCGTGTCGCAGATCGTGTCGCCGGTCAGGGTCTGCTTGAGCCCGATGACCGCAACGATATCCCCGGCCGACGCCTCCTCCAGGATCCTCCGCTCGTTCGCGTGCATCTCGAAGACGCGAGTGATGTTCTCCTTCGTGCCGCGGTTGGCATTCAGGACACGCGTGCCCGATTTCAAAGTTCCCTGGTAGATCCGCAGGAAGCTCAGATCACCGTGCGAATCGCTGGTGATCTTGAACGCCAGGGCTACCAGCGACCCCTTCGGATCGCACTTGATCGCGACTTCCTTCGACTCGTCGTCCCCTTTATGTCCCATAATAGCCGGCTTGTCGAGCGGCGAAGGCAGGTACGCCACGACGCCGTCGAGCAACCGCTGGACCCCGATGTACTTCAATGCCGACCCGACGAAGACGGGGTTCAGCTTGTTGGCCAAGGTTCCCTTGCGAACCGCCGTTCTGAGCATCTCGCCCGTCACAGGCCGGTCGTTGACGAACGCGTCCATCAGGGCCTCATCGTGTTCGGCCGCTTGCTCGATCAGCCGGGCCCGATAGCGCTTCGCCTGCTCGCTGTATTCGGCGGGAATCTCCGTCTCGCGGAAGCTGGCGCCCATCTTTTCGGCTTCGTAAAAGACCGCCTGCATCGTAACCAGGTCAATGATCCCGGCGAACAGATCGCCCGCCCCCATGGGAATCTGCACCGCGATCGGATGGGCCAGCAGCTTGTCGCGAATGCTCCGGAAGCTCATCTCGAAATCGGCGCCGATCTTGTCCATCTTGTTCACGAAGCACAGGCAGGGCAGGCCGTACTTCTGCCCCTGACGCCAAACCGTCTCGCTCTGGGCCTGAACCCCCTCGCTCCCGTCGAAAACGGCGACCGCCCCGTCGAGCACGCGGAGCGATCTCTCCACCTCTGCGGTGAAGTCGATGTGGCCGGGTGTATCGATCAGGTTGATCTCAGAACCCTTCCAGGGGCACTTCGTGGCCGCCGAGGTGATGGTGATTCCTCGCTGCTGTTCCTCTTCCAGGTAGTCCATGACGGCCGTACCTTCATGGACCTCGCCCATTTTATAGGTCTTTCCGGCGTAGTAGAGAATGCGCTCGCTCACTGTGGTCTTGCCCGCGTCGATGTGGGCCATGATGCCGATATTGCGAGTATTCTCCAATTTTCCCATGTCACCACTGCCTGCTGCGGCCGTCGAATCGAATGGCCCAATCTACCTAAAAAAAAAGCCACGGCTATCTGGAAACCCGCCGTGGCATTGTCACCGGTCAAATCTACCAGGCAAAGTGAGCGAACGCCTTATTGGCCTCAGCCATGCGATGCACGTTCTCGCGCGTCGTCATCGCGCCGCCCTGCTTGTTGTAGGCGTCGAGCAGCTCGCTCGCCAGACGCTGGCACATCGGCTTGCCCTTCTTGCCCCGCGCCGAAGCCAGAATCCACCGAAACGCCAGCGACTGCTGCCGTCTCGGGTTCACCTGCATCGGGACCTGATAGCTGGCCCCGCCCACGCGCTTGCTGCGGACTTCGAGCAGCGGCTTGACGTTGTTGATCGCGGTCTCGAAGATTTCCACCGGCGGGACGTCCTTCAGCTTGCCGCCGACGATGTCCATGGCGTCATAGAAGATCTGCTGCGCCGTGCTCTTCTTGCCGTCCCACATCATGCAGTTGACGAATTTCGAGATGAGCTTGCTGTTGAACTTCGGGTCCGGCTTCAGTTGGACGCTGGAAGAGGTAAACTTCTTGGCCATAACGTTTTCTATCGCCTCACATGCCTGCTAAAGGGTTCTGGGTGCTATTTTGCCTTTTTGGCCCCGTACTTGCTGCGGCCCTGCCGACGACCGGAAACCCCCGCGCAGTCCAGCACGCCGCGGATGATGTGGTAGCGGACGCCGGGCAAGTCCCGGACGCGGCCGCCGCGAATCATCACGGTGCTGTGCTCCTGGAGGTTGTGGTCGATGCCGGGGATATAGGCCGTCACTTCCTTGCCGTTGGTCAGACGCACGCGCGCGACCTTTCGCAAGGCCGAGTTCGGCTTCTTCGGCGTCTGCGTCCGCACGATCAGACACACACCACGCTTCTGGGGCGAACCGCTGATATCGGAGACGCGCTTCTGCCCTTTGGACTTCGCTCTTGGCTTTCTCACTAACTGATTAATCGTCGGCATAACCCAATCTCGATTCAAAACCGTTCTTGCCTAATCAATGCCAAGGATTTCCTTGACCCTCGATTCGGCCTTGGCTTCCGCTTCCTTCTCTTCCCGGACGCCTGCCAGTTCCTTCGGCACCGGAGCCTCGACCAGATGCTTGACTCTCATTTCCAGATGCGGCTTGAAGGCGGTTCCGGCCGGAATCAGATGGCCCAGGATCACATTCTCCTTCAAACCGTGCAATTCGTCGACTTTACCAGCCAGCGCCGCCTCCGTCAACACTTTTGTTGTCTCCTGGAAGCTGGCCGCCGCAATAAAGCTGTCCGACCACAGCGACGCCTTCGTGATGCCCAGAAGCAGGGTCTTGGCGGTGGCGGGCTTGGGCTTTCGCCCCTTGGCCGGGTTTCCGCCGAGCAGCTCGATCTTCTCGTTGGCCTTGGCCAAGTCTTTCTTGTCCAGGATCTGGCCTTCCTCCAGCTCGGTCACGTCTCCCTTGTCGGCGATCCGCAGACTGTTGCTCAGCCGCTCGTTCTCCTTGCGGAAGACAAACTTGTCCGTCACTTCGCCCGGCAGGAACGTGCTGTCGCCCACCGAGTCGATCTCCACCTTTCGCATCATCTGCGAAATGGTGATTTCGATGTGCTTGTCGTTGATGTTGACGTTCTGCGAGCGGTACACGTTCTGGATCTCGCCGATGAGGTATCTCTGGAGAGCCTCCTCGCCCTTGATCCGCAGAATATCGTGGGGCACCAGCGGGCCGTCCGTCAGCGCGTCGCCGGCTTCCACCTGGTCGCCAGTGTGTACGTTCAGATGGCGGTCGCGCGGGACGTGGTGCTCCTTTTCCATGTGTTCGCTGCGAACGGTGATGGTCATCTTTCCCTTGCGCTTGTCGCTGCGAAGCTCGACGCGTCCGCTGATCTCGGCCATGGCGGCGGGGTCCTTGGGCTTGCGTGCCTCGAAGACCTCGGTCACACGAGGCAGACCGCCGGTGATGTCCTGCGTACCGCCGGTAGCTCGCGGCTGGTGCGCCAGCAACTGTCCGGCCTGCACCTCCTGGCCTTCTGTCACCTCGATGCGCGCCCCGGCCGGCAGGTAGTGGACATCCAGGATCTTGCCCTTGGCGTCCTCGATGATGATCTGCGGATGCTTGTCGCCCTTGTGCTCGATGACCACCGGGCGCTCCAGCACCTTCACGTCGGCATCCTTGCTCTTGAGCTTCGACGTTCGGACGCGCGCCTCTTCGGTCTGGACCGTTTCGCCCTCGATGATATCGACGAACCGGATGATACCGGGCACCTCGGCCAGAATCGGCGTCCGGTGCGGGTCCCACTGGAACAACGTGGTGCCGGCCTTGACCTTCTCGCCGTTCGGCACGAGGATGATGCCGCCGTACGGGACTTTGAACTTGTCGAGTTCGCGTTCCTTCTGGTCCAGCAGGGCGATCTCACCGTTGCGCTTGAGGGCCACGATGACCTCCGTGCCGTCGTCGCGCCTGAGCGAAACGGCGTTGATGTCGCGGTACTGGACGGTGGCGGCGTGTGTGGCCTTCTGCTCGCGTTCGAGAATGGCGCGCGAGGCGACACCGCCGGTGTGGAAGGTTCGCAGCGTCAACTGGGTTCCCGGCTCGCCGATGGACTGCGCGGCGATGATTCCGACGGCGGCGCCTTCCTCGACCAACTGGCCGGTGCTCATATCCCAGCCGTAGCATTTCGCGCAGACGCCGAACGGGCTGTCGCACGTCAGCGGACTCCGCACACGAATCGCATCGAGCCCCAGCGCCTCGATTTTCGCCGCGACTTCCGGCGTGATGACCTCGTTCTCGTGGACGATCATCTCGTCCGTGATCGGATTGCGGATGTTGTCTCGCGCCGTTCGGCCGATCACCAGTTGCGACAGCGGAATGTCGACCTGGTCGCCGCGGCTGACCGTGCTCTTCGTGATGCCCTGCAACGTCTGGCAGTCCCGCTCGATCACGATCACGTTCTGCGCCACGTCGATCAGTTTGCGGGTCAGGTATCCCGAGTTCGCCGTCTTCAGAGCGGTATCGGCCAGACCCTTGCGCGCCCCGTGCGTGGAGCTGAAATACTCCAGCACGGTCAGGCCCTCCCGGAAGTTCGCCTTGATCGGCGTCTCGATGATCTCGCCGCTGGGCTTGGCCATCAACGCTCGCATGCCGGCCAATTGCTGGATCTGGTCGATGCTGCCTCGGGCGCCCGAATCCGACATCAGGTAGATCGGGTTCAGATACGGCGTCCCGTCCTCCTTCTTGTCTTCGCGGAGGCCGCGGATCATTTCGTTCGTCACGGCCACACGGGCGTTGGTCCAGGCGTCGATCACCTGGTTGTAGCGCTCGCGCTCCGTGAGAACGCCGTCGTTGTAGTTCTTCAGAATCTTGGCCACGCGCTTCTCGGTGTCGGCAATGATCTCCGCTTTCTTGGCCGGAATCTTCAGGTCCGTCAGACCGAAGCTCAGACCCGCCAGCGTCGCGTAGCGGAAACCTACGTCCTTGATGCGGTCGAGCAGACCGACCGTTTGCGCGTTGCCCGCAAATTCGAAGCAGTCGCTGATCACCTGGCTGAGCTTCTTCTGAGACATCGTCAGGTTGTAGAACGGCATCTCCTGGACCAGGATGTCGTTGAAAAGGCAACGGCCCACCGTCGTTTCGATCACACGGGGCTTGTACCCGCTGCCGTCCGGCAGCGCCTCGGCGAACTGGATCTCGCCCGACTTCTCGCGCACCATCTTGCGATGGATGCGGACGCGAATCTTGTCGTGCAGTCCGATCTTGCCCGTGTCGTAGGCCATCATGGCTTCGAACTCGTCGCGAAACACCGCAAGCGGACGCACCGGCCCTGTCGGCAACGCCGCCACGGCCGCTGGATTCAGGTCCTCCAGCGTCACGGTCAGATAGTAATTGCCCATGACCATGTCCTGCGAAGGCCCGACCATCGGCGAGCCGTTCGCCGGCGAGAAAATGTTCCCCGTGGTCATCATCAGGATGTGCACTTCCGCCTGCGCTTCGACGCTCAACGGCAGGTGGACCGCCATCTGGTCCCCGTCGAAGTCCGCGTTAAACCCTTTGCAGGCCAGCGGATGCAGCATGATCGCATTGCCCTCGACCAGCACCGGCTCGAACGCCTGAATACCCATCCGGTGCAGCGTGGGAGCACGATTCAACAGCACGGGGTGCTGATGGATGACCTCTTCGAGAATATCCCAGACCTGGTCGTCGCGGCGCTCGATCATCCTCTTGGCGCTCTTGATCGTGTCGGCGAAGCCGTGTTGTTTCAGCTTGCGGATGATGAACGGCTGGTAGAGTTCCAGCGCGATCTTCTTGGGCAGGCCGCACTGATACAGCTTCAGGCTCGGGCCCACCACGATCACCGACCGGGCCGAGTAGTCGACGCGCTTGCCGAGCAGGTTCTCGCGGAAGCGGCCCTGCTTGCCCTTGATCATGTCCGTCAGAGACTTCAGCGGCCGGTTGTTGCTGCCCAACACCGGACGGCGGCACCGCCCGTTGTCCAGAAGGGAATCGACCGCCTGCTGAAGCATTCGCTTCTCGTTGCGGATGATGACTTCCGGGGCATTGAGGTCGATGAGCTTCTTGAGACGGTTGTTCCGGTTGATGATGCGACGGTAGAGGTCGTTCAGATCGCTGGTGGCAAAGTTGTCGCGTTCCAGCAAAACCAGCGGTCGCAGGTCGGGGGGAATCACGGGAATGGCTTCGAGGACCATCCACTCCGGCTTGTTGTTGCTCGTCTTGATCTCGTTGATCGTCTTGAGCCGCTTCGTGAGGTCCTTGATCTTCTGCTTGCTGTTCGTCTTGGAAATGGCTTTGCGCAAATGCGCGCCCAGGGCATCCAGATCGAGTTGTTCCAGCAGGGCCTTGATCGCCTCGGCGCCCATGGAAGCCTTGAAGGAATTGCCGTACTTGGTCAGGGCGTCGCGATACTCCTCTTCGCTGAGCAACTGGGCAATCTTCAGAGGCGTCGTGCCCGGGTCCGTGACGACGTAGTCCTGGAAATAGACGATCTTCTCCAGGTCCGAGCTCTTCGTGCCCAGGATCGTTCCCAGACGGTTCGGGATCGATTTGAAGAACCAGATGTGCACGACGGGCGCGGCCAGATTGATGTGGCCCATGCGCTTGCGTCGCACCCGGCTGTGGGTCACCTTGACGCCGCACCGGTCGCAGATGATCCCCTTGAACTTCGTGCCCTTGTACTTGCCGCACGCACATTCCCAGTCGCGCTCGGGGCCGAAGATCCGTTCACAGAACAGACCGTCCTTCTCGGGACGATACGTTCGGTAATTGATCGTCTCGGGCTTGCGGACTTCGCCGAAAGACCAACTGCGAATATCGTTCGGACTGGCCAGCGAGATCTTCACCGAACCGTAATCATTGATCCGATCGTAGATATTCCCTAACATCGAGCGCCCCTTATAAAGTCAAAAACCCGCCCCACACACTACAGCGCGGTCCGCCCCAGACGTTTCTTCTCGAGCTGGATGTTGAGCCCCAGCCCCCGGATCTCGTTGCACAACACATCGAAGGACAGCGGGGTGCCGGCTTCCAGCGTGTTCTGGCCTTTGACCATAGACTCATAGATTTTCGTTCGCCCTTCCACGTCGTCGCTCTTGACGGTGAGCATTTCCTGGAGGGTATAGGCGGCTCCGTAGCCTTCCAGCGCCCAGACTTCCATCTCTCCGAAGCGCTGTCCGCCGGTGCGAGCCTTGCCGCCCAGCGGCTGCTGCGTGATCAGGCTGTACGGTCCGGTGGCTCGGGCGTGAATCTTGTCGTCGACGAGATGGTGCAATTTCATCATATAGATCTGGCCGATGGTCGCTCTCTGATCGAACGGCTCGCCTGTCCGTCCGTCGTACAACTGGGTCTTGAGCGTCTTCGGCACGTGGATGAACATCTCATCGGCCTTGGGCGCTTCGCCCCGCTCATCCAGCGCCTTCCGCCGGCTGGCCATCACCTGATTGGCTTCTTCCGTCAGCTTCTGGATGTCGTCTTCATCGGCGCCGTCGAACACCGGGGTTACGGCGTCGAAGCCCAGAATCCTGGCCACCAGCCCGAGATGCGTCTCGAGGATCTGGCCGACGTTCATACGACTCGGCACGCCGAGCGGGTTGAGCATGATGTCCAGAGGAGTCCCATCTTCGAGGAACGGCATGTCCTCCTCCGGCATGATCTTCGCAATCACACCCTTGTTTCCGTGGCGTCCGGCCATTTTGTCGCCGATCGACAGCGTGCGCTTGATCGCCACATACACCTTGGCCATCTGGAGAACGCCGCTGGGCAGCTCGTCGCCGTGTTTGAGCCGCTCGATCCGCCGCGCCTTTTCCTCTTCCTCCTCGGTGATCTTGACCCAGAACTTGTTCACCACCTTCTGGACGTCGTCCCGCAGCGACGCCGGCCGGACCCACTTGATGTCGAAGTTCTCGATCTGCTCCAAAATCACCTCGTCATCCTCGCTGGCGCCGACCTTCTGTTTCGTCGTCGGGTCCACGAGATTGACCTCGAACTGCCGGTGAATCGCCTCGATCATCTGCCGGAAGATCCCGCACTCCTTCGCCTTCACCTCGGCCTCGAGACGCTTGACGTCATCGGCCAGGACCTTCTTCTGGTCATCCCCGCCGGCGCCGCGCCTCGTGAACAACTCGGTCTTGATGACGACTCCTTCGTAACCGCTGGGCAATTCCAGCGAGTCGTTCTTCACGTCCTCGCCGGCCCGCCCGAAGATCGCGTGCAGCAGCTTCTCTTCCGGCGTCAGCTCGACCTTGCTCTTGGGGACCACCTTGCCGACCAGGATGTCACCGGGACAGACCCGCGTGCCTTCCCGCACGATCCCATGCTCGTCGAGATTGCGGAGGGCCTTTTCGCTGACGTTGGGAATGTCCCGCGTGAATTCCTCCTTGCCCAGCCGGGTTTCGCGGACTTCCGTCGTAAATTCATCGATGTGAATACTCGTGAAGCTGTCGTCTTTGCACAGCTTCTCGCTGACAATGATGGCGTCCTCGAAATTGAACCCATCGAAGGACACGAACCCGACGAGCACGTTCTTGCCCAAGGCGAGAATGCCCTGGGCGGTGCCGCCGCCGTCGGCGATCACCTGTCCGGCCTCGACCTTCTGGCCCAACTGAACGATCGGCTTCTGGTTCAGGCAGGTCCGCTCGTTGAGACCCACGAACTTCTCCAGCTCGTAGTCGTCGGTGTGGTTGATCACGATGCGGGTGGCGTCCACCGCCGTAACCGTTCCGGGGTGCGCCGCACGCACTACCATGCTCGAGTGCTTGCCGACGACCTCTTCCATGCCGGTGCCGACCAGCGGCGATTCGGTCTTCAGCAGCGGAACCGCCTGCCTCTGCATGTTCGAGCCCATCAGGGCGCGGTTCGCGTCGTCATGTTCGAGGAAAGGAATCAGTGAGGCCGAAACGCCCACGATCTGCTTGGGCGAGACATCAACGAAATCGACCTCCTCGCGTGGCGTCTGGGCGAGTTCGCCGGCCTTGCGGGCCAGCACCATCGCCTCGTCGATCTTGTGCGTATGGAAGTTGACCGCGCTGGGCGGCGCAAAGACCGCCCGCATTTCCTCGTCGGCGCGAAGGTACTCCACCTCGCCGGTGAGCTTGCCGCCCTTGACCTTCCGGTAAGGCGACAGCAGGAAGCCGTAGTCGTCGATGGTCGTGAAGATAGCCAGCGAGGAGATCAGACCGATGTTCGTGCCTTCGGGCGTCTCGATCGGGCAGATCCGGCCGTAGTGACTGATGTGGACGTCGCGGACCTCGAAGCCGGCACGCCGACGATTCAGACCGCCCGGGCCCAACGCCGACAAACGCCGTTCGTGCGTCAACTGGCTCAAGGCGTTCGTCTGGTCGACCACCTGGCTCAGCTCCCCGCGACCGAAGAAGAAGTTGATGCTGCTGGCGACGCTCTTGGAGTTGATCAGATCGGCCACGCGTGGCGTCTCTTCGGCGTCGCGCTTGATGCTCATCCGCTCCTGCGCCGTCCGACGCAGTTTCAGCAGGCCCTTGCGAATCTCATCGGCCGCCAGCTCGTCGATCGTCCGCAGACGACGGTTGCCCAGATGGTCGATGTCGTCGACCTCGCCCTCGTTGTTCCGCAGGGCGAGCATGTACTTCATCGTGTTGATGAAATCCTCCGGGCGCAGCGTCATCTCGTCCTCGGGGACCGATTGACCGAACTTGCGGTTCAGCCGGAAACGACCCACCTTGCCCAGGCGATAGCGATTCGCGTCAAAGAACTTCTCCGCGAAGAACGTCTTGGCCTTTTCCTGGTTGGGCGGGTTGCCCGGACGCAGGCGGACGTAAAACTTCAGCAGAGCCTGCTCATGGCTCTCGCAGTCGTCTTCCGCCAGCGTATTGAGAACGATGGCATCGCGCACCTGCTCGATGACCTCGACCTTCTTGATGTCGCTCTGCTGGATAATCGAAACCTTGTCGCTGATTTGCGCGGCGGCCTCGACAATGATCTCGCCGGTCTCCGTGTTGACGATCGGGCCGACCGCCCACATCTCCGGCGACAGCTTGTTCACGGGCACGGTCTTCGTCGGGAAGAACAGGCGGACAATGTCCTCCGTCGCCCCGAAATCGGGACTGATCGCGCGGAGAAAGACCGTCGCAGGAATCTTGCTGGACTGGTCGATCTTGACGACCAGAATGTCCTTCTGGGTCACGCCGATCTCGATCCAGCTTCCGCGCTCGGGAATGACTCGCCCGCCGTGCAGCACCCGGTCGCCTTCCTTGCTCTCGATCAGGAAGTCGACGCCGGGGCTGCGGTGCAACTGGTTGACGATGACCCGGACCGCGCCGTTGACGATGAACTCGCCGCCGCCGATCATCACGGGCATCTCGCCCAGGTAGATCGCCTGCTCGGCCATGTCCGCGCCGCTCTCCGAGCGAAGTCGGCAGTGGATCTTCAGCGGATAGGCGTACGTCAGACGCAACTGGCGACACTCCAGCGGGGTGTAGTGCGGCTTCTCCAGCTCGTAGTACAGATATTCCAGGGTCATTTTCTTGTCGTAACTCTCGATCGGAAAAATCTCCCGGAACAGGGCCTCCAGCCCCAGATCCTCTCTTTTCGTAGGCGGCACGTCCTCTTGCAGGAAACGGTCGTAACTGACCCTCTGCACCGCGACGAGATCGGGAATCTCCACGGCATCCTGGACCTTGCCGAAATTGCGAACGGTTCGCGCAACCATCTGTGGCTCCTACGCTTGGTAGCTGTCTGACCGACACACACGGGCCATCACACGGCCCGGTACACCCCAAATCCTGAACTGGTGACAGTGCCTGGATACCTACTTGATCTCGACGTCCGCGCCGGCCTCGACGAGTTGCTTCTTGGCCGCCTCGGCGTCTTCCTTGCTGACCCCTTCCTTCACCGGCTTGGGCGCCCCTTCGACCAGATCCTTGGCCTCTTTCAGGCCCAGTCCAGTCAAGGCGCGGACCTCTTTGATGACCTGGATCTTCTTGTCGCCGAATCCCTTGAGGATAACGTCGAAGGTGCTCTTCTCTTCCGCGGCCTCGCCGCCCGCGGCGGCACCCGGCATCGGCCCGGCCATCATCACGGCGCCGCCGGCCGCCGGCTCGATCCCGTATTCATCCTTCAGGTAATCCGCCAATTCCTTGGCTTGCAGCAGGCTCAGGGCCACGATCTTGTCACCCAACTCCTTGATTCCGGCGCCCCACTGTTTCTTGGTTTGTTCGTCAGCCATGTGGAAATACTCCTCTATGTCCAACGCCTGACGGTAGCCGGAACTCCACCGTCCCGTTTAACCCTTGCGGGGCAACCATACAGGCCGTTAGTAATCACTCGTGACAGATTGAAGGGACAGACCTGGTGATGTCTCAGGCCGCTTGCTTTTCCGCTTTCTCGATGATCGATTTCAGACAACCAGCGATCGCCCGGGCCGGCCCCATCACGGCCCCGACCACACCCGCTCCCGGCGAGGTGATGCACGCGGAGATCTTCGCCTGGAGGTCGGCCCGCGTCGGCATCGCCGCCAGTTGCGCCGCCCCGGCCGCGTCCAGAGCCGTCCCATCCAGAAAGGCTCCGGTGATCTCTACGGGCGCCAGCTTCTTGGCCCAGTCCGTCATCTCCTTCGCGACGTCCACGATGCTGTCGCCGCCGTAGACGATGGCCGCCGGACCGCTGAACAACCCTGCCGCTGCATCCATCTTGCGATTGCGCAAGGCACGCCGAAACAGAGCGTTCCTGACCACCGCCAGGCGGATGCCCTTCTCCTTCAGCGCTCCACGCATCACGTTGTTGTCGACACCCCCAATGCCTTTCATCCTGACAACCAGGAAGTCCTGGATTCCCTCATCGACCATCCGATTTTCCAGTTCCGCCTGAAGCAGTTGTTTCACGTACTTGCTCATTTCGTCTCCCGTCTACACAGCATCCCGAGCGACCCGGCCGACATTGCCGGATGCCTCGGCCGAACTCCCAACGCCCATGACCGATCTCTTCACGTCCGATCCGCGGGCGGTCAGACGCTCACCAGCACTCCCGGGCTCATCGTCGCCGACAGGCACGCCTTCTTGATGTATGTACCCTTCGACGTGCTCGGCTTGATCTTCTTGATGTGGGAAATGAACGCCTCGATGTTCTCGACCAGCTTCTTCTTGTCGAAGCTCTGCTTGCCCACGACCGCGTGCACGTTGCCGCCCGCGTCGTTGCGAAATTCGATCTTGCCGGCGGTGAACTCCCTCACCGCGGTGACGACGTCGTCCGTCACCGTGCCGTTCTTGGGCGACGGCATCTTGCCCTGCGGACCGAGAATGCGGCCCAGCTTTCCCGCCTTGCCCATGACCTTCGGCGAGGCGATCGCCACGTCGAAATCCAGCCAGCCGTCCGTGATCTTCTGAATCAGCTCATCGGTCCCGGCCTCGATCGCGCCCGCCTTCCTGGCGGCCTCGACGTCGGAGTCCGCGCAGAACGCAATGACCCTTTTCTGCTTGCCGACGCCGTGAGGCAGCGACAATGAGCCTCGGATCAACTGGTCCGCCTGCTTCGGATCGATCCCGAGATGCAGGACGCACTCGACGGTCTGGTCGAACTTCACGGACGCGAACGACTTGATCTTGTCCACTGCGGCATCCAGGCTGAGCGCTTCCTTGCTGACCTGCTGCGCCTCTTTCTCGTATCTCTTGCTCTTGGCCTTCATATCAACGCTGCCCAAATCCCACTCAATCTACAATGTCGATTCCCATACTGCGCGCGGTGCCTCGAATGATCTTGTCGGCCTGTTCCAGATCGTAGGCGTTGAGATCCTTGAACTTGGTCTCGGCAATCTTGCGCACCTGCGCGGCTGTCACGTTGCCGACCTTCTCCCGGTTCGGCACTCCGCTGCCCTTGGCGACATCCGCCGCCTGCTTCAGCAGCACGGCCGCCGGGGGGCTCTTGACTTCGAACGAAAAGCTCTTGTCGATATAGACGGTGATCACCACCGGCACCGTCATCCCGTTGAGGTCCCTCGTGCGATCGTTGAACTGCGAGACAAACTGCCCGATGTTCACCCCATGCTGACCGAGGGCCGGACCGATGGGGGGAGCCGGCGTGGCCTTGCCGCCCGGCGCCTGCAACTTGATCTTGGTTACGACTTCTTTTGCCATCTCACACCCTTGCGCTATCGTGCCACCGCCTCGCAGCACTCGCTACGAAGTCTCTGACTGCCTCACTTCACACTTTCTCAATCTGCCAATACTCGATGTCCAGCGGCGTGCTGCGACCGAAAATCGTCACGATCACTTTGACGATTCCCCGCTCGGCATCGATTGAGTCGACCGTTCCCTCGAAGTTCTCGAAGGCTCCCTCGCGAATCTTGATATGGTCGCCTTTCTGGAACTCGACCTTGATGCTCGGCGCCTCCTCGGGCTTGTCCGCATCCAGAAGCATCTTGGCCACGTCCGTATCCCGCATCGGAGTGGGCATGCCCTCGGTCCCGATGAAGTCCCCGACCCCGCCGGTGCCCTTGATCATGAACCAAGCGCTCTCCGGGACCCGTCCGTCCTCCGTGGCTTCCATCTCCATGAACACGTAGCCGGGATAGAGCTTGCGCTTGTGGACCGTCTGCTTGCCCCCCCGAATCCGTTTGATCTGCTCGGTCGGTACTTCGATGCGCCCGATGACGTCGGTGAGCCCTTCCTGCGCCGTTTTGCGCTCGAGGGCTTCTTTCACCTGCATCTCTTTGTTTGCCGCAACTCGTAAGACGTACCAGTGCATCCCAGTGCCTTTGGTCTGCCGCTCTGCAAGCGGTCCACAATCGTAGGGCTGTCGCGCCCGGCTCACTGCACCGTTCCGTCCTGCTGACCGAAAGCGGTGCACTCGTCAACTTCTGCTCATTCCTTGCGCGGCCCGACCTGTGGTCCGTCACCAGCCGGCCGTATTTTCCGACGCACGATCCTGCCGTGCGCCGGCCCCCCTTTAACTCAGGAGGTACTCAAACACCATCTGGAACACCAGGTCCGTCGTACCCAGAAGGGCGGCCATGAAAACGACCACGATGATCACCACCAGCGTCGAGACGGCCACTTCACGCCGGCTCGACCAGTTGACCTTCTTCAACTCCCCTTCGGCCGCGATCATGAAGTCGGCCACCGCCGGCTTGTTCAGCAGCCAGTAAATCAACACCGCCAAACCCACAAACACGGCGACAGGAACCAGCGACACCACCCACAGACTCACGTTGGTGGCACCGAGTTTCTCGTAGAGCCGCCAGCAACCGAACCCCACGATGATCGCCGCAACGAAGCCGCTGCATAGCCGCGTGTACTTGCCCTGTCCGGACTTGTATATCTGTGTCAACATGAGCCGCCTATCCTGCCAACTTGCCACTTGGACACGACACCGACAGCCGTGTCTCAACACCAACCAGGCCAGGGAGGAATCGAACCCCCAACCTTCGGTTTTGGAGACCGACGCTCTGCCAATTGAGCTACTGGCCTATCCCACACGGAGATGGCAAAACGCTTACTTCCTCCTGAGTTTGTGAACCGTGTGCTTGCGCTCCGTCTTGCAGTACTTCTTCAGCTCCAGCTTTGGGGCACCCTCCGCGACACTGATATTCGTCCTGTAGTTGCGCTGACTGCAGACGGTACACTCGAGCCAGACGTCTTCTCTCTTACTCTTTTTAGCCATGGCACTTCAATCCCACCGGCGCCCACGGTCAGGCCGGGAGGGCCTTCTTCCTGGCCCAGCCGTGGCACCGTTCTATGGTCCGATTCGGCCGCAAGCATTCACGCATGCCCGGCGAAATCCCAACGTTTCCCGATGCGGCTATTCAAGGATCTTCGTAACGATGCCGGCACCGACGGTCCGACCGCCCTCGCGGATGGCGAACCGCAACCCCTCTTCCATCGCGATCGGCTGGATGATTTCCACGTCCATGGTAATGTTGTCGCCGGGCATACACATCTCCGCGCTCTTGCCCTCCTCGCTGAGCAAGGCATGGATCTGCCCGGTCACGTCCGTCGTACGGAAGTAGAACTGGGGCTTGTACCCGGGGAAGAACGGGGTGTGACGGCCGCCTTCCGCCGCCGTCAGAACGTACACTTCCGCGTGGAACTTGGTGTGCGGCGTGATGCTGCCGGGTGCGGCGACGACCTGCCCCCTCACCAGCTCCTTCTTCTCCACGCCGCGCAGCAGCAGACCGACGTTGTCGCCCGCCTGACCTTCGTCGAGCGTCTTGTTGAACATCTCGACGCCCGTCACGACGGTCTTGCGGATGTCCTGGCTCATGCCGATAATCGCCACTTCGTCCCCGACGCGGACTTTGCCTTTCTCAATCCTGCCGGTGCCGACGGTGCCGCGGCCCTTGATGCTGAACACATCTTCCACGGGCATGATGAACGGCATATCGATTTCCCGCTTCGGCATCGGAATGTACTCGTCCATGGCCTTGAGCAGCTCGACGATCGGGGCACAGGCCGGATCGTCGGCCGATGACGCGTTCATCGCCGCGACGGCGTTGCCCCGGATGACCGGTGTATTGTCGCCATCGAACTTGTACTTGCTCAGCAGTTCGCGGATTTCCAGCTCCACCAGGTCCAGCAGCTCGGCGTCGTCGACGAGGTCCACCTTGTTCAGGAAGACCACGATCGTCGGCACGTTCACCTGGCGGGCCAGGAGGATGTGCTCGCGAGTCTGGGGCATCGGGCCGTCATAGGCGCTCACCACCAGGATTGCCCCGTCCATCTGGGCAGCACCCGTGATCATGTTCTTCACGTAGTCGGCGTGGCCCGGGCAGTCCACATGGGCGTAGTGGCGGTGCTCCGTCTCGTATTCCACGTGTGCCGTGGAGATCGTCAGGATCTTCGTCGGGTCGCGGCGGCCCTGCGCCTCCGATGCCTTGGCGATATCATCATAGGACTTGAACTTTGACAGGCCGTGGAGATCCATGACTTTCGTCATCGCTGCGGTCAGAGTCGTCTTGCCGTGGTCAACGTGTCCGATCGTTCCCACATTCACATGCGGTTTGGTCCGTTCAAATACTGCCTTGGCCATGTTTCAATTAAACCTCCAATGTGCCTGGTTAGCGGTTATTCGCTCTGCCTTTTGCTTTCCTGGTTCGCGCTCAACGCGCTTGCGCCGATGGCGATTCACCGCCACCGCTACGGTCCTACTTGTCTACAGGCCCAACGGACCTGTCCTATTTGCATGGAGCTGCTGCTGGGATTTGAACCCAGGACCTCGTCCTTACCAAGGACGCGCTCTACCGACTGAGCTACAGCAGCACAGCGTACGATTCTGCGGCCCCGACCGGGGCCTCTGTAAGCCGACACCAGCAGCGGTACCGGGGCGAGATCCTTAGGTCGGGAGATAACGTCCCCACGAACGTTTCTCCCCGTGTTTCACGACAAGACTCGGCCCTGGTCCGGCAGTCACTGGTTATAAATCGATGAATATAAGGGACAGGCCGCGCGCGTGCAAACAGAAAAAGTGGAAAAATAGAAAAAAGCTCCACCCCCGCTCGGTGCGGAACAGCCCGTCCGAACCTCGTCGATCGCCGCGTGAGCCGGCCGGATTCCATCACCGCCGCTAATTGCTGACCTTATCGCCCTCCCCGGGCTTCCTGGCCTTGGCGAACGCTTCCCATTCCACCAGTTGCCTTCGCCAGACCCTGCGCGTGTCGGGATCTTTGACCCTGATCTGCCGAAGCTTCGCCAGAATCGGGTTGGGGTCCGTCGCCTCGGCCCTGTTCAGATAGGCGCCGATGGCAGCGGCGATCGGGCTGTCGGGCTCCAGGTCCTGAGCCGCCAGGTGCCTATCGAGAAGCGAGCTGACCAGATCCACGGGCGGGTTCGGGGCCTCAAGACACATTCCCACGAGGCCGGCGGTCGTCATGCGCCTGTCCTGGGCGCTCTTGGTCGCTTCCCAAAGCAGGTTCCCATATTCGGTCGCCTTCGTCGCATCGCCGGCGGCCACATGGATGCCGAAGAGTATGGTCCTGACCTCTCGCAGCAGGTCGGCCTTGTTCTCCGCCTGCGCTTTCTGTTCGAGCAGCGCCAGCAGTGCAGCCCTTCGTTCGGCCGTATACGTACTCAGGTCGGCTTCCAGGTCGCTCGCCCACTTGGCTACGACATCCGCCGTCGAACGGCGCAAGACCTTGAGCATGGCCTGCCATGCGGCCTCGCCTTCTCCTTCCGTACCGAGCCTCTTCGACAACCAGTCAAGATCCTCCTGCCCCCCCACCTCGCCGGCTAGATCGACCAGCCTGGCTCGAATCACCGCACCGGTGTCGTTGACAAGGCCGGTCCTGGCTCTCGCGATGGCCGTGGCCTTGTCGATGTTCGTCAGCCCTTCCAGGCCGGCCAGTCTGACCGCCTCCAAATCATCGCCCACCGCTTGGTCGAACACAGGCCGATACAGCTTGGCAGCCTGAACCCGGCACTTGCTTCGCTCGGCACACAACCGCGCCATGGCGCCGAGCAACTCGCCGCGAAGCCCGTGGTTGGCCGCCGGATTGGCCCGTCCGTACCGGTTCGCCAATGCCGTCAGGTACTTGTCGATTTCTTCAGGCTTCAGACCGTCCTGTTCCAGCAGACGCCAGACCACATCGGCTCCGCTTCGCACCTTCTCTGCGTCCGGCAACTCGAGAAACCGCACCGCCAGCTCAAGCGTCCTTCTCCTGACGTCATCGGGGATCTTCACACCCGACGTAGGCAACGAGGCGTAGTAGCACACGTTGCCGAGGGCGACAAACAATCCATGCCGGACATCCGGGTCCTCCTCCACCTGCAACTGGTCCAGAAGCTGCGACGTCGAGTTCAGCTCCCACACCAGCGACAGCAGGTTTGCCGTCTTGAGACGGACTCGCTTGTCCCGATGCGATATCAGACCCAGAAGCAGGCTCTCCACCTGCTCGGACAGCTTGGCCTTCCCTGTACCCTTGCGCAATTCCTCCAGTTTCCCCAAGGCCCACAGTTTTACCGCCGGTTCCGTCGAACCCAACTGCTGCGCGAGAAAGTCGCTTCGCGTCTTCTCGTCGGGCTGCACGTCATACAGCCTCCCGAGGGCGACCATGTATCGCTGCTCCCACGAGGCCAGCGAGGTCGTCAGCTCGCGGATGCGGTTCTCTCTACTGATAAGCCAGTTCCGCATGATCGTGGGGTTGTTCAGGAAGGCCTCAGGACCCCGTCGCTGAAGCCCGTCATTCAGGGCGCGGAGGGCGTTTGGATCGTCGGGGACTCTAATTCCAAGCATCGCCAGTGCTTGCCGCGATTGGGCTGCAAGGGCCGGATGAGGATTGTCGAGCAGGTTCATCAGCTTGAAGACTGCCCTGTCGTCCGGCTGATATTTCAGGGCACGGATGGCGTTGAGACGGGTGACCTCGGGCGCGTTCACATCGGAGATCAGCATCTCAAGCCGGCGCTGCACGGTCTCATAGGTGAAGATCAGCAAGGTCTGCGCCGCCAGCTCCGCCCTCTCAGGGTCGTTTTCAGTACTGAGAACCGCCATCAGCGGCTCGACCAGTTCCTCCTTGCCGGTGACAGGCTGCTTGTTGTCTCTCGCCACGGTCAGCGCTTTGCAGATGGCCGCCCGTGCTCCAGGGTGGTTCGGGTCGCGGAGGATATCGAGGACTTCTTTGCGGGCTTCCCGGCTCTCGCTGAAAAGCAGCAACGTTGCGGCGTCCAGACGCGTCTGCTCGTCTTTGCCGTCCAGAAGCGAACTCTTGTAGATCCTGACCTGCTTGTCGATTTCGGCCTGGGCGGCCTCCTGAGCGGGCGCCGGGGGGGCTTCCTGAGCCCCAAGACATGAGAGAGGCCAGACCGCCAGGAGTAGCAAGAGCGTGCCGCACTGCCGAGCGTTCATTGGAGAAACCTTTAGAAGACGCTTGCCTATTCTATCACCCGCTATAGTAGCCCTGATAATCGACCCAAGTCAACTCCATATCATGCGGATTTCACCTATTTCCGAAACAAGAACGAAGATTTGTCCGCTCCAGGAGGCCTGACGCATCGCGCCCGCGATCCGGCTCACGGCCTTGGGTGAAACTCCTTGTGAATTCGTCGCAATCGCTCATGATCCACGTGCGTGTAAATCTGGGTAGTTCCCACGTCCACGTGACCCAGCATCTCCTGCACACTACGCAAATCGGCTCCGCCGCTGAGCAGATGCGTCGCAAAGCAATGGCGCAGCGTATGAACCGTCAGACTCCGTGGCATCCCTGCACGAACCGCGTACTTCTTGACAAGTCTCCAAATCTCAATACGCGTCAGGGGCCTTCCTGTTCGCGACAGGAGAAGATGGGTTCCACTGGCGGGTTTGGTCAATCTGGGACGCAGATTGGCCAGGTAATCCTGTGTAGCCGAGACCGCTGCTTTTCCAACCGGGATCACTCGTTCTTTGCTTCCTTTTCCGATACACCTCAGATACCCGACGTC
The DNA here is from genome assembly GCA_964579055.1 of uncultured Pirellulales bacterium. Lineage (GTDB taxonomy): Bacteria > Planctomycetota > Phycisphaerae > Sedimentisphaerales > Anaerobacaceae > Anaerobaca. The sequence goes on from CAZOFX010000036.1 coordinate 38,550, forward strand.
AAAGTTAAGATCGGAAGTCTTTAGCCCGGCCAGTTCGCTGGCACGAACGCCGGTGGCATACAGCAGTTCGAGCATCGCTCTGTCGCGGAGATAGAACGGCTCCTTTGGGTCCGGCGCTCCGAGCAGCTTGGCAACCTGCTGCTTGTTGCACACCGCCGGCAGCCTGTACCAAGTCTTCGGCGTCTCCAGCACGTCTGACCCGTCGTCCTCGATCAGGCCGGTCAGCTTGGCGAACCTCAGCAACATGCGAATAGCGATCAGGGCACGTTTGACGGTGTTCTCTCCTTTGGGACCGCGGGCCTGTTCGTGGATATACCCCCGGACGACGGAGGGTTTCAAGTCTGTGATCCTGTCGATCCCGTGCTGCTCACAGAATTTGAGAAACCCCTTGAGATCGCGACCGTAGGCAAGAATGGTGTTTTCGGAAAGCCCTGCCTCGACGACCAGATAGTCCAGAAACTCGATCGCCGTTCGGCCTAAGGGCAACGAACGCAGTTCGGCGGCAACGGTTTGTCTCTGGATCAAGGACATTGCGACGATGCACTCCTGTCATCAAGCCGGTTTCCGTCAGGCATATCGGCTCAGGACCAACCTCGGCTTTAGGAGCGCGACTCATAAAGATGGGCAAGATAGCACGGGCCAGCTGTCATTCGACAGAAGGCCTTAGCAGACCGATCCAGAGTCTTCTCGGAATCCGGTCGCTGGGCAGCTCTGGAGATTCTGGCCTTTGTTTGCCGATCGCACTTGAGAGAAGTCAGGACCGCGCGTATAATCCGTTCTTTGCTTTAGAGCTGGTTCACAGGATTGACATGGCCAGACCCGCAAGATCCACCGCTGTTCTTCTGTGGTTCGCCGCCGCGCTGCTCAGCGGCTGCGCGACAGAGCAACTCCGCCAAGACGCTGCTCAAGACCTTACCATAACAGGAGTTACAACCGCGCAGGCGGTGGAAGCGACCAAGACCGTTCTGCGTCAGATGCGATTCAACATCGAGAAAGCGGACGCCCAGGCAGGCGTAGTCAGGACCCTCCCGTTGACCGCCGGGCAGTTCTTCGAGTTCTGGCGATCAGACAACGTCGATCTCGGCAATGCTCTGGAGGCCAATCTGCACACGCTTCGCCGGTCGGTCCTGGTGGATTTTGCCCAGGCCGATGGGAGCCTGCGCGTACGGTGCACCATTCGCGTGCAGAGACTGAGCCTGCCCGAGAACGAGGTGGCCAGCGTCTCTCAGGCCTATCGGATTCACTCACAGAGCACGCGAACGACCCAGCGAATGGATCTGGACCCCTCGCAGAGAGAGGGTATGAGCTGGATCGAACTGGGTGACGACCCGAAGCTCGCTGCCGAGATATTGAGAAAGATCGCACAACATATCGGCCGGCCGGAGGAAGACGAGACGACATGAGGATACTTGTTTGCGGCGGCGCCGGGTACATTGGCAGCAACATGACCGCCTTGTTGGCCGGCGAGGGCCATGAACCCGTGGTGTTCGACAACCTCAGCAAGGGCCATCGCGCGGCCGTCAGAGACGTGGAACTGATCGTCGGCGACCTGGCGGATTACGACCTGCTCGTCAAGACCCTGAAGAAGCGGCACATTGAGGCAGTGATGCACTTTGCCGCCTGGATCGAGGTCGGCGAGTCGGTCCGCGAGCCGCTGAAGTACTACCGGAACAACACCTCGAACACGCAGAACCTGCTCTCGGCCATGGAGGCGACGGGCGTGGGGAAGTTCGTTTTCAGCAGCACGGCCGCCGTCTATGGTATGCCCGAGACGGTCCCGATCACGGAGGACATGCCCAAGGCGCCGATCAACCCCTATGGGGACAGCAAGTGGGCGGTCGAGAGGATGTGTCATTACCAGAGCGACGCAGGCCGGCTGCACTACGCGGCTCTGAGGTACTTCAACGCCTGCGGCGCGGGCAACGACGGTCTGTGCGGCGAGGACCATCGCCCCGAGTCGCACCTGATTCCGTTGACCATCCAGGCGGCAATGGGCAGGCGTCCCGACATCAGGATCTACGGGACCGACTACGAGACACCCGACGGGACCTGCGTCCGCGACTACATCCACGTCGACGACCTGTGCCGGGCCCATCTACTGGCGTTGCGCAAGCTGGACGAGCAGGCCGAGCAGGTCTATAACCTGGGCAACGGGCAGGGTTACTCCGTCAGAGAGGTCATCGATACGGTCCGGCGTGTTGCCGGCCGGGAGTTCAAGGTGGTCGAGACCGGCCGCCGGCCGGGCGACCCGGCTTTTCTGACGTCCGACGCGACGAAGATCCGGCGAGAGCTGGGCTGGACGGCCCGCAAGCCCGACCTGGAAACGATGGTGGCAACCGCCTGGCAGTGGCACAACGAACACCCGAATGGATATTCCGACTGACCAGACCGATGAAGCGAACCAAAGCAGAAGGAGACCGGCCGGTGGATGAGATCAAAGGCAAGATCGAATCGTTCCTCAGGAAGCACGGCATGTTCCATGCCGACATCCAGATCGAGAAGACCTGCGCGCTGTTCCTGGACGAGATGAGCAAGGGCCTGGCCGGCGCCAAGAGTTCACTGGCCATGCTGCCCACCTACATCGAGACCGAACGCGAGCTGCCGCGGAACAAGCCGGTGATCGTTATGGATGCCGGCGGGACCAACTTCCGCGTCGGGACAGTCTGCTTCAAAGGCCAGGGCGACCCCGAGATCGCCAATTTCCGGGTCTTCCCGATGCCGGGCATCAAGAAGGAAGTCAGTCGCGAGCACTTCTTCGGCACGATGGCCGGCTACGTCGCCGACATCATCGGCCAGAGCGAGTGCGTGGGGTTCTGCTTCTCCTATCCGATCGAAATGTCGCCCAACAAGGATGGTCGCGTCCTGTACTTCTCCAAGGAGATCAAGGCGCCGGAAGTCGAGGGCACGATGATCGGCGAAGGGCTCAACGCCGCGATCGTCGAGTCCACCAGCTCCGACGCCAAGCGGATGGTGCTGCTCAACGACACAGTCGCCACCCTGCTGGCCGGCCGAGGGACGTCCGACGGCCGCAACTACGACAGCTACGTCGGCTTCATCCTCGGGACGGGCACCAACACCGCCTACATCGAGGGCAACCGCAATATCACCAAGGCCAAGGGCCTGGACGCCGCCAAGAGCCAGATCGTCAACGTCGAGTCGGGCGGTTTCGGCAAGGCCCCTCGCGGCGACATCGATGAGCAGTTCAACGCCGCTTCCGCCAACCCGGGGATCAACACGTTCGAGAAGATGATCTCGGGCGCCTATCTCGGCCCGCTCTGCCTGACCACGATTCGCCGGGCCGCCGAGGAAGGCCTGTTCACCGCGTCTGCGGCCAAGAAGCTGCTGGCCGTCAAGGAAGCGACGACGAAGGACGTCAGCGAGTTTCTCAGTCGCCCCGAGAGCGCCGACAACGTGCTGGGCAAGGCCCTGGCCGGCGCTGAACGGGACGTCACAGCCGTCTACTATCTGGTGGACGCGCTCATCGAGCGGGCGGCGAAGCTGACCGCCACCAACCTCTCGTCGGCCGCGATCAAGTCCGGCAAGGGCCAGAATCCCTGCCGGCCGGTCTGCATCGTCGCCGAGGGAACGACGTTCTACCACCTCAAGGGCCTGCGCCCGAAGGTGGAATACTACCTCAAGCAATACCTCGTGGACCAAGAAGGCATCTATTATGAAATTGTCAGCGTCGAAAACGCCACGCTGATCGGAGCGGCCATCGCAGGCCTGACAAACTAATCCCATGCAAGAAGACACACCTGTAGTTCTCACACCGGTAGAGGAGGCCGCCGTCAAGGCCTCGTCGTTCGACGTACTGTATCACCCGACGGAGAAGATCCCCACGATCGTGGTCGAGAACTTCCCCGCGCTGGGCAAGCTGACCGCGATGCGTTTCATCGAGTGGGTCCAGAACCATCCCGGCGGCGTCATCAGCCTGCCCACGGGAAAGAGCCCCGAGCACTTCATTCGATGGGTGCAGCGTGTCGTCGCGAACTGGAACAAGCGCGAGACGCACAAGATTCTCGAAGAGGCAGGCGTCGATCCGGCGAAGAAACCCGATATGGCCAGCCTGCACTTCGTGCAGATCGACGACTTCTATCCGCTGGATTCGGCCCAGCACAACAGCTTCTATCACTATGTGAAGCATTTCTATATCGAGGGTTTCGGTCTCGATCCGACCAAGGCGCTACTGATCGATTCGAGCGCGATCGGCCTTCGACCGGGCGAGACGTTGGCCAGTGTGTGGCCCGACAAGCACGTGGACCTGACGCTGCGGTACCGCGTGGCGCGGACCAACCTGGAGCGCCGCCAGAAGACGCTGCTCGAAGACGTCGATCAGTGGTGCATGGAGTACGAGCGCCGCATTCGCCAACTCGGCGGGATCGGTTTCTTCCTCGGCGGCATCGGCCCGGACGGACACATCGGCTTCAACATCAAAGGCTCCGACCACAATTCGACGACGCGCCTGTGCCCGACCAACTACGAAACGCAGGCGGCGGCCGCCACCGACCTGGGCGGGATCGAGATCGCTCGCCAGTGCCTGGTCATCACCATCGGCCTGCGGACCATCACGCGAAATCCCGACTGTACGGCGATCGTCATTGCCGCCGGTCAGGCGAAGGCGGCGCTGGCGGCCGAGGCGATTCAAGCGCAGACGCACATCAACATCCCCGCCAGTTGTCTCCAGTTGTTGCCCAACGCGCGATTCTACATCACACGAGGGGCTGCGGCCGGCCTGACCGAGCGACGGATCGTCACCCTCCAGAAAGCCCAGACCGTCAGCGACGACGAGGTCGAGAAGACCCTCGTGGAACTGGCGGTGCAGCGCAACAAGCGTCTGCTCGATCTGACCGAGGAGGATGGTCATGCTCACCCGCTGGCGGCGCTCGTCCTGCAGCGTCGCGGACAGACGTTGAAAGAACTGGCCCAAGCGGTCCACGACCGACTGGTCGGCAAGATCGAGGCGGGGGCCAACGTCCAGAAGGACCGGTGCTTCCTGCACACCGAGCCGCATCATGACGACGTCATGCTCGGCTACTTCGCGCAGGTCGTTCGCCATTTCCGCCGCCGGACCAACCAGCATCATTTCATGACGCTGACCAGCGGCTTCACCGCGGTGACCAACGAATTCATGCGGGCCCAGATGGCCAACCTTCGCCGCTTCCTCGAAGCCGGCACGTTCGCCGAGCTGATCGCCCAGGGTTACTTCGAACAGAACAACATGATCGATCGCAATCGTGACGTCTGGCAATACTTAGACGGGGTTGCCGGCCGCGACGAGCACGAGAAGGCCGAAGGCAATGCCCGCCGCATGCTGCGTAACCTGATCGAGCTGTTCGACGGGGACTTCCTCAACCACATCGACCGGTACACCAGTGAAATCGAAGAGTACTTCGCCACGACCTACCCGGGCAAGAAAGACCCCGAGCCCATTCAGAGACTCAAGGGCATGTGCCGCGAGTGGGAGGCGGAGTGTCTCTGGGGCTACTACGGCTGGCAGTGCGAGAACGTCCGCCACCTGCGCCTGAGCTTCTACACCGGGGACGTCTTCACCAAGGACCCGACGATGGACCGCGACGTCCCGCCCATCGTCGCCGAGCTGGAACGCGTCAACCCCGACGTCATCACCGTCGCCTTCGACCCGGAGGCCAGCGGACCGGACACGCACTACAAGGTCATGCAGGCGCTGGCCGAGGCGATTCGCATCCATCTGAAGAAGGGCGAGAAGCCCGACCTGAAGATCTGGGGCTACCGCAACGTTTGGTTCCGCTTCGACCCGTCGGAGGCCAACGTCTTCGTGCCCATCTCCCTGGCCATGTTCGCCATCCTGGACGACGCCTTCATGAACGCCTTCATCACGCAGAAGGACGCGTCGTTCCCGAGCTACGAATACGATGGACCCTTCTCACTGCTGGCCCAGCGCGTCCAGGTGGAGCAATATCGCAAGATCAAGACCTGTCTGGGTCGCGAGTGGTTCCACAATCATCCCAGCCCGATGATCCGGGCGGCGCGTGGGCTGGTCTTTCTGCGGGAGATGTCGCCCGACGAGTTCTTCCAGTCCTGTCGCGAGCTGCGCCAGTCCGTCGAGGCCCGCTGAGACGGTTGCGACGCGCTCCCGGGATCGCCGGCAGGGCCGAACGATTCACGATAGAGCAAGGGGAGTGCAAGACCATGTCGAGATCGACATTGCGGTGGAGCTGTCTTCTCGTACTGACGTGCGTCACCACCGCCTGGGCCGACGGTTTCGATCCGGGCGCCTCGGACTACACCGGTCGCAGAGGCGGAACGATCTACGTCTCGCCCCGCGGCGACAACTCGGACGGGCGCAGTTGGGCCACGGCCTTCCACACGATTCAGGCGGGCCTTCTGGCGGTCCCCGACAGCGAGGGCGGTCATCGCGTCGTGGTCGCGCCCGGCACGTACCCGGAAGCCAATCTCTATCCGTCCTTCAAAGGGGCCGCAGGCTCCTACAACCTGCTGGTCGGTGACACGGACGGCGCGTACGGCTCCGGGCAGACCGGTCGCGTCGTGATCGATTCGGGCGCTCCGGCGGTGGTGGTCCGCACCAATCCGAAGGCCCCGACCGGCAATCCCACCTGGATGATCGTAGACCAGGGCGATCCTGCCGCAGAGTGGGGACTCAAGAGCGTCGACTGGTGGGGACCCTGGAAATGTGCGCCGGAGTTCTCCGGCATCATCTGGGACCGCTGGATCTTCCGCAACCTCTATGTCACCGGCTCGGAAGGCGGCATGGGAGTAGACATCAGCAACACGAAGGGGTCGGAGTTCTCAATCGTCGTGGACCGCTGCGTGGGGATCGGCCGCTTTTCCGGGGCCGCCGTCATGGCGCACAAACCCCGCCCAGGCGAACCCGTCGTGTTTCGAGACAGCTACTTCGCCAACCTCGACTGGTGGGGCGACGCGGGCGCCGTCTACGTACGCGGCGAAGACGGCTCAATGCCGGACGTACCTCATGCGACGTTCGAGAACTGCACGCTCGTCGGTCCCGACAATGCGCTACAGGCGGGCTATCCGGGCGTCGATGAGCTCTATACGCGGGTCCGGTTCAAGGACTGCAAACTGATCGTGCTGAACTTCTCTCAGCCGCACGGCACCCCTTCGACCGGCGTGATCTGCTGCGGCTGCAAGAAGGCCGAGCAACTGCACGTGGACTTCGAAGATTGCACGCTCATGGGATATCAGGTCTTCGGTGCGACCGAAGCCCAGGGCCGCAAGCTCAACGGCAACGTCTCCTACACCGTCAAGGGCAACGTCCGCGCCTACGTGCAATATCGCCAGCCGGTCCCACAGGACATGGAGAGACTGCGGTACTGGCCGGTGGAGACGTTCGACGATCTGATCCCGGATCGATGGAATCCGGCGGGTGACAAGCCCCGGCGTCCGGCGCTCGTGAAGATCCCCACGAACTTCGGCGCCGCGATGGAGAACACGCCCTTCGTCTATAGAGGCACGCCCTACCTCGCCCTCAACCACCGCAACGACGCCAAAGACCGGGTCGGTGACTATGCCGCCGAAGAGAACATGCACCTCTACATCCAGAACCTCAACACCGGCGCGCGGGTGGCCCGCTTCGGCGCGGGACATTCCTTCGTCTCGGCCTTCGTCGACGGTGACCTCCTTCGCATCTTCGCCAGCCAGGGGACCAACGACGACTGGTTCAAGAGCATCTACCAGT
>CAZOFX010000037.1:0-45018 GCA_964579055.1 uncultured Pirellulales bacterium
CCTTACCCTGGGCCAGCTTGGGATGGATTCGGCCCAATTCGGCACGCACAGCGGTAAGCATGTGTCGCGCATCTGCTGTGGTGTGGATCAACAGATTGGCATGGAGAAGCTCTTTCTTCTTTGTTATCCAAAATAGTGTAGGTTCCAACTGTTCGTCATATTCATTGAAACACGCATCCTTGACGACACCGATGACTTCCCGCCTGCGAATGAATCTGCCCAGCGGGTTCTGGTTCGGCCAATACTTCTGCACGAAGCTTTCGTTCACGATCGTGACCTTGCGCCCTGAATCGATATCGTCCTGGCAGAAGTCACGGCCGCGCAGTATAGGGATCCCCATCGCAGTAAACATGTTAGGACCAACGGCCGGGTAGAATCCCAGTATTATGAGATCGTCATTGGGCGAGGGGTCTCCTTCGGGTCGATCCGACGACACGACCAGATTCGTCTTCAGTCCACTCATTAGATGAACAGGCGTCGCACAAGCCTGTTCGACTCCGGGAATAGACGTCACGCGACGGATGATCTCCGCCAGTTGCGGTCCGAACGTATCCTCTGTGAAACCGATACGTTCCAGATCGAGCGGCACGGTAATCAGCCGGTCGTGGTCATATCCCAAGTCCACGGCGAGTTGTTTGCTCATGCTGCGCAGACACAACATCGCACCGCATAACAGAACGAGTGATCCAGCCACCTGCGCGACAATCAACCTATGGCGCAACCACAGTCGCCTGCGCCCTGCGCCTCCGCCATCCTTGAGGGCGGCGAACGGCTCGAACGCGCTCGCCTGGAGTGCGGGTAAGATACTGGCTCCTATCCCCACCGCCAGCACCGCTCCGGCCGCAAAGAGCAGGATCCGCACGTCCGGCATCAAACGCAGAGGCGTCCCCGGCCACCAACTGACAAACTGCATGATCGTTCGGCTCACCCACGAAAACGCCAGTAGCGCGCCGAGCGTGCCGCCGGCCGCGACGAGAACCCCTTCGCAGACCACCTGACGCAGCAGGTCAAAACGCGTGGCGCCGAGGGCGACTCGGGTGGCCGTTTCTTTGCGGCGCTGCAGGGCACGGGCAAGAAACAGACCGGCCACGTTGGCACAGGCAATCAAGAGCAGCAGCACCGTCGCGATCGCCGCGAACTTCAGAAAATTGACGATCTTTGGCTTCAAAAGTGATCGTGATGTACCCAGCAGGCCCCGACCCATGGGCTCGAGCCTGATTCGGTGGAAGTCTGGTGAGGTTCCATACTGATACCAACGAGGATCGCTACGACCTTCCAACTCCTTCTTCACTTCGGCCGCGAGAGGGGTCAAATAATCCTCTGCGGCAGCGGCTAATTCCGGTTCCCCCAGGCGACCGACGAATTCGTAGACCGTCAGTGCCCCCAGCACAGGCTCCATACTTGCAGGCATCCACAGACACGGTGACTGTAGATCGAGGCCGGCAAATTCCTTGGGTGAAACACCCACAATCTCCACCACTGTGTTGTTGAGTATGACGGTCTTTCCCAAAACATCCTTCATTCCGGCAAACTGTCTCTTCCAGAAGGCATGACTAATCACAGCGACGGCGTGAACCCCGCCCTGGGCCCCTTCTTCCGGGAGAAACCCTCGTCCCAACACGGGGGCTATGCCGAGAAACGAGAAGTAGTCCCCTGACACCAACTGCGCCTCGATATGTTCCCAACCTTCTTTCGTGTGGAGTTTGGGCTGGATGTTTGCGTAGCCAATGATGCCTTTGAACACTCCCTCTTCCTGTCGAAACACTTCATAGTAAGGTCGACAGAAATTCTCACGAACTGTTTGACCGGCGTTGCCGGCCGGTACGATAGACCACAACTCGCCAGGTCGGGCGACCGGTTTGGGACGCAGCAACATCTCGTTGAGGATGCCGAACAGCGCCAAATTGGCCCCAATGCCAAGGGTCAGTGTGATCATCGCCACCGCGGTGAAGCCGGGCGACTTCCTCAACATCCGCAGACCGTATCGAACATCCTGCCACAGGGTTACCATTCATTCCTCCTACTCATAGCGCAGCGCCACCATCGGATCGACCTTCGCCGCCCGGCGGGCCGGCAGGTAACAGGCGAGCAACGCCACCAGCAGCAGAATCGGCGCCACCGCGCCAAAGGTCAGAGGATCTGTCGGCGTGACGCCATAGAGCTGGCTCGAGACCAGTCGGGTCAGCGCCATGGCCAACCCGATGCCAATGCCACACCCTGTCAAGGCCAGCGCCATCCCCTGCCGGATCACCAGGGCCAGCACGTTGCCGGCTCGCGCCCCGAGAGCCATCCGAACCCCAATTTCCTGCGTCCGCCGAGCCACGCGGTAAGACAAGATGCCATACAGCCCGAGGCAGGCCAACAGCAGAGAGGACAGGCCGAAGAAACCAGCGAGCTGAGACGTCAATCGCTCCCGAAGCAATTGCCCCTCGAATATGTCACTCAGCGCTTGTGGCCCGGTCACCGTCACGGTCAAGTCCAACTCGCGTACCATCCGGTTGATGTCACTCGCCAGCGCCAGCGGGTCTCCATACGTTCGCACATAGAAGAAGATGAACTCCTGGAAATAAAACCGCTCCGGACCATAGAGAGTGATCTCGCGTCCGTCGTGAACGTTGCTATGGATGGCGTCCTCGGCCACACCGACCACTTCCAGAGACGACCAGGCAAGGCCGAAAGGCAGCCCGATAGGACGCAGGTGCGCCCCTACAGCATCGGCGTTTCCAAAGAGCCGCTTGGCGCCGGTCTGGTCGAGGATCACGGGATACGTAGTCTCTCCGGTAGGATCGCCTCCCGGGGACAACGCATCCTGCGGACCGAAGTCCCTTCCCCGCAGCAGTCGAATTCCTGTCGTCTCAAAATACCCGGGGGCTACTCCGACGGGGCTTACCGCCGGGCCTGCCTCGGTGGCCGGGTCGACGTCTACCCTGGCCACCTTTCGGGGACCCGCGGCCCCATTCGCTCCTGCCAACGAGCGAACGCTGGAGAGGCTGGCGCCGCGCACCTGGGACAACCGCCTCGTCCCCTCCAGAACCTTATGACAGAGGTCTACCCACCGGGCTTGATCGTAGACCTTCGGAGTGTCGAGCCCGAAGACCATCAGATGATCGCGATCGAATCCAAGGTCCATGGCATGTAGCTTCTGGACGGTCCGGACGAAGAGTCCGGTCCCGATGAGCAAACAGCAGGACAAGGCTATCTGCGACACAGCAAGTCCTTTGTTCCATAGTTGTCTCGATTCCGAGCGGCTGTCGGCCCGGTCGCGGAGGGCCGTTGCCAGTCCGATGCGGCTGCCTCGCCACGCCGGAACGATCCCGAAAAAGACTCCGCTTGCGCCCGAGACAACCAGTGTGAAAGCCAGAATGCGCGGGTCGGGCGTCAAATGCAGTTGCGCGGCCTGCCCGCACGCCGGCACATATCCGGCCAGCAGTTGCACCCCCCACTGTGCCAGGATCAAGCCCAGTGCCCCACCTGTCACGGCCAGCAAGAGGGCCTCGATAATAAGCTGCCGCCCCAGAGCCCACCGACTCGCGCCCAACGCAAGACGTGTGGCCAACTCATGGTACCGGGCCGCGCCTCGGGCCAGAAGCAGGCCTGCGAGATTGGCGCACGCAATCAGAAGCACCAAGCCGACCATGGCCATCAAAATCGTCAGAGACCGACCGAGTTCGTGACGCAGTTCTGTACAGCCCGTTCCACCCGGCTGCAAACCGATCCGCCACTCCGCACACCTCTCGCGTTCGTCCTGGGACAGATTCCACTGGACCGCGTTCTCATCGATGATCCGGCGGTAGATCACGTTTAGCTCCGCGGACGCCTGCTCCCGCGTCGCGGCCGGTTTCAGACGTCCCATGACGGTGACCCATGTGGAACCTTTGGACGTTAGCGCATCCGCCTGTCCGTCCACCGACGGCGTCATGCGAATGGGCCACCAAACGTCGGGATTTGTGCCCACCTCAAAGCCGAAGAATCCCTGCGGAGCGACTCCCACCACGGTGAAGGGCACGTCGTCCAGGACGATCCTACTACCGATTGCCGCCGGGTCTCGCCCGAAACGACGCTGCCAGAAGCCATAGCTGATGACGGCATCCGAGCGGAAGTCCTGCTCTCGATCGCCACTGTGCATCAGACCCCGGCCGAGCGCCGCACGCACGGCCAAGACCTCAAAGAACTCCGTCGACACCGCCTGAGCCTGGATCAACTCGGCCTCTCCCCCCGAACCGGAGGCAATCGCGCGGCGCGGGCATACCGGCCCGGCCGCGAACAGACCGGAAAGCGACCGGTTCTCCTCGCGGAGTTGCTCGTACGTAGGAAACGCCAACGAGGCCAACGAGTTCCTCTGATCTGTCACCAGGACAAGGCGCTCCGGATCCCTGACTCCCGGCAGCGACTTGAACATCAGCGCGTCGAGCAGACTGAAGATCGCGGTATTCGCACCGATGCCCAGCGCCAGCGTGAGCACGGCCACCGCCGTAAAGCCCGGGCTCGTCGCCAGCATCCGCAGACCGTATCGAACATCTTGCCATAACGTTCCCATTCGCTTCTCCTATTCGTATCGCAGCGCCGCCATCGGATCGATCCGCGCCGCGCGGCGGGCCGGGAGATAGCTCGCCAGCAAGGCCACACCGATCAGCAGAAGCGCGGCCGCGCCGTACGTGAGCGGATCCCAGGGACTGAGGCGAAACAGCAGGCTCGACAGCACGCGTGCCACGACGATGGTACCGGCCAAACCGGCTGCCGCGCCGATCAGGACGGGCGACAAGGCCCCGCCCAGCACGAGTCGAAGAATGTCCTCCGCGCCGGCACCGAACGCGACGCGTATGCCGAACTCCTGTGTCCTGCGGGAGACAACATACCGCGTGACCGCATAAATGCCGACGGTCGACAGGAACAGCGCCGCCCCCGCAAAGATGGCCAGAAAGAACGTGATCATGCGCCGCGTAACCGTGTACCGGCCCTGAATCTGCTCCAGCGTCTGCACGTCCATGAGAGGGAAGCGGGGCTCGATCTGACGCACGATATCCTTGACGGCCGCTGCGAATCGCCCCGGATCGCCTTCGGTCCGCACGATCAGGGTAGGTGTCGAAGACGGTCGCTGAAACAGCGGCCGGTAGACTTCCATGGCCGAGCCGCCCTCGATGCCATCGTTCTTCACATGGGCGACCACACCGACGATCTCGAACCACGGCTCATTGGGGTCCGGGCTCTTGCCGTGCTGAATACGTCTGCCGATCGCGTCTGCCTGCGGCCAGTAATGTCTTGCCAGCGTCTCGTCGACGACGACCACCAGTTTCGAACCGGTACGGTCCTCTTCATTGAACGTGCGGCCCTGGAGCAGGCGAATGCCCATCGTCTCGAAGTAGCCGGGACTGACGACCTTGTAGAGAACGGGCCGTTGGTCAGCCGGAGCCACCGGCGCCCCCTCAGCACAGGCGTACCACTTCCAGCCGGTGAACAACGGGAAAGACAAAGCGGCCTTTTCGACACCGGGGATCGCCCGAGTGCGGTCGAGCAGTTCGCGGCATTTCTCCAGATAGCCCCCCAGGGCAACGCGGGCCGTCAGGGCGTTTCGCGCATCGAATCCCGGATCGGCGGTCACCACGTTGACGAAGCTGCGAACCATCAGACCCGCTGCCACGAGAAGGACCACCGTCAATGCCACTTCAGCCCCGATCAAGCTCGCATGGACGATGTGTCGGCCCCTGGATCCAAAAACACTCCGCCCTTCCGAACCCAATACGCGCGCCGGGACAATTCTCGAATTCAGGAGGGAAGGAAGCAGGCTGAACAAAGGTACGGAAAGCACAGTGATCGCCAGCGCAAAACCGAGAACGCGCCCATCCAGACGGAAGAATCCATTGGGCAACCGCATCGAAGCGATCATATCCGTCTGTGCCAGCAACCGGATTGCCCCCGTTGCCGCCAGCACGCCGATCAGACCGCCTGTGGCGGCAGGAAGAGTGTTTTCCACGATCATCTGCCGCACCAGCGCCAGGCGCGCTGCGCCGAGAGCGGAACGAACGGCCATCTCGCGTTCGCGAGTGACGCCGCGGGCGAACAGAAGCCCTGCCACGTTGACGCACGTCACCAGAAAAACGAAGATGACCGCCGCAAGCATGAAAGCAACGGCCCGTTGTCTCCCGTGCACCGTTTGAGTGGAAAGCGACTCCACCTCGGCCCGCATGTTCTCATTGGCGGGGGGATACTGAGCCGCCAGGTGCACGGAGATCGCGTCCATCTCCGCCCGCCCCTGCGCCAGACTCGTGCCCCGCTTCAGTCTGCCCAGCGCAAACATGTTCGGACTACTCGCCCGATCCTGGAGCTGATCTGCGATGATACCGACGGGGAACCAGAAGTCGACCACTTCGTGTCCGTAGGCAGGGTACCGAAAACCAGGGGGCGTCACACCGACTACGGTGACGGCATAGCCCGCCATCCGTATGGATTTTCCGATAACGTTCGGATCGGCACCGAAATGCCGCTGCCAGAAGCCGTGGCTGATCATGGTGACCGGGGTCGCAGAAGAGATATCGTCCTGCTCGCTGAGGAGTCGTCCAAGTCGCGGCGTCACGCCGAGAACGCGGAAGAAGCCGGCAGAGGCAAAACCGGCCGGGCACATCTCAGGCAGGTCGCCGCCAGGAACATCGGCAGGCACCGAATTGAAGGCATAGCAGCCCAGCTCTTCGAAGCTCCTGGCCTCTCGGCACCAATCGAGGTAGTTGGGGTAGGAAACGCCCGTAGCTTCTCCCTGTGTGGTGCGCTGACGAAGGAACACAATCTGCTCGGGCTCCGGGTACGGAAGGGGACGGATGAGGAACGCACTGACGATACTGAAGACGGCGGTGCTGCCCCCCACGCCGACTGCCACAAGCAGCACAATGAAGAAGCTGTACCCCGGACTCCTGAAGAGGAGTCGAAATCCGTGTCGAATGTCTTGCCACAGTGTTTCCATGAGAGCACCTCTGGCCTTGCCAGTCCTTCTTTCGCAACGTTATCTCAATGCCACGGAGCCGAGATCGCTGAAGAGACGCAGGTTGCCTGCGCCCGTGCCGATCCGGCCGGAAACCCTGTCATGCAGGAAGGAGTTCTCGATGGTGCCGCGTAAATCAGCGTCTTTGCCCAACCTGACGGAGCCCATCTCACTCTCCAGGTCGAGGGCGCCCTGGTATTGTGGTGGCGCCTCGAAGCGAATCTTTCCCCACTCCGTGCTCACGTCCGCGACGAGCTCGGCCGGGCACGCATCGGCGCACGAGATGTCGATGGACCCCTTCTGCGAACTGGCAACAATATGCTCGGCCGCAATCTCCCGGCAGGTGATGCGGCCCAGTTGCGTCTCCAGATCCAATGACCCGCGGATATCTTCGCATGTGATGCTGCCGAATTGCGTTGACACCTTGACATCCCCAGCGATTCCCGCAAGCCTCACACGACCGAAGGTGGTCTCGCAATCCACATGGGCCGATCGCGGGACAACAATGTCGAGGTCCACAGACACAAAGCGATGCTCCTGCGGCATCGGCGGCTTCCGAACGGCAATAAGGAGTCCCCCAGCGTCCTGTCGAGCGACGATCTCCAACTGCTCGCCGATCTCTGCCGCCTCGCGTTTCGTCGGCGCATGGATGAATGCCGTGGCTGTCACATGGCAATCCGTCTCGTCGCCCGCGCTGACGTTAATGGCGCCGTCGTTGTCGCGGACCACCAGCTTCGAGCCCGGCACAAAACTGGCATGGACGGACTTTTCCACCCTACATTCCGCCATGGTCTTTCGAAGACACTTGGCACAGTTGTAGCATCCGCTGACCGCGAGCGTCTGACCGATCAGGCTCACCAGCAGGATTCGCTCTGTCGCAGTCTTCATCTCACGTCCTTTCACTGACCTGGGTAGCTTCCTTGCTGTTAATCCGCTCATCGCTATTCGCATCTTAGTGCCTCCATCGGGTCGATCCGCGCGGCACGCCGGGCGGGGACGTAGCAGGCCAGCAGGGCGACCGCTGAGAGCAGCAAGGTCACACACACGAACGTGGCCGGGTCCGTGGGCGCGACCTCGAACAGCAAATTCCGAAGCACGCGCGCCAGTGCCAGAGCACCGACAAGGCCGAGGCCGGCACCTATCAGCACCACACGCATCCCCTGCCCCATCACGAGTCTCATCACATTGCCGGGCTGCGCGCCCAGGGCCATGCGCATTCCGATCTCTCGGGTCCGCTGCGCGACCGCATAGGACATCACGCCGTAGATGCCCACGACGGCGAGCAGCAGCGCGACCGCCGCAAAGCTGCCCAATAAGGCTGCGTTCAGTCGCGGCGAGGTCGTGGTGTTCGCCAGCCGTTGCTTCATCGTCATCACGTTGTAGAGTGCCTGGTTCGGTTCCACCTCCGCCACCACTGCCCGCACGGCAGAGATCAGACCGGCCGGCTCGCCGGTGACGCGGACGACGAAGCTCATCGCGCCTCCCATGTCTTTCAGCTCGGGGCTATACACCTCCGGCATAACGTCTCCCGCCAATCCGCTCTGCCGCACATCGCTGACGACCCCCACCACCGTCTGCCAGCGCGCCTCCGCACCCGCCATCAGGCGGATTCGTTTGCCGACCGCGCTTTGCCCGGGGAAGTGATGCTTCTCAAACGCCTCGTTGACGATCACCGATCCCGCTGGGGGACGCGCATCCTGCGAAGTGAACGGGCGTCCCTTCTTCACGGAAATACCCATCGCATGGAAGTAATCGCGGGTGACGGTCGGCCTGGAAACCGGCGTCACCTCGCCCGGCTTCACCTTGCTGAAGTCGATGGGTGGCCGGCCCTCGATTTCCGCCACCGTAATTCGTGAAAAGTGAGTGAGCGGCAGAGAATCCGTGGCGGCTGCGGTCTGCACGCCGGGCAGCGCCTTCAACCGCTCGACCATTTGCTCGACGAAGTTGACTGTCTGAGGCGACGATTCCCCCCCCGTCAGAGTTACTTGGAACGTCAACACGCCAGCGGTCCGGAAGCCGGGATTGACCTCCATCAGGCGCGAGAAGCTCTTGATCAACAGCCCGGCGCCGATGAGCAGCACCAGTGCCAGCGCCACTTCCGAGACGACCAGGAGATGTCGGAACCATTTGCGATGTCCGCCAGTGTCGCCGCGGGCTTCCTCTTTGAGCGCGGCGTTGACGTCTGTGCGCCATGCTTGAACCGCCGGCGCAAGTCCGAACGCCAATCCGGAGATCACCGACACACCGAGCGTGAACGCCAGCACCCACGCCTCGATGCCGATCCCGTGCATCGACGGCAAGCTCGCGCTGCTCCATTGCCCAAGCGCCCGCCCGCCCCAGAACGCCAGCAACAATCCCAAACCGCCACCGGCCAAGGAAAGCAGCACGCTCTCCGTCAGCAGTCCACGAACGATCCGCCAGCGTGCGGCGCCCAGCGCGGCGCGGACGGCCATCTCCCGTTGCCGCGCGGCCGCCCGCGCAAGCTGAAGGTTGGCAACGTTCGCGCAGGCAATGAGCAGGACCAACCCGACCGCGCCCAGCAGCACGAGCAACGCTCCCTTCACATCGCCGACGACCTGCTCGTGCAACGTCACCAGGCTCACGACCGGAGCTTCGTCCGTACGAAGTGATTGCTGCCGCTGTGCCATCGTCCGCAGTTCCGCCTGCGCCTCCGACAGCGTCACGCCGGGTTTCAATCGAGCAATGGCTTTCAGAAGGATCATGCCTTCACCATAACTCGCCAAGGCTGCACCCGTTTCACCCAGCGCCAGCGGAATCCACAGTTGAAACGGTTCGGGATACTGAAAGCGCGCAGGAAGAACGCCCACGACGGTGTAGCTTTGTTCGTTCAACCTGATCGTCCGGCCCAACACGTCCGCGTCGCCGCCAAATCGGTTCTGCCAGAGGCCGTGTCCGAGAATGGCCGCCTTGGGGCCGTTGGGCGTGTCCTCTTCCCGGGTAAAGTTGCGTCCCCACGCCGGCTGGACGCCGAGCAGTGGAAAGAAATCCGCCGTCACTGCGCCAGCCACAACTTGTTCCGCCGATCTGGCCCCTGTGAGGGTCATGTCGCCGCCACTGTAGGCGGCGATGCACGCCAGCGACTGGCTCTGGGCTTTGACCTCAACGAACGTGGAACTGCCAATCACGGTGCTGGGGTTGCCCGACCAGTCTGCGCGCAACTGCACCAGTTGGCCGGGTTCGGGATAAGGCAGCGGCTTGAGCAACACCCCGTAGACGACACTGAAGATGGTGGTATTGGCCCCAATCCCGAGTGCCAGCGTGAGCACAGCCACCGCGGTAAAGCCGGGGTTCTTCCGCAACATGCGGACGCCATATCGGACATCTTGCCACAAAGTCGTCATTACATGACTCCAAGAGTGATCTGGAATAATGGAATGGTGGAATGATGGAATGCCGTAGGGGCGCCGGCACTGCGACCCACTATTCCGGTATTCCGGTATTCCATCGTTCCAATCCGCTTGTCTTACACCACGTCGAAGCCGCTCTTGTTGAGCTCTCGAGCTTCCTGTTCCCTGCGGGCGGCCTCTTCCTCTTCGACGATTCGGCCGTCGAACAGGTGGACGGTGCGGCTGGCGTGCCGGGCGTAGCGGGGATCGTGCGTGACCATGCAGATCGTCGCGCCTTCGCGATGCAAACCGGCCAGCAGGGCCATCACCGCTTCGCTGTTGGTCGAGTCGAGGTTCCCGGTCGGCTCGTCGGCCAGCACGATCGACGGATCGCCCACCACGGCGCGGGCCACCGCGACGCGCTGCTGCTGACCGCCGGAGAGCTGCGCCGGGTAGTGCTTGGTCCGATGGCTCATCCCGACCTTCTCCAGCGCGTCGAGCGAGCGCTTCTTCCGCTCGGACGACGACATGCCGCGGTAGGTCAGCGGCAGTTCGACGTTCTCGAACACCGTCAGATCGCCGATCAGGTTGAAGCTCTGGAAGATGAACCCGACCTCACGATTGCGGATCCGCGCGCGCTGCGAGGCCGACAGGTCCGCCACCGGATGGCCGTTGAGCCAGTAGCCGCCTTCCGTCGGCGAGTCCAACAGGCCCAGGATGGCCAGCAGCGTCGATTTGCCGCAACCCGAAGGCCCCGCGATCGAGACGTACTCGCCCTTCGACACGCACAGGTGTATCCCCGCCAGGGCGTGGGTCTCCACCTCCTCGGTGACGAAAACCTTGTGCATGCCTTCCACACGGATCAGTGCATCATTCGATTCTGCCATGTCGTAGTTCCCAGTTCCCAGTTTTCAGTTCTCGGTTTTCAGCTTCCAGTTCGCAGTTCTCCGTCGGTGAATTGCCCCTTCGGTGGACGAGCCGGACGTAACGATCTCCGCAGCCCGTTGATCATCCTGCCGACTTCCTCTGTCTGAGCAAACAGACAATGAGCTACGTCAGCCCTTAAGTATCCGATCCGACTTGCGATCTCGATATGGGTCTCCAATTCAGCCACAGACCCATGCGCGATGGACAAGTGGTGAAGGAATTCCTTCTTGTGCTCGCGAGCCTGCCCCTCGGCGATGTTGGCAGGAACTGATACGGCCGCCCTTTGAACCTGACCCGTCAGACCATACTGCTCACTTGCGGGAAACGCGCGTGTCGCCTCATAGCATTGCACCACGAGGTCCATGCTCTTCCTCCAAACTTCCAAGTCTCGGTAGCTATTCCTTCTCATGACTTCTCCTCTTCCCCCTCTAACTGCCAACCGTCAACTGGAAACTGACAACTGACGTCTACTTCAGACGCAGTCGGTCCTGGCCGTCCCATTGGGACATGTCGCTGAGGATGATCTCATCGCCAACGTCCAGCCCTTCGAGGACCTCGATCGTGCTGACGGAGACGCGACCGAACTGCACGCGCGTCCGAATCGCATACTTGCCCTCCTCGACGACCTTGAACAGCTCCGAGACCCCCTCCGACGAGGCCGAGACGGGCCTTCCGACGTTGAGCGCGTCCTCCAGCCGCTCGATTTCGATGGTCCCGGTCACCGAGAGATCCGGGCGGGCGCCTTTGGGCAGTGCGCCGTTCAGCGTGATGTCCACCGTCACGTTGCCCTCGATCACCGTCGGATCGATACGGGAGACAGCGCCCTGGACGGTGCCGTTGTACGTGTCGACTTCCGCGAGCAGGCCGATGAGCACGTCACGGGCCTGCACTTCGGGGATCTTCAACTGTGCCTTCAGACGGGTCGGGTTCGTGATGCGCGCCAGCACCGTTCCGGGCGAGATCTGCTGGCCCGGCTCGATCTTGTCCTTGACCTGAGCCAGCACGCCGTTTGTGCCGGCTCTGACTTTCAGGGACTCGATCTGCCGACGCTTGAGCTCGCAGAGCGACTCGGCCTGACTCACTGATTCCTGCAACTCGGCCAACTGAGCCGGCACCGTCTCCTTCTCGAACATCTCAAAGCGTCTTCTATTGATCTCGAGAAGACGCTTGGCCCGTTCGGCGTTCGTCTTGGACAGCGTCAGTTCCAGCTCGGGGATCAGATCCTGCTCGAACTGCTTCGCGTTGACCTCCGCGCGGAGCTTGGCCTCCTCATACGAAGCCAGGTATTGCGCCAAGGACGCTTCGTTTCCCAGGAGCTGATCCTGTATGCTGGTCCGCTGGGCACTTAGCTTGGCTTTGGCTGAATTCAGTTGTGAAGTGGCGTCCAGCAGTTCCCGCTCCAGATCGGGATTGCTCAGCTCCAGGATCACAGTGTTGGCGTCGACGATGGCGCCCGGCAGGACCCGGATGTAAGTGACGCGGCCGCTCACCAGGGCGGGGACGACCAGGATGTCCTCCGAGACCAGGGTGCCGACGCCTCGCACCTGGCGGAGCATGGAGCCCCTCTTGACGGTGTCCAGCCAGAGTGTGCGGCGGTCCACGCTCGGCGACGCCGGCTCCAGCCGCGACAGACCCACCGTAACCGCCGCGATCACCACCAGCCCGACCGTGGCGATCACGCCCCGCCGGATCATCTTCATTCGTTTCGCAGATTTTCGTGGTATATCCATGCCAGATCCTCAAAAGACCATTGGAATAATGGAATGTTGGAATGTTGGAAGAGTGCCAGCATTCCGACCCATTATTCCAGTATTCCAATTTTCCGTCATTCCATTCCTACTCACATCTCAACGCCACCATCGGATCGATCTTCGCCGCCCGATGGGCGGGGACCCAGGCTGCCAGCATCGCGATGGCCAACAACAAGACGATCGCAACGCCCATCGTAACGGGGTCGTGAGACTCGACGCCGAAAAGGTAGCTTCGCACGATTCTCGCACCGGCCACCGCCGCCGGGAGACCCAAAGCCACTCCCGCAACAGCAGTCAGCAAGGAGCCACGAAGGATGGGCCAGGCCACGCTCCGTGACGTTGCGCCCAAGGCCATGCGAATTCCGATTTCGCCGGTCCGCCGAGTGACATTATAGGCCATCACACTATAGAGGCCAATCCACGAGAGCAGCACCGCCATCAGAGCCAGGCCCGAAGCGAGCATGGCAAAGGATCGCTCCTGGGCGATGGATTCGTCCAGTTGAATTGCCTGGGTCTTGATCTCCGCCATCGGGAGATTGCGGTCAACGCCTGCCACGACCTTTCGTATGCCCGCAACCAAAGCCATGGGGTCGGAGGCGGTTCTCACCTCGTAGAACATTCTCCCGACTGATTCGGTGTCTTGGCGGCATGGATAGAAGACCATGGGCTCGACGGGCCTCTTCAAGTCAGCGTAGGTGATGTCTCCGAACACCCCGACGATCTCGTGATCACGCCCATTGATGGTCAGGCTCTTGCCTACGGGGTTTTCGTCAGGGAAGGCTCGATGGGTCAAGGTCTCGTTCACGAGAATGACTCGGGGGCCAGCATCATTATCAGAGGGGCTGAAGTCGCGCCCGAACAGCAAAGGAATCCCCATGGTCGAGAGAAACGAATCACTGACGGACAATCCGAGAATCGGCATCGACTCATCCTGAGAGCGGCCCGAGATCTGTGCCTGGCTGTTGTTCATCCAGCGGCTCAGCAGCAGGATATTCGAGTTGGCGACGGCCTGCACGCCCGGCAGTGCGGCGATGGACGCGCGAACCTGTTCGTAGCAATCCGCCAGTCGCTGCCCCTCCAGACCGGCTCTGCGTCCATCCAGTTTGAAAACCAGGAGATTGCTCGCGTTGAATCCGGTCTCGACACGATAGAGATTCGCGAGCGTCCGCACGAAGAGCCCAGCTCCCACCAGCAACAAGAGTGACAGCGCCGTCTGGATCGAAACCATATACGTGCCGACCCGCATACGCGACAGGCCGCCTGATGCCCGTTCCTTCAGGAAGGCGCCCGGTTGGATGCGGCTGGCTCGCAAGGCCGGCAGCAAACCGAACAGCAGCGTCGACGCCACGCAGATCATCGTGGTGAAGCCCAGGACTCGGACGTCGTTGCGCAGATCAACGACCACTTGCGAGGGCCAGAACCAACGAAGGAGAATCTGTCTTGCCCACGTGGCCAACAGCAGCCCTCCGACGGTGCCGGCGAACGACACGAGCACACTCTCTGTGAGACACTGTCGCAGCAGTCGCCCCCGACTTGCGCCCAGGGCTCCGCGCACCGCCATTTCCTGCCGTCGGGACGCACTCCGCGCCAACAGGAGCGAGGCCAGATTGGCACAGGCGACCAACAGTACGACGCCGACGATCCCCATCAGAATAGGAAGGGACTTGGTCAGAGACTGTCGCGGTTCCCGAGGTCCGCCGCTGCCGTCTTCGACCACCATGCGAACCGGTTTGTCCGAACCCTTCAGGCCCTCGGCCGCGACCGCCTGCGCAAACAGCCCATTCACCATCGTCGCGAACTGCTCATCATTGGCCCCCGGTGACAACCGAGCCATGACTTGGACCCACCAGCGACTGGATGCGGCCAGGGGACAATCCGGCCGAACCAATGCCTGGGCAGACATGGGCACGTAGAAGTCGCATCGGCTGCCGCCCACCGGTCCGAGAAAGCCCTGGGGCAAAACGCCGATGATCGTGAAGCCGTGCCGATTGAGAAGCACCGTCTGCCCGATGGCCTGCAGGTCGCCCTTGAAACATCGTTGCCAAGCGGCGTGGGAGATCACCGTAACCGGCTCCGCTTCCGAGCGGTCATCGTCCGGGGCAATTGTCCGGCCTGCGTGCGCACGGACCCCCAGTCCCTCGAAGAAGTTGCCGGAGACGATCAAGCCCGGGGCGGTGAACGTTTCGGCCCTTGCCCCGACAGTCAGTGGGTCAAAGAGACTGAACTCGGAGAATGCGAACAGGTCCGCCACATCAGTTGTCTTCTCCCGCAGTGTGCGGTAGAGAGGATAGGAGACGACGTTTCCTGAGGTCTCTCCTGTCGGCAGGAGAAAGACGCGACAGTGGGTCACTTGGGTTCTGATATCGCCCCTCCAGGTGAGCACGCGCAGTTGTCCGGGATTCCGCACGGGCAGTGGCTTGAGCATTAGCGAGTTGTACAGACTGAACACGGCGGTGTCGGCCCCTATGGCCAGGGCCAGGGAAACCACCGCCACGGCCGTGAAGCCCGGCGATTTGGCCAGCGTCCGCAGGCCAAATCGAATGTCCTGCCACAAGGTTCCCATTTTCGCTCTTCGGCTGTCAGTTGCCCGTTGTCGGTTGCCAGTTGTCAGTTCCCAGTTGCCCTGCCACAACCGTCAGTTCTTGCTGCCAACTGGCAACCGTCCACTGTGAACTCTCTTTCATTCATATCGCAGCGCCACCATGGGATCGACCCCCGCCGCCCGCCGGGCAGGGAGATAGCTGGCCAGCATGGCGACGCCCGTCAGGAGCAACGACATACACAGGAACGTCACCGGGTCAGTCGGACTGACCTCGTATAGAAAGCTGGAAACAACCCGGGTCAGGAGCAATGCGCCACCCAGGCCAGTCGCCACACCGACGATGGTGAGCCTGAGGCCTTCTCTCAACACCGCTTTCAGCACGGCGCCGCTCGTAGCGCCCAGGGCCATGCGGATGCCGATCTCCGGGGTGCGCTGGCGCACCGAGTGGGTGATCACGCCGTAGATACCGAAGCTCGCCAGAACGACCGCCACAAGAGAAAGCACAGACAGTACGACTGCCAGCAATCGACGGGTTGCCAGCGTGCTGCCCACGACATCCGCCATTGTCCGGATTTCGCGGACAACCGCATCCGTGTCGATCGCCCAGATTTCCTTTCGCAACGGTCCGACCAGATTCGTCGGGTTGGACCGCGTCGCAACGACCAGTGAGAAGCGGCTCGTTCCACGTTGCCCGACGCAGAGAAACGCTTCGAGAATTGGGTCCGCGTCGAGAGCGGTGCTCTTCGTATCGCGTACCACGCCGATGACTTCGGGGTGCATACCGGCCCACCCGAACTCGAACTTCTTCCCGACCGGATCCTGCCCTGACCAGAACCTCCGGGCCAGGCTCTCGTTGATGACCGCCACGTCCGGGGAATCCTTCGTATCCCTCTCTGTGAAGTCGCGTCCCGCCAGAAGCGGGATACCCATGACGCGGAAATATCCGGGACTCACGATCCGCGCCGCGACCATGTGCTGGCCGACCTCACTATCCTGCATGCCGTCGGGGAGGATATTGCTCCCGCCGGGTCCTTCGGCGGACAGGGGCAGGCCCCGGACCAGACCCGCGAAAAGAACGCCCGGCAGCGACTCGACACGCTGAATGAGCTCCTGGCCACTGTTGCCACGCATGTTCTCGAGGTTCACCGTCAGAACGTTGTCTGTGCGGTAGCCCGGATCGAGCTGCAACAGACGTGACAGACTATTGATCAGCAGACCGGCGCTCACGAGGAGAATCAGAGACAGTGACACCTGAGAGGCAACGAACAGACTCGCCAGCCGGCGACGGCGGAAATCCAGCATCGAGCCGCGGCTGTCCGCTTTGAGCACCTCGTTCAGATCAGGCCGGCAGGTTCGCAACGCCGGAATCAGCCCGACGATGACGCCGGTCAGCACGACAACAACCAGGGCGAAGATCAGCGTAACGACATCGACCTCGATTTCTTCCAGGCGTGCCATGTCACTCGGAGCAATGGCCCGGAACGTCGCGACGCCGCCCCAAGCCAACAGGCCCCCCAGGCAGCCGCCGAACAAGCTCAGCAGCACGCTCTCCGTCACCGCCTGGCAGAGCAGCCTGAGCCGGCTGGCGCCGAGCGTTGCGCGGGCCGCCATTTCGCGCCGTCGGGCCAGGCCGCGTGCGAGTAGGAGATTCCCCACGTTGACACAGGCAATCAGCAACACGAAACCGGCTGCGCCGGCAGCCAGGAGAATCAGCAGACGAGTGTCGCCCACCACGTACTGGTGCAGTGGAACGATATTGACGCCCGGCGCCATGGTCGGATCAGGGAACTCCGTTTCAGCGATCCGTTTGGCGATCCCGGCCATCTCGCCCTGCGCCTGCCGGACGGTGACCCCAGGCTTCAGCCGGCCCACAACGTCCCAGCGAAGACAACCGCGCCCGCCCATGTTGGTCTCCACGAGATCGCGGTCCACCGGAATCCAGAAATCCACGACCGCATGGGCCTTGCCGTCGAGGAACCGCACACCCGGCGGCATGACGCCAACAATCGTGTACGACGAGTCGCCCCCTCCCAACGCGATGCCTTTGCCCAGAATCGCCTCATCGCCACCGAAGCGCCGTTGCCAGAGGTCGTAGCCAAGCACGATGAAGTGATGATTGGGCCAACTCTCTTCCGGAAGGAACGCCCGCCCCACCAGCGGCTCCCACCCCAACAGGGAGAACAGATTCGTGGAGACACACATCCCTTCGACGTGATCGGTCCCGTCCCGATGCCGGTAAGTCGTTCCTTCGGTGCGCACCACGGCAATGTCCTCAAAGGACTGGCTCTGCATCTTCCAGTCGAGGAAGTTCATGCCAGAAGTGATCGACCGCATCTCATTCCACTTGGGATACGTCGAAAATACCATGACGAGGCGATCCGGGGCCTTGTAGGGCAACGCGCGCAGCAGCACCCCGTTGATGATACTAAAGACGGAGGCTGTCGCCCCGATGCCCAGCCCCAGAATCAGGATAACCACGGCGGCAAAGCCGGGATTCCTGGCGACCATGCGAAAGCTGTATCGAATATCCTGCCACAACGTTCCCATGGTTTTCTCCTATTCGTATCGCAGCGCCACCATTGGGTCGATCCTCGACGCCCGCCGGGCAGGAATGTAACTGGCCAGCAGCGCCACGCCGATCAGGAGGATCGACGTGAGCACAAACGTCAAGGTATCGGTCGGGCTGACAGCATACAGAAGACTGCGGATGACACGTGTGGCCGCGAATGCCCCGACCAGACCAAGGAGCAAACCGATGGCTGTGAGTCTCAGTCCTTCTCCCAGCACGGTTCGTATCACGTCGCCGCGCCGAGCGCCGAGCGCCATGCGAACGCCGATCTCGTGCGTACGACGGGAGACCGCATAGGCCGTCGTGCCATAGACACCCACGCAAGCCAACACCAGCGCCGCCGTGGCAAAGACGCCCAAGCAAAGCATGCCGAAACGCTGCGGCGAGATGTACTCGGCAATCACATCCTCCAGAGGAGCAACACTGCGAATCAGGGCGTTCCGGTCGACCGCCAGCATGGCGCTGCGCAGGGCATGGATCGAGCCTCGGCAATCGAAATCTGTGCGGATCATGACGCGCATATCGCCCCAATGATGGTTCTGCGCGTACGGGACGTAGACCTCCGGATCGACGGGACCCGCTTTCAGTTCCGTGAAGTGTCTCACGTTCCCGACCACGCCCACGATCTGGTATTCATGCATGACGACGCGCTTGTTTGCCTCGTCCGATCCCTCTTCTCGTATCTGGGTCACGTACCTGCCGACCGGATTCTCGTTGGGCCAGAAGCGTTGCGCCATCGACTCGTTGATCATCGCCACGGGGGAGGTGCCTTGCCTGTCGTTTTCCGTGAAGTGGCGCCCTTGCGTGAGGGGAATCTGAAGAACGCGGAAGTAATCCGGGAATACCTGCTGCCATCGGATGGCGGGAAACCCATCCCTGTCGTCGGATCGGTAGTTCGACGGGGAGAGCCCCTCGATCCGAAACCGCGGGAAGTTGCCGCCTCCAAAAGCAGGGGTATCGTCCGCGACGGTAGCGCATTGCACTCCGGGCAGCTTCCTGACCCGATCCAGGACCTGCTCGAAGAACGCCAGACACTGGTTGGGCTGAGAATAGGGAGGCTGGCTTTCGTCCAGGACGACCCACGCGCTGAGCACGTCTTCCGGCTTGTACCCCAAGCCCGTGTTCAGGCGCGCATAGCTGTTGACCAGCAGACCGGCACCGATCAGCAGCACGAACGCGATGGCGGTATCGCCTATCACAAGAGCGCTGCGTACACCGGCGAAGTGTAGCCCGCCCGTCCGTGCCCTGCCCGTCGAGAGAAACCGGGTCAAATCGACGCCTGAGGCGCCAATCGAAGGCCGTACCCCGAATGAAACGCAAGTCAGGAGAGCCAGGCCGGTGATGTAGAGGAGCGCACGCCCATCGATGTGGACCTGGACAAACCAGGGGATCGAAGGGTCTCGCCTGCCCAATTGCAGGTACCACGGGATAGACCGATCCCTCAGCACAGAGAGGATTTCGACACCCCAATAGGCGAGCACGAGACCAAGCAGGCCGCCGAGTCCGGCCAGAAGGATGCTTTCGACGAGCAACTGGCGCACCAGACGGAGGCGATGAGCCCCCAGGGTGGCGCGCACGGCGATCTCTTGCTCCCGCGTCGCCGACCGGGCAATCAAGAGGCTGGCGATGTGCAGACAGGCGATCAGCAGGACCGAGGCGGCGACGCCCAACGTCGCCATGAGAATCCAGGGTTTGCCAAAGCCTTTGGCGCTCGCGGCCACCACTTCCTTGATAGGCTCGACCGATGCGCCTCTGTGGCGCATGGTGTCGGGGTGCTCGCGTGCGAGCTGGTCGGCGACCAGGGCCATCTCCGCCCGGGCCTGTGCTAGATTGACGCCCGGCTTCAAGCGTCCAATCGCGTTCAACCCGCGGAAATCGCGGTCCTCGCCCTGATCGGGGTGAAGTCCCATCGGCATCCAGAGCCCACAGGCGATCTTCTGGAAGACCCACCGAAAGCCAGGCGGCAGGACGCCGACCACGGTACAGACCTGCTTGTCAACGATGAGGGTCCTGCCGATCACATTCGGATCGCCGCCAAACCAGTGCTGCCAGTGCGTATGACTGAGGATTGCCACAGGCGCTCCGCCTGGTCTGTCCTCTTCGGGCAGGAAGTCGCGGCCCAGGACCGGCTGGGCCCCCAGCGTCGTGAAGAAACCCGACGATACGTACAAGGGCCGGGTCTTCTCCGTTCTGTCGGCGCTCTGCACGGTGGCATCATCCCACTGATTGACCCCTACAAGAGACTCAAACACGTGGTTGCGCTCCCGCCAATCCCGAAAGCCGGCGAGCGAGGTGGGTTCCCTGTCATGTCTGACAATCGCATGGGTCTGCGGGTCCACGGACCTGTCGGTCTCATAGACGCACACAAGGGTCTGCGGATCCTTGTAAGGACAGGGCCGAAACAAGACGGCGTCCACCACACTGAGCGTGGCCGCGGTCGCCCCGATGCCGATCCCCACGATCACGACCACGATGGCTGTGAAGCCGGCGCTTCTCGCCAGCATCCGAAGGCCGTATCGAATGTCCTGCCACAGTGTTCCCATGGGCTGCTCCTACGTGTAGTCGCACCGTCTTCGCATGGAGGGTATGCAAACAGTGTGCCAGGCGAGGACCGCGTCGTGAGGCCCGACAGGCGTCTGGACCGCTGCGGCCGCGCCCGGTTTTGGGATCGGCGCGCCCGGATTCGGACACTCACATTCACAGAGACAGCAGAAACGCCGTCAGGTCGTCGATCTCCGTCTCCGTCAGGTTCGAGGTCTGGCCGTGGCGGTCATCGGGGTTGCACGTAGTCAGCACTTCTTTGAGCGTCGCGGCCCGGCCGTCATGAAGGTAAGGTGCGGTGCGCCACAGTTCGACCAGCGCGGGCGTGTCAAAGGCTTCGCTGGTCCGGCCCGGTAGGGGCGAATGATTATTCGCCCCTACGTCATAGGGCGCCAGCGACGTGTAGAGGGGCGCGGGGTGGCATTCGTGGCAGCCGGCCTTCTCGAAGACGTCTTTGCCTCTCTGGGCCTTGGCGATGAGGTCCTGATCTGCGGCGTACCGGCTCGGAAGGGGCTCGATGGACTTCAGGTACGCGTCGATGGCGGCGGCATCGGCCTCCGGACGCACCACAAACTGGATGTGGTGCAGACCGGCGCGAACGGCGGCCTCGGCGGTCTCGCGAACGCCGGAGCTCATCGCTGGCGGCGTGCGGTGCGACCATACCATGCTCCGGGTGTTCTTCGGGGTGCCCAGACCGTCGTTGAGGAGGTCCCAGTTCAGGCCGTCTGCGCGGGTGTCCGGATGGCAACTGGCGCAGCTCTGCCAGCTCTGGAAGCACAGGTCGGCGTCATGGAAGAGCATTTCTCCCCGCCGCGCGTCAGTCATGCCCGCAGTCGGCCCCAGTGCAATCGATGCGGCCGGCCACCTGGCGTCGGCGCCCAGATCGACCGTCGCGATGGAGTCGGAGAAGTACTCAGCGACATAGAGCGTCTGTCCGGCGACCGCAACGCCACGTGGTCCTTTGCCCGGTAGGCGGACGCGCCGCCGCAAGTCGACCAGAAACGACAGGTCGCAGGACACGTCCCCAGGCCCTGCTGCAACTCGGTCGAGCTTGCGATGCAGAGCGAGGCGATCGATGATGCTCACCTCATGTGTGCCCGAATGGCTCACGCACAGCCACCGGCCATCGCCGGTGCCGACCACACCCCAGGGATTGGCGGCGCCGCGATCCACATCGTCCAGCAGCACCGTGGCGAGCCGGCGCAGGCCGGGGACCTCGATGATGCTCAGGGCGCTGGCGTTCATCCAGCCGCGATCTACCTGCGTTGTGGACAGTTGGAAATGGGCCAGGGTATGGACGACATAAGCGTACTTGCCATCAGGGGATACGCAAATTCCCCGGACAGACGTGCTGCCGCTGGGCAGCCCGATGCGGCCGGCGAGCGCCAAGTCGGCGGCGTCGACTGCAACCACCTCTGCCGCGACGACCTGGCCCGTGGCTGGCCCGGCCGGCAGGAGGTTCGCAACAAGCACGAAGTCCCGATGTCCATCAGGACCCGGCGTCAAGGCGGCCGCGACAGGCTCGCGACCGACGGGCAACTCGCCCCTGATCGTCTGTGCGACCAAGTCGATGGCCAGCAGCCGCGAACGGAACCGGTCGCATACGAAAAGCGTGCCCCCGTCAGCGCTGAGCACCGGCGCGGTCGGACTGTGCCCGGCGGGAATCCTCGCCCGCGTGGCGCCGGTCTGCGAATCGATAACCAAGACCATCCCGTTTGGCATACCTGCCGTCACGTATAGAATCGCGCCATCCGCTGAGATCACAAGACCTGACGGCGTCTCGGGCAGATCAATCCTGCGACGGACGCAGTGCGTTGTCCTGTCAACAACGAGAATCTGCCGACCGCCAGTCGCGGCGACGTAAAGCTCGTCTCCGTCTATGTTTACCGCCAGAACCGACGGAGAAAGGTCAGTGCCGCCGCCGCCAGCGCCTTGCACCGGTGCGGGGGTTTGTGTGTTGAGACGGTGGGCCTGCAACAGTGCGGCGATGTTGCGACGCTCCAGCTCTTCCATGCGTCGGCGTTTGGCGAGGAAGTGCTCGTATCGCTGCTTCTCCTCGTCGGTCCATTGGCCTGCCTCCTGGTAGTCGCCGCAGAAAGGCACTTGCAGGTCGATCCAACAGGCAATTCTCTCAGTCTCCTCCCGCGTGACCTGGGCATCATAATGGCCGTCTGCCAGCAAGCTCAGCAACCGGCTGCGGGCCGCCCCGGCCGAGTACGCCGGCAGCATGTCGGGCACCGACTGCGCGCTGATCCAGTTCACCAAAGCGTTGCTCGTCCCCGCCAGATAGAGATGCCCTTCCAGCGTCTTCTGCGTCGCCTGGACGAGAGCCAGATAGCTCGCGCTCCACCGCCTTTTGGCCAGGCTCTCGGTCACTCGGGTGCCGCACAGGCTGAAAGCGGTCTCCTCGTCGGCCTGGCTGGCGACACCCGGAGAAGGCGGTATCGTGACTACGTGACCCAGCCTCTCTTCGAGCTTCTGCGCATCGTTGTGGCAGCGGACGCAACTGCGATCCAGGATAGGCTGGACCTCGCGCGAGAAGCTGAAGCCTCGGGGCGGACCCTGGAATGGAGCCAGGTCCTGTGGACCGGCGGCAAAAGCCATGCTCGGCCTCGCCTGGGCAGGCAGCGTACTGTTCTTCGATTCGTGGCAACCGAGGCAGGAGACATTCTCGCCCGGCTGCACCGCAAGCCAACTTCGCATCGTCTGTGCCGCATATCCGCGCGCGTCGATCGCCTGGAAATACACGGGCGTCCGCGCCGGCAGATTGAAAAAGGCCGAACCGTCTGGATGCACGGTGGCATCACCCAACACGGTCTTTACATCCCAGCTTCCGTTGCCGATAGCTGCCGGTGTGCAGACCAGCGCGTCACCGGCCGGACCGGCGTTGTAGTTCCAGCCCATGCCGGCTGCGCGATAGTCCAACGCGATCACTCGAAGTCTCTGAATCGTGCCTCTGGTAACACCCTCCAGCCCCGGGCCTGTGTAGATGTCCTGAAGATAGCACGTGCCCGTGGTCTTGCTGTAGTCGACCAGACTGGGACGGACCAGCGGCCGGGGTCGCGCCGCCAGGGGCACCGCCTGATTGCAGGAGATATCCGGATCGGCAACCAGCAACTCTCGACGGCCGTCGGCGGCGATCCAGTACAGTTTGAATCGCGTCGGATTACGTGACCAGCCGAGGGGGGCGCAGGCGACCACAAACTCCGACTCGCCCAGCGGATATGGATACTGGAACAGCTCGCCGTCCTGTCCATAATAGTCGATGCGCTCGGCCGGCGTCTCGCGAACGGGCGCGATCAGCCGGGCCCCGCTGTTCTCCTGCCGGCCTCGCGCCGGGTCCACGATCCCCAGCTTGCCCACCTGGAGCGTGTGATGGCCCGAGAAGGTCGCCACCACCTTCTGCGTGCCGGGGATGCCGCGAGCGTGCAGCAGCGAGGTCGGGAACCACGAGTTGTTGCCATAGAACTCGGTCTGGCCTGTTCCGTCGGGGTTCATCTGAAACAGGCCCTGGACAAAGAGCTGGCCGCGATCGCTGTATTCCCAGCGGGTGTAGATCACCCGGCCGTCGGGCATCACCGTCGGGAAGTTGTCGTGGACCTGATCGAACGCGAGGCGACGCAGATACCGGCCGTCGCGATCGCACGCGTAGAGATTGCTCACCTCCGTCCACCAGCAATCCACCGTTTGGACGCAGCGGGTCGAGTTGAAGACGATGTCGTCGTTGGGCAGATAGGCCCCTTCGTAATCCGCGAAACCCAGCCCGTGGGTCAACTGCCGGATCGAGCCTGTCGCGACCTCCATCTCGTAGAGATGGTAATCATCCTGGCGGTCGGACTTCTTCCAGGCGAAGAGCACGTGACGGCCGTCCCAGAACACGTCCGGATCGCGGATGACACCGTTGGGGTCGTCAATCAGCGTGCGCACGCGGATCTCGGCGCCGTCGACCTCCAGCCGGCAGAGGGCCGCACCCGGCTCGAATTGCCGCTCGTGCTGGGCATCAGACTGCCCTTCGGTGTAGGCGTAGTGCGAGCCGCCCAGGATGCAGTGCTTCGTGAAGACCCACAGAGGATACTGCTGATGCAGGGCCCGCAGGCGAATCTCGCGACGCACTCCGGCGGCGCGGAGGTACAACTCGAGCCATCGTCCCAACCCGGCGGGCGTGGACTGACCTGCAAGGCGGTCGAAGTCATTCCGAAGGTCGCTGCCCTCGGCTTCGAGTTCCGCGATCGCCCTGTCGGCCGCTTTCCGCGCTGTCGCGCACGCGGTGGAAGCCAACAGCCATTGGCCGAAGTCCGGCCCTGCATCCTGCACACACCAATCCCACTGGCGGGGGAACTGACGCTCACCCATGACCGAAAGCTCCTCGGCGGCGGCGGTGAATGCGGCACTGCCTGGATCGAGCGAAGCCGCCTGAGCCTGCGCCTCCAGCACAGCCGCCTGCCACCCGTCGGCTTGGTCTGCACTGGCGTGAGCACCAAGCGTGAGCAAAGTCACAACCACAGCCGCCAAGCCGGCAGCCATCGGCCGTACACGGACACGGTATCGAATGTCGGGCCGGTGTGTCCTCATGCATTTCTCCTCTGATGAACACCTTCTCGGGGACGTACGGGCGAATAATCATTCGCCCTACCATCCTCCGCCAATCGTCGTGGCGTTCCATAGCACAGGCGGCGCACGCGTCAGCCCCGTGCCGGACGCCGATTCAGACCCTCTCCGGCCGGCAGCCTCAGCGTGGCCCGGCAGCCGGGCCGGTTGGGGCGGTTCTCAAGTGTCAGGCCGCCGGCATGGGCCTCTGCGATCTGACGACACAACGTCAGGCCAATCCCCGAGCCATGTTCCTTGCTCGTGTAGAACGGCACGAACACATCGGTGCTCCCATCCAGGCCGACTCCGTCGTCATCGATATGGACGCGAAACTCTTTCGAGTCGGCCTGCCAACTGACGGACACCAAGCCGTCTCCGGCAGGATGGGCCAGCAGGCTCGATTCAACGGCGTTGGAGATCACGTTGATGAGCAATTGCTCCAGTTGATCGCGGTCGGCGAGGACGCGGACATCCGGCCCGCCTTCCACGACGACCTGCATCCGCGTCTCCAAGCCGACGACCCGCCGGAACAGGTCCGCCACGTCCACTGAGCTGAACTGCGGCTGGGGCAGGTGAGCCAGACGGGAGTAAGCCCCAATAAACCGGTCCAGAGCCTCCGACCGCTCGGCGATGATCGCCAAGCCTTCCTGGAGGTCGGCATCCCAGTCGTCCGGTCGCGGCTGGCGACCGATCAGCGTCCGAAGGCTCTCGGCCACGGATTGAATCGGAGTCAGCGAGTTGTTGACTTCGTGACGCAGAGTGCGGATCAGCCGCTCCCAGGCCCGACGCTCCTCCTCGTGCAACGTACGCGTAAGATCCGACAGGAAAAGGAGTTGGTGCGATATACCTTTCTCTCGGTAGCTGCCTCGGCGCAGCTCCCAGCGTCCCGAAACGCCTGGGAAGGCGATGTCCGTCAGACGGGGCGTGGCGCCTTCGAGGCATTCTGCCAGGCCTAGCTCGTCGGCGTCGCAGCCGATCAACTCATCCTCGGTCCGAGCCAGCAGACGCCGGCCGCTGTCGTTGACCAGTTGGAGTCTCCGGTCGCTGTCAAAGCCGAACATCGCTACATCGATCTGTGCCAGGATCTTGCGGAGCAGCACAGTCGCTTCAATCGCCCCCAATCGTTGCTCGCGCAGCGATGCGGCCAGGGCATTGACCTCCCAGATCGCCTCGCCCAGCGCATCGCCGTGCCGGGCGCCTCTGGCCCGCATCGAATAGTCCCCCTCCCGCAGGGCTCCCATGAGGTTGGACAGGGTCCGAAGCGGGAAGGCGACCCTGCCCGCGATGCTGGAGGCGATGCCCAGCGCAGAGAACACGAGCAGAGCAATCACCGTCACCTGTGTCCTGACGCTGTAGCCGGAGGTCAGAAGCAGGACAACGGCCGGAACGGAACCCCCCAGCCCCGCCGCCAAGCTTAGAAGGAAGATCCGTTGCTCATATGTCAGACGCCGTGACAGAGCGCTCATCTGCTTCTCCCAGGTCGAATCCCGATGTCCATCGGGATCGCGTCGACGCGAGTGTCGACGCGAACCGATCACTGGATGTGGTATTTCTCCATGCGCCGGTACAGGGCCGCTCGACTGAGTCCCAGAGACTCGGCTGCCTTGCTGACGTCGCCCTGGAACCGAGACAGGGCTTTCCGCACGAGCATCTGCTCGACTTGCTCCAACGTCATCTCGTCGAATGCCGGCCGACTGCCGGCGACCGTTTCGAGGCCCAGATCGCTCGCTCGCAGCAACGGTTCCTGGGCCATCAGGACGGCCCTTTCCACCGTGTGAGCGAGTTGGCGAACGTTGCCCGGCCACGAGTAGTCCAGAAGCACCTGCATCGAGGCCGCGTCGAAACCGGCCAGGTCCTTGCGATAACGAGCCGCGTACCGGTGCAGAAAATGCGCTGCCAGCAGCGGAATGTCTTCCCGCCGCTGGCGCAACGCAGGCACGTGGATGCGGATCGTTTGCAGGCGGTACAGCAGATCCTGCCGGAATCGCCCCGCACGTACCTCTTCGTCGATGTCCGCGTTGGTCGCTGAAAAAACCCGAACGTCCACGCGAAGGGTCTTCGAAGACCCGACCGGCTCGAATTCCCCGCTTTCCAGAACGCGCAGGAGCTTTGACTGGAGGTTCACCGGGATGCTGGCGATCTCGTCGAGGAACAGGGTACCCCGATCCGCCAATTTGAAACGCCCGAGCCGGTCCGTTTTGGCGTCGGTGAACGCGCCGGCAACGTGCCCGAACAGCTCGCTCTCGAAGATCGTCTCGGCGATGCTGGCACTGTTGACCGTCACCAGCGTGGTGTCCTTTCTGGCGGACGCGGCATGGAGCGCCTGGGCCACCACGCCCTTGCCCGAGCCGTTCTCTCCGGTGATGAGCACGTTGGCTTCCGAGGGTCCGACCCGAGCAATGACCTCCAGCACCGGCTGCATCGCCCGCGACTGGGCGATCAGGAGCGGCCGGGCTTCGCTCCGCAGCAGGAGGTTCTCCTGTTCGAGCTGTCGCCCTTTCCGCAACGCCCTGCCCAGCTCGACCTGGGTCCGCAAGATCGTCAGAAGCCGTTCGTTCTTCCACGGCTTGGTGACGAAATCCCGGGCCCCGCGGCGCATGGCCTCCACCGCCAGCTCGACGCTGCTCCAGGCGGTCATGACGACGACGGGCAGCGTGCCGTCGATCTGCTGGATCTTGAACAGAAGGTCGAGGCCCTCCTGTCCCGAGGTGCTGCCGCGAACGTAGTTCAGGTCCAGCAGCGCGACGTCGAAGTCGCGCTCGGCAATCGCGTGGAGAACCTCCGCCACCGAGCCGGCTGCCTCGATCCGGTAGCCTTCGGGCTTCAGCAACAAACGCAGCGCCCGCAGCACATCGGGCTGGTCGTCACCAATCAGGATTCTCGCAATGCCATCTTGCGGATCGCTCATGCCGGCGCATTATAGCCGTCTCCACGTCTGGCTGCAAACCGTTCGTAGCGGCGCGAAACCCAGCGACCAGTGGCAGGGACCACCCGGATGCGGTATAATAACGATATGGGTCGTGCACACTACGAACGATTGGATTTCGAAGGGACATGCGGTCCCGTGACACGGAGGCGATCATGGCCAAAGCCAATGTTGACCCGGCCGAGCTGCGGCGGTTCGCACGCGATTTGAACCGTTTCAACTCCGATCTGGAGGCTCTGATGGGCGGATTGCAGACCCGACTGCATGGATTGGAGAAGAGCTGGATGGATCAGGAGCAGAAGCGGTTCACGCAGGAGTTCGAGCAGACGGTCAAGGCGCTAAGTCGCTTCCTCGAATCGTCGGCCCAACACGCGTCCTTTCTGATGAAGAAGGCTCGCCATATCGAGGATTACCTCCAGCAGCGTTAAGAGCAGTCGATGAGCCAGTACGCGAGAGTCAATTCCGTTGTCCTGCTGAAGTCTCTGAAGGCTTCGCTGGCCACGTTTTCCGACGCGGCGGCGGTGGCGCTGGATGAAGTCAGCACCGACGTCCAGCGGACGCTGGCCTGGCTGAACGAGGATCGCAAGCGGTACTGGTCGAACCAGGTTCACCTGTGCGCCGATCGTGTGACGCAGGCCAAGCTGGCCTTGAAGCAGAAGAACGTCCTGGATCGGGCGCTTTCCGGGACAACGAGTTCGGCTGTCGAGGAGAGGAAAGCCCTGGCGATCGCGGAACGTCGGCTGCG
The DNA here is from genome assembly GCA_964579055.1 of uncultured Pirellulales bacterium. GTDB lineage: Bacteria > Planctomycetota > Phycisphaerae > Sedimentisphaerales > Anaerobacaceae > Anaerobaca. The sequence continues at coordinate 28,906 of CAZOFX010000037.1, forward strand.
CGAAGCCGAGGCCAAGCTCTCGCGGACGCGGTCGTGGATTCAGCAGATCGACAAGATGCAGTCGGACTACCGCGGGGGCGTTCAAGGCTTGGTCGGCGCGATTGACGCGGACATCCCTAACGCCATGGCCCGACTGGAGAAGATGATTGACTCGCTGGAGGCCTATGTCGCGTTGGCGCCGCCCGAAGCATCGGTGGAGATCGATAAGGCCGCGAAGGAAAGCGTGCTGCGGCCCGCGCCTGCACCAGGCCCGCCGGACCTGCAAACACTCGCAAGGCGTCTTCGCAGCAGGACACCCGCCCCCCAGACGCGAACGGAAGCGCCGCCGGGGGCAGTGCCCGAGTGGATTTCAGGAATCGCGATGCCTGACGCATCGCTGGAAGACCAGCCTTACGCCCCGGCGCCGGAGGATCGGGTTCTGATCGCCTGCGCCAACCGAACGCCGGAGGTGGTCTTCCTCGCTCGCACCCAGGCCGCAGATGGGGACTCAGGATGGTTCGTCGGCGTCGGCGATGAGACCGAGTCGCGCGGACACGTCGCCGTGCGCACGGCCGACCTGTTGCAGGCGCAGCCGCAACTGCAAAAGGCGCTGAGCCTGCCCGAAGGGTCTCTCGTGGTGATAGACCGTAGCAATGCGACCCTGACAGTCTTCGATTCGAATGACGGTACCGCATGAGTGCTACCGAAAGCCGAGCCAAATTGGTTCAAGCCGGCAAGAAACTGCTGGCCGACTGGCAGCAGACCAGAGAGAACTGGCGCGACGAGAACGCCCGGCGCTTCGAGCAGCGGTACATGGCCCCGCTGGAGGCGAACATTCGGTCGGCCGTTTTGGCGATGGAACGAATCGGCAGCGCCCTTGAGGCAGCGCGCCATGATTGTAAGGACAGTTCGGAACCCGGCCTATGAACGCTGATCTCGAAGCCTATTTGCGCGGCGCGGCCCCCGCGACCGCCGACAACTACACCGACCTTCAGCGTCAGGCGCTGGCCGAGGTGATCCAACTGTCGGCCGAAGTGGTTGGGCCACTGGAGTCGCGCATCGAGTCGGACTACGACGTGGCCAGGAACAAGGCCCAGGATCGATTCGACTCCGAGCGAGGCCGTATCGAGCTGTACCGCAACACACGCAGTAAGGAGATTCAGGACCACTACGACGACCGCGTCGAGCAGATCCGCGCCAACTACGAAAAGCAGCTCAGCGACATCAAGGTCGATGTCCAGCATCGGCGAAAGAAGGTGAACCAGACGGCCGTCGAACTGGAACAGAAGGCCGAGAAGGAACACCAGGATCAGGTCCTGGTCGCCGAGTTCGTGGCCGAAGGCGCCGTGGCCAGGAGCACCCAGCGGCGGCAGGAGACCGAATCGACAGTCGCCGGCGCGCGTCGCTATCTCGACGGCCTCGAACAGCAGGCGAATCAACTCGTGCGTCTCTACAGGCAACACGGAATCGAGACGAATGAGAGCGTGCCGACATCTGCGGGCGGCGATTACGCGTCGCAGCAGGTCCTCGCCGAGCGGCACCTGGCAACACTGAAACGTCTCTGGACCGCCCAGATCTTCGTCGGCACACGTCCTGCACTGCTGGCGGCGGGGATGGTGGGTGTCGCTCTTATCCTGCTGGCCATTCTGTACGGCCTGAAGGTCCCGGGGCTCCCGTCAGCGTCAATCGCATATCCGATCGCGGCCGCGATCGGCTTGATCGCCGCCGGTTTCGCGGAACGCGTCATCTGGCGGAAGGCCAAGTCGCAGGTTCAGCAGACCTACCGCGCTTTCAACGGCGCGCTGGCCGGCTCTCGGGCAGCGCTGGAGCAGTGGTACCGATCCACGCTGGAGGAAATCGAAACCGAGCTCCGCAGCTCCGTCGAGAAGAAAGAGGCCGAACTGAAGCGCGCCGGCGAAACATTCGAGACCGCCCGAGCCAACATTTCCCGACAGCGCAACACGTCGCTTCAGGAGATCGAGCACCGCCGCGTGGAAGCCTTCGAGCAGATCAAGAAGGAGCGAGACAACGCCCTCCATCAGGCGCAGGAGCAGTATGAACGAGAACGGTCGGCACTGGACCAGGAGTGCCAGCAGCGACTGGCCGAAATCCAGCAGCAATACGACGGGGCGATGGGCGAATGCCGCAGCCAATACGAGACGTCCCGGCAACGGCTCCAGCAGCGATGGGATGAAGGGCTCGCACAGATCCGGGCCTTGCTGGACAGAGCCTCTGAACTCGACAAGGCATTCGTGGTTAATTGGGAACATCTGATCGATCCGTCGCGGACGCCATCGAACACGTCGGCGTCCGCCGTGCGATTCGGCACGCTCTGGCTGGACCTCAAGCCGCTATCCGATTCGGTCCGAGGCCGCCCAGGCCAGACATTGGACACGGCCAGTCCCATGCAGCTTCCTGCCGTGTTGGAGTTCCCTCAGCACTGCTCGATGCTCCTGCAGTCGGGGCGTGAGGGACGACAGGAGGCGATCGAGACGCTGCGCGCGACGATGGCGCGGCTGTTCACGTCCCTTCCGCCGGGCCGGGTCCGGTTCACCATCGTCGACCCGGTGGGCCTGGGCGAGAGCTTCGCCGGCTTCATGCACGCCGGCGATTATCTCGAATCGCTCGTGGGCGGACGCATCTGGACCGAAGCCGCTCAGATCCGACAGCAGTTGGAGGACCTGACCGGGCACATGGAGAACGTCATCCAGAAATACCTCCGCAATGAGTTCGAGACGATCGAGCAATACAACGAACAGGCGGGCGAATTGGCCGAGCCCTATCGTTTTCTCGTCATCGCCGACTTTCCGGTGAACTTCAACGAGGAATCGGCCCGGCGTCTGAGCAGCATCATCCACAGCGGCCCGCGTTGCGGCGTTCACACGCTGATCGCCTGCGACGCCCGGCAGGAGTTGCCCAGCGGGATCGATATCGAGGACATCAGCGCCGGCAGCATCCACCTCGTCTACGACAAGGACCGATTCGTCTGGCGCGACCCTGTGCTGAAGCGGTTCCCGCTGACGCCGGACAAGCCCCCATCCGAGAGCGTGCTGACGAACCTCATGCACGCCATCGGCAAGGCGGGCGCCAGTTCGGCACGCGTGGAGGTGCCCTTCCAGACCATCGCACCGACCGACGAGCAGCTCTGGTCGCTCGACAGCTCGCGCGAGCTGAGCGTTCCGCTGGGCCGGACGGGCGCGACGCGACTCCAACGCTTCCGCGTCGGTCACGGCGTTGCCCAGCACACGCTGATCGCCGGAAAAACCGGCTCGGGCAAGTCCACTCTGCTGCACGTCATGGTGACCAATCTGGCGCTGTGGTACGCCCCCGACCAGGTCGAGATGTACCTGATCGACTTCAAGCAGGGCGTCGAATTCAAGACCTACGTCACGAACCGCCTGCCGCACGCCCGCGCCGTCGCCATCGAAAGCGATCGCGAATTCGGGCTCAGCATCCTCCAGCGGCTCGACGCCGAGATGACCCATCGAGGCAACCTGTTCCGCGACGCGGGCGTGCAGGACATCGCCGCCTACCGCAACGCCACCGGTAAGATCTTGCCCCGCACGGTCCTGATCGTGGACGAGTTCCAGGTGTTCTTCTCCGAAGACGACAAGCTCGCCCAGGACGCCATCGTTTTGCTGGAGCAGCTCGTGCGCCAGGGCCGCGCCTTCGGCATCCACGTCGTGCTCGGCTCGCAGACGCTGGGCGGCGCCTTCGGTCTGGCCCGCAGCACGATGGGCCAGATGGCGGTGCGAATCGCGCTGCAATGCTCGGAGGTCGATTCCCAGCTCGTGCTCGACGACCAGAACACGGCCGCCCGCCTGCTGTCGCGGCCGGGCGAGGCGATCTACAACGACGCGGGCGGCGCCGTCGCAGGCAACAGCCCATTCCAGGTGGCATGGCTCTCGGATGCGGTTCGTGATTCGTACCTGAGCCGGATCGCGGCGCGCGGACCCGAGCCGCGCGAGCCGATGATCGTGTTCGAAGGCAATGTTCCGGCCGACATTCGGGAGAATCGCCAACTGGCCGCCTGCGTAGGGGCAAATGATGCTTCGCCCGTGCCCGCCCCGAAGATCTGGTTGGGCTCTCCGGTGACCCTCAAGGAGCCGACCGCCGTGGTGTTGCGTCGCCAGAGCGGCGGCAACATTCTGATGGTCGGCCAGCGGGATGAAGTAGCGATGAACCTGATGACGGGCGCCTGTGTCTGTCTGGCCAGCCAGTTGCCGCGTTCCTCTATCGAGTTTGTGGTCCTCGACGGCAGCGCCCCCGATTCGGCGCAGGCGGGCGCCTTCGAGCGCGTAGCGCGCGTGCTGCCGCACCCCTGCCGGATCGTCGCCTGGAACGATGTGCCGGCGGCCATCGCCGAGCTGAGCCAGAAAGCCAACGGGCGAATCGAAGTCGATCGGAATGACGAGGCGACCGTGGTCTTGCTTGTCTACGGCTTGCAGCGATACCGCATGCTCCGCCGCAGTGAGGACGCTTTCGGATTTTCGATGGGCTCCGACGAGGCAACGCCGCGTCCCGACGTGCAGTTTGCCGGCCTGCTGCGCGATGGTCCCGCCGTCGGTATCCACGTGATCGCCTGGGCCGACACCCTCGGCACGCTGGAGCGCACCTTCGATCGCCAGACCGTCCGCGAGTTCGACCATCGCATCCTGTTCCAGATGAGCGCCGCCGATTCGAGCACACTGATTGATTCGCCTGCCGCCAACCAACTGGGCTTCCACCGTGCGCTGCTCTACAGCGAAGAGCAAGGCGGCCTGGAGAAGTTCCGCCCCTACGGCCCGCTGCCCGACGACTGGCTCGCCGACCTCGGCAGGAAATGGGCTCTACGCAGGGGCGAATGATGATTCGCCCTACTATGGAGACTGTGCTATGAGAAGGACCATCTGTGTCACTTTCGCGATGCTGCTGGTCTGCGGCTGCGCCGGCGCCTCGCAGGGATTCGACCATTTCATCACCCGTCAGGGCGACCGGCTGATGGAAGGACCGAAGGAGTATCGCTTCGTCTCCTTCAACATCCCCAACCTGCATTACGTCGAGGATCATCTGCCCTTTGAAGAGACTAACCCCTGGCGGCTGCCCGATGAATTCGAGATCACCGATGCGCTGACGGCGATCCAGCAGATGGGCGGGCGCGCCACGCGGATCTACACGCTGAGCGTGCGAGCGGCCGGCGACGGGCCCGAGATCCCCCGCCACGTGCTGGGACCGGGCCGATTCAACGAAGAGGCGTTCCGCGCGCTCGACAAGGTGCTGGAGGTGGCCAATCGCACCGGTGTCCGCGTCATCATCCCGTTCGTGGACAACTGGATCTGGTGGGGCGGCATCCAGGAATACGCCGCCTTCCGGGGTAAGGCCAAGGAGGCGTTCTGGATCGATCCGCAGATCATCACCGATTTCAAGAAGACCATCGAATACGTCGTCAATCGAACGAATACCTTCACGGGCGTCAAGTACAAGGACGACAAGGCCATCCTTGCCTGGGAGACGGGCAACGAGCTGCAATGTCCGCACGAGTGGACGCGCCAGATTGCCGGCTATATCAAAAGTCTCGATCGGAACCATCTGGTGGTCGACGGCTTCTTTTCAAGCGTTCTGCGCGATGAATCCATCGACAATCCCGACGTCGATATCGTGACCACGCACCACTATCCGAGCAATCCGCAGGAGATGTTCGAGCAAGTCGCGTCGAACCGCGCCCGGAGCAGGGGCAAGAAGCCCTATTTCGTGGGCGAATTCGGGTTCGTGGAGACCGACGCCGTCCGAACTCTGCTGAGCAACGTGATCGCCGACGGGACCAGCGGCGCGCTGATCTGGAGCCTGCGGTATCGCACCAGGGAAGGCGGGTTCTACTGGCACTCCGAGCCGTTCGGCGGCGATCGCTACAAGGCGTATCACTGGCCCGGCTTCGCCTCGGGCGAGGCCTACGACGAGCGCAACCTGATGGCGCTGATGCGTCAGAAGGCCTTCGAAATTCAGGGGCAGATGCCGCCTGCGCTGCCTGTCCCGAAGCCGCCGGTGCTGCTGCCCATCGACGACGTGGCGGCCATTTCCTGGCAGGGCTCGGCCGGAGCGCAGTCGTACATCGTTGAGAGAGCGGAGAATCAAGATGGTCCCTGGACCGAGGCCGGCCGGAGCATCTCGGACGCCGCGATACCCTACCGCCCGCTATTCGCTGACACCAATGTCCAAATCGCCGGGCAGTACTTCTATCGCGTTGTGGCAAAGAACGGCAGCGGCGTCTCCGCGCCGTCCAACATCGTCGGACCCGTCGCGGTCCGGCACTTCACGCTCGTCGATGAAATGCGAGATTTCTCGCTCCTGCACCAGCATACCGATGTCACGCCCGAAACAGGCAAGACGCGCAATGCCAAAGAAGACATGGACCGTATGAAGGGAGATGCCGGCGCGGCTCTGGTCTACAGACTGCCCGCCGCGATCCGGACCTGCACGGTCTACACCTCCTTTCCCGCAGAGCCGGCGGACTTGCGTTTCCAGGTCTCCGCCGATGGGCAGACGTGGCGAGCCGCCGAAGCCCGACGAAAGGACTTCTACAGCGGCGAAGGCCAATATGGCTACTGGAAACCCGTCCGCTACGAGGCGAAGCCGCAGGCGCTACAGAGCCGGTTCATCAAGATCGAGTTCACAGGCGAAGCCCAGATCTCGCGAATCGAGATCGCCTACGGAGGCGTCGAGTGAGCGATGGCCAGTCGCGAGATAGAGAGCTTTCGCCGTCGCGTGGCAGCGGAGTTGCGCGAGGACATCCTTCCATTCTGGTTGAAACACGCGGTCGACCACGAACAGGGCGGATTCATCGGCCGCATGTCCAATGAGCTGTCGGTCGACCGTCAGGCAAACAAAGGACTGATTCTCAACGCCCGCTTGCTCTGGACGTTCTCGGCGCTACGCCGCAGCGAGATCGTAGGGGCGAATCATCATTCGCCCCTGCAATTGGCTCACAGGGCCTACGACTATCTGGAGGAACACTTCTGGGACGACCGCTTCGGCGGCGCCTTCTGGCAGGTGGATTGTCACGGCGCTCTGGCGGACGACAAGAAGAAGATCTATGGCCAGGCCTTCTACATCTATGCACTGTCCGAATACTTCCTCGCGACCGGAGAATCTGCCGCTTTGGAACGAGCGCAAGCACTGTTCGATCTGATCGAGAACCACAGTTGCGATATGGCGAACGGAGGATACATCGAGACGTGCAATCGTGACTGGACGATGGCCGAGGATGTGCGACTCAGCGACAAGGACATGAACGAGAAGAAATCGATGAACAATCATCTTCACGTCCTCGAAGGCTACACGAATCTGTACCGCGTCTGGCCCGACGCACAGGTTGCCGACGAGCTGAGCGGCCTGATCGAGCTGTTCGAGCGTCATATTCTCGACCGTGACACGTCTCACTTCGGGCACTTTTTCAACGAACGTTGGGAGCCGCGATCGGACACGTACACGTTCGGCCACGACATCGAGGGCAGTTGGCTGCTCTGCGAGGCGGCCGAGGTTCTCGGCCGGCCCGAACTCGTCGCGAAAACCGGGCGCCTCGCCGTCGACATCGCGCAGGCCGTCTACGAACAGGGACTCGACTCCGACGGCGGGCTGTTCTACGAAGGCAAGGCGGGCCGCGTGATCGACACGAACAAAGAGTGGTGGCCTCAGGCCGAAGCGGTTGTAGGCTTCTTGAACGCATACCAACTCTCCGGCCGCGAGCACTTCTTCGAGGCGGCTCTACGCTGCTGGGAGTTCATCGAGCGGGCCATCGTGGACCACACGCACGGCGAATGGTTCTGGCGGGTCGACCGAAACGGAACACCCGACCGCAACGAGCCCAAGGTGTCCGAATGGAAAGGCCCCTACCACAACACGCGGGCCTGTCTGGAAACGATCCGGCGACTCGATGCCATCGCCCAAGGAGGTGATAACTGATGCAGAAAAGGAGAAGATCATGTTGAACTGCGTAAGACCTGTCGTGACATGCCTTCTGTCGGTGACAATGCTGGCCGGGTGCGCCGGCCTGAAGGAAACGTCGAAGCAAGCCGGCTTCATCTCCCTGTTCGATGGGAAGACCTTCGCGGGCTGGGAAGGCTCGACAGAGGTCTTTCGCGTCGAAGACGGCGCGGTGGTGGGCGGGAAGTTGAGTGCGAACGTCGCCCACAATGATTTCCTCTGCACGATCGCGTCGTACGGCGATTTCGAGCTGCGGCTGCAATGCAAGCTGCTCGGCGAGAACGCCAACGCCGGCATCCAGATTCGCAGCCGTCGTGTGGCCGACCACTATGAGGTCAGCGGCTACCAGGCGGACATGGGCCAGCAGTACTGGGGCTGCCTGTACGATGAATCCCGCCGGAACAAGGTTCTGGCCTGCCCGGACCCGGCGAAGATCGCCGAGGTGGTTCGCGCCGGCGACTGGAACGACTACGTCATCCGCTGCGAAGGAAAGCGGATTCAGCTCTGGCTCAATGGCTTCCAGACGGTCGATTACACCGAGCCGGACGATACGATTTCGCAATCCGGCGTGATCGGTCTCCAGATCCACGGCGGCCCGCCCAGCGAAGCCTGGTATCGAGACATCCGCATCCGGCCCCTCTGACGCTCCGCTAATCCGGAATCTGGAGCGTGACGGTGCGTTCGACGGCGTTGAAGACCGTGAACTGGACCGGCCGGCTCCTGCTCTCCGTAGTGACACGGCGCAGGTCGTCGAGCGAATCGATGGATTCGCCGTTCGCCTTAAGAACGACGTCGCCGAGCCTGAATCCCGCCTCGGCCGCTCCGCTGCCAGGAGAAACCTCGATGAAGAGCACGCCGGTCTCGCTTCCGATGCCGGCGGCGGATTTCTCCGCCTCCCCCGTGAGATTCTTGATCGTCGCGCCAAACCACGTAACCGGCTTCGACTCGCGGACGTTGTTTTGTTCCCGCGCGGCAGCGGCGAATGCACGCGGCTCCTGCGCGACCTCGCGCTGAAAGGCCGGCTTCAGGACACCGAACCGATCCATCGGGAAGTTCCGAAACCCGAGCTTCAGCGCGGGTGAGTCTTCTCCGACGCGGTAATCCCCATGCGCCGGATCGATGAACAAAGGGTCGGCTCCGACCGAGTGCGTGTCGAACCCTTTGGCCTGCCACTGTGGAAGGGTCAAGGGCCCGTCCCCGATGCCGGTGATCCGGATCTGGCCGCTTCGCGAGTAGAACAGATTGTAGTCGAACTGCCTGGCGTTGGCGGGATTGGCGCGAATGAACTGATAGGGCTCGTCGCTGACGAAGATGTTTCGCGCGATTACGTCGTCGCATTCCGGAATCCAGATGTGGAAGCCTCCAAACCCGTCGATGATGATGTTGTTCTCCACCACCCGAAAGAAGCCCTCGCGCAGCTTGACGCCCATGCCGAGGCACAGGTTATCGCAGACCCGGTAGTTGCTCGATCCATCGTCGAGGTCGATGCCCCACGAATGGCTGCCGGAATGCGCGAAGCGATTGTTTCGGATGATCGTGGTCCTGTAATTGTCGAGCGTGGCCCGCTCCTTGGCGAACGGCTCGACGTCCCGGCCCCCGTTGTACGAGGTCTTCCACCAGCGGTCGCGTCCCCAACTGTTGAACGGGCCGTGGTCGCCGCTTTCGCGGACGGTGTCGAAAACGTCGTTGTGCTCGATAAGATGGCCGCCCCAACACCCGTCGTTGATGCAGATCGCGGCGCGGGGACACCGATAGATCGTATTGTGACTGACTGTGATCTGTTCGCTCATCGAGATGAACACGCCGGCAACCTGCTTGCCGATGAAACCGAAGTCGTGCATCAGGTTGTCGTGTACCGTGCACTGGCCGGGGAACTCAGGACCTTTCGGGCCCGGCGTCAGGTCGATCTGGTCCTGGGGTAGGGTCGTGCTGTATTCGATGGCGGGCGAGCGAACCACGCCGATGTCGCCGATCAGACAGACACAGCTTTCGCCCAGCCGCGTGAAACGGCAGCCCTCGACGCGGACGCGGCGATTGTACCGGCTGAGGAAAACGCCATTGCCGCCCAGGTCCTCGAAGTGGCAGTCGCGAACCGAGCAGTCTTCAGCGCCCTCGATATGGACGGCGCCGAGCCGGGCAATCGACCAGTCCCCTCGCAGCAGGCGCTCGTACGGCTCCAGGAAGATGCGCTGCGTGTGCCGAAAGTGCAGTCCGCGAAAGTGCAGGTTGCGAACGGGCTCGTCCGCCGTGCCGCGAATCAGAGCAAGCTCCTTGCGTCCCGCGCCGACGACCCGCGCCTGTGCCAGCTCGACGTCGGGCTCGGGAATCAGATACAGCGTCTTCGTGGGCGCATCGAAGTACCACTCGCCCGGAGCGTCCATCTCCTCAAAGAGGTTTTCCACAAATAGATAATCCTGGTGGTAGCCGCCGCGAAAGACAGGATCGAAGCCGCCGCCCCGGTTCTCCTGCCAGCCGCCTCTGAACTGAATCGCGCCGTCTGCATCGACGCCCGTAATCTCATAGTGTTTGCTGCCCCACATGGCCGAGTGCAGGGCGTGCATGTATCCACCTGCAGGATGGGCCCATGTCCTGGCTCGCTGCGGGCTGATGGCGTCGCCACTGGTACCTCCGAAGAACTTCGCCTCGGGATCGTAGTTGGGGTAGCGAGCCGGATGCTGCAGGCGGCCATCGACGAACAGTTGGTCGATCTTCTCGATTCGGGCCGGGACCTTCGCCGAGACGATGCCGTCTCTGTACGGCCGCCAGTCCAGGTCCAGCTCGAATCCGCCGCTGAGCACAACCTCTTCGTCGGCCCAGGCGCGGTACTCGATCGTGGTCTCGCTGCCGCCGGAGTCGGCAGAGGTGAAGACCACGGGCTCATCCAGGTAATAATTCCCACCCCGCAGGAAAACCGTGATCTGCCCGACGTGCACGCTGCGGGCCTGGCGTACGGCGTCCCGCGCCCGCGTCAGCGACGCAAAAGGCTTCTCCATCGAGCCGTCAGCGGCATCGCTGCCGCTGGGAGCCACGTAGAACACCACTGCATCGCGGGCGATGACCGGAGAAGCCATGGCCCACAGGAGCAAGCACAACAAACCTGCGTGATGCGTCATATCCGTCCTTTCTAACATCGCCGATGCGATGAACATGTGACCCTATTTGACAAGGAATCCAGCCGGAATGCCATCTCGTAGGGGCGAATAATCATTCGCCCCTACGCGGGCGATCCGCCGGCCGTCGTTGATCGCGAAGACTGCATGCGCCATAATGGGAGCGAGCCGACGGCATGGTAATCGATAGAAGGAGTTCGGCACGATGACGCACAATCCAATGACCCGCCGCGAGTTTCTAACGACCGCTGGATGCATAGCGGCTGTGGGGATCCTTGGTGGCAGCCTCAATCCCGGCGCGCCGGGATTGGGGATGGCCCAGAGTCCTGCTGGCTTCGGACGGAGACTCCCGAATATCGTCGTGATCCTCGCCGACGATCTCGGCTACGGCGACGTACGGGCGAATAATTATTCGCCCCTACCGTACGATGGGCAATCCAAGATCCCGACACCGTGCGTGGATCGGCTGGCGGGCGAGGGAATTCGCTTCAGTGACGCTCACACACCGTCGGCGGTATGCACGCCCACACGTTACGGCCTGCTGACCGGTCGCTATTGCTGGCGGTCCCGGCTCAAGAGCGGCGTCCTGGGCGGCTACAGCGAACCGCTGATCGAGACGGACCGGCCGACCATCGCGTCGATGCTGAACCGTCGCGGCTACCGCACCGGCTGCATCGGCAAGTGGCATCTCGGCCTCGGCTGGGTCACGAAGGATGGCCAAACCGCCAAGGCCGACAACGTCGATTGGAGCGCGCCGGTGACGCACGGGCCGCAATCGCTGGGCTTCGACTACAGCTACATCATTCCGGCCTCTCTCGACATGGACCCCTACTGCTGGCTGGAGAACGGCCGCACTGTCGAGGCGCCGATCGGCCGGACGCCGGGCAGCAAGCGCCGCTGGGACGGGGGCGGGGGCTTCTGGCGGGCCGGACCGATCGCCCCTTCGTTCGATTTCACGGACGTCCTGCCCACCATCACAAGCAAGGCCGTTGACTTCGTGAAGCGACAGGACAAGAACAGCCCGTTCTTCCTCTACGTCCCGCTGACGGCGCCGCACACACCCTGGATGCCGACGGACGAGTTTCGAGGCAGGACGCCGGTCGACTGGTACGGTGATTTCGTCGCACAGGTGGATGCTTCGATTGGCCGGATCGTTGAAGCTCTCGACCACGCCGGCTTCGGCGACGAGACGCTGCTGATCGTCACATCCGATAATGGCTCGCACTGGCCCACAGAACAGATCGAGAAGTTCGGCCACCGCGCCAACGGGAGTTGGCGAGGGCAGAAGGCGGACATCCACGAAGGCGGCCATCGGGTCCCGTTCGTGTGCCGCTGGCCGGGACGCATCGAGCCTGGCTCGCGCAGCGACCAGACGATCTGCCTGACCGATCTGATGGCGACCTGTGCAGCGGCTGTCGGACTCGCACTGCCGGCCGACGCCGGCCAGGACAGCTACAACCTCCTGCCGGCCGTGCTGAATCCTGAATCGGACAAACCGATCCGCGAGGCGGTGGTCCATCACTCCGCGCAGGGTCTGTTCGCCATCCGCCAGGGCCCCTGGAAGCTGATCGATGGCCTTGGCTCCGGCGGTTTCACCGCGCCGCGTCAGATCGAGCCCGAGCCGGGCGGGCCAAAGGGACAGCTCTACAACCTCGACGATGATCCCACCGAGCAGGACAACCTCTGGTCTGAACATCCCGACATCGTCGCACGTCTGACCGCCCTGCTCGAACGCTACAAGCAACAGGGTCACAGCCGACCGACAATCTCCGAGGTGCGCACATGAACCGACGTGACTTCATCAAGACGATCGGCCTGGCCTGTGCAGGCCTGCCCGTATCAGCCCATCGGTCCGCCTGCGGCGGACTGGCCGACACAAGCAACGCGTCCGAGCGCAGACGACCCAACTTCATCGTCATCTTCTGTGACGATCTGGGCTATGGCGACCTGGCCTGCTTCGGCCATCCGACGATTCGCACGCCGAACCTCGATCGCATGGCGGCCGAGGGCCAGAGGTGGACGAGCTTCTACGCGGGCGCATCGGTTTGCACGCCCAGCCGGGCGGCGCTGCTGACCGGCCGGCTGCCGATCCGCAGCGGCATGTGCAGCAACGTGCGGCGGGTGCTCTTCCCGGACTCGGCCGGCGGACTGCCCCAGAGCGAAGTCACGATCCCCCGGGCGCTGAAACCCCAGAGCTACACGACCGCGTGCATCGGAAAATGGCATTTGGGCCACCTGCCCCAGTACCTGCCCACCAGTCACGGATTCAACTCGTATTTCGGGATTCCGTATAGCAACGATATGGACCGCGTCGGAGGCGAAGGCCGCCAAGCGTTCTGGAATCCGAAGGTCGAGTATTGGAATGTGCCGCTGATGCGGAACGAGGAAATCATCGAGCGGCCCGCCAACCAGAATACGCTGATCCGGCGCTACAGCGAAGAGGCCGTGCGTTTCATCGAGCAGAAGCGGGATGAGCCCTTCTTCTTGTACCTGGCGCACAATCTGCCTCACGTGCCGCTGTTCTGCTCCGACGAATTCCGGGGCACGAGCCTTCGCGGCCTGTATGGTGATGTCGTCGAGGAGATCGACGCGGGCGTCGGGCGGATTCTCGAAACACTCAAGAAACACCACCTGGCGGAGAACACGCTCGTCGTCTTCACCTCGGACAACGGTCCGTGGCTGACCTTCAACGAGCATGGAGGCTCGGCCGGCCTGCTGCGCGAGGGCAAGGGCTGCACCTACGAAGGCGGGATGCGCGAGCCGACGATCTTCTGGTGGCCGGGCCGGATCCAGCCCGGCGTGGTTCGTGACATGGGCGCGACGATGGACCTTTATACGACGATCCTCAGGCTGGCGGACGCCGAGGTCCCCTCCGACCGCGTCGTCGATGGGCTCGACCTAACGCCCGCCCTGTTCGGAACCGGTCCCAGCCCACGGCGGACTATGTTCTACTATCGGGGAACCGAGCTGTTCGCGGTGCGCAAGGGACCGTACAAGGCCCATTTCACCACGCAATCGGGTTACGGAAGCGACAAGCCGGTCCGGCACGTTCCGCCCGTGCTCTACCATCTCGAACATGACCCATCCGAGAAGTACGACGTCGCCAAGGACCACCCTGACGTCATCGCGGACATCACCAAGGAGGTCGAAAAGCACCGTGCCACACTGACGCCCGCCGAAGACCAGCTCGCCAAACGCATCCAAAAGGAAGGGTAAGCCGGTATCTCGTATCTCGTGTTTCGTATCTCGTATAGCGTCACGCGGGGACGCACGACCTACGAAACACTGTCCTGCCAAGTCACACCTGTGATTCGACGACCTGAAGGACGGCGGCGACGAGCGTGTCCGCATCCGTCAGCCCGACGAACCGCTCGACCACCAGTCCATCGCGGAACAGGATCAGCGTCGGGACGCCGGTGATGTCGTACCGCTGCATGATGTCCCTCGCTTCATCCACGTCGAGCTTGGCCACGCGGGCCTGGCCTCCAAGACGCTCGGCCACCTCGTCGAGGATGGGCGCCTGCATGTCACAGAATGAACACCACGTCGCATAGAAATCGACGAGAACCACACCCTCGGCAATCTGCGCATCGAAATCCGCCGCACTTAGCTCGACAACCCCCTCCGCCTCAGCCGCCTCACGTTCCCACCACAGCCTCGGATAGTCGTTACCCTCGTCGATCCACCAGATATCCTCCGTCCCGTTCTCCGTCTCATCCACAAAGTCCCACCCGGCGTCGAGGAAGGTACCAGCGGTCTGCATTTCAGCCGTGGTCTTGCCGATGCCGCCTGAACTGCGGAGCTGTCCGCTGGTTTGTGTATCCCAGAAACAGTAGGCCACGGTGCCACCGGTAGATCCGCCGACGCCACCGGTGATGCCCACGAGCCCGCCAGCGGAGGCGCCCCCGCTGACCGCGCCGGTGCTGTAGCAGCGATGGATATGGTCTTCATTGAACCCCACAAGCCCGCCGACCCAGGATTCACTGCCATGGACCGATGCGGTGCTGTAGCAATCTGTGATCGGCCGCCAGTTCATCCCTACGAGACCGCCAACAGATTCCTCGCCCCTGACGGCGCCCGTGCTGTAGCAGCGAGTCAACGAGCCACTATTGTACCCCGCAAGACCGCCGACCCATTTACTCTCGACAAGGTGTTTGACGATCCCGTCCTGGACCCAACCGGTGACGCCGACCACATTGACGTTTTCCAGGCCAAGGTCACGGACCTCCGCTCCGTCCCTGACTCGACCGAACAGCCCGAGGCATCGGATGCCGGAGATGGTCATGTTCATGATTCGATGTCCGTTGCCATCGAAGACACCGCCAAAGTAGCTGTCCCAGCCGCCGATGATGGCCTTGTCGAACACTCTGCCGTCGGTGAGGTTGGGGTCGAGGTCGATGTCGGCGGTGAGGATGAAGTGCTTGTCGTAGTCTTCGGGGGTCTCGCCCAACGCGATCAGGTCGGCGGCGGTGGCGATTCGGTACGGGTCGTCGGCCGTGCCGCTTCCGCCGGCGTACTTGCAGGGGACGGTCTCCCATAGCCAGGCGTTCATGCCGCCATTCATGTCGTAGACTTCCGGAAAGCCCTGCGCGTCGAGGAAGTTGGCGGCCACGTTGCTGCGGCCCCCACTGCGGCAGACCACCAGGATCGGACGGTCCATCGGCAGTTCCGCATAGCGGGCCTGAAGCACACCGGACGTGAGCGGGTAGTTCAACGCACCCGGAATGTGTCCCCGCGCATCACAATACTCAGACGGCTCCCGCACATCCACGACGACAAGATCGGCCGTAGACGCGATGAGGTCCCGCGCCTGTTCGACGGTCAGGTCGGTATGCGCCAAGACGCGGGCGTCAGAGATGAGCACAACCACACCCGCCAGCAACAGCGACATTCTGAGATGTGCCTTCATGGATGGTGTCCTCCTCAAAGACAGGCTCGGCCAGATCACAGCCAGTGCCGGACGACGGAGAGACGACAACAACGCCTTCGCCTTCAGCCTCCATTGTACACTATCGGCCCGGCTCGGACAACGGCTGAAGACGGGCGTTCGCGAGCGGACAGGCCT
>CAZOFX010000038.1:0-44487 GCA_964579055.1 uncultured Pirellulales bacterium
GGCTTCCGCCGATGCTGCGGATCAACGGCGAAATCGTCCTGTCCAACAGCCCGGCCCTGGAGAGGGAAGACACCGCCCGGCTGTGCTACAGCCTCCTGAACGACGAACAGAGGAAAGTCATGGACCGGGACTGGCAGCTCTGCTGCTCGGTGTTCTACCCCAAGCTCGGTCGCTTTCGCGTGTCGATCTACTACCACGCGGGCAATCCGGAGATGGCGATTCGCCCGGTCATGGACCACATCAAGACCCGAGAGGAGCTTGCGGTCCCCGCCGAGATCGAGGACTTCACCCGCCTGCCGAGCGGCCTGATCCTTCTGACCGGCCCCACGGGAAGCGGCAAGACGACCACGATGAACTACATGATCGACCTGATCAACAGCGAACGACGCTGCAAGATCATCGCGATCGAAGACCCCGTCGAGTTTATTCACAAGCAGAAGAAGGCCGTCATCGTTCAGCAGGAACTCCATACCGACGTCAAGACGTTCTCCAAGGCCCTGATCCACGTGCTGCGCCAGGACCCCGACGTCATCTGCGTGGGCGAGATGCGCGATCTGGAGACGACCGAGACGGCCCTGACCGCCGCAGAGACCGGGCACCTGGTCATCGCCACGTGCCACACGCCCAACACGCTCCAGACCGTCGAACGCATCGTTTCGATCTTCCCCGAGAACAAACAGCCCCAGGTCTTCACGCAACTGGCCAACAGCCTTCAGGGCATCGTCGCCCAGCGGCTCGTCCCGGCCGTGGGCAAAAAGGACAGGAAGCTCGCCACCGAACTGCTGATCATGAACCCCCCGGCCCGCAAGCACATCCGCGACCGGCAGCTCCATCTGCTCATCAACGTGATTCAGACCGGGGGCAAACAGGGCATGCATACGATGGACGATTCCCTGCTGGCCCTGTACGAGGCAGGGGAAATCACCTACGATACGGCGATCTGTAATTCGTACGATCCCAAGAATCTGCGCGAGCGGATCCACCGGGAAAGCGGCATGAAGAACGACTGACCGGGACTGTCAGAAGCCGACATCGACGGGTTCCCGGCAGCCGCATGGGAGGAAGCACGATGTCGAACGAGATCGATGTCAGCGACCCGGATTCGTTGCAGGGCCCAGGTCCTACCGACGCGTGGAGAGTGCTGCGGCTGATCCTGGCTCAAGCGGTGGCCGATTCCTCTTCGGCCATGGTGTTCCAGCATACCGGCGACGGCGCGACGCTTCGCTATGAGACGCGTGGATACTGGTGCGAAATGGTGGCGCCACCCCCTGCGGTCATGGGCCCGCTGCTAAGTATCCTCAAGGAGAAGGCCGGGCTTGATCCGCAGGCCCACTGGGGCGAAGGCAGCATTCGGCTGCGGACGAAGAAGGGGTCGATGGCCTTCCACCTCTCGACCTGCACCGACCCTCAGGGCCGAGACCTCGTGATTCTGTGCAGAGCGCCCAAGCGTGATGTGCGCGTGCCGAACTGATTCGCCGGCGGCGGACAGACGAAGAAGGGAGAGTAGCCATGTTCGGGCGGTTTACGGATCGAGCACGAAAGGTGATGGCGCTGGCCAATCAGGAGGCCCAGCGCCTCAACCACGAGTACATCGGGACCGAGCACATCCTGCTGGGCCTGGTCAAGGAAGGCAGCGGGGTCGGTGCGACGGTCCTGAAGAACCTCGGCATCGACATCAAGAAGCTGCGTCTGGAGGTGGAGGCGTTGGTCAAGAGCGGTCCGGACATGGTCACGGTAGGCAAGCTGCCGCAGACGCCGCGGGCCAAAAGGGTTATCGAGTTCGCCATCGAGGAGGCCCGGTCCCTGAACCACGACTACGTCGGAACCGAGCACCTTCTCCTGGGTCTGTTGCGGGAGCGCGACGGGATCGCGGCTCAGGTGCTGGCGAACCTGGGGCTCCAGCCGGAGAGCGTCCGCCAGGAGGTCCTGAACCTGCTCGGAGACGGCTCCGGAGGATCCGCCGTAGTCGGGCCGACGGGCCTGCCCTCCTTCACCGAGAACGCCCGGAAGGTCATGGCGCGCGCCAATCAGGAGGCGCTGCACCACAACCACGACTGCATCGCCAGCCACCACATTCTGCTGGCCCTGGCGAAGGAGCAGACCGGCGAAGCAGCCAAGGTGCTTCGGAACCACAAGATCGATCCGGAGGTCCTCGAGCGGGAGGCGATGCGGTCGCTCAAGCCGGGCAAAGAGCCTGTGCGCCAGAGGGACCTGCCGCTGACGCCCATAGCCCGGCGTGTCGTCGCCTACGCCGCCAAGGAGGCAGCAGACCGTCTCGACGTGGGCACCGAGCATCTGCTGATGGCCCTGATGTGGGACGCCGAAACCGTCATCGCTCGCGTCCTGACCGATCTGGGTCTGAAACGCGACGAGATCCGCCAGGAGGTGCGCCGGCTGTATAGAGACAGCTACCGCGACCTGGCTGCCTGGCGCAAGGCCGATGAGCTGGCGTACCACGTCCACACCGCTACGAAGGCGTTCCCCAAGAAGGAGGCCCGCGGGATCGCCGCCCAATTGCGGCGCATCGCATTGTCGATCCCCGTGAGTCTGATGAGAGAGCATTACCACCGAGACGAAAGGCGATTCAGAGAGTCGCTCTGCTCCCGTTTGAGTTCGTTGAGCCGGCTGCGGTATCTGCTTGACTTGTCGCGGAAACTGAAGCACCTCAAGAGTCCGGAGCACCAGGCGCTGTGTGAGCGGGTCGATGACGTCGGCGGCGAGCTTCGCACGCTTCGCGAGGCCATGGACCCTCAGGGACGCATTGGAAACGACCGATGCCAAGCCTGGGCGGATTGCGGGAGAATCAACATGTCTGAGCATTCTTCAAGTGACGCAAGGAAGGAGAATCAACCCGTTGCCTCCTATGAGGACCTGCCGGTCTGGCAGAAGGCCGACCTGCTGGCCTGTCAGGTCTACACCGTCACAAAGGACTTCCCGCAGGAGGAGATGGACATGATCACCGCGCCGTTGCGCGAGACGGTCCTGCAAATACCGCTGAGCATCGCCGAGGCATACGGCCCGCGAGTCCGTCCTGGCCGGATGACGGCGCAGCCCTGGCGTGACATCGCCTTGAGGTCCCTGACGCACGTACAGTATCTGCTGGATTTCTCCGCGCGATTGGGCTACCTCGAGGCGCCGCAGAACCAGACGCTGCGCGAGCTGGCTAAGGAGATCGAAGCCGCTCTGGAGACGAACCCGACACCGTGTCCGCCACACGAGTAGGGGCGAGGCATGCCTCGCCCTGCCTGCAGACGGCGAACGCGGGATACCGATTGAACGGCCGACATTCCCGGGATAGGATGCTGGCGAGTCAAGCTGCAGGCAGACGGCACACTGTAGGGGCGAATCATCATTCGCCCGTACCTCATTGGCAGGGGCGAACGATGAACGAAATGGCCAGAGCAGGTCTCACATTGGCAATCATCGCGGGGCTTTCGGTCGTGACGGCATCGGCTGATGTCGGGGCGAATGATTATTCGCCCCTACGATCTGCCGATCCGCTCGAACAGAGCTTCATGGAACCGCCTGATTCGGCCAGGCCGCGGACCTGGTGGCATTGGACCGGCGGCAATGTCACGAAGGAAGGGATCACGAAGGACCTCGAATGGATGAAGCGCGTCGGCATCGGCGGCTGTCAGTTGGCCGACGTCAGCTTCGGGTTCGGCCAGACCGTCGAAGAGAAGATCGAGTTCGGCAGCCCCAAGTGGCTGGACGCCGTCCGTCACGCCGCCTCCGAGGCACAGCGGCTGGGACTGGAGTTGGCGATCTTCAGCTCCGCCGGCTGGAGCGAGACGGGCGGACCGTGGGTCAGGCCCGAGCAGGCGATGAAGAAGCTCGTCTGGAGTGAGACGACTGTGGAAGGGCCGCAGCGCTTCGCCGGCAAGCTGCCACAGCCTCCGTCCAACAACGGACCGTTTCAGAATCAGGGCTCCGGCGGTCGGAGTCCGCAGCCGGACCCCACCTGGCACGGTGACAGTGCGGTCATCGCCTTCCGCACGCCGGCAGCCGAAGTTGACATGGTCGCCCTGAGCCCGAAGGTGACTACCAGCGCCGGCGATCCCGGCGCGCCGGGACTGTTCGACGATGACTGGAATTCGGCCGCAACGATTCGCCCGCCCGCCGAAGGCGCCGCCGCGTGGCTTCAAATCGAATTCGCCCGGCGGTTCCGCGCCCGCGCCATCACGATCGCCGGACCCGCCGGCATTCCGGTCGGCCGGGTGCTGGCGGGCGACGACGTCGAGCACTTGCGAACGCTCGTGACGCTACCCGGCGCGCAGCTCTACCGCCAGGGCAGGATACGCACGTTCGCACTGCCCGAGACGACCGCGAAGATCTACCGCATCGAGATGACCGCAGCGCCATTAGGCCCCGGCCCGACGATGAGCCAGGAGCCAACACCGCCGGCAAAGCAGTACTCGCTCACGGAGGTCCGGCTGCACGCCGGCGCCCGCGTGCACCGCTGGGAAGACAAGGCGGGCTTTGGCCACCTGTTCGAGTACGAGACGGTGCCGACGCCCGATGTGGCAGCGGACACGGTGATCCGGCAGACTGAGGTGATCAATCTGACCTCCAGGATGGCGCCCGACGGCACCCTAAGTTGGGATGTGCCGCCAGGAAAGTGGACCATCCTGCGGCTGGGCTACTCGCTGACCGGCGCCAAGAACCGGCCGGCGCCGCCCTCGGGATCGGGCTACGAAGCGGATAAGCTGAGCGCCAAACACATGGAAGCCTACTATCACGGCTACTTCGATCCGCTGGCCAAAGCGCTGGGGCCGCTGTTCGGCAAGAGCCTGCAATACGTGGTGATGGATAGCTGGGAGGCGGGGCGCCAGAATTGGACGGAGGAGATGATCGATGAGTTCTGGAAGCGGCGCGGCTACGACCCGACGCCGTATCTGGCGATTCTGACCGGGCGCGTTGTCGAGAGCGCCGAGGCCAGCGACCGCTTTCTGTGGGATTTCCGCCGGACGCTCGCCGACATGTGGGCCGATTGTCACTATGGCGTGATGGCCGATTTGCTGAAGAAAGACGGCATCGGCATTTACGGGGAAGCGGCGGGTGTCTCGCTGGAGATCCCCGAGGACAGCCTGATGAACAAGAGCAAGGTCGCGATCCCGATGGGCGAGTTCTGGGTGGGCAAGATGCATCCGCCGCTGATGTACTATCAGGACGTTCGCGGGGCGGCTTCGGCGGCGCACGTCTTCGGCAAGACGCTCGTCGCGACCGAGTCCTTCACAGGCGGCGGCTACGAGGCGCCGTACGCGCTGAAGAGGGTCTCCGACTACTGGTTCGCCCAGGGCGTCAACCGGATCGTCTTCCACACCTCGGCGCATCAGCCGCTCGACACCAAGCCCGGCAACGCGATGGTCGGCACGCATATCCACCGCAACATCACGTGGGCCGAGCAGGCCAAGCCCTTCATGAACTATCTGGCCCGCCAATCGTTCCTGTTGCAGCAGGGCCTGTTCGTGGCCGACCTGGCGTACCTGCTGGACGAAGGCGCGCCGTCGACGATGCCGATCTGGGGAGCGGGCCTGACGCCCAAGCCGCCCGAGGGATATGACTTCGACTACATCAACGCCGACGTGCTGCTGAATCGGATGTCGGTCGGTTTCGACGGCCGGCTGGTGCTGCCGGACGGCATGAGCTATCGAGTGTTGGTGCTGCCGCAAACAAACAAGATGCGGCCGGAACTGCTGCGCAAGATTCGCGATCTGGTCCTGGGCGGGGCAACCGTCGTGGGGCCCAGGCCCGTGCGCTCCCCGAGCCTGGCGGGCCGGCCGGAATCTGACCGGGATGTGCCGGAGCTGGCGGCTGACGTGTGGGGCGATCTCGACGGCGTCACCCGGACCATCCGCTACTTCGGCAAGGGCAGGGTCGTCTGGGGCCTGCCGCTGGAGGACGTCCTGGCATCGCTGAAGATCCCGAAGGATGTCGAGTTCGGCAAAGGACTCGACGCCGACGTCGCCTGGACCCATCGGCAAACCTCCGATGCCGACATCTACTACATCGCGAATCTCACGGATGCGGCGCAAGACGTTCAGGCTCGCTTTCGGGTCAGCGGCAAGGAGGCGGAGCTTTGGCATCCGGACACGGGGCAAATCGAGCCGGCTTCGTACCGCATCGTGGAGGATCGCACGATCGTCCCATTGCACCTCTCGCCGCGAGAGAGCGTGTTCGTGCTCTTCCGCCGGGCCGCTTCGTCGCCAACCCGTACGCTGCCGCAGCGCACTACCGCGACGCTGGCGACCGTGGGCGGACCCTGGGATGTCACGTTCCCTCCGAACCTCGGCGCGCCCGAGAAGATCCAGTTTGCCAATCTGGAATCCTGGACGGCCCACGCCGATCCGGGTGTAAAGTACTTCTCCGGCACGGCTACCTACACCAGGACAATCCAGGCGCCGCAGAGCTGGTTCCGGTCGGGCGCCCGACTCGTGCTGGACCTGGGGGCAGTCCACGACATCGCCGAGGTGTCCGTCAACGGCGAGCCGCCCGCCACGCTGTGGAAGCCGCCGTACCAGGTGGACGTGACCGACTCGCTCAAGCCGGGCGAGAACCGGCTGGAGATCAAGGTCACGAACCAGTGGACGAATCGCCAGATCGGTGACCGGCTGGGTCCGGCCGACCAGAAGGTGTTGGCCACCCCTGCCGGCGGCGGCTTCGGCGGGCCCCAAACCCCTGCTCAATCGGGATTGCTTGGTCCAGTTACAGTGATCTCCACAATCAGTCAATGAACGTGTGTCCTGAAAGGATGGGTCTGATGAGAATCACCAGTCGCTGTCTGATCCTGCTGTTCGTTTGGGGCGCTGCGCTGGCACAGATCGCGGACTCGCCCGACGAGAGCGTCGCGAGCATCCCGGTCAACTACACGGAGGCCAAGGTCGGACAATACACTCTGCCCGATGTGCTGAGACTTGCCGACGGGCAGCCGGTGCGCGACGCCGCCACCTGGTTCGAGAAGCGCCGGCCCGAGATCGTCAGGCTGTTCGAGGAGAGTCAGTACGGCCGCAGTCCGGGCCGTCCGGCCGACATGAGCTTCGACGTGTTCGACAAGGCCGGGCGGGCGTTTGGTGGAAAGGCGATTCGGCGACAGGTGACGATCTACTTCTCCAAGGACAAGGCCGGACCGCAGATGGATTTGCTGATCTACCTGCCCGCCGGCGCAAGCAAGCCCGTGCCGCTGCTGTTGAATCTGGGCTTTGCCGGCAACAACACCATGGTGAACGACCCCAACGTAAAGGTCGGCACGTTCTGGG
This sequence comes from uncultured Pirellulales bacterium, assembly GCA_964579055.1. Classification (GTDB taxonomy): domain Bacteria; phylum Planctomycetota; class Phycisphaerae; order Sedimentisphaerales; family Anaerobacaceae; genus Anaerobaca. The sequence goes on from CAZOFX010000038.1 coordinate 7,257, forward strand.
ACCGGCGTCAGAACCGGCGGGTGCCCGCCACGAGAGGCTTCGGATTCATGGACGTGCTGCCGCTGCTGGAGAGGGGATTCGGGTTCGCCACCTTCAACTACAGTGACGTCGATCCCGATGCGCCGGGCGCGGTCGCCTATGGCGTGCGGAAGCTGTATCTGAAAGAGGGACAGACGGAGCCGGCGCCGGACGAGTGGGGTTCCATCGCCGCCTGGGCGTGGGGCATGAGCCGGGCCATGGATTATTTCGAGACGGACGAAGATATCGACGCGAAGCGCGTGGCGATCACGGGCGTGTCGCGTCTGGGCAAGACCGTGCTGTGGGCAGGCGCGCACGATGCGCGCATCGCGATGGTGATCGCCAGTTGTTCGGGCGAGGGCGGCGCCGCGCTGAGCCGGCGCAACTACGGCGAGACCATCGGACACTTAGCCGCGCCGACGCGATACGCCTATCAATTCTGCGCCAACTACGGAAAGTGGGCGGACAAGGCAGACGAGTTTCCGGTCGATGCGCACATGCTGATCGCGCTGATCGCGCCGCGTCCGGTGCTCCTGCAAACGGGCAACACGGACAAATGGTCTGACCCCTATGGCGAATTCCTGGCGGCGGTCGCCGCCGGCCCGGTGTACGAGTTGCTCGGCAAGCAGGGACTGGGCACGGACAAGATGCCCGCCGCCGGCGAGCCCATCCTGCACACGATCGGCTACTTCATGCACGACGGCGGCCACGGCCCCGCTCCCGCAGACTGGCCCGTGTTTCTGCAGTTCATGCAGATGCACTTGCAGCCGTGAGCCGTAAATGTCGGATGGGCTTCAGCCCATCTGTTTTGGCCGGCATGGGCTGAAGCCCATCCTACTGAACCGGCGACCCGGCGGCGAGACCGCCTCAGAACGGGACCGCCAGCGGTTGGGTCCGGCCGGCCAATCCGGCCACCTCGGCGGCCGACAACGCCCGCTGATAGATGTAGATTTCGTCGATGTCCCCGGTGAGCCAGTTTTCGGTCGCATCGAAGATCCCGCCGCCACCGATGTTGACGGGGAAGGTGGACGAACCGTAGGTGTCGGTGATCGGCGTGCCGCCGGAGACCGCCGCCCGGCCGTCCAGATAGATCGTCACGGACGTGCCGTCGCCCACCGCGACGAGGTGATGCCAGTCGGCGGTGGCGTCGTAGGGCCAGGTCAGGTTGACGGCGCCGCTGGCGGCGCTCCAGATCTGGACGTTGTTGGCGGCGGAAATCCCATACTCGATGCAGTCGTTCTGGCCGACCAGCCCGCTGCGGTTCGCCTGCGAGAGGTTCCCCTTCATCCAGCAGGCAATCGTGAACGCCGTCAGGTCGTTGAGCAGGCTCTTGCCGGTGCCGACATAGTCGCGGTGAGCCTGAAAGCGCAGAGCGCTGCCGGAGACGCCGGTGATCCAGGCGGGACCGCCCTCGATCGTGCCATGGTTGCCACTGCCGGAGGAATCGGTCGCGACAGTGCCCGATCCCTCGTCCAACGCATAGTGGAGCACCAGATTCGCCGGGTCCGGCTCCATCGGCGCAACGAATTCGGGCGCCTCGGGATACAGCCGGAGATCGTCGATGTATATAACGCCTGCGGCGCCGGCCCCTTCGATGCCGACGGTCAGCTCCGTGACACGGCTGACATCTGCGCCGACGCCGGACAGATCGATATTCCACGGCTGCCACTGCGATTTGTCGATGTCGGCAGCATCGCCGCTGTACGCCACTTCGGTCCCGTTGATCTTGAGATACAGGCGCCCATCGTTGCCCTGGACGCCACGGAAATACAGCGAAAGGCTCCGGATGCCGTTCGCCGTCCAATCCTGCGGCACGTCAAACGTGCGAACCGCCTCGGCGACCGCGACACCCGAGTTGTCGTAGAACAGCGGCATGGACTGGCTGCCACCGTTGACGATGGCCCTCTCGGCAAAAGGCGCATCGAGGTGCCCGACCGTCGAGCCGGTCCCATTCTCCCAGCCGTCGATCCACGTTTCGTAGATGCGGCTGCCCTCATCGTCCGTATAGGCCTCGAAGTCGTCGACGACCACGTACTGCTGCGTCGTAAAGCTCCAAACCTCGCCGGGCCACGTGCCGGCAGGGTCGGCCTCGTTGACCTCGTCGATCCTCCAGAAATAGGTGGTCGCCAGATGGAGGTCCGGCGGCGTGTAGCTTGCATTGCCGACGGTATCGGCCGGAGCGGCGCCCTCGGCCACTGCCGCTTCGTCCGTGCCGAGGTAAACCTCGTGCACGGCTGCCCCGCGACCGGCTCGCCAGCCGAGTGTCGCATCCACCGGCACGTCGGTGGCGCCGTCTGCCGGCCGCGGCTCGCGAGCCAGCACCGGAACGAACAGGAAGCGAACCTCACTGAGGCCGTACTGGCCCAACAGCCCATGTCCGCTGTGAACGGTGATCTTGACGAACCTGGCCGCGATGCCTCCGAGGGCGACGGTCGTGTTGGCCGTGTAGTCGCTCTTGGCGGTGGCCCGGGCAAATTGCGCGTCACCCCAGACCGTCCAGTCCGCGCCGTTCTCGCTGTACTCTATCGTGACATCTTTGAGCCCGAAGCCCAAAATCGGCTCGAACGGCACATTGTAGTTCCACACGAGCATCTCGTGCAGCTTGTATACGTTGTCGAACTCGTATTGGATGTACACCGCCTCCGTGCTGGGCCCAACCAACCACATGTCCGTGGTCTCGATGGAGTGTTCGTCGTCGGCATTCAGTCCCGAGCCGTTGACCGTATTCTCAGGCCCCTGCCCTTCGCCGGAGGCGACGTTGCTCGTGGCGATGATGTTTTGGATCGGGTAGACGAACGGCTCGACGGTGAAACTCCAGACGTTCCCCTTGAACACGGTGTAGTCGGGGGCGCCGTTGACTTCATCGATCCGCCAGAAATAAGTGGCCCCATACGTCAGAACCTCCACCGGCGTGTAGGTCGTCCCAGTCTGGCGTTGGCTCACCAGGACACCCCGCGGCGCCGCGGCGGTGGCCGCATTGACATCCTCCCAGTTCGTGCCGAAGTACACGTCGTGGGTGGCCGCGGTGCCTGTCGCCGTCCAGCTCAGGCTCGTGTCACGGGCCACGTCGGTGGCTCCGTCGGCCGGGATCGGCGCCGTAGCCTTCGAAGAGGTGAGCCCTCTCATGACCTCTGCGATGTCCTCGACCGTCAGAGCGACATCGAACAAGGCGACCTCGTCGAGCACGCCGCTGAAGAACCCGCTCGGCGCGCCGCCGGTCCACTGCGCGCCAATGAGAACCGGTGTCACGGTATCCGTATTCTGAGCGCCTCGCGCCTGTTCGGCATCCGGAACGCCGTTCACGTAGATCCGCATCGTCGCGCCGTCGTAGGTGACGGCGACATGCCCGAACTCATTGCTGGGCAGCGTCAGGCTGCCGGAGTAGGCCCAGGGCGCGACTTCGCGATGGAAGGAGACGGTGCCGCCCCCGCCGATGGAGAGGATATAGGCGCCGATGACGCCCGCGTTGAATTTGCTCATGATCGTGCCGCCGGCCTGGTTCTTGACCCAGGCCGTGATACTGAACGGCGCGGTTCCGCCGAAGGCAAGATCGGCGCTGGACTGCCGAATCTCCAGATAACTGGCGCCGTTGAACTCCAGAGCCGAACCATACCGTCCCCCCACCCACGCCGGACTCGCTTTCAGCTCGGCGTCATACCCATGCCCGGAGCTGTCCTTGGCAAGGCTGCCTGAGCCTTCGTCAAAGAGCCAGACCCCGACGATGGCATCGGGGTCCACCTGGGCGTTGCCTGGAGACAAACACAGCAGACAGACGGCGGCATACACAGCATACACGGTCGATGATCTTCTCGCAGCAGCCATGGCCAGATCCTCCTATCGCATCTTAGCCCGAGATCCCCCACGTGCCTTCACAAACCGACGCCCGGCACATCCTCCATCATATCAGAATCGACGCCGCAAACTCAACACATCCCCCATCCATTTCGGCGTCATCGCCCAATGCGCAGGGTATGCAATGCACCGCGATTCCACCAGGAGGCCGAAGGTGTGCGGCGCGCACCCTACGGAGCTATCTCTCTAATCCAAAGGCACTTAGGACCGGAAATGGGTGGCAGCCTCAAGCGTCCCGATGTTGATCGGGGGGGATGGCGCGTTGCCCAAGCCATCCCCATCCCGGCGCGCCGGGATGAGGCTGCCACCGTTGCGCTGACGATTTCGGAAACGGCGAAGTGGACAACGAAGGCCCGCGAGTGTAGACTGTCAATAGCCGCTTTCTTCCATGAGGTCGTTTTTGACGAGGTGCAGCATGGCAACGGCAAGACGCGCCTTCACACTGATCGAGCTGCTCGTGGTCATCGCCATCATCGCCCTGCTCATGTCCATCCTGATGCCGAGTCTGCAACGGGTCCGCAAGCAGGCTCGAGCCGTCGCCTGTCTGTCCAACCTCAAGCAATGGAGCTACATCTGGCACATGTACACGGAGGACAGCAACGGCAAATTCAACACGGGTGGCACGGCCGGCGGCGACGCCGCGAATGACTGGCTCGTCATCCTGATGCCCTACTACCAGGACCGGGGAAAGCTGACTGTCTGTCCGGCGGCCACGCGCCCCATGGTCATACCCGGGCCTTTTGCCACGCGGGCCTGGTCCTGGGACCGGCAGGGCTGGGGCAACCTCAAAGATAAGGAAACCGCCGACATCGGCAGCTACGGGCAGAATGAATGGATCTGCGACCGCCCCGCCGCCGAGTATTGGAGGGACCGCAACACGATCAAGGACCCGGCGAACGTGCCGCTGTTCTTCGATTGCGCGTATGTGGACGCGTATCCGAACGCCAATTCCGCCCCACCGACAATCGAGGGAGACATGTCCGGCCTCATTGAGTGGACCCTGGTTTGCATGGACCGGCACTCGGGGTACGTGAACTATCTCTTTGCGGATATGAGCACCCGCAAGGTGGGACTCAAGGAACTGTGGACCCTCAAATGGACCCGCACGTTCGACACGTCGAACGCCTGGACCACCACCGGCGGCGTCCGACCCGACGACTGGCCCGCCTGGATGAGGAGCTTCAAGGACTACTGATCGTCTGTGCCGTTCGACCGTGAAGCCGGCACAGATCTTAGGTTGACGGGTCTTTTGCCTTGACGGAGGGGCGGATGGCGCGGTATCTGAGGTTGGCGAAGCTTGTGCGTGCGACGTCGGCCCTTTGCGGTCCATGCTCATCCGACCGGTGCGGGTGTGGAAGTCTTTCGATGAGGAGGAATCAGGCCATGTCATGCGAGGCACCGAGTCCGGCGGGACGGCTTCTTGCTTTGCAGTGCAACTATACTTCTCTCAACTAATGGCTCGCCTTGTTTTTGGGAAGGAAGGAGGTGCGGTCCTACACAACTGTCCTGGGCAACAGTGGAGCAATCACGGAATTCGGTACCGGTTGCTTTGGCGTGTAGCCAAGGCACAAATCGCAATTCAGGTGACCTTTCGGGGAGGAACACGGCTATGTGTAAGAGATTGCTTTATCTGGCTTCGTTTGCTCTGGTCCTTGGTCTGGCGTTTGCCGGCGGGACAAAGGCGGCCGATCCCAACCTTGTGGGGTGGTGGCCTTTGGATGAGGGCGCCGGGGAGACGGCCGTCGATCTGTCCGGCAGCGGCGGTGACGGCACGATCATCAATCCCAATGGCGGTCTGGGACCGGACGGCTCGGTCTGGGTCGAAGACCCCGAACGCGGCATGGTCCTGAGCTTCAATGGCGTCAACGGCACCGGGGCCTGCGTCACTACCGGCGTGACGATCCCGGCCATGGACCTGACGACGGACTTCACGTGGATGTTCTGGTGCAAGCAGGACGCCAGCCAGGGATTCACTGCGGACACCGGCGGCAACGACGTCATCCTGGGCAACCGCTACGGCGGGACGGGCTCGCCGCTGCAATTCGTCAAGTTTACCCCGACGAATTTCGAGTTCTACAACAACGACAACACCAATTTCGTCACCTATCCGGAGGTGATGCCGTCCAGCGTATGGGTCCACAACGTGACCGTGAAGGACGGCGACAAGCTCACCTACTATCGCGACGGCTTCGAGGTGCGCTCGATCACGCTCACCAAGACCGTGGACGCCAACCCCTTCTACATGGGCGCTGATGGCTTCAACGGCGTACAGGAGGCCTGGTGTGGCTATCTGAGCGACGTGCGGATCTACAACAGGGCCGCAACGAGACTCGAAATCCTGGCGGTGATCGCGGGCGTCGAGCGGATCGACATGGAAGTCGGCTTTGCCTTGGTGCCTCCCGTCATGGACGGCGAGGTCGATGCCATCTGGTCGGTCGCCTCGACGCAGTCTTTCGTTCCGCTGGCCGATCCGGCCAACGCCTCCGGCACCTGGAAGGTGTTGTATGACGCGGAGAATCTCTACGTTCTCCTGGATGTCACCGACGACAGTCTGACCAACGATTCCGCCGCGGCCTGGCAGGACGACAGCGTGGAGGTCTACTTCGACGGCGGCAACACCAAGTTGAGCACCCCGCTGTCCGGAGACGACCACCAGTATACGTTCGGGTGGACAGCAGACGACGTACAGGGAACCAACATTACAGGATACACCGAAGGCATTGAACAGGCTCAGGTAACCACGGCGACCGGCTGGCGCATCGAGATAAAGCTGCCCTGGCTGTCGATCCAGGGCATAGCGCCGCAGGCGGGTGACTTGATCGGTATCGACTGCTACTATAATGATGACGATGACGGCGGCGATACTCGCGAAGGCAAGATGCTCTCCTTCTCCGCCACAGAAGGCTGGAACGACGCCTCTCAGTGGGCTACAGCTATCCTGGCGGTTCCACCGACGCCGACGGACCCGGGCGTCGAGGGCCTGGTGGCCTACTATCCGCTGGACGCCGATGCCAGCGATGCCTCGGGCAACGGTCTGGACGGGGTCGTGATGGGCGAAACCCAGCCGACCGATGGGGCCTCCGGCGGCGCGATGCTGTTCGACGGGGACGGCGACTACATCGAAGTGGCCCACAATGCCCTGCTCGACATCACCGGTCCGATCTCGCTGTCGCTGTGGATTCGCCCGGACGCCGAGGACCCGGAGGGCCAGGGCACCGAGACCGCGCCGATGGCCAAGGCCGGCAGCGCCGCCAGTCCGCCTTGGAGCTGGCAGGTACGGTACGGCTGGGGCAGCCCCAAGCCCTACATGGCCTTCACGTTCAATACCTCCCCGCGCGCCTGGGCCTATGTCAACCAGAACCTGGCGCAAGGTGAGTGGCAGCACATCGCCTGCTCGGCCGACGGCGAAACGCTGACGGCCTATCTCAACGGCCTGGCCACCGAGTCGACGCCCATGGGCGCGATCACCAGCAGCCCGACGCCGGTGCTGATCGGCACGGACGGCTGGAGTTGCGACTGGATCGGCGCGATCGACGAGGTCGCCATCTACAACAGGGCCCTGTCGGCCGAAGAGATGCTGTACCTGGCCGGCTTCCGTGCCGACGCCGGAGAAGAAGAAGTAGTAGAATAGCCGTCGATTCACTACTGCTTCGACGAGGTCGGCGAGATCGTGGATTTGATGGCAGGAATGTGGCACCTCGTCCGGCGCAGGTCACGAAGCACATGCCTGCGCCGGCCAACGACTCTATGTCGTTCCGAGGCCCACGCTGAGCGAATCAGTGTGGGCCTCTTTTCTATGCGTCGCACACGTGGCGAGCACTCAACGTTGCACGTGGATCCTGCCCAGTTCGTACCAGCCGTCCGACCGGCGGCCTTCGATGGCCAGCTTCACCACAGGCTCATCGAAACGCTCGTCCAGAACACCGATATGCAGGTCGTACGCGCCGTCCGGCGTATCGGCGGGAACCTCGACGGAGCTGTCGTACAGGTTGTCGCCCGGCAGCCACGATCGCAGGTCGGCGCCCGTGACGACAATCCGCTCGTTCGTACGATTGTGCAGGCGAAACGCCAGTCGAAACGGGCGGTAACACGGGGCGACGCCTTTGTTCTCCCACCACGAGGTGAAGGTCAGCCTGCCGCCCCGCTCCACCGTCGAGGGGTACGTAAACTTGCGAAGCACGAAGCGATAGCCCATCTTCGTGAGCCACCGATCCACCGCCGGCCACCACTCCTCGGGCACAGGAGACGATTTCGCGTTGAAAGAAGAGATGTGCCATTTGAGCGACTGCTCAATGATGTAGTCGATGTCCCAGCCCTTGTCTTTCCATGTCTGTATGACCCAGCACACTTCCAGGCTGACCGGCGCCTTCTTCCAGGCGTCCGCCATTCCGAAATTGATGATCGCCTGCGGGTAGTAGTCGCACATGTGGCACCACGTCGGGCTGAAACCGCCCATGTCGCCGAGGCAATCGACCCGCCAGCCGACGGCCCGTTTCGACAGGCCGTAACGATTCGTCTTCTCGTCCGTCAGGAGCATGATCAGATGGGTCTTGCGAAAGGCGTCTACGTAGCTGTCCACGAGGGCTTCGCGCGTCTTCTGCGTCAGCCGCTCCGAGCCGGCGCCCTCGCCCCAGGCGCCCACGATGGACAGATCCACGCTCTCCAGCAGCGGATGCCCGTCATACCGGGCGCCCAGCGCGCGGATCATCGCGCCGAAATGCTCGACGTATCGAGGATCTTCGGGATTCGTCCGCCATTTCTCTTCCGGCTGTTTCTGTTCCTTGCCGACCATCGCGCGATACCAATCGGGCACGTCGTTATCGGCCCCCGTTCCGTACGGGGCGATCCGCAGCAGCAGCGTCTGACGCCGGCTGCCCGCCGTCTCGAGCGCCTTGTCGAGCAGTTCCCACCGATACTGCCCCTGCGCCGGCTCGATGAACTTCCAGTACACCCGGAAGTACGCCAGCGAGGTGTCCGGATAGCCTTCGTTCTCGAGACTCCGGTCGAAAGCCTGGTAGGCGATCGGGTACCCCTCCGTCCATCTCTGGCCCTCGTTCAGCCGGTCGCCGTTGAACCGCTGGAAGGTCATGAACCCGATTCCCGGATTCGTCAGAACGTCGTCGATTTCCACGGGCCTGACCACGATGGTCTCCTGCCCCAAGGCGATAAACGGGCACAGGGAGATCAGGACCAGGGATACACTGCACACGGTACGCATCGGAAGACCTCATTTCATGGATCGTATGATGTCGAGCGGCTGCTCGATTTTCACTTTTCGGACTGTCGCTGCGTGACCCGGAAACGTTATCATACCGCGATGGCGTCAAACAGACCAGCACTCCTGACGGAATGGCCGAGAAGAAGCAGTTCCCGGGGCCCATCTGCCCCGAACATTCTCATTGCCAACGAGAAGGCCAACTGGGGGCGATGCCGACAGAAGCTGAGCGAGATCACCGACCTGCTCCGCGAACAGGGATTGTCCTTCTCCCTGGCGACCAGCAACGGGTCCCGGCACGCCGGCGAGTTGGCCGCAGCGGCAGCGGCAGACAACGCCAACACGATTGTCGTCGCGGGGGGCGACGGCACGGTCAATGAAGTGGTCAACGGCCTCCTTGCCTGCGAATGCGACCATGTGCCTCGGATCGGCATCATTCCACTGGGGTCCTCGAACGATTTCGCCAAGAGCCTGGGGATTCCACAGAATCACTCGGAGGCTTGCCGAACGGTCGTGAACGGAACCGTCAGGAAGGTGGACGTCGGTCGAGCCGGCTCCCACTACTTCTGCACGGCCTCGTGCCTCGGCTACTTTGCGGAGATTGCGGCGCGCAGTCTGCAAATGACAAGATTTCGTGGATCGCTGCGGTACACGATCCCGGCGCTGCGCGTGATCCGGGAAATGGCATCCGGCTGGGAAATGAACGTGCGCACCGACACCAGGGTCTTTCATGGCAGCTACGCCGTGCTCCTGGTCGGCAATGCATCCCGCTTCGGCGGGCTGACCATGTTGCCCGGCGCCCGGTGTGACGATGGCCTCTTCGACTGCCTGCTCATCGAGATGGCGGGCAAGTGGGAGGCGCTGCACCTGATCCCACTGGTCTACAGAAAGGCACTCGAGCGCCACAGGAGAGTCACCCGATTTCAGACCCGATCTCTGTCTGTTTCACTCGATCGCCCTTCGCGACTGTGCAATGACGGCGAGGTGTATCCGACTTCCTTCGAGCAGCTTGATTACACGGCGCTTCCGCAAAGACTGCCCGTCCTCTGCCCGGAGTAACATGATCTCGCCCTGGCGTAGAGGCGGCTCCGGCTACGATGGCTCGAAATCGCGCCGGTGGCCGAGGAATTCGGCGAAAGCACGGATCGTATCGAGATTGTAGCCGGGCTCCAGATGATAGACAAACTCCAGATCGCCGCCGGCGTTGTCGGCCAGCACCTTCTGCGCCCACTCCAGTATGGGCGCCGCCGTTTCGCAGGACATGTCGGCGGGCAACGGCGCGATGCTGATCGGCATCTGCGATCCGAAGACCTGCCGGGCCTTGCTCAGCGAGGTCGTGCCACCGAGGTCCAGTGAACCGAGGTTCTCGATGCGGCAGAACGTTTCGAGAAGATGCGTGCTGGGCCCGCACGAATGCAGTCGAACCGGACCCAGCGCCCGGCCGATCTTCGACGTCAGCGGCGCCACGAATTCTTCCACCAGCGCCGGGCCGACCATGCAGGCGGAACACTCGCCCACGTGAACATCCGTCACGGGCAGATCGGCAACCTGCGCGAAATGCTGGCACAGCACGATATACGCTTCGGCAATCCATGCCATGATCTGCCTGCATCGAGATGGCTGTGTCATCATGTCGAGGAACACGGACTCGCCGCAGAGCTTCTGCGCCGAGGTCAGGACGCCATGGATGGCCGCCCGGCCGGAAGCATCCCAGAAGAAAGGCGGGATCGGTCGAAGCGATGGCTCTCGTCTGCTTTGAATCTCTGCAATCTGCTCGTCGAATTGCCTGACCAGATCGTGCGCCAGCAGGCTCTCCGGGGCCGGAAGCTCGGCCGGCTCGCGGGCGGCCCAGCATGCCGGCGTGATGTCCGCGTCCATGTCGTCCGCGGGCAGGAACTGGGCCCCCAGGAGCATGCCGAGAATCATGTTGGGCTGAATGCCGCCGATCTGGACCTGTCCGGGGTCCCAGTAGCGCCGGCGTCCGAGATTGGATTCCGAGTAGAACAGCCGCAGTCCGGCAAACACGTCAGCGGCATACTCGTTGCATTGGCGGTCTATCGCGTGGCGGCGATCCGGGTCGAAGTAATAGTCGTGATCGAACGCCACGCCGAGCGCCCGGTGCATCCACGCCTTCGAGACTGTGCCGGACAGGGTTATCATCTTTGCCCTCAAGTGTCCGAGTGACCAGGAAGGTCACGCCTTCATGTCCAAAGCGAAATGCGGTTTCCGCGTCTGCCACCGGCCCCGTGTGAAGTCGGGCACCTTCACCGGCACGCTGCCCTGGGCAATCGAGACCTCCGACAGCGGACCGTGGACGCACATGAGAACCGAGTCGTAAACATCCAGCGGAGTCTGCGTACGGTTCCTGACCGCCTGCACGAACAGCCGCAGCTCGCGCACGTCCGTGCCTCCGTGGCCGCCGAGTTCCGGCTCCTTGGTCCATGCGTGCCGGTACCGCTCGTGGTAGGGACCGAACGGCTCCCACTGATGGTACTCGGGGCTTGTGCCCTTGAGGTAGACGGCATCTCTCTGCTCGTTGTACAGGCCGCGAGTCCCCTGGATCAGCCAGCGGTTGTCGTACGGGCGGGGCAACTGCATGTCGTAGTTGATGATGATGGTCTTGCCCTTCTTTGTGCGCACGGTGGTCGTGACGATGTCGCCCTGGGCGAACTTGCGTTTGGCGTTGGGATGGTCCGGGCCGAATCGGGTGGCGAAGTACTCATTGATCCCGACCGAATCCGTGGCCGTCGAGGTAAGGTAATCGAAGTAATCGCCGCAGTTGATGTCCATCCAACTGATGACCGGTCCCAACTGGTGGCTGGGGTACTGGTCGCGATTGTGCTCGACGAGGTACTTGGCCGACCAGCGGTCGTTGCCGGTCTGGCTGTCGAAGAACCAATGGTCGATGCAGTCGTGGGAGTGGGCGCAGTGGCAGTGAACGATCTGGCCCAGCAGCCCCAAGCGGATCATGTTCAGCACGGCCAGGTTGTCGCTGCGCATGCTCCAATTTTCGAGCATCATGCAGGGCACGCCCGTCTGCTCGTGCGTATCGACCAGTTGCCAGCATTCGTCGAGGGTGTAGGCCGCCGGCACTTCCACCGCGGCGTACTTGCCCATCCGCATCGCGTGGACCGCCATCGGCGTGTGCCATTCCCAGTAGGTGGCGATGACGACGGCGTCCAGGTCGTCGCGTTCCACGAGCTTCTTCCAGACGTCTTCGTCGCCCGCATATAGCTCCGGGCGCGAGAAGCCCGCCTGCACGACGCGGGCCTGGGCCGCCTCGGCCCGGTCGCGATGGATGTCGCACACGCCGCGAATCTCCACGTCGTCCTTCATCTCGAGAAGATTGCCCAGCAGGCTGTTGCCGCGTCCGCCCATGCCCAGGACGGCCAGACGCACCTTCTTGGGCGGTTCGCCCGCCGCCGAGACCGAAGAAACATTGGCCATGAGCGTGGCGCTTCCGAGCACCGCCCCCAGCCCCAGCGCCCCGTTCGTTTTCAGAAACGTTCGACGAGTTGTCTTGTTTGTCATGGTCGTATCTCCACAAGTTCTTCGCTCGCTGCGATTCAGATGATGCCGAGTTCGCTGATCTTCACGGGTCTTCCCGATTCGGCGGAAAGGTCGGCGGCAAAGCACACCGCCAAGGTCTTCGCGGCATCGTCCAGATCTGGGAACGGCCGCTGGTCGCCGAGGACACAGTCCAGAAAATGCGAGACCTCGCCCCGGAAGGGATGATGGGCGACGTCGCCGCTGTCGGGCAGCACGCAGGGAATCCTCATGAAGTTGTTCTGGCCCGGGAACAATTTCGGCGCGAAGACCTCGTCGTTGCGAACGGCCCCTTCGGTGCCGTAGACGCCGATGTTGAACCGGTATGGCATCTGCGCATCGAAGGTCGTGGTCGTTCGGCCGATCTTGCCGCTGGCGAAGCGGACATTCACGGAGATCGTTCCGGGATATTCGATCGGGTTTTCGGTTCGGACCTGATAGGCCGAAACCTCTTCGGCCTCGCTGCGGGCGAACCAGCGCAGGGCATCGACGGCGTGACAGCCGCCGGTCAGAATGGCGGTGCCGCTGCGCCGGCGGCTGCCGAGCCACTTCTCCTGCGGCGTCATCCATATCCGGTGCATGTAGTCGGCCTCGACGAGAAAGACGTTTCCGAACGCGCCCTCGTCGATCAGGCGGTCTATCGTCATCAGCAGCGGATTCCAGTGCAGCACGAAACCCACGAGCGACTTGACCTTGTTCGCCCGGACGGCCTGCAACTGCCTGTTCAAGTCTTCCACCGTGAGGGCAGGCGGCTTCTCAACGATCACGTGCTTGCCCGCCTCGGCCGCCACCACCACAAACGGCGTGTGCGCATCGTGCGGCGTCGAAACCACCACGACGTCGATGTCCTTCCTGTCGAGCATCGCTCTGGCATCTGTGTCGATCGCGCAATCGAGGCGGTACGCATCCCGATAGCGTTGCGCGTTGGCCGGATGGCGACTGACCAGCCCGCGAATCTCCGCGCGCGCGTCCTCGTGAAAGGCCTTGACGTACTCCCCTGCGACCCAGCCACAACCGATGATTCCCACGCCCAATGTGCCCATGTCTCGACCCCTTTTCTGCTTCCCTCGAAACCTGTCCCTCACGCGTAGAAACCTGCATAGCGTTCCATGGCATCCATCACCGCTTCGACGTTCTCCACCGGCACGCCCGGATACAGACCATAGATCATCATCAGGCCGCCGTCGGCGCTGCCCAACGCCTCGACCTCGCTGCGAATGAGGGCATCGATCCGGCCGGGAGACGCGAATGGGGTGATCTGCTGGCGGTCAATGTCGAGATCGATGCACACCCACCCTTTCAGGTGCGCGGCCACCCAGTCCACGCCGTTGACCAGATCCTGGAGGTTGAGCGCGTCGACTCCGCTGGCGAGCATATCGTCCACCAAGTCGCGAATGTCCCCGTCGGAATGCATGTGGACCAGGCAGTTCGCTTCGCGCGCCGGCGCCATGAGGCGCTCATAGACCGGCCGGATGTACTTGCGAAACAAGGTCGGCGACAGCATGGGCCCTTTCTGCATGCCCAGATCCTCCGGGTAACACAGCATCGCGGCGCCCAAGTCCAGGTATCGTTTGACGAGGCCCAGATTGAACGCCTCGACCATGTCAATCAGGCCGTCGAGCCGCACGTCGCCATCGGCCATATCCAGCAGCAGATTCTCATAGCCGCGCAGATAGCCGAGACGTTGAAAGGTGTGGCCATGCTCCAGACTGACGCTACAGCGCTTTCCCGCCCTTGCGGCTTCCTGCGCCTGACGGCGCTCTGCGGCCCGGTCGATCTCGGTCATGGCGCTGGTATGCGCCGGGTTCGGCGGGACGAAGCTCGCCAGATCGCCCCAGTCGGCCAATGGATGCCGTGTCACGGTGCCTGTGATACCGTCGTCGGCCGTCTGCCAGACGCAACCCCAGGCGTCCGTGTAAGGCAGACCCGCCCGCTCCCACGGCGCCGGCTCGGTTATCGCGGCCCGGGCGGGAACGAAATCGGGGAACAGCAGCGGGTGGTCGGCCATCAATTCGAACAGGACCTCCGGGCGGTAATGATGCCAACAGGCGGGATTGATCCAGAACACCATAGGGATATGGTCCGGCCGCTCGAAGCGGATCGCCCGCAGGGTGTTCTGCGTGATGGTCTCCATGACCGTCCATTTCAGCGTCCGCCGGGCCAAAGCACAAGAGGTTTCCGGCTTGGCGGGACACCTCACGGGGTGCAGGCATGGCCCCAGCGCGGGCGCATCCGGCTTGCGGACTGGTGATGTCATTGCCTTCGCACGGCGACGGCCTCGATCTCCACCAGCGCCTCTTTGGGCAGCGCCGCCACCTGGACACAGCTCCTGGCCGGAAACGGCTCTTTGAAGAACTCGGCATAGACCTGGTTGAAAGCCTGGAAGTCCCGCATGTCCTTCATGAACACCGTGGTCTTGATCACCGTGTTCATGTCCGCCCCTCCTGCAACGAGCACGGCGCGCAGGTTCGACAAAACCCGTCGTGCGGCCGAGGCAATGTCGCTGTTGCGAAGTTCGCCCGTGGCCGGGTCCATGGGCAGTTGCCCGGAGGTGAAAACCAACGGCCCCTCCGCGATCGCCTGACTGTACGGGCCGATGGCCGCCGGCGCCGCGTCTGTTCGTATCTGTTGCATCGTTTCACCTCCTGATCTGCCGGTATGGACGGCGTGCCGGATTCCGCCCGGCGCCACCACGCGCCGGCTGTTCTTCTCCACGCCCTGTGCTTGTGCAGGCAGTTGACACACATAAACCGGCCGAGGACTTCTGTGTCAACAACAGGTTTCTCGATTTGTTTCGTGACAGCGCCTCGGCACCTCGATCCACAACAAGGAGCCCACCGGCATCTCCTCCACTCCCATCCCATCGCCCCAGGCGTTGATCGTATCGCGGCCCGAGCCATCCGGCGCGAAGCACGCCCTCTCGGGACCGGGTCTTTGCATGGTTCGAGGTCGTATCTGCGGTTCGGAGAAGATCGAAGGCACTGCATGGCTTGGTCGCAGTTGGGCTGTTCTCCTGTGCCGATAGGGTCTGATGGAGAAATCATCCTGGCTCTGGATTTTGTCTCCGATCTGGGTTAGACACAATGGGAGTCAAAACAGGAGTCTTGCAGAATGGAGAAGAGAACGATGAGACGATGTGCACTTCTGATGGCGTTGATCGCTCTCGCCGGGCCGGGGCGTCCGTGTTCTGTTGCGGACGAGAAGACGCCCGTCACAGCGATTCTCGGAGCCTTCGGGGAGGAAGTGGAGATCATCGAAGGCCAGTTGGAGCAGGTGCAGTTCCATACGCTGCTGGGCATCGACTTCATCACGGGCCGATTGAAACACAGGCAAATCGTCCTGGCACAGACCGGCATCGGCAAGGTCAATGCCGCCATGACCACGGCCCTGCTGATTCACGAATTCCGGCCCCGCGAGGTGATCTTCACAGGGATTGCGGGTGGAATCGATCCCAATTTGTCTCCGGGCGATATCGTCGTTGCCGAGAAGGTAGCGCACCACGACCTGGTCATCTACACCGAGGACGGCTTCGATACCTACCAGGTGAGGAACCCGCTCACCGGCCGCCATAATCCCATATTCCTGCCGGGCGACACGAGGCTCCTGGGTCTGGCCCGGAAGGCCCGAGAAGGGTTACGCCTGGAGAAGCTCGTCACGAGCGACGGCGAGAGAGTCCCGCAGATCGTGGCCGGGACGATCGTCAGCGGCGACGCCTTTGTCGCTTCCACAGTCAAGCGGGCGGAGCTGCGCCGGCGTTTCCAGGCCGACGCGGTGGAAATGGAAGGCGCCGCCGTCGCGCAGGTGTGTTTCCAGCAGCAACTGCCTTTCCTGGTGGTGCGAAGCCTGAGCAATACCGCGGACTCGGATGTCCGGATGGACACAGCGCAGTTCAACGAAGTCGCCGCAAACAATTCCGCTCGGTACGTCCTGAGAATCGTCGACCTGCTGGCGACCGATCTTCCGTCGGAAGACGCCCTCAGTCGCAAGGTGAACGAGGAGCGGAGTGTTGTTTCGCATTGACAGTGAAAGGGTGGTCTCATGCATCGAACGACCGAACCAGATACGTGCGACGCCATGCGATGCACCCGCGTGAATCGACGCCCTCCGGCAGGCAGGCGAGGCGTGCTGCGCTGGATGGGACTGGCGATTCTCGGCGGATGGTCGGCGCAACCGGCGCACGGCACAGAGACACAGCAAGCCACGTTCGCCGGCCTTGGCGAGAAGGACCGCATTGACATCGACAAACCCTGTGCCGAGATAGTCGAAAAGGCCTATCAACTGGGCCACGACTACCAGTCACGGCATGGAGGCTGCTGTCGGTGCACTGTGGCGGCGTTGCAGAGCGCCATCGAGTCTCTGCCCAAGGACAAGGGACTCTTCCGCGCGGCAAGCTGTCTGGACGGCGGCGCGACACCGAGCAGGGTGCAGAATTGCGGGGCCTTCACGGGCGCGGGGATGTTCATCGGCTGGGCGTGTGGTCTTGAGACGTTTGGAGATACCGGCTTGTCGCACAGATTGGTCCGCGAAGTCTCTCAACGTTTCGAAAAGGAATACGGGAGCGTCTTATGCAGGGACGTTCGCAAAGGTGTTGACGGGAACTGTTCGGAAGCCGTCGCCAGAGCGGCCAAGTGGACCGCTGAAGCGCTGCTGCATCAGTTTGCCGATGCCAGTCCGAAGTAGCACTCGTTGATGGGAGGTCCGCTGCGGTATCCTGCTCCAATCTGCGCGGGCGGAGCGGAGGCGCATTCAGTATCCTCGGCGGCGATGCAGCCAGCCGACAAGGCCGATCCAGATCATGCCGAGCACGACCGCGCCGACCACGGGGACAACCGCCGATACATCCGTGGTTTCCAGCGGGTCGAACGCAGTGGACCCGGACGACAAGGCGGCATCGCTGCGGAGCCCCACGGTGTTGTCCGGAGTCGAGGGAGAGAGGATCATGTCCACGAGAAGCTGCTCGCCTGCTGGCCACGCCGGCGGCGACTGGGTCCACGTCGTGGGATCGAAGGAGAACGCCTCCGGGATATACGAGGGATAGTCATGATCTCGCGGGCGAGCGCTGGGCCGGATCTCAGCCGCCGTCCCGTTGATCACGATGTCGTGGACCGGCGGATCGTACGAACCCGCAATGAAACGGTCGGACATCACCCCTTCGGAGGTCGCCGTGAACGTGCCGTCATGGTCCCGGTCCGGGGACGAGGCCCGCAGGTTCCGGGCTCGAACCGCTGCACTGCAAAGGACCACGGCACACAACAGAACGATTCCGGGATTGCCGCGCACGCCGCACATATCCCACTCCTCCTGTCCAGATGTGCCCTCACTGCATCGGGGCCACAACGGCCGTCCACGGCGTTCTCGCCCTCACCGGCGAAAGACCCTGATGCGTCATCGTCAACCACCCCCCATTCTACCCAAACCCTGCCCCACCACCAAAAAAATCTGATGACCTGCCGGCCTGTCCGTGTCTGTGCAGATTTCACGGCAAGCCCCATTCCGGCGTAGAGAGGGCCGTGTGGCAGGATGTTTTCACACACACGCCTGTCCTGCGAAAGGCATAACGGGCTGCCGCCGGTCGGCCTTACCATCCCCGAACCGTGTCGCCTGGATTACCGGCAGGACATGCGAGAATATTGAGGTTCTTTATCTGGATGGCCGCATCGAACGTGCCGGGAATCTCCCAGCCGAGATTCATATTGGCAACCGCATAGTCGGCAGGATTAGGGCTCTTCAGGTATCCTCTCCTGACCGCTTCCTGTAAGCCTTCCTTGATATGTGGCAGCAGATCCACGTGCAGAGTGACCCACTGGCCATCCTTCAATGACGGCATGCCCGCTGCCTTCCCATCGATGGTGTAGATGAATCTGCCCGTCGCATCATCCTTGCCCGCATCTTTGGCCCTATAGGCGGGCGGCACATCATATCTGCTGTCGTAGAACGGCACGCCGAACCAGTAATAACCGCCGTGGTTCTCAGAGGCCGGGCCGATGTTCTTGATGATGAAGAACATCTGGAACTGGGCCGCATGAAGACCCGGGTCGAACTGATCTTTGGTCATGTGGTTCGTACAGGACAATAGCCGCAGCGTGATATCGAATTGGATTCCGTCCAGTTCATCGAGAGGATAGAGGTGGATCGCATCCTGCTCGACCAGAAGATGCGGCCAGCTTTCGCCGGATCTTCTGGCCCTTGCACCGTACTCGGCCTTCGCACGCAGTTCCAGGACAAGGTCCCGATTCGGAGAATTCGGCCCACCGACGATCACTTTCTTCGCTTCCTTCTCGTAGCAGAAATCCCCATGGCCGCTGCGCACACATGGGGCGCCGGCCAGACTGTATTTCGTCCCCCACTGGCACAGCCTCCAGACGGGGACGTTGTTCGCATCATCAAGTTGGAGAACCGCTTCTACGGAACGGCCCTGGGAGGAGTCAGGATAGCTCAGCAGGAAACCCTGCCTGAACTGCGTATCGGCAAACAAAGCCACACGGCCTGTCTTGTGCTCGGCTCCCCCGGCCAGACCAAGCGGCAGGACCACCAGAAGAAGATTGGTGTGCACAAAGCTCATCGTGTTGCCAGAGCGCCCCCTCACAACGTCCAGCCTTCCCGGTACGGCGTCCGGATATACTGATTCGCCTCCGGCAGGTTCGTCACCTGCATGTTGGGACCATCCCATTCGATTTTTGTATCCACACGTTTGGCGACATTGCCAAGCAGGCAGATCTCCGTCAGTAATGCGGAATACTCGAAGTCGGCGCCCGCTTGCTGCCCGCTCTTGCAGGCCCGGACCCAATCCTGCTCGTGGGAGCCTTCCACCCGCGGGATGGTCTTGGCCGGCAGTGTGTACGCCTGCATGGCGCTTTCGGGGATGAGCCGGGGATCCTCCCCGTAGACACCTCCGACGAGCTTGCCCCGGGTGCCCTTGAACAGCGCGCCGCCTTCGGTATGGCCCATTCTCCTGCCGTCCTCCAGCTCCGGCGGCCGAGGCGGACGAAGGCCGTCATACCACGTCAGCTTGACGGGAGGGAGACTTCCACGGGCTCCAAAGGTGTAGGTCACGACGGACGCGATGGGATGGGTATCCGGGTTCAGGTCCAGCGAAGTGGCCTCTATGCTGGTTGGATGCCCCAGCTTCAGGGCGAAGATCACCGGGTCCAGGGTGTGAGCCCCGCGATCGCCCATCATGCCGCAGCCGAAATCCCACCAGCAACGCCACACCCCCGGATGGTACGCCGGATGATAGGGTCGTTCCGGGGCAGGCCCCAGCCACAGGTCCCAGTTCAGCGTCGTCGGCACCGGCGGCGCGTCCGCAGGACGGCGACTCCACTTGGAGCTCCAGTACGCATGCCCGAACGGATAGTAAGACAGACTGCACCAGGCATCGACCTCGTGCACCTCGCCAATGGCGCCGTCCCAGATCCACTCGGAAATCAGCCGGATCCCCTCGTCGGAATGACCTTGAATCCCCATCTGCGTGGTGACACCGGTCTCCCGCGCGGCTTTGGCCAGCATCCGTGCCTCGTACACATCGTGAGTCAGCGGCTTCTGGCAGTAGACATGCTTTCCCCGCCGCATCGCCTCCATGGAGATCACCGCATGCGTATGGTCCGGCGTGGCAATCATCACGGCATCGATACTCTTCTCTTTGTCCAGCATTTCACGAAAATCCGTGTAGACCTTGGCTTGCGGGTACTTCTTGAACGTCTCGGCGGCGTAGCCGTGATCCACATCGCACAGAGCCACGATATTCTCGCTTTCGAGGGCACTGAGATTGCTCCTGCCCATTCCGCCCACACCAATGCCGGCAATGCAGAGCTTCTCACTGGGGGGCGTGTGCCGTGGGCCGCCAAGCACGTGAGCCGGCACGATATGGATGGCGGCCGTAGCCGAAGCGGTGGCAAGAAGACGGCGTCTACTGATACGGTGCCTGGACATCATGACCTCTCCTGAAGATTCGATGCCTATGGGCCGGGCATGACAGACCATCGCCCGGTGCGCACATCACATATCAAGAGCACAGCGGTGAAGCTGGGTGCTTCATCTTACCACACGTCCTGGCCGTTTTGGAGCATCCGGCCTCTGCAGAGGCCTCCCTGGAGACCGTAGATTCGCTGATCGGGCCCACCAGGCGGATCAATCACGTTCCGGAAGGCGCCGAGCGGAGGCCGGCCAGCTTCTGCCGCAGGAAGGCCACGCAGCCGGGTACCTGCGATGCACTGAGCCCATGGAGCAAGAGCGGCCCATGGAACCCATAGGTGTGCAACAGGAAGAGATAGCGATCGTAGTCCAACTTGCCCTGGCCGGCTGCGAGGTGGCCCGCGTCGCCATCGTGGTCGAGGTCCTTGGCGTGCGCCAGCACGACATCTTTGCCGACGAGCGCAAACGCCTCGTCGAGGATTTCTCGCATCCTCGGCAATTCGCCTGCGTGGAACAGGTTCGCCGGGTCAATCGTGACTTTCAGGTGTGGGGATGCAATCTCGTCCAGAAGCCGCCGCGCCTCTCGCGCCGAATCCACGACGTTGTTCACCTCGGGTTCAAAGGCCAGGACCACGCGCGTTTGCCGGGCGATCTCCGCTGCCTCGCGTACGCAGGCGGTCATGTCACGCCACGCCTGCGGCGAGTCGTTGTCCGGGTGTCGGCGCCACATGCTGCCGGGGTCACGCGTGCCAGTGCATAAGTGAATCTTCGAAGCGCCCCACTGCGGGCAGGCCTCGGCGAGGACCCGTAGCCGCCGCAGGCCTGTCCGGCGGTGTTCGGCGTCGGGGTGGCTCATATTGAAGGTGCCCTGCACGGACGCAATCGTGATCCCACGGGCGGCAGCCTCGCGACGAATCCGGCCGCCCACTTCAACCGGGATCTCGTCAGGCATTTCAGAAAGGCCGGCGCAGTCCAGGCTCACTTGCACACAATCCAGACCGCAGGCCCTGACCGCGTCCAGGCGCGCTTCCAGCGTGTTGTCTCTGAAGGTGCCCAGCAGAATGCCGATCTGGATCGCTGCGGAGGCATTGGGCTCCGCGGCTGTCAGCCGACTTCGTGGGCCGGTCGCTCCGAAGGCAAAGGCGGCGGCCTGGGTTGCCCGCCTTAGAAACTCACGGCGGTTCGGGTGCTGGCTTGAGTTGTTCATGCGACTGGCTCCTCTGGCCATCGAGAGCGTAGGCGTCCCTGCCACAGTCAGAACGGCAAGCGGGCTCGACCATCTCTGCCGGTTCCTTCACTGTACGCGCAAGGCGGCTGTTCTTGTCCGTGGATGCTATGGCCGGTCGCGTGGCTCACCGGGGTCAGCCGTTCAGCACCCAGCCTTGGCGATACTCCTTACGGATGTACTGGTCCGCCTCCGGACAGCCGACGGCCTTGAGATTCTCGGCATCCCACTGGAGCTTCTGCCCGAGGCGATAGGCGACCAGCGCCAGCAGGTTGTTCTCGATCAACGCGCCGGAGTAGTCGAAGTTGCACAGCGGCGGCTTGCCGGTCTTGCACCCGATGATCCATTCCTCATGGTGTCCGGGCGAGGGCGGGATCAGATCCTGCTTCTTGGGCGATGTGTACTGTGTCATGTCGTTGTTGCCGGTCGGCATGACAATGCGGAAATCGTAGTCGCAAAGCAGGTATCCCTTGTCCCCATTGAAGAGGACGCCCTTGAATAGCTTCTCCCGATTGAATGCTTCCGAGGGCATGCCGGGCTTCTTGCCGCCGTCATACCAGTAGACATTGACGGCCGGCCGCCAATCATTGGCGGGATGGTCCCACTTGGCGGTCAGCCACTGCGGGCACGTGTCGGGGTTCAGCGGCGATCCCTCCGCCTGGCAAGTGGTCGGCAGACGAAGATCCAGGGCCCAGTAAGCCATGTCCATCATGTGGCTTCCCATGTCGCCGATCTGGCCGCTGCCAAAGTCCCAGAAGCGGTTCCAGGCGAGGCACCCGCCGAAGTAGCCTGGATTGTATGGATGCTCCGGGGCAGGGCCGATCCACAGGTCCCAATGAAGGTGCTCCGGGGCGGGTCCGGCGGCGGGCAGGTAGCTGCCCCCCTCGGGCGTCCGGCTGCACCAGACGCGGACCTCTCTGACCGTGCCGATCGCGCCGCCGCGGATTAGCTCCACCATCCGTCGGTAGTTGTCACTGGCGTGAATCTGCGTGCCCATCTGGGTCGCGAGCTTGCCCTTGTTCTTGAGATAAGTCTGGCGGACGACATGCGCCTCATGGACGGAATTGGCCAGCGGCTTCTCACAGTATACGTGCTTTCCCCGGTTCATCGCCCAGACATTGACGAAAGCGTGGGTGTGGTCGGTGGTCGAACAGACGACGGCATCGATGTTCTTCTGATCGAGGCATTTTCGCCAGTCGATGTACGTCTTGGCCTGCGGGAATTCCTGCGCCGCTTCTGCGAGATTCTTCTCATTGACGTCACAGAGGGCCACGATGTTTTCTTCTTTGACGCCGTCCAGATTGGCCTGGCCCCGCCCCCGGACGCCAATGACAGCGATGTTGAGCTTCTCGTTCGGGGAGTTGCCTGCCTTGAGGATACCTGATTTGAGGATGGTGATGCCCGCCCCCACGGCAGCACTGGTTTTCAGGAAGGTTCGGCGGTCGATTCGCGTGCTCATTGATGGCCTCCTTGGTCTGGTGTCACGAAGATTGATGAGAAGGAACTCAAGCGGAAAAACAGACCTGTCCCATGACTTCCGGCCTTGCCCCTGGAATCTGGTCTACGCGTCATGAGAGGTGTTTCCGAACATGCCGTGGGGGTGCTGTACATTCGAAAGGCAAACCGACACTTCCCATTTGGCTTCATAAACAGCGCTCCTGCACGGCATGGTTTCCACCATACCCAACAGGGAGTTCAATTTCAACAGTGCAGGCCCCCAATCCGGCCCACGCGCCCATCAGAAGAGCCCAGAGACGCCGCAATTCGCCGAAAATCCGGTATCCGGGCACTCTCCGGACGCACCTCGACCGTCGATTTCTCATCGCCTGCCCGGGTTCTCGCTCTGCTGCCGTTCGTCCCGCCACTCCAGAATGGGCAATCCCGTCGAGGAGGTCGTTGCCCTGGAGGGTGGGATGTGGTACAAATGGAGGTGTTCGGGAAGGTGTTTTGAGGACCGATCCGCTGTCGCAGGGCCGTGAGGGGCACTTGTCCTGGCGACCTGCGAGCAGCGAGCGGGTCCCAATCGGCTGGAGGCCTCTCTTCGATGTCTTCTGCCTCACTTGGAAGCAGGACCGGGGGCGCAGAGTGCGGAGCTTCCTCGCATCACGGTCAGTCCATATTCATTCCATCGTTCGCATGTCCGTCGGCGGATGCATATCAGGCTTTGACCATTGTTTGAAGGAGGACGAGTATGTGCAAGAGACTGATTTGGCTCGTGGTTCTCTTTGTTGTGCTGGGTCCTGTCGCGTGGGCGGCGGCCTTCGATGCAGGGCTTCAACCCGAGCTTGTCGGATGGTGGCCGCTCGATGATGGCTCCGGAACCACCGCCCACGACCGTAGCGGCAACGGAAACGACGGCACGCTCGTTAACGGCCCCGTGTGGACGACGGGCCGAGAAAACGGCGCGCTGCAATTCGACGGGATTGACGATTACGTTACGGTGGGAACCGTGGGACAGCCGAGCGATACATTCACCTTTGGCGCGTGGCTGAAGACATCGGCGACACACGAACTGGATGCGCAGGCCGCATCCGGGACCGTCGGGGTGAACAACCAGAGGTATGCATTCGACCCGCGCCACGGAGGAGACCAGAACGCCGGCGCGGGATTGTCGGTCGGAACGAACGGCGTGGCCGTCTACGAGCATGGAAGCAACTATATGCCCACTACGGCGGCGTATCCCACCGACCTGGGCGAGGACTGGAACCACATCATGATCGTCTACACGGCTAAGCAGCCCACGATCTTTCTGAACGGCGAGGCGGTTCATACGGGCCTCGTTTCAACCCGGCAGACGGTGTATGCGCCGATTCAGTTTGGCGGGATGGCGTATGGCTATTTTCAGGGCCTGATGGAGGACGTTCGCATCTACAACCGGGCGCTGTCGGCGCAGGAAGTCCTGATCGTGACGACCGGCTACACCGGAGACAGGGCGTTCAACCCCCGGCCGGACGATGAGGCCGTCGATGTCCCAACCGATGTGACGCTGAGCTGGGACCCCGCCGAAACCGCCACGACGCGCGATGTCTACTTTGGAACGGTCTTTGACGATGTCAACGATGCCAGCCGGACCGATCCACGCGGCGTGCTGCTCAGCCAGGGACAAGCCGCCACGACATTCGATCCGCCCGAGTTGCTCGACTTCGGCACGACCTACTACTGGCGAATCGATGAAGTCAACGCGCCGCCGGACTCCACCATTATGAAGGGCGACGTGTGGAGCTTCACGACCGAGCCGGTGGGCTACCCGATCGAAGGCATCGTCGCAACCAGCAACGGGAATTTCGAGCCAGCCGCCGGACCGCAGAACACCGTCAATGGCTCCGGGCTCAACGCCGACGATCTGCACTCGACCGAGAGCATCGACATGTGGCTGGCGATGCCCGGCGACGACCCTCTGTACATCCAGTATGAGTTCGATCGCCTCTACAAGCTCCACGAGCTTCTGGTCTGGAACTACAACGTGCAGTTCGAACCGATTCTCGGCTTCGGGCTCAAAGACGTCACGATCGAGTATTCCCGGAACGGCGCCGACTGGACCGTTCTCGGTGACGTGGAGTTCGCGCGGGCGACCGCAAAGGGGGACTACACAGCCAACACCGTCGTCGATTTGCAGGGCGTCGCCGCGAGATTCGTCCGCCTGACCGTCAACAGCGGCTGGGGCGCCATGGGCCAGTTCGGACTCAGCGAAGTCCGCTTCTTCTACATTCCCGTCCAAGCCAGAGAGCCCCAACCGGCCGACGGCGCTGTGGGCGTGGACGTCGAAGGCGTTCTGAGCTGGCGCCGCGGCCGCGACGCCACCTCGCACGAGGTGTACTTCGGCGCCGACGCCGAGGCGCTGGCGCTGGCCGACACCGTCGCCGGCACCAGCTACGCACCCGGCGCGATGAATCTGGCCACCACGTACTACTGGCAGATCAACGCCGTGCAGGAGGCCGAGCCCTGGCCGGGCGCGATCTGGAGCTTCACCACGCAGGAGTACATCGTCGTCGACGATTTCGAGAGCTATACAGACAACATCGACGCCGGCGAGACGATCTTTGACACCTGGATCGACGGCTGGGTCAACGAGACCGGCTCGACGGTCGGCCACCTGGAGACGCCGTTTGCCGAGCAGGCCATCATCCGAAGCGGCCGTCAGTCCATGCCTCTGTACTATGACAACACCGCCGCCACCTATTCGGAGACGACTGTGAATGTCGCCGATCTACAGGTCGGCCAGGACTGGACGCAGCATGGCGTCCAGGCTCTGACACTGCACTTCTACGGCGATCCGGACAATGCGGCCCAGCAGATGTATGTGAAGATCAACGACTCCAAGATTCTGTATGACGGCGACGCGGACGACCTGAAACAGACGCTGTGGCGGCCCTGGAGCATCAACCTGGCCGATCTGGCTGTGAACCTTCGCAGTGTCACGGAGCTGAGCATCGGCTTCGATCGCATCGGGGCAACGGGCGGCGCGGGAGTGGTCTACTTCGACGATATTTGGCTCGAGACGACGGCGTCTGTGGCGGGCGCCTTCTCCGTCCATCCGTGGACCGGTGATGAAGATTCGAGGATCAGCACCGACAAAGTCTATACGCACACCGGAAAATTCAGCGGTGAAGGAACCGACGGCGAACCGTTCCTGGCGGGCAACGGCGTCTATTTCGAGCGCGATACGGATCGCTCCGGGACGAACTGGACGTTGAGTGGACCCGCGACAAACGTCTTCGACACAAGCAACCCGGTCAACGTCACCGGTGACGGCGCCGCCCTGGTGAGGGGATTCTTCTACGGCGACCAGGACGGCAACCATCCCGTGCTCACCCTGACCGGCCTAGTGCCCGGCACGGCGTATGTTGCAACGTTCTACACGGTCGGGTATGGCGGCGCTGGAGGGCGATTCACGGACGTCACTCCCGGCGACAATCCACGCAATCCGACGCGCATCGATGAAAACGGCGCCGGCTCGGGCAATGGACAGCTCATTACGTATGCGTACACCGCCACCGGGACCGAAATGAGCTTCACGTTCGACGCGCTTGTGACGGCCGATTCATGGCACCATTACGCGTTCTCGAACGAGGTCGCAAGCTCGAATTAGCCGTACGGTGGATGCAGCCGATTCGAATGCTAGTGGAGAGCCCGCGCCGACGCCATCGGCGCGGGCCCCCACTCGGAGCCGGTGTTGCGGTTGGCAGGAGAGCACGCGGATCAGGATGAGTAGTAGCAACGTTGCTTCCGTTCGTCCCAGATGGGAATTCGGTGTCACGGGCTGTCGACGATTGCCCCATGATCCGCGCGTGTTGTTGACAATGATCGACCGTTCCGATAGTCTGCCGCCTGTAACGATCAGCCGATAACGGCATCAGACATGGAGTACGCCGTATGATCACCCCTCGCAAAAGCCTTGTCCGCGTCGACGCTTCCCTGATATGGTTGCTGATCGCGCTGCCCGGCGCCGCGGCGGCCGGCGCCGATCCGGCGGATGGTAGTCCGTGGGTCCGCGTCATCGAAAGCGAGACCCGGATCGAGATCGAAACCGACCTGCTGGCCGCCGCCATCCCGAAAAAGGACCCCAAGCACTGGATGACCGGTATCGAAAAAGGCTCGTTCCTCGACAAAGCGACCGGATTCCGCGAGGTCGGTGATGGTCTTATGGTTGTTGACTGGCTGATGGAGGCAGGCAGCGACGAGGCCTGGAGCGACCAGGTCATCGCCCCGGACGGCCACGGCGTCGGCCGGTATACCTGGTACACGAACGAGAGCGATCCGGCCCGGCGAGAATACGCGCGCATGGCTCACGGCACCAGCCATCGCAAGCGCATGGTCGAGGGACCTCAGCTCTGCCATCGAATGAAACCCGTTCAGCCGGAGATCCTTCGCGGCAAAGACTTCGTCGCCGTCAAGACCACCTATCGCTTCGAGTACGCCGCGCCCGACCGCCGGCCCGGCTCGCTCTGGACACAACTGATCGTCTTTCCGCAGGGTGTCCGCTACTTCCTGTTGATGGACCGGATCGATACCGTCAACGATTCAAACGAGATGTTTCTGCGCAACGATACACCGGGCTGCATCCGCCACCAGGGCGGCGATACGTTCAGCGAGGTTTACCTCAGTTATCTGAACGATTCTCGGGGACTGCGCATCCCGGCAGAGGAGTTTTTCACCCCCTTTCCGCCCGATGAGAAGTTCGGCTATCGCCGCGATACTCACCCCTGTCCAGAGCACTTCATCCGAGCCTACCGCTTGCGCGACGGTGCGACGGGCAAGGATGGACCCTGGCTGGCCGGCATGACCTTGGAGCCGTCCGTGGTCTACGAAGCCTGGTGCAGCCAGCGGCCCGGCGGAATCATCGTCATGATCGAGGAGATCCATGGCCGCCCGATCCGCCCCGGCCAATCGTTCAGCGCCGCCCACATCGTCGGTTACTTCGACACGATCGAAGAGATGCACGACGTGTACCGCCGCCATCAAGGCCACACCGCCCTGACCGCCGACGCCTCAGGCTGGCGCCTGCACAGATAATCTGAGCGTGAGGGTGGGAGTAAGCGCCTTTGCCTGACGTGCCCCGTTTCTGGCTTCGCCGCTCCCCTGCATACTCGGCCGCGATTCGCCATTTGGCGTCATGGTCTGCGCTCGCGTGCGGCATGCGCCCTGCGAGAGACACGCCGCGCGCACCGGCAGGCGCAAGACGAAGAGAGGCAGGAGGCGTTGCGAGACATCTACCGGCCGGCCATCGGATCGATCCGCAGCTCGACCCACACGATTGTCTGCGGCAATTGTCCGGGCATCTGCTCGACTCGCACGGTGTTATAGCCGTCGCGGACAGCCGTCGGCGGACATGCGAAGCGAACCACGCGAGCCGGGTCGCCTCCCAGATCGGCTGTCTCTCGGAGATCGCCGGCAAATGCCGCTTCGACACCGTTGATCTCGGCACGAAACGTCGCAGCGGACAGTCCTTCGCGATGGGCCAGTCCAACGATCAGCTCGACGCGGCCCGAGGCGGGCGCCGGGCCGATCGGGATGCGAAACTCCCCGCCCCCGGGACCTTCGGCCGGCAGCATCACGCCGTCGGGGAAGCCGTTGGGAACGGTGTCACGGTAACACACCGGATGGCGACGGCCCGACCGACCCACGAGATCGGCTCCCAAGCCGCCCTGAATAAGCCTGCGATACGCCTCGGCCGCGACAGGCCTTGTTTCCGAATCCATCCAGTTGAACAGGTACAGCGCATCGGCGCCACGAGCGAGGGCGGAGGCGGCGAAACCATAGGCCGACGCCAGCGTGTTGGCTACGGGCTTGCCGCCCGGCCAGGGGCGCGCGTTGTATTCCAGCCCCGGCGCGATCACCACCGATGCGCTGGCCGATCCCAGACGTTCCTTCCACAACTCGACCGGAATGTCATAATCGGAAGAGGACCAGAAGGGGCAGGGCACCAGCAGATCGATCAGACCCTCCTTCCCCCATTGCACACCATCCATGCCCAGCAAAGCCGCCGCCTCCGGATGCGCAGGGACGCGTACACCGAGTCCGATCGGATGCCCCCGCCGAGTCGCCCACGTTGCCACCAGGGCGCGGACGTCGCGAACGAATTGAGTGAGGTACGCCCCTTCCTCCTTCTCCCGCCCGGGCGTCAGATGCCAGCCGAATCGCATCCAGTCCAATTCCAGGCCGTCGAGGTCATAACGTTCGAGTAGCTCACCCACGAAGGCCATCTGGTGCGCGCGAACCTCTGCGTGAGCGTAGTTCATCGCCCGGTTCTGCCAAGGCGAAGCCGATCCGTTCGGAACCCGCCAGAACTCGGGGTGATCCCGCCAGAACGACGAGTGCATGAAAGAGTCTGGCTCGTCGACGCTGTGAATGTCGTTCATGCGCATCGACAACCAGGGCGAGATGCCCCTCTCGCGGCAACGTGCGATCCAGACGGCGTAAGGATCGAAACCCCGCTCACAAAGCAAACGGGCGTTGTCCGCCCAACGATTGGAGGGAGGCCGGCCCTCTACGAGGTCCCAGATCGCCTCCCGCGTCCGGCTTCGGAAACTGGCGCGCATGGCATTCGGGCACAGGAACAAATGCGTTACCGCTGTGTCCGCATACTGATCGATGAAGGCTTCCAGGCCTTCCCGAGTCATGGCGTCAGCTTCGCGCGAGGAGAAGAAATGGCTGTCGTCCTCGTTGAGAATCAATGCGCCGCGCAGGGCCGTCGCTCGCTCCTGTCCAGCCGCGGATGCCGATGTGGCAGCCGCAGATAGAAGGACCCCAAGGCGGAACCACCACAGCACTGCGTCACCCATCTTCTCGTATCTCCAATCAAGGCATAGCCATGTGAAAGACACCGGGCGACAGCATACCGCAAATCGGGCCCGCTGGCAAACGCGACCGGCCGGAACGCATACCGAAAAGGCGATAGCGGCCGTCTTTTCTCAACGCGTCCGCGTCTGGCTGTTGAACCGAGTTGTCTCGTGACCAGGTTTCGTTCCATGAGTTCTCTGAAATCATGGCTACGGTCGTGGCAGCAGTTTCGGCCTCCATTCTTCAGAATCGCCTGTGGGATACATGGATGACTTTCTATACGCTGCGCGGTATAAACAGAATCCGTGTGGAGCTCTTGATCGCGGACACGGCACATTCCGTTGCAGGCATGTTTATGGGATAAGGAATGCACCATGAGAACTTCCTCTGCCAGCAAGCTCTTCCTGTTCATAGCAGCCCTCCTCGCATCCTTGCATTGCGCGGCCGCAGAAGGGCTCGACGGCACACTGTGGCCCAGCGATGCATTGACCAAAGTCTTGCGTTCGGACAGGTCGGAAGTCGGCATCGACCGTGTGATTCACGTCGCGGCCGCTCGCGCGGAGATCGCCAGCGCGCAGGCCGTGTTTCAGCCGTGCACGAGTCACAGCAGCGTAAGCGCCGGCATAACCGACTTGCGGCATGTCGCCGGTGACGCCGTCGTCCCCGCCTCTGCCGTCCGATTGCAGTGGGTGCGATATATAGACGTCAACCGCAACACGGCGGGCATTCCCGAAGACGAACTGGTGGTTAAGGCGCCCGCGAGCATTCCGGATGCGTTCTGGGAGGGGCCGCAGATCGCGGTCCAGGCAGATCAGGCCCAGCCTCTCTGGATCGAGATTCACGTGCCTCCGACGGCAAAGGCCGGCGATTATCGCGGCACGTTGACGGCGACATCGGCGAATGAATCGATTGAGATGCCCGTTGAATTGCACGTCTGGGACTTCGAGGTTCCAACCGACCGGCATCTGTCAGTTATAAACTGGTGGAGATTCCCCGGCCCCGGCTTTGAGAACGTCGAGCCGTATAGGCAGGAATACTGGGACTTGCTCGGACGGTTCTGCTCCTTCCTCGTGGAGCATCGACAAACCGATATTCAAACCTCGATCGCCTTAATTCAGGAAACAGGGGACAGCCAGCAAGGCTATTCGTATGACACCAGCCGTCTTGAGCGTTACGCGGAGGCGGCCTTTCAGGCGGGCATCCGGCAAATCCATTTGCATTCGGTGGGCCGGCGCACGGCAGAAATCACCGCCCCCGAAAGCCGGATCGAGCCTGTCGAATCAAACCTGCGCCGATTGGCCGCTTGGGAAAAGGTCGTCCTCCAGCGAAACTGGCAGCGACGTTTCCTCGTCAGCATCTCGGATGAGCCGTTCATTCACCACGAAGAGAGCTATGCTGCCGTGGTGGATCGGGTGCACGAGATCGCGCCGCACATCCGCTGTATCGAGGCGGTCGAAGCCGAATACCTCGGGGCGCTGGACGTGTATGTCCCTAAGCTCAGCCACCTGAATCTGTGGTATCCACGATTCCAGCAGGTCCAAAGCACCGGCGCAGAATTATGGTTCTACACGTGTTGCCATCCCGTGGGACGCTATCCGAATCGCTTTCTGGATCAATCGCTGTTGAAAGTCCGCGTGCTTCACTGGATCAACTACCTTTATGACCTGGATGGATACCTGCACTGGGGGCTGAATCACTTCGCCGCCGGCGACCCCTATACCGAGGTGGCGCTCAGCGAAGGATTGCCGCTGGGAGATCGTGCCATCGCCTATCCGGGTACGAGCGGCCTGCTCGGTTCGTTGCGGTTCAGCGCCATGCGTGATGGTCTACAGGACTACGAATACCTCTGGGTCCTGGAGAATGAATTGTCCAGGATAAAGCAGAGAGTCGGCAAGGAAGCCTTCTGGCTGGACCCACGTCAACGATCTCTCGAACTGTGCCGTCGGGTGGTGTGGTCCTTCTATGATTACACGCGGGACCCTGAGGTGATGTTTGACACCCGCGAGGCCCTCGCCCGCGAGATCGAACAGCTCATGACCGAGCCCCTGCTGGTAATCCAGACCTCACCGCCCGAAGGCACGGTCGTCCCGGGCGGCCCGCGAAACATCGGCGTTCGAGGTTTGGTGCCGCCAGGTGCGAAGGTCACGCTCAACGGCAAGCCTATCACGAACATCCGCCCGAGCGGGTACTTCCTCCAGGCCCATTTCATGTCTGCCAACAATCCAACGATTACGGTCAGCGTCGAGCACAACGGTACGAGACATACGGCCGAACGCGTGTTCACGCTAACGGACTGATCTGGGCCGGACCAGCCGCGCCCGCAGGACTCCGGAGGTCACATGGAATCGAGGAGTCTGAGGCTTGCCCCTTGCCTCTCGGGCGACCGGCCGGTACGATCTGTGGGCCTCTATATTCCGGATTACGACAGATAGTCTCGATTTTGAGGGCACGACGGATATGGACCTACCTGTTCTGGATTTGGGCATCATCGGCGTGTATCTGGTCGCCACCATTCTACTGGGCCTGTGGGTGTCGAAACGCGCCTCCCGCGACCTGGACTCCTACTTCCTGGGCGGCAAGACCATTCCCTGGTACATCCTGGGCATCTCGAACGCCTCCGGCCAGTTCGATATCACCGGGACCATGCTGCTGGTCTACTGGTGCTTCGCCTACGGCCTCAAGAGCGTTTGGTTCCCCTGGGTCTGGCCCACATTCAACCAGATCTTCCTGATGATGTACCTGGCCACGTGGCTGCGGCGATCCAACGTCCTGACCGGGGCCGAGTGGATTCAAACGCGTTTCGGCCGGGGACGCGGGGCTAACCTGGCGCACATCAGCGTGGTCGTTTTCGCGTTGATCACCGTGATCGGTTTCGTCGCGTACGAGTTCAAAGGGATCGGGAAGTTCGCCGAAATCATGCTGCCCTGGGATTTGAGTCCCAATACGTATGCCCTCATCATCCTTTCGATCACGTCCATCTATGTGGTCAAGGGCGGGATGCGCAGCGTGGTCCTGACGGAACTCCTTCAGTTCGCCCTCATGACGGTGGTCTCGATCACCGTCGGCATCATCGCCATCGCCAGTGTCCGTCCGGAAGCCATCGACGCGGTGGTCCCGGAGGGGTGGCGCCATCTGTGGTTTGGATGGACCATGGACATGAAGTGGACCGGCGCGTTCGAGATGATTCAGGTGAAGATGGCCGAAGACGGCATGTCCCTCTTCTCGATCTTCTTCGGTCTGATGGTCTTCAAGGGAATTCTGGCCAGCATGGCGGGGCCCTCGCCGAACTATGATATGCAGCGGGTCCTGGCCACGCGCAACCAGCGCGAAGCGTCCCTCATGAGCGCGACCGTCAACGTCGTGCTCTATTTCCCCCGTTACATGCTGATCGCGGGCCTGACGGTTCTGGCTCTGGTTCCTCTCCGCGAGACGTTGGTTCAGATGTGGAGCGCGGCGGTGCAGGCCGGGGACAAGCCGGACTTCGAGAAGATTCTGCCGGTCGTGATTCAGAACTCGGTCATTCCGACCGGCCTGACCGGATTGCTCCTGGCCGGCCTGCTGGCGGCGTTCATGTCGACGTTCGCCGCGACGGTCAACGCCGGTCCGGCCTATGTGGTCAACGACATCTACAAACGATTCATCAATCCCACGGCGTCGAACAAGGTCCAGGTGCGCATGAGCTACGTAGTTTCGGTTCTGGTGGTGGGCATCGGCATCCTGTTCGGATATCAGGCCGAGAACATCCTGGGCGTCACGATGTGGATCGTCGGAGGCCTGTTCGGCGGCTACGTGGCCGCGAACGTCCTGCGATGGCACTGGTGGCGCTTCAATGGGTACGGCTTCTTCTGGGGCTTGATCACCGGCATCGCCGGGGCCCTGTTCGTACCGTCCCTGGTCCAGCGGTGGTGGCCCGGAACCAACGCCCTGTATACCTTCCCGCCGATTTTCGTCCTGTCCATCGTGGGATGCCTGCTGGGGACGTTCCTGAGCAAACCCGAAGACGATGAGGTGCTCAAGAGCTTCTACCGCACGGTCCGGCCCTGGGGCTTCTGGGGCCCGATCCGCGCCAAGGTCATGGCGGAAGACCCAACTTTCCGGCCCAACAAGGACTTCGGACGGGATGTGTTCAACGTCGTCACCGGCACCATCTGGCAGACGACCCTGGTGGTCCTGCCGATTTGTCTGGTTATTCGGGAATCGAAGGGCGTCGTGATTGCCCTGATCGTTTTCGTGGTGACCAGTGTTGTGTTGAAGAGAAGCTGGTACGATCATCTGCCGCCGAACGAGTCGGACATGAAGGCCGGAGACCAAGTGGTTTCGTAGGATGGGCTTCAGCCCATGCAGTTCCCCGTGTTGTGATTCCGAAGGAGACATTGGCCATGGATAAGCAGGCATTCGAAAGGCGATACAAGGAGCTTGTGGACGCCCATGAAGCCTTGATCGTTCGCAAGAATCAGAAGCAAACGCCGGGCAACGGGGTTCTTGACCGCTACGTTTACCCGGTGCTCACCGCCGACCACACGCCGCTGTTCTGGCGCTACGATTTCGATCCGAAAGCCAATCCCTATTTGATGGAACGGATGGGCATCAACAGTGTTTTCAACGCCGGCGCGATCGAGTGGGAGGGCAAGTGCTGCGTCGTCGCCCGGGTGGAGAGCTATCACCGCAAGTCGTTCTTCGCCGTCACGGAGAGCGCCAACGGGATCGACAATTTCCGCTTCTGGGACCGTCCGATCGTGATGCCGGAGGCGTCCGAGGAAGAGATGAACGTCTACGACATCCGGCTGACGCGCCACGAGGATGGCTGGATCTACGGGACGTTCTGCGCCGAACGTCACGACCCCGCACAGCCGGACAATCCGCCGGCCGCCCTGGCGAGAGCCGGAATCGCCCGCACCCGAGACCTGAAGACGTGGGAGCGATTGCCCGATCTGAGAACCCCGTCGGCCCAACAGCGCAATTACGTCCTGCACCCGGAGTTCGTCGACGGCAAGTATGGCTTCTACACCCGGCCGATGCGTGAATTCAAGGCCGCCGGATGCAGCACCGGGATCGGGTGGGCCCTCTGTGACGACGTGACGAATGCCGTCATCGAAGATGAGTCGCTGATTATGGACCCCTGCCGCTACCACACCATCGTCGAGGGCAAGAACGGCCAAGGCCCCCCGCCGTTGAAGACGGACAAGGGATGGTTGCACCTCGCTCACGGCGTGTGGGAAAACGCCGATGGGCTGCGGTACGTTCTGTACGTCTTCCTGTCCGACCTGCACGAGCCCTGGCGGATCACGCATCGGCCGGCCGGCTATTTCATGGCGCCGCGCGGCATGGAGCGCGTCGGGGATGTCTCGGACGTCCTGTTCGCCAACGGCTGGATCGCCCGGGACAATGGCGACGTGTTCATCTACTACGGCTCCTCGGACACACGCGTTCACGTCGTGACCAGCACGATCGATCGGCTGCTCGACTACGTCCTCCACACGCCGCCCGACGGCGGCCGGGCCTTCGCGTGCGTGCGGCAGCGATGCGAGCTGATCGAGAAGAACCTCGCCAGTCCCCGCTGCAAATCAATGGCCATGAAGTCCTGAGGAACAGGCAGATTTCTGGAATGAGGTGACGTCCGATGAAAAGGCACAAAAGAAGGCATATCCTGGCAACCGCCGCGACTTTGGCGGTGCTGATGCTGCTGATGTCGGCGAGTTGCCACAGCTTCTCGAAGCCTGCCGAGAAGAAGTACAACGTGGTGGCCTATGTCGCCGGTTATCGTGATTTCGATTTCTCCACCATCCGGGCCGACAAGATCACGCACATCAACTATGCCTTCGTCAACGTGGTTGACGGCCAGGTGCATTTCGACACCAGCATCGACAACACGCCGCTGAAGAAAGACGACATTTTCAAACTGCACGCCCTCAAGACGGTCAATCCCGACCTCAAAGTGCTGGTCTCCGTGGGGGGTTGGACCTGGTCGGGCGGCTTTTCCGATGCGGCCTTGAAGGACGCGTCGCGCCGTAAGTTCGCCGTCAGTGCGGCCGCTTTCGTCGACAACTACGATCTCGACGGCATCGATCTCGACTGGGAATATCCCAACAGCCCCGGCGCCGGCAACGTCTACCGGCCGGAAGACGTGCAAAATTTCACGCTACTGCTTCAAGCGGTGCGGGAGGAGTTGGACAGACTGTCCGCCCAGAAGCCGGACCGCAGACACTACCTGCTGACGATTGCGACGGGTTCGAATCAACACTACGTCGACAATACCGAGCTGGGCAAGCTTCATCGCTACCTCGATTTCCTGAACATCATGACCTACGACTTCTACCACGGTGGGGACCATCGCACGGGACACCACAGCAACTTCCGACCGTCCTCATCGCCGGAGCGGGACAAGAACAGCATCATCCACGCCGTCGAGCTGCACGTCAGAGCGGGCGTTCCCCTGCGGAAGATCAACCTGGGGATCCCCTTCTATGGCCGCAAGTGGACCGCCGTCAAGAGCGGCGAAAACCAGGGCCTGTTTCAGGAGGCCGAGTCCGTCGGCGACATCGTCTTCTACCGCCAGATTGTCCCGTGCCTGCGCGACAACGCCTACGAGCAGCACTGGGATGAGGCGGCCCAGGCGCCGTATCTGTGGAATCCCCAAGAGGCGATCTTCATCTCGTACGAGAACGCCCGATCCATCGCCGCCAAGGTACGCTATCTCAAGGAGAAGGGCCTCGGCGGGGCCATGTTCTGGGAATACAGCGACGACTACCAGGGCGAACTGCTCGACGCTCTCGATCGAGTTCTGGCCGGTGCAGGCAATACCCCTTAGACACATACTGTATCCCATTCCAATGGCTGTCGCCATCCGTGCGGGCGAATTGGGACATCGAGCTGGCGGCCATGCCGGCCATGTCGTGAAGACGAACTGCCACCTTCAGACGTGACCCTGTCGCGCGTCGAGAGCGACTATAGCTCGCTGACATCGACGCCCGTCCGAGGAGACGTCGATCACTTCTGAAGCACGGCCCGCGGATCGGTTGGGCCGGCGCCGTACCGGCCGGACGCAAGACAAAAGGGCCCCTGCCACGGTGGCAAAGGCCCCGAATTGTGCTGCAACCAACGCCGTACGTCAGAGCGCTATTGTGTACCGGCTGGTCGGCCGTAGCCGATGTCGTCGATGTAGACGGTGCCGGAGCCGCCGGCGG
>CAZOFX010000039.1:0-3185 GCA_964579055.1 uncultured Pirellulales bacterium
GAATCCTCAGGCTCCCGCAGCCCGGGCCACAGTTCCTTGGGTCTGTCGGCGGCATAGCGATCGGCCTGCCCCTTATTGGGGAATCGCTTCTGCTTGCGGCCCCCCTCTGGGGCATTCCAGTATGTGATGAGGCCATCGTCTGCGGGGTTTCATCTTAACAAGGGTATTCCGTTGTTGCTCACACCCAATGTTCCTTCGGCGTGGTTGGTCAGAGTGATCATTGACGGACACCTGGTTCTTCAACTGGCTGAGAAAAGGTGGGGCGTGTCCCAAGAGCCATCGCAAAGGACTGGGTATATTTCACATAAGTCCCGCAGAAAAAGCAAGTTAAGAAGTGAGAGTGCTGGGACTCGAACCCAGGACCTACGCATTAAAAGTGCGTTGCTCTACCGACTGAGCTACACTCCCGTCTTCTAAAACGCATTACTATAGCACCTTCTCGAAAGGGCTGTCAAACACTTTCGGCGACAATGGTTGTGATCTTTGGTCCGTTGTCCGGCCTGCCCGCGGGGGTCGCGGGTCGCCACGCCGTTCGGCACGCCCGAATCGGACCGTGTCGAAGAAACCGGGTTGTATGGAGAACATCGCCATGAATGTAAGAGGCGTCGTGCTGGCAGGTGGGACGGGATCGCGCCTTCGGCCGCTGACGAAGGTTACGAACAAGCATCTGCTTCCCGTCGGGCGCAAGCCTATGATCTACTACCCCATCGAGAGGCTCACCGGCATTGGGATCGAGGAGATTCTGATCGTCACGGGCGTCGAGCACATGGGTGATGTAGTGGGTTTGCTGGGCTCCGGGAAGGAATTCGGCTGCCGGTTCACATACAAGGTCCAGGACGAGGCCGGTGGAATCGCCCAGGCGCTGGGGCTGGCGGAGAATTTTGCCAACGGGCAGTCGGTGGCGGTGATCCTCGGCGACAATGTGTTCCAGAGCGATCTGAAGGAGCATGCCCGGCTGTTCGTTGAGCAGGGCCGGGGGGCCCGCCTGCTGCTCAAGCAGGTGCCCGACCCCGAGCGGTTCGGCGTCGCCGAGATCCGCGACGGCCAGGTGGTCGGCATCGAAGAGAAGCCGAAGACGCCGAAGTCCGACTGCGCGATCATCGGTGTCTATTTCTACGATGCGGCCGTCTTCGACATCATCCGGACGCTGAAGCCGTCCGCCCGCGGCGAACTCGAAATCACCGATGTGAACAACGCCTATATCCACCGCGGGCAGTTGGGCTACGGTATCCTCGACGGCTGGTGGACGGACGCCGGGACGTTCGAGTCGCTTGCCCGGGCCAACGAACTGGTGCAGATGGAGCCGCCGAAGTGACAGACAGGGTCGCGCATCCTGACAAGCCCGTCGTCGCCGTTCTGGGCGGCAGAGGAATGCTGGGGACCGATCTGGTGGCCGCGTGTGCCGCCGGAGGGTTCGATGTTCGCAGTTACGATCTGCCGGAATTCGACGTCACCGACGCCGAGCATCTGCGAGGTGTGGTCGAGGCGTCGGACGCCATTCTCAACTGTGCCGCCTATACCGATGTCGACGGCGCCGAGACGCATACGACGCTGGCTCAGCGGGTCAACGCGGAGGCCGTCGGTCGCCTCGGGGAACTGGCGGCTCGGTACGGCCGATGGGTCCTGCACTTCAGCACGGATTTCGTCTTCGACGGGACGCTCGACCGGCCGTATGCGGAAACCGACAGCCCGAACCCGATCAACGAGTACGGTCGCAGCAAGCTGGCGGGAGAGGAACGGCTCGCGCAGAGCGGCTGCGCGCATTGTCTGGTCCGCCTGGAGTGGACCTACGGCCTGCACGGAAACAGCTTCGTCACCAAGACCATCGAACGCGCCGTTACGGAGCGGCGGCTGGCTGTGGTCGAAGACCAGATCGGCTCGCCGACCCCGACCACGCTGGTGGCCGAGGTCGCGTGCGAGCTGCTGGGGCATAGAACGGAAGGGATGTTCCATCTGGCCAGCGCCGGCTACGTCAGTCGGTTCGGCATGACGCAGTTCGTGTTCGAGCGGCTCGGACTCGATGCGGAAGTGACGCCGTGTTGCAGCAGCGACTACCTGACGCCCGCCACGCGGCCCTTGAACAGCCGCTTCGATTGCCGTAAGATCGAGGCCCTCTTGAAGGCTCCCCTGGAGCCGTGGCAGAAGGGGCTCGAGTGTTTCCTGAGGCAGCTATGAAAAGACTCTTGGTCACCGGCGGCGCCGGCTTCATCGGCAGCAACTTCGTGCAAATGGTCCTGTCGGAGCATCCCGACTGCCTGGTAGTCAATCTCGACAAGCTCACGTACGCCGGAAATCTTGAGAACCTCACGGAGTTCATCCAGCGCGAGAATCATGTGTTTGTCCACGGAGACATCTGCGATGGTCCGCTCGTCTCGCGGCTGCTCGACGAATACCGGATCGACGCTATCGTCAACTTCGCGGCCGAGAGCCACGTGGACCGTTCGATCACCGGCCCCAAGATCTTCATCGACACGAACGTCGGCGGCACGCTGACGCTGCTGGAAGCCGCCCGCGACAAGAAGGTCGCGCGCTTCCTCCAGGTCTCCACCGACGAGGTCTATGGCTCGCTCGGGTCCGAAGGCATGTTTACCGAGCGCACGCCCTTGAGTCCGAACTCACCCTATTCGGCCAGCAAGGCCTCCGCCGACCATTTCGTCCAGGCGTTCGGGCACACCTGGGGCCTTCCATACAACATCACGCGCTGCTCGAACAACTATGGGCCTTATCAGTTTCCCGAGAAGCTGATCCCGCTGATGATCAACAACGCGATCCACGACAAGGAGCTTCCCGTCTACGGCGACGGCCTGTACGTTCGCGACTGGCTCTACGTCTACGACCACTGCACCGCGATCTGGGCTGTGCTTCAGAACGCGCCGCCCGGCGAGGTCTACAACATCGGAGGCTGCAACGAGAAGCCCAACCTCGAAGTGATCCGGCTCATCCTCCAGCACGTGGGCAAGCCCGAGACGCTGATCAAGCACGTCAAAGACCGGCCCGGCCACGACCGCCGCTACGCCATCGACGCGAGCAAGATCATGCGCGACCTGGGCTGGAAGCCGTCGGTGACGTTCGAAGAGGGCATCGCCAGGACTATCGACTGGTACCTGGCCAACGCCCGGTGGCTGTCCCACGTCGTCTCCGGCGACTACCAGAACTACTACCGCACCATGTACGCCAACCGCTGA
>CAZOFX010000039.1:3285-6446 GCA_964579055.1 uncultured Pirellulales bacterium
TATCCGTTTCGAGTCGCCACGAAGGTCGCCGGCAAGCCCGGCGTGGCCGCCGTCGACCAGATCCGAACTGTGGACAAACAGCGTCTTGTCAAGAAGGTCGGCACCGTCTCCGGCAAGACGCGCCAGAATCTGCTCGATGCTCTGGCTGAGCTGTTCGCCGGTTGATGCCTTGATCTGTCCGTAGCAGGAGCGAGCACGAGATGGAACGTCTGAAGTGGATTTGCGGAGAGTCCGACGATGCCATCGGCGGCGCGTGGCGCCAATGTATATATGTCACAAGGCACCGTAGACTGCGGTCTGTTTTGGGCTGTCTCCGCGATTGAGATTTCTATTCTTGCACTCATAGGATCGAAAGGGCACGGGGATGAAGAGTCTTGCGGTGTTGTCTGTGCTGTGTGGGGTCTGTCTACTATCGGTGGGGGGCGGTGTGGCGGAGGGGCAACGAGACGGCCACCCGGAATCGAAGGGAGCGACTCCGATGATCGTGCTAACGGGGTTCGACGTCAACGATCAGAACATGGAGGTGCGATATAAGATTGTCAATCGGCGCACACATGACATCTGGATCTGCGACGCGGTCTATCTCAAGGACAGCAAGGGCAAAGACGTGCCGCCGTATCATGACATCTACATCGCGGAGGATCGTCTAACCCTCGTGGTCCGCAAACAGCTCGATGTTCTGTATGAACAGTCGCCATCTGTCCCAAGGGACTATGCGGGCCGCTATGTTCGTTTGCGCGCGGGTGAGGAACGGGTCGGATCCGTGTCCCTATCACTTCCCGCTGAGCAAAAGGTCGTTTTTGCCCTTGGTTGGCCGCCCGTTGGGGAGCATGCGACACGCATGGCGTTGAGGATTGGATTCCATGACGAAGATCTGCGGGAGAAGATGCGTGGGATCGTCACCATGGCGCAGCACATCGGCGGTGGCCAATTAGCTTGGTCTGACCTCACCGCCGAAGAGTATGACATCTACCGCCAGTATTTCCACGGGCTATGGGTCTCGGCCACATTCGGAGGATTGACCGGCTTCAACGATGCCTGGCCAGAAGGCAGCGAAGAGATTGAGATCCCGTATTCTCTGGCAGCGCCGCAATTCGTGAGCACGGAGTCCTGTCTTGAGATAGCGATCGACGGGGTACTCATCCCCCTGGCTCCCGATTCCTTCCCGGTTCCGTACACTGATTGAGTGGAGTTCTGGTCCGGACTGGGCTCCTACCGCCGCCTGGTTGCTGCGCTGGGATCGCCGGTCGGGGGCGGTGCGTGGTCTACTTTGGCAGGTGGGCCGAGCAGTTCCGTCAGGATTGGTTTCAGGGCGTCCGCCCAGACCTGATAGCCTTTGAGCGACAGATGCAGCCCATCGACGGTCATGCCGTCGTACAGTCTGCCGTTCTGGTCGGCGAGCCGGTCGTTGATGTTGAGATAGCGGATCATCCTGCCGTCAGCGAGTCTGGCGATGTTCTCGTTGATCCTGGCGATCACGGGCATGACCGCCGTGGG
Source organism: uncultured Pirellulales bacterium (assembly GCA_964579055.1). Classification (GTDB taxonomy): domain Bacteria; phylum Planctomycetota; class Phycisphaerae; order Sedimentisphaerales; family Anaerobacaceae; genus Anaerobaca. Next base: position 4,783 of record CAZOFX010000039.1, read on the forward strand.
ATTGGCGGAGCGGTCGTTGCGCGGGGTGATGCCCATCAGGATGATTGCGGCCTCAGGCGCCTTGGCCCGGCAGACATCGAGAATGGCCCTTATGCCTGCGGTCACGTTGGCGATTCTCGGATCATCATCCCCGCGCGCGGGAGAACCACCGACGTCGTTTGTGCCGGCCATGAGCACGATCACCTTGGGATGAACGTTGTCGAGTTCCCCGTTCTCCAGTCGCCAGATGATGTTCCGAGTGCCATCGCCGCCCCAAGCGAAATTCGCGGCGTTCCAACCGAAGAAATTCTGCTTCCAGTTGGCCAGTAGCTGGGGATAGTCCAGTGCTCCCCAGCGGCGGGTGATGGAATCGCCCTCGAAGTAGACGTCGATGCGGCCTTTGCGGGCCTTTTCGAGCAACTGGGCGTGGGCGGTTCGCGAGTTCTGGTCCGTGCGTTCGACGGACTGAACGCCAGCGGGGACTGGCGTGATGGCCGCGGCCGGCAGGGGCGGGGCTTTGATGTACTGGCCTATCCATTCGAAGAAGGCCGGCCAGTTGGGTCCCGACGTGTGGCCGCCTTCGTGTTGGCGCCAGGCCAGCTCGCCCCCAATCAGCGTTCCAACCGGGGGCATCGGGTCGGTCAGGTAGTCGCCTGTTGTGCCGAAACCCCTCCTGCCCAGGAGCTCATACACGGGGCTGGCCAGGACGCCGGCCATGAAGCTGCCACGGGTATCCACCCACGGGGGATCGCCCGGAGGGACTCCATAACTGATGAAGCACGGACGCGGGGCGCACAGGGCGATCAGCTCGTGCGAGTCCACGGGCAGATCGGCCGCCGTCATGCAGGGATCGGAGGCGCCGTACTTGAGGAAATTGCCGGCCATCCAGTGGTACTCGCCCTTGCCGGTGAGGTTTTCGAGCGCCTCGCCGAATATGTGGCGATGCAGCTTCGCGCCGCCTTCGCCCGAGGAGGCGACAAAGGCGACCGCGATGCGCTCGTCGAAGGCAGCCGCGACCAGTGCGGCCTTACCAAATCGGGAGACGCCTTCGATGCCGACTTTCTTAGGATCCACCTTGACGTCGGGATTGGCCTCGAAGAAGTCGATCAGCCGGCTGACGCCCCAGCCCCAGGCCCGCAGGGCGCCCCATTGGTCAGGCTGGCGAGGCTCGCCCTTGTTGGTCAGGCCGATGACGCCCTGGCGCAGGCTCATGCCGCCCCTGTCGGGTTGGATGCTGCCGGGATTGATGAAACCATAGCCCCAGCCGTGGGCGATGGCCTGCTGCATCCAGGATGGCCCGCCGCGGCCGCCTCGCCCACCGCCAAAGCCGCCGCCGAATCCGAACTCCAGCATCATGGGCACCGGCTCAGTCACGCCGGCCGGGACCGTGAAGCTTGCCGCGATGTTCACCGTGATCTCCGGACAGGTCGAATTGTCGACGTGACCGACGAGTGTCTTAGTGACCGTCGGGATGCCTGCGCTGTTGCTGTCGGTCGCTGCCGTCACTTCCCAGGTCACCTTGGGCACGTTCGGCGGAATCCGCCCGTAGACCTCGCGCTCGAAGTCCTCGACGATCTCCGCCCGTCTCGTGGCCCATTGCTCGGGCCTGGTCACCCTGGTTCCGTCGTTCATCGTCAGCACATCGGGCATCGTGTCGTGGTAGGGATTGGCCTTCTCCTCGGTGA
>CAZOFX010000039.1:6456-44138 GCA_964579055.1 uncultured Pirellulales bacterium
GAACCCCGATCATAATCCCCCTGCTCCTGATTCTGGCCGCTCTCGCCTGGACGCAGGGCCCGGATGCCCAGTTGATCCATCATGTGCTGGTGGTCGTCGTATCCGCCCGAACCCGGACCGCCGCCAACGGCTGCCCGAGTCGACGAACTCATGAACGTCACTGTCCCCAGAAACGCCAGGACACCACAGGCAATCGAATGCTTCAGACTCATAGACATGGCTTCCTCCTGCTCGGTCTGCCATCCTTTTGAGATGACATCTTGTTTGCGATGCGCCGACATCCGGATTGCCATACATCTGCCGGCTACCCGATGCCGAGAGTCACGTTTGATTATATGCGGGCGAAGCGTATCGGCAAGATGAAGAATTGTCGAGATCGCGATGCCTTGGTAGAGTAAGCCCCGACATGGAACCGTTATGAGGCACACGAACGCGCCATGAACCAGGGCAGAGGCAAGTCGAAACACAGCAGACCGGTGAAGTCGGGACGCTTACGCCGATGGGGGGGCGTTGGGATTGTGCTGATCGCCACGGCGCTGCTGTATCTGCCGGCCTTGAACAACAGGTTCACCAACTGGGACGATGACCGCCAGGTAGTCGCCAACCCGGTGATCCACGATCTCTCGCCCGAAGGGCTTAAAGACATCTTCTCCAGCTTCACGGTTTCTCTGTATCAGCCCCTCACGTCGCTGGTCTTTGCCGTGCAGTACCGCTTCTTCGAGCTGAACCCCAGGGTCTACCACACGGTCAACGTCCTGCTGCATCTGGCGAACGTTCTGCTGGTGTATGCTCTGGTCCGGTCGCTGTCGCAGCGGAGGGCCATCGCGTTGATTGTGGCGGCTCTGTTTGCGGTTCATCCACTCCACGTCGAGGTTGTGGCGTGGGTCTCCTCGCTGAGCATCCTGCTCTCGACGTCGTTCTACCTGGGGGCCTTGATCGTCTACTTGGCGTACACGAGATCCGGCCGGATGTGGCATCTGGCGGCGGTGTGGGGGCTCTTCCTGCTGGCCCTGCTGGCGAAGTCCAGTGCCGCGACGTTTCCGCTGGTGCTGGTTGTGATCGATCTGTACCTGGGCAGGCGGCCGGTGCGCCGGGCGCTGCTCGAAAAGGCGCCGTTCGTCCTGCTGTCGATTGTGTTCGGCGTGATCGCCGTATACGCCCGTGGGGGCGCGAGCCACCTTCAGGACTTCGCTCTGCGGTACTCGCTTTTGGAGCGGGTCTGCATCGTGTCTTATTCGTGTCTGTGGTATGTGGGCAAGCTGTTCTACCCGGTGAATCTGTCGGTGTTCTATCCGTTTCCGAACAAGCCGGACGGATGGCTGCCGATCCTGTTCTACTTGGCGCCTCTTATCCTCGCGGCTCTGGCGGTGGCGATCTGGTTCAGCGGCAGACATCGCCGGCTCCTGGCCTTCGCGGCGCTGTTCATGGTCGCTTCACTTGTCCTGGTGATCCAGGTTGTCCCGATCAGCGAGCTGATGGTGTGTGACCGCTACGCGTATGTCCCATGTATCGGGCTGTTCTTCCTGGCAGGGACAGTGATCGTGCGGATTACTTCGTGGGGCCGCGCCTGGAAGGTCATGACGCTGGTCTCTCTCGCGGTCGTTGTGGGTCTTCTGGGACATGCAACATTCCGGCGGGTGAAGGTGTGGAAGGACAGTCTGACGCTGTGGAACGACGTCATCAGCAAGCGGACGGATCTGTGGGTCGCCTATCTGAACCGTGGACTGGCTCAGGCGGAAGCCGGCCGACACGAGGCGGCCATCGCGGATCTCGACGCCGCGCTGCGGCTCAATCCCAATTCGGACCTGGCCCTGAACAACCGCGCCGGCTGCTATGCCTACCTCGGCAACTGGCAGGCGGCGTTGCGGGATTTTGACGGTGCGATCCAGGTGAAGCCCAAGCCCGATTACCTTATCAATCGGGGTATTGCCAGGCGAAAGACGGGAAACCCAGCCGGGGCGATCGAGGACTTCAGCGCGGTCATCGCGGCCGACCCGCAGAACGTTCGGGCCTTGTCCGAGAGGGCCGATGCGCATCGGGAGGCCGGCAACTGGACGGCGGCCATTGCGGACTATGAAAACGTTCTGAGGCTCTATCCGAGCTACTCACATGCTGCTTTATGGCTTGGGGCCGTGCGGCTCCAGAGCGGAGACACCGAACGGGCTGTGACGCTGCTCAACCGGGCCATCGACCTTGGGCATGGCGATCTCGGTTCGGCGTACCTGTTCCTGGGGATCGCCTATCAGAGACTGGGACGAACCGAGCTTGCCGTCGAGGCCCTGCGCAGATCGCAGCAGTACGGCGACCCAAGGGCGACGATGGAACTGCAAAGAATGGGGGTGAGATAGCTAAAGGTCTGCTGCGATCAGCGACCGACGATGCAGATGCCGAGTTTGTCGGCCAGGGCGACGGTCTGCGGCTTGTCGATGACGATCGTTTTGCCTGCTTCGATCGCCAGGCATACGGCGCCGTTGGCCGCCAGACTCTCTATCGTGTCGGGACCGACGCAGGGGACGTCGAAGCGCGGGTCCTGCTTGGGTTTGGCGGTCTTGATGAGGGTCCAACCTCCGGCTTTGCAGAACTGGCCGGCCCGCTTGATCATCTCGGCGGTGCCCTCGATGGCCTCGACGGCGATCACGTCGCGCTCGCGAACGGCGATGGCCTGGCCGATGTCCATCTGGCCAAGTTGCTTGGCCAGAGGCCAGCCGAATTCAATATCGCTGTGCACCTGTGCGGAGGGCTGGTGTCTCGTCATGACGCCGGAATCGGCCAGGTATTGCTCGCAATACATCGTGGAGTTCTCCAGGCGAATGCCGCCGGTGGCCAGCTCGTCGGCCAGGGCGGTCAGGAACACATCGGTCTGTTTGGTCCGGCCGCGAAGCCGCCAGTAGTAGATGCGGAACGCGCGCCAGTCGGGTATGTATCGCAGAATACGTTGCGGCGTGAACAGGTGCGACTTCGTGACGGTGCCGACCATGATCGTCTCGGTCACGCCGTGCTTGCGAAGCCGGCGAATCCAGCTTCCCGGACGGGCCACCGCGACCTCGTAGAACACGTCTACCTCTTTCGCCAGCGACGTGTCGACATAACCCGCCAGGCCCACGCATACGACGCGTAGTCCCGCTGCCTTTGCACCACAGGCCACCATGAAAGGCAAACGTCCTCCGCCTGCGATCAGGCCAATGACACCGGGTTCTGTGATACAGACGGCCATGTTTTTCCCAAGCGACTTTTCCGGCGATACGTCACGCTGCGAACGTCCTGAGGGCTAAGAGAGGGATTCTATCCGATGGTCGGAAGGGGTCAACCCCATAGCGAGACGAAAGGGTCCGGCATCAGGAGGCGGCGTGCGAAGTGATGCCTTCGATGATCGCCTTCTGAAGATCGGGGCAGGGTTGCGTTGTGAATCGCTCCTCCGCGTCCTGCAGGACGGTCAGGGCCGGGCCGATCGGCCTGTAACGAGCCGGATCGGTCGGACCGAACAGGGCGAACGTGCGCAATCCCATGCCCGCGGCCAGATGGGTCACGCCGCTGTCGTTGCCGACCACCACGTCGGCACAGGACAGCAGATCGACGACCTGACTGAGGGGCAGATGGGCCATGCACTTGGCGGTGACATACAGACGCGCCTTGTCCATGTTCTCGAAGCGTTCCACCTCGGCCGGACCGAGCAGAAACAGAACCTCGATTCCCCTGTCGCGCAGGGCTCGGGCGACGTTCAGAAAATTCTCCAAGTGCCAGCACTTGTGCCGTCCGCCGCTGCCGGGCTGGATCACCACGAGTCTCTTGGATACGTCGATCCCCGTCTGTTCGAGGAGGTCCAGTCCTCTTTCGCGGTCACCTTCCGTGACCTCGATCAGGATCTCATCGGTGGCGAGATTTGCCCGGTCTGCGGGCAGGCCGCTTTGAAGGGCAAACTGCTGAACGTAATACTCTGCGACGTGCTGCTTGCTCTCCTGCGGCGGTTTGAGCGAGAGAGTGATGATCTCGGCGCTGTGGCTGCAATTGGCAGTGAAGATCAGGTTCTGCTCGAAGTCTCCGTCCGGCTCGCCCAGAAACGTGACGATCCAGGCGTAGTCGGCGAAGGTGTCGATGAGCGGATCGCGGTCGGCCAGATCGAACTTGGCCGGCTCGACGAACAAACGGTGCAGGTCGGTCGAATCGATCGACCGAATGCTGCTGACGCAACTGCGGCCGGGCAGGATGCCGATGTACTCGCTGTGTCCGACGATATCGACGCCGCCGAGGCCCAGCGCCTCTTTCATGAGCTTGGCCAAGGGCAGCGTGAGAATACAATCGCCCAAGGCCCCTGGTTGGAGAATGACGGCTCGCTGCGCTTCCTTCGCCACCTGCGCACCCTTTTCTACGAGCAAACTCAGAATGTCATCACTGGTCTGCACCATTATGCTTTCCGATTATACCTCATCTTTGGTTCGGCAGCAAGCTCCGATCGCCTGGGCCGGGCAAATGGTCTGGTGTTCGAGGTTCAGTCGTCGGTCCGTTCGATCCATCCAGCGCCGGCCACGCGTCGCAGGTCGCCTTCGTCCACATAGAAGACGGCAAGCTGGCCGGGCGTGATGGCCATGTTGGGTTCGTCGAACTCGACTCGTGCGGTGCGCTCGGCCGGAAACACCGTTGCGGGTTTGCCCCGGTCGTTGTAGCGGATCTTGACCGTCGCGCGGAAGGCAGACGGCGGTGGCTCAACCAGCCAGTTCACTTGTTCGGCCGTCAGGCTGCGGTGCCTCACTTCCTCCTTTGGACCCAGGATCACCGTATTGCTGCTCGCGTCAAGACCGATAACATAGTAAGGCTTGCCCATCGCCACGCGCAGACCTCGCCGCTGGCCGATCGTGTAGCGGTGAATCCCCTGATGCGTGCCGAGGACCTTGCCGGCGCGGTCGACGATAGCCCCTGGCCTGACCAATTCAGGATGACGCTGTTCCAGCAGGGCGACGTAGTCGTCGTCGGGGATGAAGCAGATCTCCTGCGACTCGGGCTTGGTTTCCGTGCCGAGAGCCAGACGTTGCGCGATCTGCCTGGCCTCGTCCTTGGAATGTTCGCCCATCGGCAGCAGGATGTGGGCGAGCACGTCGCGGCGGATCATCGACAGCGCGTAAGACTGATCCTTGGCCAGGTTCGCGCCCTCATAGAGTCCGGCCTGACCGCCGCGATCGAGCAGTCTGGCGTAATGGCCGGTGGCGAGGAATTCGGCGCCCGCCTCCCGGGCAAACTCCCAGAGCCTGCCGAATTTGACGAGGCGGTTGCACATCACGCACGGATTGGGAGTGCGGGCTTTCATGTACTCGTCGAAGAAGTAGTTGAGAATCTGCGCGAAGTCGTCTCGCAGATCGAGCACGGTCAGGCGGACGCCAAGCCGGCGGGCCACCTCTTCGGCCTCCGCCTGGGCGTGACGGCCCTGCTCGCAGGTGATCATGAACACGCCCTGGACGTCGCAGCCCGATTCGAGCAGCAGCGCGGCGGCGACGGAACTGTCGACGCCCCCGCTGAGGGCCACGACCACTTTGCGTCTGTCAGTCGTCATGCAGAGTCAGGAATCGGCCAGAGGCCCGGAGTCCTTACGGGCCGGGGGCGACATCCTCGTAGCTGGCCTCCGATCCCCCCATGCGGAATTCGTCGTGGTAGAGCACGCGCCGGCTGACGGCGTCGCTGGGCTGGTCCGAATCGCGCCAACCCTTGTAGAGTCCCATCTTGAAGTACGGCCCGTGTTCGTCGTTGAACGCGTTGGGTCCATCCTGATCGATGACCTTCTCGCCGTCTTTCCAGACCTGGAGAAACCCGTCCGAACCGTACGACCACTTCACGTGGACGACCCAGTCGGTCCAGACGCCTCTGCGATGGGGTCCCAAATCGTAGTCGCGTGTTCCGCCGTACTGCCGCGCTCCGCTCTCGAACGTGTTGCGCTTGGCGTCCCACCGGCTGACCCAGCTCCACCGGCCGCTGGTGGTCGACAGCGCCATGACGGGGTTGCGCCAGTTCTCGCCGATGTCGAAGTCCGGCACGCCGTGCCATTGGGCCACGATCTCCCAGATGCGGTCGCTCTGGTAGTCCTCCGGCAGCAGGATGCTGAAACCGTACCAGTATTCCTTGCCGACCTCGGCGCCCGGACCGCTGACCTCGGTGCGATAGGAGACCTCGTCCTTCTCACGGTCCAGCAACGTTTTCATAGCCTGTCTGCCCGCCCTGGACAGGTCGCGGGCCACGCGCGGCGCGTTGCCCGATGTCTTCCAGCCCTTGAGGTCTTCGGTTTCGAAGTCGCTCTCGAACAGCAGTCCCTGTCGCTGCCTCTGAGCGCTGACGATCCGCAAGGCAATGTCGTCCGTGTATGGCGGCGCCTCCAGCGCGTGGAGGCCGCTGTCATGCGTGAACGACTGGGTTTCGGCGATCTGGCCGGTCTTGGTGTCGATCCATTCGGCCTTGTAAGACCCGCTCGGCAGGTCCACCATCAGCCGGGTCAGGTCGTTCCCGTTGACGTAGATCGCGTAGGCCTGGCCCGGCTGCACGAGCGCGCGGGCCGATGTTCCCTCGGGCAGGTCCGACGTCAGGATCGAATCGTTCGGACGCATCCTGACGAAATCGAAGCCGTTGATGAAGTCGCGGAGGATGCCCAACTGCTTCCAAAGCTCGGGACCGCCTCCTCCGGGCGCGTTGATCTTCGCCGAGCCGTCTTCGTGCCCGACCGCAAAGGAGTAGTCCAGATTGCTGTAGACCGCGCCGCCGGCGATGATGAAATCCCATCCTTCGAGTCGGTACGGTTTGACCCGGTCGTCGCCCGCGAAACCGGTCTCGTCGTCGCCGATGACCCGATCCCAATGATAATTCTGCGTCACGGCAATCGGGGGCTTGGCGTAGTGGAAATTGAAGATGGAGACGTGAGCGCTGGGGTTCTCGACGACCTGCGCCTTGTTGGCGATGTTCTGGGCGATCAGGTGCTTGTTCTCGAATCCGGCCTCGGCACGCGCGATCGTCTCAGCGATATGGTGCTGCCAGTCCAGCGTCACGCCGCCGAAGTACGGCTCGTTGCAGATCTCATAGTAGACGTTGTCGAAATCCCGCAGCGTCTCGGCGACCTTGCGGACCATCGCCTCCTGAACCGCCAGCAGCTCGGGATGGTCGAGCGTGTAGACCGCGGTGCGCTCCATAGTTCCCACGTTGTTGACGTTGTTGCGGGCGTTCATCGGGCTCAGGTCCCACATGCTGTCTTCATAGAACGGGCAGAACAGGACCAACTCCACCACGATGCCGCGCCGGCCCGCCTGGGTGACGAAGTCGGCCAGACGCTGGAAGTACTCGGGGTCCCATTTCGTCAGGTCGAACTTGTTGCCCCCGTTGGCATAGCCTCCGACGTCGCTGCGCGCCCACGGACAGAGCAGGTCTCCTTTGGTCGGTGCGAGCGTGTTCTGCTCGATGTGGAACGCTCCCGGCGGCTCGCAGTACGCGCCGCTGAATGTACGCGTCAGGTTGAATCCGTTGGCCTGGAGCGTGTCGAGGTACCTGACGTGATCGAAGGCGCGGTTGAGAACTGCGCCATAGTGCTCGCCCGACGTGATCAGGATGGTGGGCTTGTCCCGCCAGAGAAAGTAGTGGGGGTTCTCCGGGTGCAGGGCGATTGGCGCGGCGGCGCGAGCCTCACCGATCCAGCCTGACGCCACGATCGCCAGAGCGACCACCATCCATCCGATCTGTGCGCCGGCACGTACGCGATCGGTTCGAGTCCTTCGTCGTCTGTCCATGTCATCCTTCTCCTGGCAAGGTAACCGCTCAGAGCGTCCATCCCGGTCGGTAGGGACGCCGGATGTACGCGTCGGCTTCCGGGCAGCCGACGGCTTTGAGGTTTGCGGCGTCCCACGAAAGCTTGCGGCCGGTGCGCAGCGCCACGTTGCACAGCAGCGCCGCCTCCGTCAGCGCGCCGGAGTAATCGAAATTGCACGTGGTGGGCCCGCCTGTCTTACAGGCTTCGATCCACTCGGCATGGTGGCCGATGGAGTTCGGAATGAACGGCTCGGGCGGCACGAAACCAGCGAACTGGGTTTCGGGCAGCAGTTGATGCTTGCCGTAGTCGGCCAGCAGCATGCCCTTGGAGCCGATGAACAGCACGCCGCTGGACCATTGCGGCACGTTTCTCTCCTTCACGAGTGCGGGATAGCCGCCACCGTTGTACCAGGTCAGCGTCACGGGCGGAAGGTCGCCCCGAGCGGGGTATTCCTGGCGTGCGATGGTCCATTTGGCCGTGCTTTCCAGATGGACGGGCCCCTCGGCCTCGATGGTGGTCGGATGCCACAGCTTCAGCGCCCAGAAGGCCAGATCGCAGTAGTGGCAGAAGAAATCGCCCAACTGCCCGTTGGCAAAGTTCCACCAGTATCGCCAATGGAACGGCGCGTAAGCGGGGCTGTAAAACCGGTACGCGGCCGGCCCGAGCCAGAGGTCCCAGTCCAGGGTAGCTGGGACGTCGTGGTGTTCGGTCGGCGCATCGGGCTGGCTCATGTCCGTGGGTTTGGGCGGACCATCGAAGTTGGCGCCCAGCCAGACGTGAACCTCGCGCACGGGGCCAATGGCGTTGCTCTGCACCAGCTCGACGACGCGCCGGTAGTTGTTTTCCGCGTGGATCTGCGTGCCCATCTGCGTGACGAGGTTGTTCTCGCGGGCGATGTTCGCCATCATCCGGGCTTCATAGACGCTGTGGGTTAGGGGCTTCTCACAGTAGCAATGCTTGCCGAGCTTCATCGCCATCACGCCGGCAGGAGCGTGGGTATGGTCCGGCGTGCCGATCACCACCGCGTCGATCTGTTTGTGCATCTCGTCGAGCATCTTGCGGAAGTCCTTGTACCGCTTGGCGCCGGGATGCTGTTCGAAGGTCCTGGCGGCATGGGCCTCGTCGACGTCGCACAGCGCCACGAGGTTTTCGCTCGCGACGCCCTCGATATCAGCGGCGCCGCGCCCGCCGATGCCGATGCCGGCGATGTTGAGCTTGCTGTTGGCGGAGGTCCCGCGCACCAGCCGGCTGTTGGACAGGATGACCAGGCTCGAGCCGGCCCAAGCGGCGTTACGGAGGAATGTACGGCGGGTCAGTTTGCGCTGCATCGTTTGCCACTCCTTACTATCTTGAGGAACGGATCATGCGAACTCGGGTCCACCGTATCACCTGCCTTCACACCGGTCAAGTCTGCGTTTCTGCCGCTCACGGCGGCACGGGCAGATGCTTGACAATACTTCAGCCGGCGTGTCTATAGGGACTATGCAGAAGCTGTTGCGGATATCGCTGATCGCCGTCTTGAGCCTGTGCGGGTGCGAACGAGGTCTGGACCCCCATGGCGCGGGACCCGGCCGAAGTCCCCAGGACGCATCCGAAGTCGCCGTGTCCGGGACCTTCTCCATCGTGGCCGTCGACCCCAACACCGGCGTCTGCGGCGCCGCGGTGGCGAGCAAATACCCCGCGGTGGGCAAGGTGGTTCCCTACGCGCGTGCGGGCGTGGGCGCCTTTTGCACCCAGCACGCGCACAACCCTGCATGGGGAGAGCGTGCCCTGGATCTTCTGGCCAAAGGGCGTCTGCCCGAACAGGTCCTTGCGGAGCTGCTCCGGGACGATTCCCGTCGGGACAAGCGGCAACTGGCCGTCATCGACATGTCGGGCCGGGCCGCCAATCGCAACCCGGCCGATGCGGACCCGTCGGGCGTATGGTGGGGCGCGGTCAGCGGCAGATACTACGCGTGCCAGGGAAACACGCTGACCGGCCGCGAAGTCGTTTTCGCCATGGCTGAGGCCTACGAGCAGACGCAGGGCAGCCTCGCCGACCGCTTGATGGCGGCGTTGATTGCGGGCGATTGTGCCGGAGGCGACCATCGGGGACGCCTGGCCGCGGGGATTCGAGTGGCCCGGAAGGGGGTCGAAGGCCACTGGCTGGAATTGTACGTGGACCAGAGCGACGATGCGGTCGTCGAGCTGGCCGGAAAGTATGCCGCTTTGGAACACGAAGCCAAGGGGCAATGGCCGGGCGGCAGGCTCCCGTTCACGCATCCCTGTCCGCCATCTGCGGCGGACGGTACGATCGATAAATAGCCCCCGGTCGCCGACAGCTATGGACTCCCACGAAAAGCAACGGTTGTATGACCTGACCCTGGGCGCGACAAGCGAGCTGATCGAGGGCGAAACGGACCTGATCGCCGTCATGGCGACCGTCGTGTGCGAGCTGCACCACCGGTTCGAGTGGTTCGACTGGACCGGATTCTATCGGGTCGTCTCGGCGGAACTGCTGAAGGTCGGTCCCTACCAGGGATCTCATGGCTGCCTTCAGATCTCGTTCGATCGGGGCGTGTGCGGTGTCGCCGCTCGCCTGCGGCAGACGCAGGTCGTGCCGGATGTGCGCGCGTTCCCCGGCTACATCGCATGTTCGAGTTCGACGCGTTCGGAAATCGTAGTGCCCGTGCTCACAGCGCAGGACCAGCTCGTGGCCGTGCTCGATATCGACTCCGACCAGCCGGATGCGTTCAGCGAGGTCGACCGCGTCAATCTCGAAACGATCTGCCGGATGGTCGGGCGCGTTGGTTGAACGCGGGCTACCTCCGTCGCTGCCTGACGTTGGTGATGGTCGCCTCAACCGCCATCTTCAATTCATCTGGGTCGAGCATGGCCATCCGGCCGTCCAGGAAGAGCACGCTGCATTGGCCGTTGTGGACCGGCTCCGGCTCGTACAGCAAGACGTTCGTCGGCGCCATGTCCAGAGTCTGGCCGGCGATGTAGACGTACTGCGGCGCGTTGGGCTCGTCACAGTGGAACAGGCGGGAACCATAGCCGCAGGAGTCGATCAACGCCTGCTGCGTCGGCGGCAGGCCCTCGTTGCTGATCGCATACATGTGAACACTCTGCCAGATGGTGCGCAGGTTGTTCTGGCATTGCAGCGCCGAGGCCTTCTGGGTGGTCTGGATCATGGCGGTCGAGTACTGCTGGCCGGCCTGGCCGACCATCTTGAGAATCCAGAGGACCCCGAGGGCGAGCAGCCCGAAGAAGACCACGGCGAAGACGAGGTTGATAATGGTGCTGCCATGCGTCGCTCGTTGGGGCAGAACGCCGGATCGGTTCGCTCTCTCGCGGTTGCGCACATCCATAGTCGGGCCTTTCACCGTCTCTGAGACTGTCGAACTTAATCCTACGACAGCCCTGTCATAGCGTCAATAGAAAGCGTGGGGCTGTCGACTCTGCACGGCCAAGACGCCGGCTCCGCGTTCCGTATGTCACCCCGGCGGAATTGACGCCGGATGAGGGTTGACAGGGGAGCGGTTGTCGGACGATAGTGGTGGCTGCGGCCGGCGGCGGGTCGGACGCGATGTTTATCACAACTTGAGTGCAGAAGGATCGACGTCACCGCTGATTTCTGGAGGTTCTACATGAGAGATACAATGATGCGATGGTGGGTTGTACTGCTGGTGGGGATCGGCCTGGCAGCGATGGCGACGGCCCAGGACGGGGCGCTGACGCCGGCGCAGATCGAGCGGATTCGAAGCGATTTCCAGATGGACGCCCACGCGCGGGCGATGCGCAACGCGCTGACCAGCACGGGCATCCGCGACATCGCCGAGAACCGCGAGATCCTCGCGGCCCACAACAAGCAGTTCAGCCATAAGATCAAGACCAAGGGCATCAGCAATCAGAAGAGCAGTGGGCGGTGCTGGATGTTCGCCGGCTTCAACACGATCAAGCCGGTGGTCCTGAACTCGCTCGACCTGGACGATTTCGAATTCTCGCACATCTACCTTCAGTTCTGGGACAAGATGGAGAAGGCCAACGCGTTCCTCGAATACATGATCGAGTATCGCGACCGCGACATCCAGGATCGCGACATGGTCTTTCTGCTGAAGGACCCGGCCCCGGACGGCGGGTATTGGGAGAACTTCGTGGACCTCGTCACCAAGTATGGCGTCCTGCCCCGGGAGGCGATGGCCGAGACCGCCAGCTCAGAGAGCACGGGCATGATGAATCGAGCCTTGGCGCAAATCCTGCGCAAGGACGTGGTGGAGCTGCGTGACATCTACAAGGAGACCGGCTCGGTCCGCAAGATGCGCGAGGCCAAGCCGAAGATGCTGGCGGAGGTGTACCGCGTGCTCGTTTTGAATCTGGGAGAACCGCCCCAGGAGTTCGCCTGGCGCCACAAGGCGAAAGACAAGGGCGACAAGGACGATGAGAAGGAGGCCAACGAGGAACAGGCTGAAAGCAAGGATGGGGACGAAGCCCAGGACGAGGAGGAAGACGACGAAGCGGATGAGAAGCCACAGGATGACTACGACGTGGAACAGGACTGGAGCGAGCTTCGCATCTTCACGCCCCAGGCGTTCTACAGCGAGTTCGTCGCACTGGACCTGAGCCAATACGTCAATATCGCGGACGACCCGATCCGACCCAAGGGCGGCCATTACGAGGTCCAACTGACCAAGAACCTCTACGATGGGCAGAACGCTCACTACGCCAATGTGGACCTTCAGACGCTGAAGGACCTTGTCGTGAAGGTGCTGCTGGACAACAAGCCGGTGTATTTCGCGGCCGACGTCTCGCCCGACCAGGACAGCAAGGCCGGCATCATGGCCCGCAATCTGTACGACTACGAGTCCATCTATGCCCTCGACATGAGCCTGGACAAGACCGAGCGGCTGTTGTTCCGCGACAGCACGATCAATCACGGCATGGCGTTCATCGGTGTCGACCTGGCGGCCGGCCGGCCGGTCAAGTGGCTCGTGGAGAACAGTTGGGGCAGCGATCGCGGCAGCGGCGGACTCTGGACCATGTACGACGACTGGTTCGTCGACAACGTCTACAACATCATCGTGCATCGCGACTACGTGCCCGACGAAGTCCGCAGGATTCTCGAACTGCCGGCCGAGAAGCTGCCGGTCTGGGACCCGATGTGGTAGGAAACCGCATGGGCAGGGGATTTGCCCATCCTACCTGACGGGCATCACCTGGGTGAAAGTGCCTTTGAGCCGCTCGGTCCTGGTGAAGACGTTGATCGTCACGTCCATCTCCATCGTGCCCGGATCGGCACCGCTGTGCAGGCGGGCGTCCACCGAGCCGACCTGGGTGTCGAACATGCTCTTGCCACGATAGTGCGCCAGCGCCGTGAGCAGTTGTCCGGTCGCGGTCACTTTCCCGTTCATGACCAGCGGAGTTCCCTCGGCCTGAGGATCAACGCCGTTGGCACAGAAGCCAAACGCCCCGTCAGCCGCAATGGCCCATCGGGCGCCTTCGAAGACCTCGCGCAGCTTGGTCTCGGCCTTGCCGCGGGACTGCACATCCCAGCCCATTCCGATTCCAATCACCGGGTCGTTCGTGTTCGCGGGCTTGCATTCCCAGGAGACGCTCTCGATGCGGGCGATCCTCCCGGCGGTGTGGACGCCCGCAAGGTCTTCGATCCGGATCGGTCTGACAGGTGCGGCCTGGGCGGGCGTGCCGGCGCCTCGCAGGACGGCGACGCCGACGGGTTGGATGCGGTAACCGAACGGCCATCTCGCCTCGCGCGAGCCGTCGAGCTTCAGCAGCAGCAGTCCGCCGGCGCCGTTGATGCCTTCGACGTGCATTTCCGGATCGGCGACGACGTACGTGTCGTCGGACCATTGCGCGGCCCCGGTCGGACGGCGCATCGGCCCCGAGCTTTCGTCAGGGGTCTTGAAGGCGAGGTCCTCGAACCGGCCATCCGGGTGACGGACGAAGACACCTCCATCGATGACCGATGTCGTGACTCGCTGCAACGGGTATTGGCTGCGGCGTCGCGCGCCGGTATAGACAGGCTCCTTGCTGGTTCGTGCGCTGCCGGCGTCCACGAGAACGATTCGGCCGGCCGCATCGATGAATAGATGGCTCGGCCTTCGCCAGTACGTGTCGTATTCCTCACCGCCGGGCCGGCTGTTCTCAACCAGGCAGGTTGCGGCGGGGGGATTCGTCTGCGAGGCGATCTGAAAGAGCCCGCCCTGGTTCTTATGGATCAGGATCATTCCGGCGGAGTTCTGTGAGGTCTCGTGGAGATAGCTGGTTGCGACCAGCCATCCATTCCCCGAACCGGTGGCCGCCGTCATCCGGATCAGAGGCTTGTCCTTGCCTTGGAGCAGTTGCTGCACCTGCCCGTTGGCGTTCAGACGCCACAGGCCGGAATCGCGATCGGCGATCAGGGGGCGACCCTGATCGTCGAGTCCCAGGCCCACATCCAGCCCGAACGGACCGCCGCCTCTGGCAGTGTCCACCTGGAGAACCACTTGCGCCGATCCATCCCCGCCGATGCGCCACAGCTTGACCTTTTCCGTCAGCAGCGTCGGTTCGTCGATGACGTAGAGACAGCCTCGCTGCGCGTCGGCAACGATGGCCTTGGGATTGTGGAACCTGGCGGTGCCGTACGGAAGGGGTTCCGGTCCCACGAGCCGGTACAGGTCAGGCTTCTCCCTGGCGATGAAGACTACCAGATCGCGTGGACCCGTCGGGGGTGCGGTCTGGCCCTCTGCGAGTCGGGTCCAAGTCAGTCCCATCAGGGCAATGATCGATACCAGCACAAATGTCTTGGCTTGAGAGCTCACAGAGACCTCCTTTCGCTTCGGCGCCGGCGGCAAACAGGCATCGCGGACACCTCATCCCAATGCCTGCCGGGACCGCTGCGAACACGGCACGCCGCACCGGCAGTATCACGCGGCGCCGGGGCGATCTCAAGCAAAAACGCCACCGGACCGACTCGGATGGTAGCGGGGGCGTCAACCGCATTCGGCACATCGTGACTGTCCCGTGGAGCGTGGCCCGTTGCAGTTGCCGTTGCGCTTCGGTACGATGATTGGCCAGTGGTTCCAGGTGCAACAAGACTCATGGTGGAAGGCAGGACGATGATGCGATGGACGGTCGTGGTCGCGGTGGCGGCAGTTGCCGTATTGGCTCAGAGTGTGGCGGCTCAGCCGTATCTGTTCAGTTACTTCAAGGGCAATGGTGAGGACGGCCTGCACCTGGCCTGGAGCGCCGACGGCTTGACTTGGACCGCGCTGAAGGGCGGCCAGTCGTTCCTGACGCCGCAGGTGGGCGGCAAACTAATGCGCGATCCGTGTATCTGCCGGGGCCCGGACGGGACGTTCCACATGGTCTGGACGAGCGGCTGGTGGGACAAGGGCATCGGCCTGGCCCACTCGAAAGACCTGGTCCACTGGTCGCAGCAGACCTGGCTGGAAGTCATGGCGCACGAGCCCAACGCGGTCAACTGCTGGGCCCCGGAGATCTACTACGATGCGCCGACGCGGAAGTACGTGATCTTCTGGGCGACCACGATCCCGGACCGTTTCGCCGACACCGAGCGCGCCGACGGCGACCGTGGCGATGGCAAGGTGCTGAATCATCGAATCTACCACGTCACGACGGGGGACTTCGCAACCTTCAGCGAGACGAAACCGTTTTACAACGACGGGTTCAACGCGATCGACGCGACGATCGTCAAGGATGGCGACCGATACATCATGTTCATCAAGGATGAAACGAAGATGCCCGTCGCGAAGAAGAACATCCGCATCGCCACCGCACAGAAGGCGGAAGGGCCTTACGGCCATGCGTCCGAGCCGTTCTCGCCCGATTGGGTCGAAGGGCCTACTGCTCTGAAGATCGGCCCGTACTGGTACGTCTACTACGATGCCTACACGCGCCATCGCATGGAAGGCGCCCGGTCCAAGGACCTGGTGCACTGGAATCCGATCACCGACGCGCTTTCGTTCCCGGACGGGGTGCGACACGGAACGGCGTTTGGCGTGTCGAATGAGATTCTGGCGGGCTTGAAAGAAAAATAGCCGCATACTCGTCGGCGTAAGATGCGAATGGGCAAGATTTTAAGCCGGATGGTGTCGCAGGCTGATGGATATGAGGAAAATCCTACTGGCCTTTCGTGCCTGGCGCTCCTATAGTTGCGGCGGTTCGGTTGGTGGAATCGGTCCTTGAAATACGGCCGCCGAAGCACGCGTGGGGTATGGCCGCCAGTGCGTATCGAGGCATCGGTAGCGAGAACAGGACGATGGATACCACATACCCAAAGAGCATCGGATCGCGACCCAAGCAGGCCGCTGGTGCGCGCACGTGTCCGAGGTGTGGGGCGACCATGATGGAAGTGGATCGCGTGGTAGAAGGGGGCTATCTCTACATCTGGTACGAGTGCTGCGAGAGCGGTTGCGACGAGCAGTGGCTGGCCAAGACGGCGGTCCGCGAGGCGTGAGGCCGACGCAGTAAGGAACGATACCGGCGTGGTTGGTTTGGCGTGCGAAAGCCGGCGTCCCCGGAAGGGGCCGTGGCCGTCATGAACGCACTGAAACGGACTCGGTTCGGCGCCTGCTTCGGCAGAGCAGCGCGGAGCCGCAGTTGCGGCACGGAGGTGAAAAGGGATCGTCGTCGGAGGTGGAGTTGCGGCGGTCCTGTGTGTTCCTGAGGAGTGGTGATGCACACGCCAGCCTTCCTGCGATGACGGAGCATCGTAGGAAGGCCCGCGCCGTCATTCGCCGACGATCTGGCAGATGACGGTTCGCTTACGCGCCCGCGTGTCGAAATCCACCAGGATGATCTGCTGCCAGGTCCCCAGCATCAGATGGCCCTCGACGAACGGCACGCTCAGGGACGGGCCCAGCAGCGAGGCGCGGACGTGGGAGTGCCCGTTGTCGTCGTGCCAGGTCTGCTCGTGCACGTAATGGCCGTCGGCCGGTGCGATCCGCTCGAAAGCCGCTTCGAGGTCGTGCTCGGCCAGACCGGGTTCGAACTCTGTGGTAGTCAGGCCGGCTGTCGAGCCGACGTGGAAGACCGTCACGGTCCCGTCCCGCACGCCGGAGCGGCCCACCGCCTGCGCGACCTCCGACGTGATATCGACCACGTGATTGTTGCCTCGTGTTTGAACGTGAAGCTCTTGCGTTTTGACCATCCTGCCGGCCCCTTGATAAATAGTCCTCCCCGAAAACGCAGGGTACAGTGGGACGTGCGCCGATGCAAGAGGCATGCGATTTCGAGTCAGGACTTCCGCCTGTTTTCGCCCAGAGTACGTCGCAGCAGATGGCCGACCGCGATCACGACGATCAGCAGGACCACCAGGGCCATGGCCGCGTAGGGATCGTACGCGGAGACCCGCGCGTGAAGCTCTCGCAGGAACAGGGCCCAACACAGGATGGCGACATATGTGCCCGCTAGCACGACGGAGATGTTGAGCCAGACCGGCAGGGCCAGCAGGAAGCCGACCGCCGATCCCACGACGGGCCCGGTCATCCAGAAGGGAAACCACACGAACGCGAACAGGCCGATGATGCCGTACCGCTGGATCTTCGCCTTGTGCGTCTCGGCCGCCTGGTGGATGCGGTCGAAGATCGCCTTGAGCGATTTGATCACCAGCAGGTGTCGCCAACTGAACACGAACAGGGGGTAGAAAACGAGCACGTGCAGGGTTTCGACCACCATTGTGACGGCGATCACGTAGACGTGTCCGAGGGAGACGGAATAGCCGTAGGCCAGTCCTGCCGCCCGCCCGAACACCAGGGTCGTGGCGGTCATGCCGATGAGCATCTGGAACTCGCCCGGCGAGCGCACCAGCATCGCACCCAGCCAGACGGTGTACGCGAAGGCCAGGATCACGGCGATCAGCAGGAGCCTTCCCTCCGGCCCGACCAGCAGCGACGCACGCGAAACGTTCGGCGGGCCGCCCCTCTGGTCTTGATGCGGTTGTCCGGAAGCTGGATCCATCGTCGCATGTCCCATCCACACCATGCTACACATCAATGGCCTTGCAGGCCAGACGTCGCCCGATGCTCAGCCGAGGCGATCCAGGAGCCGGAGCAGCCCGTCGAGGATCGTGATCGGGTGAGGAGGGCAGCCGGGGATGTACAGGTCCACCGGCAGCATGCCTTCGACGCCGTTGCAGACCTCGGGGTGATCCCGGAAACAGCCGCCCGAGATGGCGCATGCACCCGTCGCGATGACGAGCTTGGGATCGGGGACCGCCGCGTAGGTTTTCTCGAGGGCCAGCTTCATGTTCGCTGGGACCGGGCCGGTGATGAACAGGCCGTCCGCGTGTCTGGGCGAGGCCACGAACTGGATGCCGAACCGGCCGAGATCGAAGACGACCGTGGTCAACACGTTGGTGTCCGCTTCGCAAGCGTTGCAGCCTCCGGCACAGACCTGCCGCAGCTTCAGGGATCGTCCGAAAAGGCTTCGCGCCTTGCGGTCCAGTGCCTCGGCCAGTTTCACGGCCCGGTCGTGGACGACCAGATCGTCGCGCGAGCGGCCGGCCAGGCGATAATCCCGGCTGAATTCTATGGCCTCCGTCGGACACGCCCCGGCGCACGCGCCGCAGAACAGGCACCGTCCCAGGTCGATCGCAAGCGCGCCGTTTTCCCTGCGGATGGCCTCTGTGGGACAGGCGTCGAGGCACCGCGTGCAATCGGGGAGGCACTTCGAAAGCTCGACCTGCGGACGGCCGCGAAATCGCTCGGGAAGGACGGGCTCGCCTTTCGGAAAGGCCACCGTGCGGTGTCCCTGCTGGAGTCGTGCCAACAATGGCTTTATCATGGCGTTGCCTCAGAGATCGTGGCCGCAATAGGAAAGGTTGAAGCTCTTGTTGCACAGCGGGAAGTCGGAAATCTGCTGATCCCTCAGCGCCATCGCCAGTCCCATCCAGTTGTGGAAGGATGGATCGACGATCTTGTAATGCGCCAGCGCGCCGTCGGGGCCGGTCAGGGCGACATGACAGATCTCTCCCCGCCAGCCTTCCACGAGACTGGCGCTGAACCGGTTGGGGCTCAGTGGCTTGGCCTGCGTCGTGATTGGTCCTTCCGGCATGGCCGCCAGTTGATCGCGGACGAAGGCGACCGACCTCTGGATCTCGAGCCATCGCACGTAGGCCCTGCCGAAGACATCGCCCGTGTTCCACGTGGACACGGGGACTTGGGCGAAGCGGTACATGCCGGCGGGGAAGTTGAACCGGCAGTCCATTTCCACGCCGCAGGCCCGCGCCGGAACGCCCACGAGGCCCAGTTCCCGGCACGTCTGGACTGCAACCCTGCCTGTATCCTCGAAGCGGCTGAGCACCGACGGCGTGTTCCACAGGAGGTTGGCGGCGACGGCTACGTCCTTCAGTCCCTGGGCGATTCGTTCCACGAGCGACTCACAATGCCGATCCGTCATGTCGAAGCCGACTCCGCCGGGCACGACGAGGCCGCGCCCGAAGCGGTTGCCGCAGATCAACGCCGTCATGTTGAGGAAATCGCCACGAATGCGTCCGCAGAACGAGGAGGTCGGCAGGTATCCGACGTCGCCCGCCAGCGCGCCGAGATCGCCGGTATGATTGGCCAGACGCTCCAGCTCCAGCGCGATGGCGCGCATCGCCTGCGCGCGAGGGGGCACGTTCCGGCCGGAGAGGGATTCGACGATCTGGCAGTGGGCGGTCGTGTGGCCGATGGTGGTGTCGCCGGCGAGGGTCTGCATGTAGTGCAGAGTCCGCTTGTTGGGCCCGCCCACCAGGGCGCGCTCGACGCCGCGATGCTGGTAGCCGAGCGAGATCTCCAGGCTCAGGACCTGCTCGCCGTGGCACTGAAAACGAAAATGCCCCGGCTCGATGATGCCGGCGTGCACGGGACCGACCGCCACCTCGTGGACCTGTTCGCCGGCCACCTTGAAGAAATCCATCACCGACGGCGCGATCGGTTCCTCGTGTCGCCGGCCGGCGCGATACGGCGGATGAAACCGGACCGGCTTGAGCCAGGGATGGCCCTCGGGCACGATGGACCACTGCTCGGCGATCTCGCGTTCGAACCGGTGGGCCTGCGTGCAGTCGGCGGTGATCGACGGGTATCGCTCGCCCACGTCGGCCGACAGCGCGCCGAGGGTTCCCGCGCTGTCGTCGGCCAGCACCGTGAACAGGCGAAGTCGGCTGTTGCCCAGAGGGGCCGCGAAGAAGGAGGCGATTCTCATCCCCGAGGCCACCGCGTCGATGACGGAACTGCGAAACGTGCCGACATCGAGGGCCGGGATCTGTTTGACGTCGATCGCCTGGCCGTTGTAGAACGAAACCGCATTCGATACGGGCATCAGTGTCCTCCTATCGTCGCGGCGGCCCCGCGAAGGAGACTGTCTACCGCCGGGGGCAGATTCAGGCCCAGCATCAGCGTCAGGGCCCCCAGTCCTATCGGAGGAAGGATCGCCAGCACCGACTCGCCCTTGTCGGGCGGACGCAGGTCGCTTGCGGACCGGCCCTGCGCCATGTTCAGGAAGGCGGCGGTCATGCCGATGAAGATCAGCGCCAGCATCGCCAGGAACGCGACGGCGATCCCGATCCGCCCCTGTTCGATCATCGCTTTGACGATGGTGAATTCGCTGACAAAGGCGCCGAAGGGAGGCATCCCCGTGATGGCGACCAGCCCCGCGATCCAGAGCACGCCGCTCCACGGCAGGACGCCCAGAATCCCGCGGACTTCCGTCGTCGCCTTGGTCTTGTACGCTGCCAGGATGTTGCCGGCGACCAGGAACAGCATCGCCTTGGTCAGGGAGTGATTGGCCGCGTGCAGCAGGGCGCCGAACGTGGCGCCCGCTCCGATGCCCACTCCCAGAGCCAGAATCCCGACGTGTTCGACGCTCGAATACGCCAGCATGCGCTTGTAGTCGGTTTGACCCAGAATGAAAATGGTTGCCCAGCCGATGGAGACCAGTCCGAACAGGATCAGCAGGTCCTGGCAGAAGGCGGCTTGTCCTGCCGCCGCACAGACCTGGTAGCTTCGCAGGATCGCGAGGAACGCGCAGTTCAGGAGCGCCCCCGACAGCAGGGCCGAGATCACCGAGGGAGACTCGCTGTGCGCGTCCGGCAGCCAGGTGTGCAAGGGAGCCAGGCCCATCTTCGTTCCGTAGCCGACGAGAAAGAACAGGAAGGCGGCCTTGAGCCAGGGGACGTTCAGGTTCGCGCCGTTCTCGATGAGCGCATCGACGACGATGGCGGTGCCTTCGCCTCCCGGTCTCGACGCGGCGATGACCATCAGAAAATTACCCAGCAGGGCCAGTGCGATTCCCACCGAGCAGATCAGCAGGTATTTCCACGTCGCTTCGAGCGAACGATGATGCCGGTGGAAGTAGATCAGCGGCGCGCTGGCCAGGGTGGTCGCTTCCATGGCGACCCAGAGCAGGCCGAAGTGCCGGCTGACCGTGACCAGCGTCATCGTGGCCAGAAAAGCTTCGAGACAGGCGCAGAAGACGGCATCCGGCGCGTTGGTGAACAGCGTTCCTTCCTCGTAGTCCTGCTGCTTGCCGGCGCCCTGGACGGCCAGGTAGCTGAAGGCGTACACCGAGCAGGCCAGGAACAGGATGCTGGTGATCGTCAGGAACAGCAGACCGGCCGCATCGAGCATCAGCCAGCCGTTCAGCAAGGGCTGGGGCGTCGTGCTCCAGGCCGCCAGAGTCACCGCGGTGTGGCCGACGCCCGTGAGAACGAGGATGACGCGACGCACCAGAACGTTGCGTATCAGCAGCGACAGCACGGCGGCGACGGCGGGAATCAGCAGCAGAGCGCAGATCACGGAATCAACTCCTCAACCCGGACAGCTTGTCCGTATCGATGTGGTCGAATTCGCGATTGATGTGGAAGATCGCGATGCCCATGACGAAGATGGCCACGAAGACGTCCAGCAGGATTCCCAGTTCGACCAGCAGCGGCTGTTTGTCCACCAGGGCTACTCCAAACGCATAGATCCCATTCTCCAGGACGAGATAGCCCAGCACCTGCGTCAGGGCCTTGCGCCGGCTGACGATCAGAAACAGCCCGGACATGATCGTGAAGAAGGCGACCGGGACGATCAGCGAAGACATCACCGGCTCGGGCAGGGGCAGCCGGGAACCCAGCCAGATGCACACGATCAGGATGAGTGTCCCTATGGCGAGGGATTTGCCGTACCCGATGAAGGGCTCGATCTCGCGCTGCGTGTTCACCTCGCGAAGGGTCCGCATCAGCATCCAGGGAAACACGCCGCCCTTGAGCAGGATGATCGCGATGGAGAAGGCGGCCCCGTGCAGTTCCATGTGCCCGCCCCTCGTCAGCAGGGGCAAGAGGCCCAGGGCGATTCCCTGGACGGCAACCGTACGGATGCAGGCGCCCAGCCGGCTCAGGCCCAGCAGCATCAGGTTCGTCAGCACCAGAAACACCAGTACGATATCTGCGGCATTGTTCATCGGATTATCTCAGTACCAGGACGACCGCCAGGATCGACAGCGTTGTGGCGCCGACGAGAAGCTGGGGCACGTGCAACAGTCTGACGCGAGCCATCGACGATTCGATTATGCCGACCAGCACCGCCAGCAGCGCTATCGATAGAAGGGCCGCCGGGGTGTCGAGCCAGAGAACGCCGGTGTGAACCGGAACGACCAGGCCGACCAGCACCTGGCCCAGCACCCACATCTTCAGCGCTGCCGAATAGAGAATGATTCCGAAATCGGGCCCGCTGTGGTCGAGCACCATGACCTCGTGGATCATGGTCAATTCGAGGTGGGTGTTCGGATCGTCCACCGGGATCCGGCAGTTTTCCGACAGAAAGACGATCAGCAGCGCGAGGCCCACCAGCACCACGATCGGGCCGGCGCCCAGCCACAGATGTGGGACCGTTGTGACGACCATATCGGAAAGGGACATGCAGCCGGTGTACCTGGCGACCGCGGCCAGGGCGATCAGCAGGGCCGGCTCGGACAGCGCCGAGAATGTCACTTCCCGGCTGGCGCCCATGCCCTCGAAGCTCGATCCGGTGTCCAGCGCGCTGAGAACGAGCAGGAACCTCGACAGACCCAGCAGATAGATCAGGACGAGGAAATCCCCGGGAAACGCGATCGGCGCCCGCAGCCCGCCGAACGGAACCAGCGTGGTGGCGGCGATGACCGCCGCAAACCCGATCCACGGACCGGCGGCAAAGAGCCATGACGTCGAACGGCTG
The DNA here is from genome assembly GCA_964579055.1 of uncultured Pirellulales bacterium. Lineage (GTDB taxonomy): Bacteria > Planctomycetota > Phycisphaerae > Sedimentisphaerales > Anaerobacaceae > Anaerobaca. The sequence goes on from CAZOFX010000039.1 coordinate 29,404, forward strand.
TAGACCGCGCCTTTACGCAGGAGTCTCCAGATGTCGTAATACGCTTGCAACAGCGGCTGGCCTTTTCGGCCGGCGAAGACCGCCTTCGTCCGGTTGATGATCCCCAGCAGCAGGGGGGCGGCGACGAAGGCCAGGACAAGATGGATCAGCTTCAGCATCGTCATCATGTTACATCAGCTTCCAGATCAGGAGGATCCACAGGGTCAACGCGATGTAAAGGACATACACCTGAAGCCGGCCATGCTGGAGCCAACGGAACCAACCAAGCGACCACCGAATTGCTTCAAACGCAGGCTGGTAAAGGTACTTCTCGCAGACGTCGGCGGTCTCGGTTTCCAGGGCCGAGTCCGACGGGAACACGCCCTTGGGCGGGTGGACTTCCTTGTGGGTGTGCAGGAGGAATCGGAATAAGTCCGTCAGAGGCTGCGCGAAAGAGGTCGCGGTGTACTGCATGCGGGAGTCGGGCGCCGCGTAGCCGCAGTCCCAGGTGACCGCCTCTCGAACGGAGCGGCCGCTCAGCAGCCGCCTGCGCACCAGCAGGCCCAGGCCGGCGATTGCCGCCAGCAGCAGCGCGACGAACACGAAGTGCGTCAGTGTCGACGAGGCGGCCTCCAGTTCCATCTCGACCGCGTCAGCGGGCAGGGAGGTGATTTCGCCCACGACGGTCCGCGCCGACCGGACAACCAGCGGAGACAGGACGCCGCCGAGCACGCACAAAGCCGCCAGGACTGCCATCGCCGACTTCATGGCCCAGCCAACCTCGTGAGCCTGCTGCCCGTGAATGCTGCGCGGATGCCCCAGAAACACCGTGCCGAACGCCTTCGTGAAACAGGCCAGCGCCAGTCCGCCGATCAGCGCCAGGCTGCCGATGACGATCACCGCCGCAATCGCCGCATCGAGTCCGCCAGCCAGGCTGTTCTTGAAGGCGCCGAGATAGATCAGGAACTCGCTGACGAAACCATTCAGGGGAGGCACGCCGGAGATGGCGATCGAGCCGACCAGAAAGGCCGCGGCGGTCCATGGCATACGTTTGATGAGCCCGCCCAGCAGGTCGATGTGGCCCGTTCCGCTGCCGTGCAGGACCGCGCCGGCACCCAGGAACAGCAGGCCCTTGAAGATGGCATGGTTGATCACGTGAAACAGCCCGCCGGCAAAGCCGAGGACCGCCAGCGTCGGCGAATGGATGTGGACGCCGAGCAGGCCCAGGCCCAGACCCATCGTGATGATGCCGATGTTCTCGACGCTGTGATAGGCCAGCAGACGCTTGAGGTCATGCTGGGCCAACGCGAAAAGCACGCCCAGGATGCCGGACACCACGCCGATTGCGATCAGCACCCAGCACCACCAGGCCTGCGGCGCCCCCAGCAGGGTCAACGTCCTGACCAAACCGTAGATGCCGGTCTTGATCATTACGCCGCTCATCACTGCCGAGACGTGGCTGGGAGCCGCCGGGTGCGCGTGAGGCAGCCACACGTGTAGCGGCATGAACCCCGCCTTCGTGCCGAAGCCGATCACCGCCAGCAGGAACAACGTGCCCGCCAGCGACGAAGGGACTGCCGGGATTGTGTCGAAATCCAGCGAGCCCGCATGAGCGCCCAGCAGGACGAAGAACACGATGAGGAAGGCCGTTCCAATGTGCATGGCGACCAGATAGATGTTGCCGGCCTGGCGCACCATCTGCCGCTCGTATTCGAACGTGACCAGGAAGAACGATGCCAGAGACATCACTTCCCAGGCTACGAGAAACAACAGTCCGTTCCTCGCCACGACCACCAGCGCCATTCCCACCACGAGCAGGTTGTAGAAGAGCCAGGGAACGCCGAGGTTCTTCTCTTGCCGGTACGGCCAGAGATATTCGGCGCCGTAGATCGCCGCCAGGGCGGAAAGACCGAGGATCGGCAGGAGAAACACAGCCGACAAAGGGTCGATCTGGACAAAGAACGAACCCAGAGGCACGTTCCAGTTCGCCCGCAGGGACTCGGTCCGTCCGTTGGCAAGCACGGCGAAAGCCGGGAAGATGGCAAGGAGACTCCCGACGACCGCGCTGCCGGCCCCCAGAGACGACGCCAGAGCCGGTCTTCGACCGCTCAGAAGTGACGCCACGCCGCCGGCGAAAAGAACCGCCAGCCCGCAGAGGAAAAGTGACATCTACCTATCCTCTCCAGTTCTGTTTTCCAAGGGGTCTTGTTTCAGTCCCGATTCGATCCTCGCGATTCCGGACAGAATCTCATCACGGCTGCCCTGTCTCTGGAGAATGCCCCTGAGACTCTTGTCGCGCAGGATGTAGGCCAGTCGCGAGAGCAGATGGAGATGGGCCTTGACGGTGGGGCTGACCAGGGTGAACAGGCAGCTTACCGGCTTGCCGTCCAGGGCGCCGAAGTCGATAGGTCTGTCCAGGAAGCTCAGGCAGACGATCGGCTCGGTTACGTGCAGCACAATGGGATTGCGCACGTGCGGAATAGCGATGCCGTCCCCGATTGCCGTCGAGGCCATCGCCTCTCGCGCCAGGAGCACCTGGAGGAGAAACTCGCGGTCCACCTCCGGCGGCAGGCGCATCAGGCAGACCACGTTCCGCAGGGCCGATTCCTTGTTGTCGCCCTCGATGCGATAGTAGATGCCGCCGAGAGTCAACGCTTCCGAGAGGGCATTGGCAGAGACTTGGGTCTCGCTCGGCTCGCGGAAGACGTCCACCGACACGTTGATCTGGTGGGCGGTTGCCCATTCGAGCAGTTCCGCCCGGCTGAAGCGGTACTGGCTGTTCACCCGATACGCCGGCAGAGAACCGTTCTTCAGCCACCTGTAGATGGTCTTCTCCGTCACCTTGAGCAGGCCGGCCACATCTCTTACCGTGAGTTGCATCTATCGCACCGAACGTACAACTGGACTTGCAATTGGACAAACGTGGACACTCTATCGTCATGGTTAGGGATTGTCCAATGGATCTTTACGCAAAATGACCCTGATTGCAGAGATCAGGCGTGAAGCAGGACATGCGAAAGGAGAATCCCGGCATCAGACCGGAAGAAGAATGGAGACGAAGGGAATCGAACCCTCATTCCTGCGATGCGACCGCAGTGTGCTCCCGTTACACCACGTCCCCGTGTTCGGTCGGTTCTATTTTAGAGAGAATCGGCAAGATGTCAACATTTTCTTAAGTGTCTTTTGAAAGATCACTTAAGCACTGTCAGAAACGCCACTTCTCAAAACTGACGATCGATTCGACAGGTTCGCGGCGGTGTTCCTTGGGCGAATCGGCCGGATGGCCCAGCGCCAGAAGCTCGATGATCTCGACCTCCTCAGGTATCTCGACAATCGCGCGAACCTTGTCCGGATAGAACGAGCCGATCCAGCAGGTGCCAAGACCTAACTCCGTGGCCTGCAGGCACATGTGTTCGATGGCGATGGATACGTCGATCGGGCCGATCGCCTGGCCGCAGCGCATGACGTGGTCGCTGATCGTGCAGGCGACAATGATCGCACCGGCATTCTCGATAAAGGTCTGGCCGTTGGCTGCCACCGCCAGCTTCTTCTTTGTGGCCTTGTCGGTCACCACCACGAAACGCCAGTCCTGCAGGTTCTTCGCCGACGGCGCCTGCCTGGCGGCCTCAAGGATCATGTCCAACTGCTTCTTGTCGAGCGGCCTATCGGCGTAATTGCGACACGAACAACGCCGGCGAATCGCCTCGGAGACATCCATCTTTCGACCTTTCTTGATTCTATGATCTGCGCATGAGCATCGAGTCAGCGGAACCGGGTGAATATAAGGGCGCCGCTCGCTTGACGCAAGACGCAAAACCCGATATCCTGCCCACAGGGCCGGGCGGTTAGCTCAGTCGGCTAGAGCACCTGCTTTACACGCAGGGGGTCACAGGTTCGAGTCCTGTACCGCCCATTACCGCAAGCCCTTGACAGCGAGATAGTTGCAGCGAATCATCTCCGTGTCAGCCTCCTCGGAGGGAGCAGCACTACACTTATGACTACACTCTTGCCGTGCATCGCAGAGTAAGGACAATGCAAAGGTCCCATCCGCTGGGAATGGCGCCGTTGACGGTGTTGGGGTTTCCCTGTAGGGATGTCGTGAGTTACACGAGAAACCCAGATGAAGAAACGCTTCAGCGAAGAGTAGATCGCACGGATTCTGCGGCAGGCCGAGGCGGCCGGCCAGACGGTGGCGGAAGTACGCAAACAGCACGGGATCAACGAGCAAACGTGGTATCGCTGGAAGAAGGAGTTCGGGCAGATGGGCGCGCCCGACGTGCGTCGGCTGCGTGTGTTGGAGAAGGAGAACAGCCGGCTCAAGCGGATCGTGGCGAACGCGATCTGGAAATCGACGCGATGAAGAAGGTGCTCAAGGGAAGTCTCTATACGCCGGTGAACGTCGTCAGGCCGTACGCGAATTGCAGCAGCGTGGGCCATCGAAACGCCGGGCGTGCGCATTGGCCTCTGTGAGCCGGACGGTGTTCCGATATCGCGTCAAACAGGAGGATGACAGAGAAGTGATCGAAGCGCTGAAAGAACATTCGCGAAGCTACCGGCGTGAAGGGATATGCATCAACCACAAGAAAGTGGAGCGACTCTGGTCCACGCACGGCCTGACGGTGCCGGTCAGGCGGCGGCAGCGACGCCGGGGCAAGGGCCTGGAGTCCGCCTTGGGCGGACTGCGGGCACTTTACCCGAATCAGGTCTGGGTGTATGATCCTGTGGAAGATGGCTGCATCAATAGGCGAAAACTGCGGATTCTGACCGTGGTCGACGAGCTGACCCGCGAGAGCCTGGAGACGTATGTGGACGAGTCGATCCCGGCGACGAAGGTGATTGAAATGCTGGGCTTCCTGTTCCTGCTGCACGGTTATCCGGCATGTGTCCGCAGCGACAACGGCCCGGAGTTCATTGCCCAGGCGATCCGGGAGAAGATGGAAGGGTACCGGTTACCAGGCGGGAGGAGTCGACGGAGCCACTCAAGCCGGTATTCACTCGTGCAGTGCTGGCAGATTCATTGACGATCTGCCGTATCGATCGATCGCCCAGTGGAGAAGTCGTTATGGAGAAGAACCTGTTTGCCATTGTTGTGATGCTACTGAGTTTCCTGTTTGTGGTTCCGGTTCGGGCTGAACCGGCGCAGAATCCCATGATCTGGGCCGATGTGCCGGATGTCGCGGTCATTCGTGTGGGTGACAGCTATTACATGAGCAGCACCACCATGCACATGAGCCCCGGCTTGCCCATCATGAAGTCGAAGGATCTGGTCAACTGGAATCTGATTGGCTATGCCTACGACCGGCTGGTGGAAAACGATGCGATGAATCTGGAGAATGGCCAGAGCTGCTATGGCCGGGGCACTTGGGCCAGCAGCTTGCGTTACCACGACGGCACCTACTACGTGTCCACGTTCTCCAGCACCAGCGGCAGGACCCATGTCTACTCGACGAAGGACGTTGAAAAGGGGGATTGGACGCAGACTTGCTTTGCGCCGTCACTGCACGACCATTCCCTGTTCTTCGATGACGACGGACGAGTCTACATGCTTTACGGCGTGGGCAACCTCCGACTCGTGGAATTGGACGCGGATCTGTCGGGTATCAAGCCGGACGGCTTCAACGAAGTGGTGATCAAGAACGCCAGCGCGGTGGCCGGCTCTAACACCAGTCTTCCTGCCGAGGGATCGCAGATACTCAAGGTCCACGGCAAGTACTATGTGATGAACATCACCTGGCCGCGTGGCGGCATGCGCACGCAGATCATCCACCGGGCGGACAGGATCACCGGCCCCTACGAGGGCAGGGTCGTCCTCCAGGACCAGGGGGTCGCCCAGGGCTGTCTGATCGACACGCCGGACGGCAAATGGTATGCGGTCCTGTTCCAGGACAACGGTTCGGTCGGGCGTAGTCCCTGGCTGGTGCCGGTCCAGTGGAAGGACGGCTGGCCGGTGCTCGGTGTCGACGGGAAGGCGCCTCGGACGGTCGACATCGACGACAACGAACACGGACTCGGCAATATCGTGGTCTGCGACGAATTCAACCGCCGGCCCGGCGAACCGCTGCCCCTGGCTTGGCAGTGGAACCACAACCCCGACAGCCGCTTCTGGTCGATCGGTGAACGGAGCGGTTACCTGCGTCTGACCACCGGACGCGTGGACGAAAGCGTGTTGGGGGCCCGCAACATGCTGGCCCAGCGGACCTTCGGCCCGGTGAGTTCCGCCACGACGAGGATCGAAGTCGGCAGTATGAGAGATGGTGACTATGCCGGCCTGATTGCCCTGCAACGGAGATACGGCTTTGTCGGGGTCAAGATGGAGGGGGAGAGCAAATCGCTCGTGATGGTCAGTGCCCAATCCAACACGCCCGAGCAGATCGAGAGCGTTCCACTCGCGCAGCCAGAAGTATATCTCAAGATCGACTGCGATTTCAGGGACCGTGCGGACAAGGCCTGTTTCTACTACAGCCTGGACGGCCAGACGTGGACGCGGATCGGCTCCGTCCTGCAGATGGCCTACACCCTGCCGCACTTCATGGGCTACCGCTTTGGGTTGTTCAACTTCGCGACCAGGGCGGCAGGCGGATTCGTCGACTTCGACTACTATCGCGTAAGCGACCAGATCAGCGTGGAATAGCCGCGCCATGAAGACCATTTGTCGGGCGGCGGACCCGTCTTCCATCAGGGCTTCCGACCGTCTGCCCGCCTGGTCGATCGCCCAGTCCCGGTGCGTCAATAGCGCCCAAGTTAGCCTTGATTTTGTTGTGCCAGAGGTCTAAAATAATAATAATAGGAGTCAGAGAGGCAGGAAGCGGATTCGGTGCAGGAAGGGAGGTGGTTCGGCCGACAGGATGCGGGTCTCCGAGAAAGATGTGTGCGCAGGTGTGTGGACACGGGTGATACCATTTCATCGTGCTCTGAAGGAGGACAGCTATGTGTAGAAGACTGCTCTGTCTGCTCGTTTTGTCTCTGCTGCTTGTCGGCAGCGATGTGGGTCGAGCGGGGACTCAGAAGTGGGAGATGGCGGTGCGGGCCGCGAATCCCGTGCACTGGTACCGGTTCAACGAAGCCCCCGGAACGACGGAGGCGTTTGACGGAGGCAGCGGGGCCCTCAACGGGGTGTATCGCAGTCTGGTGGAACTGGGTCAGGAGGGGCTCTTCGGACCGGGGCAGGCCGTGCAGTTCGAAGCCGGCGGTCAGGACGACGTCATGTGGACGCAGGGCGGGAACGTCACCAGCCCGGAGTGGACGGCGGAGTTCATTGTCATGAGGATGGATAACACGGCGGCGCAAGCCCTCTCCGACAGTTCGGCCTTTTCCCTGCGCATCGTCGGCTGGGGCGTTGGTGAGGAGTTGAGCTTCACCGAATATGGCGTGATCGACGCACGCTTCACCGCCGTGGCGGGAGCCAATCTGATTGCTCCGGTGGAACAGTGGATCCACGTGACCTATCGCAAGATCGGAAGCGAGGTGCAGGTGTTCGTCGACGGAGTGCTGGTGGGAACGACCTCGACGCTCATTGATTGCCCGATCGACAGTTTTGGTGGTCGCGCGGCCAGCGCTTCGGATGGCATGGATGGTTTCATGGATGAGGCGGTCATTTACGACTATGCCCTCACCGACGCCGAGATTCTCGCTCACGCGGCCGCTCCCTTGCTTCCGGATGTCGGTGCGATCGTCGTGGCGCCGGAGGATGGCGCCACGGACGTGCCGACCGATACGGTGCTGGCCTGGATAGCGGGCACGTACGCCCAGACGCACGATGTGTATCTCGGCACGGCGTATGAGGATGTCAACAACGCCAGCCGGGCCAATCCGTTGAACGTCTTGGTCAGCCAGAACCAGGCCGGCGTCGAATTCGATCCGCCCGGCGCGCTCGCTCTGGGGCAGACCTACTACTGGCGCGTCGACGAGGTCAACGGCGCCCCCGACAACACGGTCTTCAAAGGCGACGTCTGGAGCTTCACGACCGAGCCGGTTGCCTATCCGATCCAGAACGTCGTCGCCACCAGCAACGGGATCTCGGAGGGTCCGTCCGGGCCGGAGCGGACAGTCGATGGTTCCGGCTTGAACGCCGCCGATCAGCACTCGGACGTCGCCAACGATATGTGGCTGGCTATGGCGCCGGAGGGCGAGGCCCTGCACATCCAGTACGAATTCGATGGCGTCTACAAGCTCCATGAGCTTCTGGTCTGGAACTACAACGTGCAGTTCGAGCTGATCCTTGGCTTCGGACTCAAGGATGTGACCGTCGAGTACTCCGAGAATGGGGCCGACTGGACGGCGCTGGGTGACGTCGAGTTCGTCAGGGCGACGGGCAAAGAGACGTACGTCTACAACACGGTGGTTGACCTCCAGGGCGTGCCGGCCAGATACGTGCGACTGACCGTCAACAGCGGTTGGGGCATGATGGCCCAGTACGGCCTGAGCGAAGTCCGCTTCACGTACGTTCCTGTCCAGGCGCGCGAGCCGCAGCCGGCCGATGGCGCCACCGAGGTCGAGCCGCAGACGCTTCTGAGCTGGCGGGCCGGTCGCGAGGCCGTCGAGCACGAGGTGTATCTGGGCACGGACCCGAACGCCCTGACGCCGGGAGGCACGGCCAGCGCACCGAGTTTCGATCCCGGCGGGGTGAATCTGGGCGCCACGTACTACTGGCGAATCGATGAAATCAATGAGGCACAGGCCATCACGACGTGGGCAGGGCCCCTCTGGAGCTTTGCGACGCAGGACTACATCGTCGTGGACGATTTCGAGAGCTACAACGACGACATCGAGGCCGGCACGACGATTTTCGACACTTGGATCGACGGCTGGGTCAACGACACCGGCTCCACCGTCGGCTATCTCAGCGCTCCCTTCGCAGAGCAGACGATCGTCCATGGCGGCGGGCAATCCATGCCGCTGTTCTATGACAACACGGCAGCGGCTGTCTCCGAGACCGAATTCGCCCTGGACCAGGATTGGACACTCTACGGGATTCGCAGCCTGTCGCTCTACTTCCACGGCGCCGCGGGCAACAGCGGCCAACTGTACATCAAGATCAACAATACCAAGGTGTCCTACGACGGGCCGGCCGGCGACCTGGCGGGAAGCATGTGGATGCCCTGGAACATCGATCTGTCCGCCGCCGGCGGGAACCTGCGCAGCGTGACGTCTCTGACGATCGGCATTGAAGGAGCCGGAGCCACCGGGACGCTGTATATCGACGATGTTCGGCTGTACCCTGAGGCCCCGGAGTTTGTCGTGCCGACGCAGCCGGATGACATCAATCTGGTTGGACACTGGAACCTCGATGAGGGCAGTGGAACCTTGGCGAACGATTCCAGCGCGAACGGAAATGATGGCTCGCTCGAAGGCGCCGCACAGTGGGTGACGGGGGCGATGAACGGCGCATTGCGGTTTGACGGCAGCAGTCGTGTCAACTGCGGCGACGCGCCTCAGCTCGCGTTTACCGAGGCGCTCAGCATCACGCTATGGGTGAATCCCTCCGACCTTTCGGGTGACCGTGCCTTTGCCGGCCGTTCCGCCGCCAATGTCGGTTATGCATTCAAGTCCATGAACGATCATCTGCGTTTCACCACGCCCGGCGTCATGGATCACGACGGCAATAACTCGCTCTTGCAGTTGAACGCCTGGCAACATGTGGCCGTCACCTTCGTGGCCGGTCAGGCCACCGGCTGCACGTTCTATGTCAACGGCGTCGCGACCGACACCGTCAGCAGCAGCAATCTGGTCGCCGGCGCCGGGCCGTTTGAGATTGGCCACAATCACTGGGACCAATGGTGCCTCGGCATGATCGATGAGGTCCGCGTCTACGACCGCGTCTTGTCGGCCGAAGAAGTCGCCGGACTGGCCGGTCGCACGGAGCCGCTGCACAAGCCCTTCTGAGTTGAGGGCGAAGTGACATCGTCAACCGCCGTCCGCGGTGCCGTATGCCTTGGGGCCCTTGTCAACGTGGCAGGGGCCCCTTTCTTGTTCGCTCGGTCTCCAGACCGATTCCTCAGCCGCTCGTTGCATTGCTCGAAGGATGCAATATTATGAGTGGCTATGCCGGGCTTCGGAAGGGTTGAGAATCCGCCGGCCGCAGCAGGTGAGTGAATTGCGATTGGAGTGAACGAGATGAGCTTTAATGCTGCAACTGCCCGTTCTATCCTTGCCGGCCTGCTGCTCGTTGTCTGTGGTGTGTTCATGAGCGCCGGTGCGTCCATCGGCCTGAGCGAGGACACGAAGGCAGCCGCAGCACGCGAACTGCGTCCGGTTGTTGGGGATACGGACGGCGTCATGACCGTCGAGTATTGCTGGGGCGACACGCCAATCTCCCAAGTCTCCGCCGCCGCACCGGCCGGCGTGGAACTGGCCCTGCCGGGAATCGGGTCCGAACCGGTGCTGTTCCGAACGAAGACGGTGCGAGACAACGTCATCGAGCTCGGTCCTGTCAAGATCGGCGCACTGACGATGCGGTTTCGGCTCGAACAGAAGACCGCTTCTCTGGTACAGCGCACGTTGGAGGTGAGCGCAGACGCCGAGCAGCGGTTTGCGATCGTCTTCGGGCTCGACCTTGCCATCGATGGCGAGTTCGCATCGTTTTCCGGTCCCGAGAAGGCCCGCACGCTGTACGACACCGTGCGTGGCTCAGCCAGGACGGAGACCTTCCCGGTGGTGATGGTTCGGGCGCCCGGAGAAGTCTTCGGCCTCGCCGCGGACTCGCCGGGGCTGTGGGAAAACCGCTGCCAGGTGCTCCTGGATCCTCCGGCCCGTCGGCTGTTGATCCTGACCGGCGACGGCCGCGACCCCTATCCGCTAGTCATCCAGCCTCCCGAGGATGCCAGGGACACCTACCAGTACCAGATGGACGGCTGGCAGTCGCTGGCCGCAGGCGAGAAGCGGTGCTTTACTACGTGGGTTTTCGCCAGTCCCGCGTACAGCCATTACGATGCACAGGTTGCCGCCCACCTGGCGGTCGCCAACGGCAAAGGCTGGAACTCCTCCCTCGTCGAGGCGATCCTGCGCAACACATCGCTGTTTCTGCTCCGAAGAAACCTGGCGCGTGACGAGAATAACCAGCCTCGCGATGGGCGCTACATCTTCATCTCCGGCCCGGGCTACGGCTGGAAGCAATGGGTCAGCGACGGCTTCTACACCGCCCTGGGGCTCGACGACCCGGAGAAGACCATCGAATCCAACCGCGCGGTCTTCTGGACGCGCATGGACTATGAGGACAACGCTCAATACTACCTCATCTGGGCTGTGCTGATGAAACGCGCCGGTGGCGAGGTGAATGAAGCTCTCGTTCGCCGGGCCTACGAGTTCCTGCGCCGAAACGAAAAGGACGGCCTGTACGTTCCGCCCTCGTTGCCCGGCGCTCCGAATTCCAGGGGTTGGAAGACATATCACGATGTGCTGCCCTACGACGATGACGATTCGCCCGCCAGCAACCAGGGCTTCCACTGCGGGGCACTGCTGGCGGCGCGGGAGCTGGGACTGGCGGTTACGGAGCAAGACATCGAACGTGCGATTGCCGGCTATCGTTCGCTGTTCAACACCGAACGCGGCTTCATGCCCACCAGCCGCATGTTGCGCGACACGATGGGCCAGGACACGCTCTACGGCGCGACGCTGACCTACGCCGTGTTTGGCAGGAAGCTGCTCACGGACGATCAGGTGCTGACTCACCACCGCACCTCGGAGAAGGTCAAGACGCCCTATGGTCTGCGCGTCATCTCGCGGGCGGACGGCTCGCTGCTGCCGGACCACAGCGGGGTATACTGCTACGGCGGCTCGTGGTTTCTGAACGACGCCGCGAATTACCTGCTGGCCGGTGTGCACGGCCTTCCCGAGGCCGAGGTGGATGCCCGGCTCGCCGAGCGTATCGCACAGGAGATCGCCCAGGTGCCGGCCTTCAACGAGTCCATCAGCACGGTCGACGGACACCCGCATGGCCACATCCTTTATTCGTGGAACTCGGGCTACTGGTGGTTGCGCCGCGAGATTCGCCGGCGTCTGGGGCAGACCGGTCCCGATCCGGTGGACGCCGCCATCGACCGCCGTTTTGGAGTGGTCCGAGAGAACGGCGCGTTGCGGTTGGACCCCGGCAGCAGGGCCGCCACCATGAAGCCCATGGCGGGACACGATAGGCCGGAGTCACTGATCGGCTACACGGAGTTGTGCACCGACCTTCCCGGCGGGCGGCACGCCAACGTGCGAACGATGCGGGCGGTCGTCGTGAAGGCCGATGGTTCGGACCGCCAGCGGTTGGCAGAGGAATTGGCGCGCCAGCCGGACACCTGGACCCAGTTCGCCGGGTGGTCGCCGGATGGAACGAAAGCCATCATTGCTCGCGGTTGGAATGATCCCGAGAACGCCCGCTGGGAAGAGGAACACAAGACCTTTCGGATGGAGCCGGGAAAGTGGCTGCTCGACTCCTGCCTGCTCGACCTGGCGACGGGCGATCTCGTCAACGTCACCGCCGTGAACCGCGTCAGCCATTACAACGGGGGACTGTTCTTCATGCCCGACGGCCGCGGACTGGGCTTCACGGCGCTTGTCGACGGCGTGTCGAAGCCGTTTCTGATGGACCTCGACGGACGAAACAAGCGGGATCTTTCCGGCAAGGATGCCGGCTTCGCCTACGGGTACAGCGCCTCGCCGGACGGCAGGCAGATCAGCTATCACGAGGACTATCAGGTCTTCATCGCCAACTCGGACGGGACAGAAAAGAAGCGAGTTGAAACCGGCAGTCCGTTCAATTTCGGCCCGTGCTGGTCGCCCGACGGGCAGTGGCTGCTCTTCGTGAGCGGCGTCCGGGGTCGCAGCGACCCGCACATCGTGCGCCGGGATGGGACGGATCTGCGAAAGCTTGGCGACCTCGGTGGGTACCAGGGCTGGATTCTGTTCCTGGACGTGGACGACTTCCATGAGGGCAGCAGCGATGTGCCGATCTGGTCCTCGGACGGCAAAACCGTCTTCTACACCGCCCAGGTCGGGACGAACGTCGAGCTGTTCCACGCGCCCTTGGAGGGGAAGGCAGAGCAATTGACGCAGTCGCCGGCCGGCACGTTGCATTATCATCCGCAGGTTTCCCCCGATGGACGATGGCTGGTCTACGGTTCGAAGCGCGACGGCGTGCGGCAGTTGTACGTCATGCGCCTTGCGGACCGTGCCGAGCAGCGCATTACCGATCTGAAATTCGGCCATGCGGCTATGTGGCCTCGCTGGCAGCCTTCTTTGCAGAAGGGGCGGTGAATGCAACCGCGAAACGGTTTGGCACAATGAATGTCTCTTCCAGGAGGTGAAGCTATGCGACTCGTTTCTGATCGGTTCCTCGAGCGGTCCCAGAACGGCAGGCCCATGGCGCCACAACAGGGCATTACGCGTCGGCGGTTCCTGGGCGCCGCGGCAGGCATCGGCGGGATGCTGATGGCCGATGCGCCAGGACTCGCCGCCGGAGTGACCCCTGCTTTGCCCGACTCGGCGTCCACAGATCATTTCTGGTATCGCCGCTCGCCGGCAGGTCCCTACATTGACTCGCAGCGTGACAACAAGGCATTCGGTTTCTCCGACGCGGCCATCTTCCTGTCCGAAGACAACGCCCGCACCTGGCCGCACAGCCTCCCGTTTCCTGACGCCCGCAATATAACGTTCAGCGCCATTCTGAAGAACGGGAATATCGTCTTCGCCACTCGTTCCAAGCTGTACGTCAGCACGGACAACCTGAGATCCTGCCGCCCGATCCCGGTGAAAAACGTCGATGGCACGGATTACGTCCCACATGCGCCGCAGAACCACGAACATCCAGGCTGGTACTTCCACCCGCTCGATGGTGTCCACACCTGGGATGTCCATGGCGTCGAAATGCTTGTGTGGGGCAACTACTGCAATGTCCTTGGCGGCGCGACTCCGGTCAACATCTACTACTCGGTCGATGGTGGTCATACCGTGAAGGTTGCGTACGCCTTCGGGCAAAATCCCCAGTATCGGGATGACGGCTCTGCCGGAGGAGGGTCGAGCGGCACTCTGCTTGGCGATCCCGAGAACCCGGTCATCTGCCGCCACGTTCACTGCGTGGCGTACAACCCTGCCGAGAATGTGTTCTATGCGTGCACCGGCGACCGCGACATAGCAGACAAACACGAGTGCCATTGGCTCCGAGGCACGTACGATGTGGATCGGGACGCCTGGCGGTGGATGGTGCTCGTCTCGGATTCGTCGAATTCGCGTTACAAGTCCGGCGGCATCAACTTCGTCGATGGAAAACTGCACTGGATTGCCGACGCGAACGGGCCTGAGCCGTACGACCGCGGAATCTTCCGGTGCGACCCGACCGACCTCGCCAGGCCCGAGGCGCACACGATGCTGTTCAACCCGCAATACGAATCCGCCAATATGATTATCGAAGATGGTGTGATTCTGGCCTCGCACTATGCCCCGGCGTCGCCGTACGCCACGGGATTCATGATTTCCCTCGATATGGGGCGGACGTGGGCGCAGTATGACCTCAAAGAGCTTGGCAGGCGTTCGCCGGTCCGCTTCGATAGGAAGAACAGTGACGGCTGGTTTCGGATCGATCTGCGATTGGGATGGATCGAGCGCGGTGAGGTGCTGTTCATCAAGCCCAGGCAGGCTTAGCGAGCCGCAAGGGAGCAACCCGCAGCGCGTGGTCACCGGCTTGCGTTGACGGCGTCGAACATGGCGACGATGTTCTCGGGCGGAACGTTGGCGAGGATGTTGTGGACCTGCTGGAAGACGAAGCCGCCGCCGGGCTG
>CAZOFX010000040.1:0-43935 GCA_964579055.1 uncultured Pirellulales bacterium
GCTGACCCTGCCGGCCGAGCAGCGGGAGGTCGTCCTGCTGCGAATCTGGGGCCAGCTCTCGCTCAAGCAGATCGGCGAGATCGTCGGCAGTCCTCTGACGACCGTCCACAGCCGGTACAAGGCGGCCCTGGCCGCCATCAGAGAAAGGATGGAGCAATCATGCAGAACACCGACGGATTGACGCCGATGGATAGAGAGCTGGAAGCAGCCCTGGGAGGTCTGCGAATTGCCCCTGGAGCAATCAGCCGCGACAGGGTGATGTTCGACGCGGGCCGCGCTGCGTCCCGCGGTCGCAGCCGTCTCTGGCAAGGCAGTTCTTGCGTCCTGGCCCTTGCGCTGCTTGTTTCTATCGCCTTACGTCCCGCACCAACGGGGCCGGAGCACTCTACAGAAACGCTCGCCCGGCAACAAATAAGCATTGAACCCGTCGCTCAGTCGGCCGCCCATGTGGAGCCGTTCGATCTGGAGCGTGCCCAGGCATTCCGGCAGTACATCCGCATGCGGCGCGCCGTCCTGGACCGGGGTGTTGAGGTAATCCCGATCTCAGATGGAATCCGAAACAGCCCTGCTCCGCCCCTGACCCGAGAGGACATCGACGAGTTGCTGTCCTCGACTTGACAGCGGTCGCCAGGGCGACACCAGCAGCAACCACTTGGAACACACACGAATCGAACTGATGGAGAACGATCATGACGCGAAATGTATGTCGTCTTCTGGCCGTGGCAACGATAGCGCTCGCTCTGTACAGCGAGCAGGCCCGCGCGGCCGATCCGCCAAAGACTCCAACGATCCGCACGATCCGGCTCGAAGTGGACCCGGCGCCCCAGCCGCGATTCGCGCTGCAATACCTCTTCGAAACACCCTATGTAGAGCAGGAGCCGGGCAACGCCGCCTTCCTCTATCAGACCGCCGTCGGCCAGATGATGCAGGCCAACAGCGGTGAGGATGCGATTGACGGAGATACCCTTCGTCAATGGGTCGAAGACCCGATCGAAGAATTGCCTCTCGAAAAGGTCCGACCGGCCATCGCCCGGTTCGAGCAGAGCTTTCGCCTGCTCAAGGCCGCGGCGCGGCGCGAGCAGTGCACATGGGAATACCCACTTCGCGAAGGGGGTACTCCTTACGTGAATCCCCTCTTGAGTGAGTATCGCATGCTCTCCCGCCTAGTCGCGGTGAAAGCCAAGTTGGAGATTCACGCCGGGGACTTCGATGCTGCTCTCGATACGCTGCGCTGCGGCATCCTCATGGCCCACAACCTCGGGGACGGCCCGAATTTCATCCAGCATCTCGTCGGCGTCGCGATCGCCGCCGGTACACTCCGCCAGCTCGATGCATTTGTCCAGAAGCCCCACGCGCCGAACCTGTACTGGGCCCTGACCGCCCTGCCCGACCCGCTGGTCGACATTCGCAAGGCGGTGCAGATGGAATCGGAGGCCCTCCACGTCGAATTGCCGGAGCTTCAGACGCTTGAACATGTCGAGCTCTCCAACGAGCAGGTCCTCGATCTCTGGCGGCGGGCCGCTGCAATGCTGGGGGCCGATCAAGAGGACCCCGGCTGGTGGCTGAGCAAGACCATGATGATCGCAGGCGCCATGAAACTGTATCCTCACGCCAAAGCCCGACTGATCGAACAAGGCCACCCGGCCGAGACGGTGGAATCCTGGCCCCCCCTCCACGTCATCGTCCTGGACCAGCATCAGCAGTTCCGAGCCGTGCGCGATCGCATATTCAAGTGGACCTACGTACCCTACACACAGGCGCGCGATGGCCTGAAACAGGCCGACGAGGAGATCTCGCAACTCTATCAGCAGGACGGCGCCACCATGGCCAATCCGTTCCTGACCTTCCTGCCGGCGACGCAGCGCATCTATTTCCTCGACGCCCGCCTGGCACGGGACATCGCGATACTGCGGTGCGTGGAGGCAATTCGGATGTACGCGGCCGATCACGACGGCAAGCTGCCCAAGTCGCTGGCCGAGATCACCGCCGTGCCGCTTCCGACCGATCCCTTGAACGGCAAGGCCTTCCACTACGAACTGGTCAGCGGCAAGGCCGTTCTCGAAAGCGCCATTCCGTCCGACGGCGGGCCCAAGGATGGGTTGCGATACGAAATCACGCTCCGGTAGCCGCTGCGGCCTGAGCCGCCCCTTCTCCGAAAACTGAAAACGGGAGGAACACCATGCTTCGAAACAGAATCTGTGCAATCCTGACGGTGGTCGCACTCGGCCTGACGGCATCGACGACGGGACAGACCGAAGACCTCGCCCGCCTGCTGGCGCCGTGCATCGCGGAGGACACCGTGGCCGTTGTGAGCATCGACGCCGGCCGGATCGACGTGGACGCCATCGCCAAAATGGCCGTCGATACCGCTTCGGCAGCAATGGATGCCTCGCAGGCACAGCAACTCAAGGACATCGTGCAACGCCTCGGCCAGACGTGGAAACAACGTTTCACCCAATTCTCTGCCGCCGGCGGAGAGCATCTCTACATCGTCTGCAACCTGAGTGACCTGCTGCTGGCCATACCCGCCACGGCCAGGCTGAATGAATCGGCCATGAAAGCCTGGATGGACGGCCTGGGAGTCGGGCCACTGGCCTATGCCCGCAAGGACGGGCTCCTGATCGCCGCGCCTGCATGGGCAATGGAACGCAGGAAGGCGCAACCCGCGCTGCGGCGGGCGGAGTTGGGCCAGGCGGCGGCCAAGGGCGTGAAGGCGCCTGTTGAGATTCATCTGATCCCGAGCGTCGATTCGCGGCGTGTCCTCGAAGCGATGCTGCCGACGATGCTGGGGCCGGCGTTCAACCTGAGAGACGGCGCACTGGTCCAGGGTCTGCAATGGGCGACGATCGCGATCGATCCGCCGCCGGCCGGGACGCTGCAAATGTACATCGAGTCGGCCGACGCCGCCTCGGCCGCAGCCGTCAGGGATGTCGTCGCCGCCGCCCTGACGCAGCTCAGCGAAGTCCCCGCGCTCAAGCGAGTCTATCCGAAGCTCGACACCGCCGTGGCGATGCTGACGCCGCAGGTCGTCGGCAACACCGCCCGCGTGAGCCTCGACAAGACGCAGTTTCAACGGCTGGCAGCCGACTTCCTCACGCCCGGCCTGTTCGCCATGCACCAGTCGATCCTGCGTTTGCAGTGCGCAACGACACTCAGCGGCATGGGCAAGGCTTTTCTCATCTACGCCAACGATCACGACGACAAGTGGCCCCCCGACCTGAAGGTCCTGCTCACTCAACAGCAGTACCCCGCCTCGGATCGACTCTGCCCGGCGTTGCGGCACCGGCCCGACTACGAGTCCTACGTCTACCGCGGCGCCGACACCGGCGGCGCCTGGGTCGAGCCGATGATCATCATGGTCCACGACCGCGCCGGCAACCACGAAGGCGGGCGCAACGTCTTGTTCGTCGATTCGCACGTCGAGTGGGTTACTGAGGAGCGATTCGCCGAACTGGTCAAACAGGACAACGAACTCCGCCGCAAACGCGGCTTCGCGGAAAGGCCCGCGCAGTAGATGCCAAGCACGCCCGCGCCGAGTCCCGACTCGGCGCGGGCGTAGTGCCAGCGATTCAAATGGCCCCTCATCGAGGCGGTGCGAACGTCGCGCGCCAGATGACGTCGCCACTTTGCGGCGTGTCGATTCGGATGCGGACCCTCCACTCATCCTGGCCCACCAGCTTGATGGTCGCCGGCAGTCGGTCGTCCTCGGCCGCAACAGAGACGTCGTTCACGCGCCAGGCCTTGCCCGGGCCACCGGCGGCGATGCGGAGTTCATACGGGTCGCCGCCAACGACATGGCTGGTGCCGGAGAGCGTGCAGGTGCCCTCGTCCCACTTCTCCGCGACGAGGTCGATGACGCCTTGCGTGATGTGGCGCGAGGTGCTCACGACCTGCGGGTGCGCTGCGAGCGGGCGGACCGCGAGGATACGGCAACTGGCCGGCGGAAGGGTCGCCTTGAGGCTGCCGCTGAACGGCTCGACGAATTCGTTCGCCCAGTAATCGAAGCCGACGCAGGCGTCGGCCGGCGCCAGGCCGATCTGTGCGAACGTGCGCTCGATCTGCGCGGGTTGCTTCTCATCCCAGTTGAACAGGCCGATCACGTCCCGCCGATTGTAGCCGTCGCCGTCGGTCAGCAGCCAGATGCGCGGAGTCCTCTGCTCGAACAGGTCCACCGGCCGGGGTTTTCGGCCATGGGCCGGCATCGTCCGCCGGAGCAGGTGCAGCCGCTCGGCCGACAGGTCCTCGAACTGGATGCTGCTGGCGTTCAGTTGGCCCGTCAGCGTCACCCACGAACAGAGCGCCCGCGCATGCTCCAGCGGCACACTGTCGCGCACGTAGATCGGATCGGGGTCGTTGTACCAGACCCGGCCGTGCAGAAAGTACGTGTTGCTCCCGCTGAACGGCCCCCGGCAGATCGCCGACCAGTCCCGCCCGTTGTCGGGCCCGATCCGCATCGCGTCGACCAGGCCGAACGAAGCCCCCAGCACGCGCATGTTCTGGGCGACGTTGCAGCCGAGGATGAAGACATCCGGCCCGGCTCCCTCGCGCACCAGTTTCAGGCCGTCGCGATACGCCTGGACGTGCGTCACGTGCGGATCGTGCAGTTTCGTCGAGCCCAGCTCATCCTCCTTGTAGCCCGTATTGACGTAGCACATCCCGGTCGCCATGCCCGTCCAGAGTCCGTCGAGCTTGAAGTACTTGTAGCCCCAGTCGTGGGCGATCCGGTGGGCCACATCGTACACATACGTCCGCGTCTTCGGGTGCGTCAGATCGAAGCACGTGCCGCCCCAGTGCACGACGTACGGCTTGCCGTCCTTCTGCGCGAACATCTCCTGTTTGTCGGCGAAGAACGGGTCGTCCCACGTGCCCGCGAAAGGCATAAACCAGATGCCGGGCGCCATGCCGAGCCGCTCCAACTTCGCAGCGGTCGGCGCCATGCCCGCAGGGTACGGTCCATCGGCGCGGTGCGTGGTGAAGTTCTTGCGCGGCCCTTCAATCTGCGCGCCGTCCTGCCACTTGTCGTCGATCTGGATCACGGAGAAACCGTAGGGCGCCAGATGCTCGCGCGCAAAGGCGGCATTTCTGATGATGTCCTTCTCGTTGGACGCGCCGGCGTGATACCACGTGCAGTACACCGTCGGCTGCGGCGGCAGCGCGATCCGGTAGTGTCTCGCGACCGCATCGGCATAGGCTTCGAGCCCCAGACGGGCATCGTCGAAATGCCCGACGACCAGCGTCTCCGATTTGACCGTCCGGCCGGGTTCAATGAGCAGCCTGCCGTAGTCGAGCCGCGCATCGACGACGGATTTGCCATCCTGGATATCGGAGAAGAACACACCACTGCCCCGGTCATGCGAGACCCAGCCGGCCACCATGCCCGCCCGCGTCGCCGGATCGACCACCGCCAGGAACGAATAGCTGCCCGCGTTGGCCTCGCGACCTACCTCGGTCAGCCCAGCGGTTCCAAAGGCACGCAGGTTCCCTGCGGGTTTGCCCAAATCCAGCGTCAGCCCCATCGCAGCAATGCGGTCCACCGTTCTGGCCTCGCTGCCCGTGTTGGCCAGTCGGGACGTCAGGAGGGCGAACGGCAAGCCTTCAAACAACGCCAATCGATCGGAGCCGCCGGCGTCGAATTCGATCTCAATTGCCTCGCCACGTCCCCAGATCGTGTCACTGACTTCGTGCCGCGTCGCCTTGCCTCCGCCCGCGCGCAGCGAACCTCGCTCGACGAACCTTGAGCCGGACGGCTTGGCAATGGCCGTGAACGTCGATCGTTCCGCATTGAACTCGACTACCAGATGCTCGTTCTCTATTCGCAGCATGTCGGTCGCATCGAGTGGCGAGATGTGAACCACCCCGACAATCAGCATCGATACGGTGTACAGGTACCTGGCTCTGCGCATGGTGCAACCTCCGACAAGGGTACTCGCGATGCAATGGTTCAGCGAAGACGATAGACCGAAGGTGCGCCCTGCCTGGCGCCGTCGAAAAGGACGAGGATCTCCGTGTAGTCCGGCTCGTCGGCCAGAATCGTCATCGCCTCCGCCTTGCCGGGCGGATCTGGAATCGATCCGATCTTCCGGACCGCGCTGCCGCGGCCGTCCCAGCGAAACAGGTCATAGCCGCGACGTTCCTCGTAATCCTCGGCTTGCAGATAGACATCCGATGGCTCGGAACCTGCATTGCCCGCGATGATCAGAAAACCCTGCCTGGCCGCGACGATCTCACGAATGCCCAGTCCTTCGCCCAGCATCAGTTTGTGCAGCGTGTATGCCGGACGCGAGACTCCCGAGAACACCGCCTCGGCTTCCACTTCCAGGACAAAGGCGTACCCGTCCAGGTTGGGATTGCGCAGGCCGACGAGTAAACGCCCCTGTCGGATCGCCAACCCCTCGATGTTCACCCCCTTCTGCTGGAGAGGCTTGGCGAAGTACGGACGCAGAATCGGGTCCGCTTCAAGGATCGGTGTGAGACTGGCCAGCGTGACGGCATTGTCCAGCGGCATCCCGCTGGCCGGGTCGACCTTCAGCCGGCAGATGGTGTAACGCTTCGCCTGGCGCTGTCCGCTTTTCTTGGCGACGCCATGCGAGCCCACGATGTAGTAGCAGTCGCCCTCGGCGGCAATCCCCTCGATGTCGATCTCCTCGCCCGAGGGCAACAGCGAGACAGCCCCTAACACGCTCAGCGTCCGGCTCTCTCGCGACAACTCAACCACCTGCACCGCCGCACTCTCGTCGGCCCCGATCAGACACCGCGTCGGCGAGATGCAGGCGATGCCGCTGAGGTCCTTGTCTTCGAGAACAGCGCCGCGAAAGGAACAGGACTCGACGAACTCGACGCGGCCCGTTGCGTCCGCGCCGGGGTGCGACGACTGTGGAGGCTGGTCTTTCTTCGCACAGCCCTGCCCCCCGATCAGCAGGGCCAAGCCGCAGACTTCCGCCAGAGCAAACAACAATCGATAGCCAATTCCGTTCATATCCTTGCGAACACCCCGTTGACCTTCTATAACGCGGCCAGACACGGCCGTCAACTCCGTTGTCCTGCTCGTTGACAGATCGAAAACCCTTGCCACCGAGCCGCCCGCTCGGTACACTCGGGCCCGAGAGTCGGGCCCGTAGCTCAGCGGTAGAGCAGGGGACTCATAATCCCTTGGCCGCTGGTTCGAATCCAGCCGGGCCCAATCAGGCCGGGGCTTGCCGGGTGCGTTGCCACGGAGACGGCGGCGAAAAAATCTTGCAGCCGATCCGGCGGCCGTCCTGTAATCCCGATGGTTCTTGCAGCACAGAACCGACAGGACGTTTTCCGGCCTGCCCGGGTCGTTTCTCCCCACTTCCGTGCTCGATCTTCGGGTATAATCATGGCTGGTCAAGGACAAGATCGCGAGCGCTTGTCCCAGGGGCGGGAATCACTACGAAACGCGGCGCGGGTTCTGTGTCTATTCCGATCGCAGGCCGTACCACACTGTGGGGGTGTTGAAATGAGCATGACCATCAAACGCATCTGTTTCAGCATGATTGTCCTGGCTGGTCTTTTGGGCGCCGGCGCTAGCGCCAATCCAGTCTTCCTCGACGATTTTGAGGGTGACCTGTCTCTGTGGACCGGCAAGAGCGGCGGCGCGCATCACGGCGTCATCGTGGCCGATCCTTTGAACGGCGGCAACAACGTTCTGTCGTTCACCGCCATGAACAGCGCCGGAGACATCTTCACGGTCGCCGCCTTCGACCTGGTGGCCGGCCAGGCCTACACCGTGTCCTTTGACTACCTGGGCATCCCCAACCAGATCCCCGGCGGTTCCGGCGGATTCGCGGGCCTTTCGCAAGGCTATGCGGGGACCCACATGTGGTACTACGGCACCAATACGACCAGCGGCGCTGCCCCGATCCTCGTCGACGACGGGCAGTGGCACACCTACACCTATGAGTTCACCGCTCCGACCACAATCGGCAGCAGCATCCACCTGATGTTCGAGGACTTCCGGTATGCGTCCGCCAGCGTGGCCGGAGACGCCTTCTTCGACAACGTCCAGATCACGACCGTTCCCGTTCCCGGCGCGATGCTCCTCGGCTCTATCGGCTTGGGACTGACCAGCTATCTCCGCCGGCGCAGAGTGCTCTGATCGGGTACGAGAGCCGGTGTGTACTCGCTTATCCAAGGGCGGCTGTCGAATCACGGCCGCCCTTTTTTCGTGCGCTCGGAGGGGCTGCCAATTGCCAAGGCCCGTGTACGACGATATCATGCCAACCTGATGGTGCTCGCCTCGCCTGGGGGTCACAACATGCCACTTCGGCAGCAATGGCTCAACAATCAGGAAAGGTCGCAAAGGAGAAGACGGACATGCTATACTACGATTGGCAATTCGCCGAGCGGATTCAGTGCAGCCTCGAAGAGAAAAGAGAGTGCTTCGACCTGATTGTCAGGCTGCGCAAGTACGCGTCGATCATCCGAGAGGAAGGCTTTCTGGCCCTGGAGGAAGAACTGAAGAGTATTGACGACGAGTTCCTGGCCATCAGCATCCAAATGGGAATCGACGGCGTCAGTCCCGAGCTGTTTCGCAACATCCAGGAACGCCGCATCCTGGTGGACAACTGCAAGGGCAAGGAGCTGCTCAGACGCGTCATCATCGCAGAGGCCATGGCTTCGGTCCTCAGCGAAGACACCTTCAAGGTCTTCCACTACAAGCTTTTGTCCTATCTGGGCGAGCACGGGCAGCGATGGGCCAAGGAACAACAACTCGACCTGATCGGCAAGAGCCGATGACCGTGCCCCCCTGCCGATTCCAGTCCATCGGCCGGTTTCGCCTGCCTGCACCAACAGACCTCGGAAGAATCGCACGTGGGTGGAAAACGAATTCCTCTCCGACATCGCGCCACTCCGGCAGAACCGCGATTTTCTCGGACGCCACAGAAAAGACGTCGGGCGCTTCATGGATGGGCCTTGCCCACGCCATATCCGTCGATTAGTGTATGTAGTCCAGTACGACAGACCGCGCAGGCGGAATCGGCTGCGCGGGCGCTCGGGTGTGTGTCGGAGTCAAGGATGGTCGGCATAAGACGGCAGAGCAGATTTCTCGTCACCGCGCGAGTGCGCGAGGTCCGGCCACGTGGGAGTGCCTCGCCATGCCCCTCGTAACGCTTTGCCTTCGCATGCACGAACCCTTCCGTCTGAATCCGGACGGCACGACGTTTCTCTGGGACGAGCAGAACCGGAGCACCTTCACCCACCACGCCGAGCACTGCTACCTTCCGACCTTGCGCTTGTTCACCGAACTCGTAAAGACACACGTCGATTTCAAGATCAGCTACTGCCTGTCAGGCACCTTTCTCGAACAGGCCCAGCAGTACGAACCCCGGGTCCTCGGCGCGCTGGCGGAGTCGTTCGACGCCGGTCGCCACACCTGCCAGGTGGAGCTCCTGGAGCAGACGTACTACCACTCACTGACGTCGTTCTTTTCCGACAAACGACAGACCGAATTCAAAGAGCAGGTTTCTCTCCACCGGCAGAAGATCCACGATCTCTTCGGCGTGCGGCCGACGGCGTTCGCCAACACCGAACTGCTCTACAACAACGAGTTCGCCAACGTCGTGGCGGATATGGGATACAGCGCGGTCCTCTGCGAACCCTGCGCGAAGATGATCGACGGGCGCACCGGCGAACCGATCGCAGGCGATCGTGTCTTCCGAGCCAAGGGGCGCAACGGACGGGCGCGCAAGCTGGCCGTGCTGCCTCGCAACACCCGACTGACCCGGGAACTGGTTTCGCGTCTTGGCACGTTGTCGTTCACCGCCCGGGAGTACGCCGCACAGATTCGCCAGACCCAGAGCGAAGTCGCCGTGGTCGCATGCGACTTTCCCCTGATGGAACAGGGAACACTCGCTTACGAACAAATGGAAACCTTCTGGAGGAGACTGCACGAGGAATTCGCCGAGCACGTCGACATCATGGCGGCCAACCCGAGCGAGATCGCGGAGTGGTTTCAGATCACCGATTGTCCCATGATCGACTGCCCCTGCCCGAACTGCCTCTGTGAGACGGGAGAGGGTGTCCGCGGTCCCATGTTGTTGCGATCGCAGGTGCAGCGGGTGCTGTTCAAACGCGTCGAGAACATGGAGGAGCAGGCCGCCTTAGCCGGCGGGGAGCTCCAGCGCAAATTCCGCTACCTGACGACGTCCGACCACTGGCGATATCTCCAGACCGACGACCCTGGCCAGAACCTCCGATGGGCCGCGAGCAGCCCGTACGATTCGCCTGCCACCGCGGCGTTCGCGCTGACGCACGCCACCGACGAGCTCTTCCACGCCATCCGGAACTTCAACATCCGCCAGAGAAGCGATCAGACGCCGGTGATCATCATCACCCCGGAGACGGCTCGCCTGCCGTCGGAAGGAATGGGCCAATTCGCGCGCTACGTGTCGGGCAAAAGCGGCGGATTGGGCGAAGTGATCTCGGCGCTGTGCAAGGGGCTGTCGGAGAGACGGATCCCCGTACACCTGATCACGATGAATCTGACCCGGCGCTTCCGCGAGGAAGCCGGACTGAGCGAGACGGAGTGGATTCAGAAACGCCATCAGATGAATCCGGAAAACGTGCATCTCGTCAGTTCGGCCGTCTTCGAAGGGTACCGCAGCGCCTACGATGGATGGCCCCTGGCCAACGCCGCGGAATTCCAGAGGCAGATGGTCAACACCTACATCAAGGAGATACGCAGCAAGTACGAAGGGCGGGCCATCCTGCACACGAACGACTGGATGGCCGGCGGAGTCGCCGTGGCGTACGCCCACCTGCGACGCACCCCGATCCTGCACACGGTCCACAACACCCACACGGGCCACATCCCGCTGGACATGCTCTACGGCGTGAATCTCGAAAAGCTCTGGAACGCGCTATACATCTCCATCGACCAACAGAAGCGATGCGTCGATTCCCATGCGACGGCGATCAAGAATGCGACGAAGGTCAGTTACGTCGGTGAGAAATTCCTCAAGGAAATCGTGGAGGACTACTTCCTCGACCGGCCGATCATCCCGTGGAGCGTTCGCGAAGAGACCAAGGTGAAGTTCCGCAATCGCTGCGTGTGCGTAATCCCCAACGGCATCTCCCCTGACGTGTTTCCGGAGAACCAGCCGGAAGACCCCGACCCGGATGCGCCCGGCCTGGCCAAGCGATACGGGCCCTTCGACAACATCCTCGCGGCCAAACGCCTCAATCTCCTGAAGTTTCAGCATAAGATGGGCCTGATCAGCGATCCGGAGGCGATCCTGCTGTACTGGCCGTCTCGCCTCGATGCCATGCAGAAAGGCGTCGAACTGCTTGAAGACATCATCGGCAGGTTCGTCTACGAGAATGCGGACGTGCAGGTCGCGGTGGTGGCCGACCCCGTCGGCGGCGACAACACCCACGCCGAGATCATGGGACGGATCGCCTGTGCTTCCGGCGGCCGGATCGCCTATCGCCGGTTCGATCAGGATCTGAGCATGCTCGGCTATGCGGCGGCAGCCGATGTCTTCGGGGCTTCCTTGTACGAACCGTTCGGACAGATCGACGTCGTCGGCAACATCCACGGCGCGACGGCAACCAATCGAGACACCGGCGGCTACAGCGACAAGATTTCCGAGCTCAGCCTTCGCGCCTGGGGCGCCCCAATTGACAGTGGCAACGGCGTGCTGTTCCGCACCTACGACAGCGGCGGCCTCTGGTGGGGCCTGAGCAAAGCCGTCGAGCATCTCCGCTATTTCAAGAACCATCCCCGCGAGTGGGAAAAGCAGATGCGGCGGATCATGAATCAGGCGAGAAAGACCTGGAGCCTGGACAACATGGTCGCCAGCTACATCACCGCCTACGAAGAGCTCAACGACCGAAAGCCTCTGGTGTAGCACCGCAGGCCGGCCCGCGCGCCGCTACAATGGCGGCCTCTCCAGAACGATCAGCGACAGACCGAAGCGAGGAAGCGCGAACTCCAGCGTGACAACGCCCTCCGTCACATCCACGAACCGGGCAGGCTCCAGCGTCTCCAGTTGCATCGCCGCCCCGAGCTCTGCAAGGGCCTCGGGACCGAGGTCCCGTGGGCGACCCAGCTCGATCCATTTCGCGTAGGCGTTGCTGTGCCCGTCGTCGATGCGATAGTGAACCATCCGCGTTCTTGCTTCCCAGCCGCCGGGCATCCCCACAGCCATTCGGACGGAGGCAGGGGCGGCCTCCACAAGCAGGTCATGGTAGTTCCAGAGGAGGATCTTCACCTGTTGGCCGTCCGCAACCGCCATGCCGTTGATGTCAGGCTTCGCTCGGACACTGCGGCTGAGAATCTCATCCAGTCCCAGGGCCCCATCGCTGACCAGCGGAATCTCGTCGCCCGTCAGTTGGCCCAGCATCTTGAAGGCGTTCAGGACAGGCTTGTGGATGCCGTTGGTCGAAAGCGTGCGGAAACCCTCGAAATAGGGCTGGCCGTCGAACAGGAAGGCCCACGTCACCACGCCCCGGAGGTTCACGCCCTGCCGCCGGGCCAGATCGAGCGAATACTTCATCGTGGCGACCTCGTAGGCCCCGTACGCCGGGACATTGCGGTACCCGCGTTCGGGAGACGTACTCGACGGGCATCCCGCGCAACCGTCCGGATCGGCTTCGCCGATGATGATCGGGGTCCGGCCGTACTGAGGGAAATCCGCCACGATCGCGAAGCCGGCGCGGTGGATGCGAAGCTGGTTGCCCAGATTCATCTGCACGTGGCCGTCGCGGAGCGACACCCCGCCCTTGGCGTGAAATCCGATGTAGTCGAGCCGCGTGCCCTTCGCGCCCGAGACATGATTGACTCCGGCGTCGCAGTGCTCCAGGAAATCCCGCAGAAACTCCGGCGCGCCGGCGGTATGCGGTCCGCCCAGCACGGCTTGGGGCAGCACTTCGTGAACCGCCTGCTCGGTATAATCGAAGAGCTTGCAGTACTCGTCAAACTTGCCGTGCCAGTAGTCGATGTTGGGTTCGTTCCACAACTCCCAGAGCCACTCAGCCTCGACGTTCCTGTACCGCGCCGCGCTGTGGCGAACCCACTGGCGAATCAGCTCGGCCCACTTGTCATAGTCCTCCGGCGGGTAGAAGCATCCGCCGTCGAGCCGGTAGGTATCGGAGTTCCCGTAAGGCTCCGGCCGGCTCGAGAGGTCTTTGGGCATGAAGCCGATCTCGACCAGGGGCCGGCAACCGGAGGCGACCACCGCATCCATGATGGCGTCCATGACCTTCCACGAATACACCGCCCGACCGGTTTGGTCCTCCGTGTACACGTTGGTCGAGCCCCATTTCAGTGCGGCGACGCCGTCACCGCTGTTGAGCAGAAAATGCTGGCGCAGATAGACCGGCGAGGCGTTGATCCGGGCCACCGTCTCCATCAGCGAAACGCAGTCCGGCGTCGTCGTATAGTTGCACTCGTCGTAGCCGTAGTATGGCCAGATGTGCCGGAGGGGACGACCCCGGTTGGTGGCATCGACGTGAATCGTGACATTCCCCGACTGGGCCCAGGCCACCTGTACCGTGACAGCCAGCACCAACCAGAAGACGCCGTGTCTGATCCGCATGGTCACGCCCCCTTTCCAGGAAGGCTGTGCTTCGGCTACTGAACTGTCAACACACTCACGCTTCGGGCGGGCAGCGTCCCTTTGACCGCACCATTCTGGACAGTCGGTCCGTTCAGCTCGGCCGGCTTCACCACTTCGGGCTCGTCAAAGGTGTTGTGGGCGTTCATGGTCCCAGCGGTGAGGACCCTCCCCGAGACACGGCTGATCTGGGCCCCTTTCAACTCGCAGACAAACTCGGCCGGCTTCTGCGCATCGAGGTTGCAGACGGTGATGTGGATCGCGCCCGACTTCGCCCGCGACGCCGACGCCACCAGAGACGGCAGCTCCTGATTGCCACGCTTGTATCCGCGGCACGTCAGATCGCTCGGCAAAAACGTCGCGCCCTGGTGGACCTTGTACATCTCGAACACGTGGTACGTCGGCGTGACGATCATCTTCGCCCCGTCGGTCAGGATCATCGCCTGAAGGACATTGTTCGTCTGCGCGATGTTGGCCATGCGAACGCGGTCGCAATGCTCGTTGAACGCATTCAGGAAGATGCCCGCCGAGACGGCATCGCGCATCGTGTTCTGCTGGTAGAGGAACGCCGGGTTCGTGCCCGGCTCGGCGTCCCACCACGTTCCCCACTCGTCGACGAACAGCCCGATGCGTCCGCGCCGGTCGAACCGGTCCATGATCCCGGTGCTCTTTTCGAGCAGCTCGTAGATCGTCAGCGTGTTCTTCATCAGGACGAACCATTCGCCTTCGTCGAACTGCGTGGCGCTACCCTTGTCGGTCCAGTTGCCTGAGGCTCGAACGTAGTGATGCAGGCTGATCGCATCCATGTGGCGCGCAGCGCGTTCCAGAACGATGGTCAGCCAGCGGTAGTCATCGCTGCTCGGGCCGCAGGCGACTTTTACCACGGTGTTGCCGGAGTAGTTGCGGACGTAGGTCTGATAGCACTTGTACAGATCGGCATAGTACTCCGGCGTCATGTTCCCGCCGCAGCCCCAGTTCTCGTTGCCCACGCCGAAATACTTCACGCGCCACGGCTTCTCGCGGCCGTTCCTGCGGCGGAGGTTCGCCATCTCGCTGTCGCCGTCGAACGTCATGTACTCGACCCAGTCCTGCATCTCCTCGATCGTGCCGGAACCGACGTTGCCCGCGATGTAGGCCTCACAATCGAGCTGCTCGCACAGGTCGAGAAACTCATGCGTGCCAAAGGCGTTGGTCTCTTTGACCATTCCCCAGTGCGTGTTGACCATCGACGGCCGCTGGTCGCGCGGCCCGATGCCTTCTTTCCAGTGGTATTCGTCCGCAAAACATCCGCCCGGCCAGCGTAGCGCCGGGATGTCGAGTTTCTTGAGGGCCTCGACCACATCCGTGCGAATCCCGCGCACGTTGGGAATCGGCGAACCCTCACCGACCCAGAAGCCTTCGTAGACGCAGCGTCCCAGGTGCTCGGCGAAGTGTCCGTAGATCTCAGGCGAAATCGTGTCCTTGCCCTGATCGGCATGGATGACCAGACGGTTGACGACGCCGGACTCAGACGACACCGTCACGGCCGCCCTCGCTCCCACGGCAAGCATTGCGACAACGCCGAGACATGCCAGGATGTGCAGGCCTTTCTTCTCCATGATCGTCTCTCCTTTGGTGGTTGTCATCTTCGTCGCTCCAACATCCGATTCGCTACAAATCACAGTTTGGATCGAAACTCATATCGTCCCGACGGAACGGCATAGACCGCCCTGCCGCCCTCACGACGTACAAACGTCACGCCGGGACTGCTCTCTGCCGGGCGATCGCCCTCCGTCACCGTCATGTCCGAGCCGACAGGCACGAAAACCGTGGCCGACGTGTTGGCGGGGATAGCGGCCTTCAACGTGAACCGGCCATCTGTCCGATCCCACTGGACGGAGATCTTCCCGTGCAGCGAGTCGTAGCTCGCCTTCGCCCACATCACATCGCCAACCGGCTGCGGGTGGATAATGATCTTCCGGAAACCGGGGCCGGCCGGGTCACTCGCGATGCCAGCCAGGTCATGATAGAACCATTCCACGATCTGGCCCAGCATGAAGTGGTTGTGCGAAGAGCTTCGCCCGGCGTCCCAGGCCTCGGTCAGGCTGGTGGCGCCCATCTTCAACTGGTATCCGTAGCCGGGCTTGTCGGACTGATTGTTCAGATCGAAGATCACGTCGGACCGCCCTCCGGCCGCCAGGGCGCACAGCAGATAGCGGTAGCCCACGTCGCCGGCGGTGATGGCGTTGCCCCTCTGTCGCACGTCCGCAACGACGGCGTCGAGAACGGACTGCCTGCGCTCGGGCTCGGCCAGCCCCATCACCAGCGCGATCGCGTTGGCGCACTGCGAGCCGGTAGCATAGCGTCCGGCCGACTCGTCGAAGAACGCGGCATTGAATGCGCGGCGGATTTCGGCGGCCAGCTCTCGATATCGTTCCGCGTCCTCGGTCTTGCCTAACAGCGTTGCCGTCTCCGAGAGAATCCACGCATCGTAGTAGTAGAAGGCGGTCGCGGTCAACGGGATCGGCGTCAACTGCGCGTAGCCCGGCGGGTTCGGACCGATGTCATACCAGTCGCCTAAGCCATGCGAGACGATGTGGTCTTTGGCCTTGCTGCCCAAGTAGGCGACATATCGCGCCATGTTGTCGTAGTAGCGGCGCAGCAACTCCATGTCCCCCGTCCACTCGTACTGCTGCCAGGGAACCAGCACGCAGGCGCTGCCCCACTCGGGAGAATCACGAAACCCGCCGTCGAAAACGACGTATTCCGGCGCGATGTCGGGGACGAGACCCGAGTCGAGCTGCGAATCCGCCATGTCGTTCATGCCCTTGGCGAACAGGCGCATCAGGTCAAATTCGTAGCGCAGCGACGGGCCATTCAGATGATATTGCTCGAGCCAGCCGAGCTTCTCGCGGTGCGGGCAGTCGGTCATCACGCTGACCATATTGCTGCGCTGAGCCCATCGAATGAGCGCATGGATGCGACTGAACAGTTCGTTGGAGCAGGCGAATTCGCCCACCGGCGGCGCCGAGGAATGCACCACCACGCCTTCGAGCGACTCGATCGCAGGCCGCTCGTTGTGCCCATCTGCGGGCAGGCGCTCGACCTGGAGGTAGCGGCTGCCGTGATAGAAGAATCTCGGGAACCACGTCTCGGTGCCTCTACCCGCGAGCGTGTACTGCCAATACGCCTGCCCCCCGCCGCAGGAGCCTCGATCGACGGAGCCATCCTCTTTGAGCAACTCGGCGGGCGTGATCCGCACGACCGACCCGGCCGGGCCTGTCGTCTTCAGGCGAGGCATAATGCTGGCGTTCTGGCCCAAGTCGTACACAGCGACGCCGGGCCGGAGCTGCTTGATCGAAACCGGCTCAAGCACGTCGAATGCCCGGATCGGCGCGGCGGCACACGACAGCCCCTTGAGCGCGCCGCCAGGCCCGTCGACCTCCCGCGCGACCGCCCACGCCGAATCGTCGAAACCGGGGCGGTCCCAGCCGCGCGGTTCGAGACGGGCATCGTAATCTTCGCCGCCGTATACGCACGAAAACGTGATGGGGCCGGGATGCGTCCGCCATCGCTGATCCGTGCCGACAATCTCCGTCGTACCGTCGGCGTGTTCCAACCGCAGGTGGCAGATCGCTTTGAGCGGACCGAACGAGCCTTTGAACTTGATGTAGCGTCCGCCTCGCACGTTGTACATCCCGTTGCCCAACACCAGACCGATCGCGTTGTCACCCTCGCGCAGCAGCGACGTCACGTCATAGGTGTCGTACAGACAAGTCTTGTCGTACTTCGACCAGCCCGGCGCCAACAGGTCCTCGCCGACCTTGGCGCCGTTGATCGACATCTCGTAGTGACCGAGGCCACAAACGTGCACCACTGCTCGACGCAGAGAAGCCCCAACCGTCACGTCCCGGCGCAGCAGCAGCGACTGGCTGTCGGCGGCTGAGCCAATCCAGTGCGCCCGCCAGTCGCTTTCGTCGAGCAGGCCCATCGTCCACGACGCCGGCTCGCTCCACTTCGAGGCGTCGCCGCGCTCGTCCCAGACCCTCACTTTCCAGAAGACCTGCTGGGAGGACGCCAGCGTCCGGCCGCGATAGGTAACGTGCGCCGTCTCGTCCGAGGGCACCTTGTCGCTGTCCCAGAGGTCGCCTTCACCGGCCGCGAGGCGTTCCGGCGACGAGGAAGCGAGAATCCGATAGGCGCTCTGTCGCCGGCCCCGCGCATCGCTTTCGAGCTTCCAGGACAAACGCGGGTTCGACACATCGACACCCAGAGGGTTCCGTGCATATTCGCACGTCAGTTGGACGATCTTCAGATCGGCAACTGCGCCTTCCGTTGCGTTTGCCGGCGCCGGCCATTTCTTCTGCCACTTCGCGTACTCGGAGGCCAGGGGTTGGCCCCAATCGCCGTACCAGGCGTATCCGTTGCGGCGTTCCGCCTCGATCTCGGCGAGGCTGTACTTTTTGACGCCGTCGCGTCCGCAGAAGATCGGGCGGTTCGTCCCGATCTCGTAGAACCTCGCCCACAGATGCCGCGCATCAGCGTCTTCGACGATGACCTTGTCGCCATCGACCCAGGTCTGCCGGATGCCCGCCAGCTTGGCGCTCTCGAACCACGCAACGGCGGCGGCGATAGCCTCGGCAGTTTCCGGATTCGGATCGTCGAGGCTCATGAGGAACCGAAGGATGCCGGCGCTCTCGGCGCCACTGAGAGAGACCAGTTCGTACGTCCGGCCCGGACGCGGGCTGTAGTCAATTTCGTCGTGCTGGGCGCACCAGGCAGTCCGTTTGCCGTCGACCACAATCTGGCACTTGAGGATGCACTGAACGCCCCGGCTGACGGCGGTGCGCGCCGCTTCACGTCGCGCGGGGTCGACGAATCCATAGTCCGTCGCCGTCTCCACTTCGCGCAGAAAGTCCATCAAGCGGATCATCGTCCCATCGTTGAACGTGATGTGACGCGGATAGCCCCTGCCGGGCGGATAGGACTGCGGCCAGCCTCCCGTCGGATACTGGGCTTCGAGGATGTGGTCGAGCCCTTTGAGGAACGCCTGCTCGTAGCGGCGATCGCCGGTTGCGCGGAAGGCCCTGGCGAGGAATTGCAGTTCGCCCACCGTTGCCCCGTTGTCGAACGTCCCGTCCAGGTTGCCGGGGTCGCCGGAGAACGCGCGAGACAGAGTATCGACGTTCTTCGGCCAACTGCCTTGCGGCGACTGCCACGATAGAACGTTGTCCGCAATGCGAATCCCCTGCTCGCTGCGATACCACTGGTCCGGCTTGTCGCGATAGTCCGACCAGGACGCTCTGGCCGAAGCCCGCGAGCAGGCCGCTACCAAGATCGTGACAAGCGCACACACGCCAGCATGTTTGATCCTGTCCATCTGTGCTCCTACGGTCCTTCAATCTCCTCGGTCGCTGTTTCGACATTCCGATACGGCGCCGCGTCTCCAGCCGCCGCATCCCGTGGCGTCTCGCGCAAAACCGCCAGCTCGGCCAACGCGCACGCCGGATCGTCCGCAAAGCCCGACAATGCACGCAACCTCAGGTGTCTCCCCTCGACGGTCCTGCCGAACCATATCCGCTGCGGCTCAAACGTCGACTCCAGTTCGCTTCGCGCCACTTCTTCCCACAGTTCCCCATCGTCACTGACCTCGATGGTGTATTCGCGGATGTCCCCTTCGTGGGCCCGGTGATTCTGCCTGGCCACGCATAGCAGCCCGGTCATCGCGGTTCGTTCGGCGAACTCGATCGTCAGCTCGTACGGATGGCGCGTCTGCCGGTCGCGACCCCCGCCGGCCAGCCAACACGTGTTCGGATTGCCGTCGATGGCGTGGGCCGCCGGATTGCCAGGGGCCTCCTTGCCGGCCTTGGCGCTGGCGCCGAGCTTGGCCATGATCTGGTTGTCGAAGAGGAAGCTGCGAATCGCAGCAGGGGTCACCTCGACGACCGGATCGAAGCGATCGCTCGACATGTATGTCAGGAGGCTGTGCCGCAACTGGCGCGCAACCGGCCGACGGTCAAGCTCCGACTCCAGATCGGCCGAGCACACCATCAGCCTGCCCGCCCCGACGCGGCACTCGAAGACCAGACCCAGTTTGTAGTTGCGATACCAGTCGTCGATCACCTGGACGATCGGTCGCAGATCGCGACTCACTCGGTCCAGATTCATCGCCCGGCACGCCGGCTGTGTCACATCCTGCCATTGCCAGTCGTAATGGAAGTCCGTCGGGAATTGCGCCAGCGCCGGATGATTCGGGTCGCACAGAAGGCCCAGAAAGCGGTCCCAGCCGGGCCCCATCAGCCGGTTCCAGAAAATCGGCAGCCGACCTACCGGCGGGCTGTCCCAGCTCAGTTGATGGTACGGCGGAAGAAACAAAACCTTGCCGCCGGCAGCCAGTTTCTTCTCCGCTTCTGCGAACGAGCGGGTCACCAGCACATCGGCCGGCGTCCCGGCCGACACGCGGGCGGGATAGACCCAGAAGTCCCAACCGTTCTCGACCGACTCCATGCCCGCCAGTCCGAGCACGAGGCGATACTTCTGCGGCGCCTCGAATGTGCTCAGACTCATCGAGAGACTCTGGATGGGAATCGCGGTGCCCAGAGGGACCGTCATCGCGGCAAACTCCCCGGAGACCACCGTTTTGCCTTTGGCGTCGACGATCCTGAACGCGGGCGTGACATTCTCCAGAGGCTTGCGGCCGAAGTGGGCGATCTCCAACGCCACGTTGAGGTCATCCGCGGTCGTATAGACCGACCGGCTCATTCGCGCCAGCGGGACCGTGACGTTGCAGAACCGCCGGAATTCCTCGGGCGTGACGTACCCCTTCGACTGCCAGAACACGTTCAGCGGCCCGACCACCGCCGTGCCCTGGCCCGGGTAGTCGTGCAGATCGAGCAACTGGAACCCGCCCATGCCCGGCGTGCGCAGCAGGGCCTCGATCTCCTGCTTGTAGCAGGCCACCTGGAACCGGCCGCTGGCCATCAGGAAATCGCGGGCCTGGTCCAGCATGCCGCGCTCGGCCAGAGATTCGCGAACGATTTCGTAGCTCCTGAGCTTCAGCGCCCCGGTGTACCGGTCGATCTCCGAAAGGTCGGGATAGGCGCACCACTGGCCGGTTTCGTGCGAAATGACCGGGTAGTTGGTCCCTTCGAGCGAGGCGCGGTAATCGCGTCCGAACCAGCCGCTGTCGCCACGGAAGCGGTACGAGCCGATGCGAATCGCAATCAGGTAGTCGATGTGGTCGACAGGGCCGGGCCGCTCGCCGTAATAGCGTCCGGTCTGCGTGGCGTAGATGCGGCGATTGTCCTTCTTCTTCCACTCAAGCAGCCAGGGCGTGAGGATCTGCTGCCAGGGTCCGGCTGGCTCGTTGCCCGAGCTGAGCATGACAAACGAGGGATGGTTGCCGTACGCTCGCACGATCTGCTCGGTCTCGCGGTAGAGGAATTCCTTCATCCCGTCGTCGCGCGACGAATACTGGCCCCAATTGGAGCACTCCGGCTGCAAGTAGATCCCCATCTCGTCGGCGGCGACAAATGCGGCCTCCGGCGGGCACCACGAATGGAACCGCACGTGGTTCAGGCCGTAGTCCTTCACCACCCCAAACACCTTCCTCCACGATTCGACATCCGTCGGTGGATAACCCGCCAGAGGAAACGTACAGCCTTCGTGCGTGCCGCGAAAGAAGGTCTTCCTGCCGTTGACGTAGAACGTCGCGTTGCGGCTCTCGATTCGGCGCAGCCCGATGGCCAGTTCGCGTTCGTCGTCCGCCTGATTGCCGCTCAGGGTCAACGTCAGGTGGTGCAGCGCCGGGTCGAACTCGTCCCAGAGTCGGGCGTCGTCGCCGAAGGACACCTCCAGCCGGGCCGAACCTCCGTCAACGTCCCATTGCACCGGCACGCTCTTGCCTGCGGCCGACAGCGTCCCTTTGCCGGGCCGGCCGGTGATGTTGCCCAGCGTCACTTCGAGGCGTGCTGATTTGCGCTCGATGTCCGTGTAGACCCGCGCATCGTCGATCCACACCGGCGTCGTCGACCGCAGCACGAGGCTACCCGCCAGCCCATGCCAGTTCGTTTGCGTCGAGTCGGTGATGCTGTGCGCATCGCGGCGGACGTCGACGAGGTAGCGGTTGTCCACGCGAACGCTCAGCGTGTAGCGTCCGGGCTCCAGAATGCCGAGGTCGTAGACGTGGGGCGTCCCCAGACTGTCGTTGACGCCGATCCACTTGTCGTTGACCCACAGGGCGCTCGACCAGTGGACCCGCTCGAACGACACCACCACACGACGGCCCTGCCAGACGTCGGGGATGATGATGTCCCTCTGGTACCATGCGACGCCGGTATACTTGCGCTGCGGCTGAGGCCAGAATGGGACCTTCACGTTGCCGGGTTGGGCGTACTTCTTGAATTCCTTTCGCAGGTACCAGTGGGGATCGTGCAGCCCGCTCATCCACTCCGTTTCGGCGGTGATCTCGTCGCCGTAACCGCTGTCGCGCAGCGCCCCGGGCAAGCGAATCGGGTCGGACAATTCCCGCGTGAACCACTCCTCGTCCACCCCCACGTCCTCGCGATCCAGCGCCACCGCCCACGCCCCGCCCAGATCGATCTCGCCAATGGTCACCGGGTCTGGCTCACTCGCGGCGTCCGCCGGTGCGGCAACCGAAAGGTATATCGCCGCCAACGCCGCAAACGCACACCTCCACATCACGGCCTTCATATCCGTCCTCCTCTCCATCCTCATGATCTCTCGCAGACACCAGGAACCTCCCCTGCCCTCGGCGAGGCACACCTTCAGAGCCCGCGTCAGGGCAACGACGCCACTCGCGGCCAGCCGTCTTCCCATGCCATCGTCGAGATTTGCAGATGGCTTCGTCCCGTCGTCGCGTCATAGGCGTGGAACACCAGATAGTCGGTGCCTGCCTCGTGGAACACCGCCTGATGGCCGACGCCGCGCCAGGCGCCGCTGGTGGCCTCGATGACCAGCGTGCCGCCGCCTTCCATCATGGGCATGCCGTCCTTGTCCACGTAGGGCCCGGTGACCTCACGCGAGCGACCGACGCGCACGTTGTAGGTGCTCTTGGGGCCGCGACAGCAGAAGTCAAACGAGACGAACAGGTACCAGTAGTCCCCATGCCGGACGATGAACGGCGCCTCGATGGCGCCGGTGACCGGAGGCGTCTGATGCGCCCCCGATCGCGGACGGCTCGCCAGCGAGTACAGCGTGGTGTCTTCCGTCGAGAGTTTGCCGGTCTCGGGGTCGATCCGCCTCATCTTGATCCCGCTCCAGAAGCTGCCCCAGTTCAGCCACACCCGGCCGTTTTCCTCTATCACGATGTTGCCGTCGATGGCGTTCCAGTCGTCATGGCCCTCCGTGGAGCGGATGACCATGCCCCGATCGACCCACTTGTACTTCGGGCTGTTCGGATCGAGCGTCTCGTTGACCGCCAGCCCGATAGCCGAGCTGTTCTTTCCGAACGTCGAGACCGAGTAGTACAGGTGATACTTGCCGCTGAAGAACGAGATGTCCGGCGCCCAGGTCCCCTGCGTGCCCGGGATCTCCTTCGGCGCCCATTCGGGCAGCTCCGCGAACACGTGCCCGATCATTCGCCAGTCCCGCAGGTCCTTCGACACGCGAATCGGAACGCAGTTTCGCCCCCGCCGGCCGCCCGTGGCGAAGACGTAGTACGTGTCGCCTTCCTTGATGATGACCGGATCGTGCACGCCGGTGTCGCCGCTGAGCTGGAGCAATTCCGGCTCGGCCGCATCACAGAACGACACCCCCATTGCCAGCACCGCACACAGCACAAGATGCACCTTTACGTTGTTCATCGTCGTCCACCTAACCATCGTTTCCCGTCTCATCATCTCAGCGGCCTTCCCAGCGGAATACCTGCCCCGCCGCAATGTCCACGTCTCGAATCACGTCCCCATAGCGCAGCCGGCACGAGTTGCCCAGCAGCGACCGAATGTTGGCCGCAATCAGCTTGCCGTCGGCCCATTCGACGTCCACCTCGAACCCGCCCTTGGCGCGCAGGCCCTTGACCGAGCCGGTGGCGAAGGCCCGGGGCAAAGCGGGCAGCAGCTCGATTTCGCTCATCATCTTCGCGCCTTCGAAACGCGTGCGGTTCTGAAGCAGCATCTCACCGATGCCCGATGTCCCGCCGAAATTGCCGTCGATCTGGAACGGCGGATGTGCATCGAACATATTCGGATAGGTACGATCCGGCCCGAGCAGCAGCTTGAGAATCTGATAGGTGTGCTCGGCGTCCTGGAGCCTGGCCCACAGATTCAGCCGCCAGCCGATTCCCCAGCCGGTGGCGTTGTCGCCGCGAATCTCCAGCGATTTGCGGACCGCCGCCGCCAGGTCCGGCGTGTCGTGCACGTTGATCTGATCGCTGGGATACAGGCCGTACAGGTGGGAGACGTGACGGTGATGGATGTCGCCGGCCTCCATGTCCCAGTCCTCGAGCCACTCCTGAAGCTGGCCTTCCTTGCCGATCTGGTTCGGCGCCAGACGGACCCGCGCCGCCTCGACCTTGCTGCGGAAGTGTTCGTCCACGCCGAGAATCATCGAGGCGTGAATGCAGTTCGTGAACAGATCGCGAATGATCTGGCTGTCCATCGTCGGCCCGGCACAGATCGAAACACCATATTTGTGCCCATTTTCCGGTGACAGCGATGGGCAGGTCACCAGCCATTTGTGCACAGGCTCTTCCACGAGCGTGTCGAGGAAGAACTGGGCGGCCCCTTTCAACGCCGGATAGACCTTCGCCAGAAACGCCCTGTCGCCG
This sequence comes from uncultured Pirellulales bacterium, assembly GCA_964579055.1. GTDB lineage: Bacteria > Planctomycetota > Phycisphaerae > Sedimentisphaerales > Anaerobacaceae > Anaerobaca. The sequence goes on from CAZOFX010000040.1 coordinate 24,343, forward strand.
CCGTACTCATAGTGGTCCCACAGGTGCTTGCTCAGCCACGCGCCGCCGGTGGGCCAGAAGCCCCAGAAGGAGCCGTCGATCGGGCCGGAAGCACGCCACAGGTCCGTGTTATGGTGACAGACCCAGCCGCTCGCGCCCCAGTTGACGCGGGCGGTCCTGGCACCGGTCTCGGTCAGGTCCATCACCATCGCAACCAGAGGCTCGACGCACTCGCCCAGGGCCGTCGGCTCGGCGGGCCAGTAGTTCATCTCCGTGTTGATGTTGATCGTATACTTGCTGCTCCAGGGCGGACTCATGCTGTCGTTCCAGATGCCCTGGAGGTTGGCCGGCTGCGTCCCGGGCCGCGAACTGGAAATCAGCAGGTAGCGCCCGAACTGGAAGTACAGCGCCGCCAGTTGCGGATCGTCGTTCGTTTTGGAGTTGCGGATGCGCTCGTCGGTCGGCCGTTTCGCCGCCTCGGTCGTGCCGAGATCGAGCGCGACCCGGCGGAAGAGCCGCCGGTGTTCGGCGACGTGAGCGGCGCGCAGTGCATCGAAGGACTTCGCGCCCGCCGCCGCAATGGCCGCCTTCGTCAGCGACTCCGGATCGCCGCTGACATCCTTGAAGCTCTTGTAGCTGGTGGCCGCCGCGATGAGCAGGGTCACCGCGTCCGCATTGGTCACGACGAGCCGATCACCGTCCGTCTCGACCCTGCCGCCGTTGGCCAGCGCCCGCACACGGCATTGGAAGTTCAGCGCGCCGGCGATCCCCTGGGAAGAACCGTTGACGCCTGTCATCACCAGCGTATCGGAGCCTTGGGCTTCGACCGACGCTTTCTGTGGCGTCTTGAGTCCGGCCGCAAACGAAATCCTTCCCGGCTCCGTCGCCGCGATGCGAACGACGATCACCTGATCGACGGGGCTGGCAAAGACCTCGCGTTTGAACGTCACGCCATCGACGGTGTAGGTCACGCTCGCGACGGCTTCGTCCAGGTTCAGGTCCCGCCGGTAGTCACTGACCTTCTCGACGCTCGAGAATGCCAAGAGCAGGTCACCCACTGTCTGATAGGGCATCTGGCCAAGCGGTTTGGACATCATCTGCTTGCCGACGAGCGCATCGGCCTGGCGGTACTGGCCCGCAAAGATCAGACGCCGGGCCTCGGGCAACGCCTCCAACGCCTCGGGACGCGTGGGATCGTACGGCCCGCCGGCCCAGAGCGTGTCTTCATTGAGCTGGAGGCGTTCGCGGTCGATCCCGCCGAAGACCATCGCGCCGAGCCGACCGTTGCCGACCGCCAGCGCCTCGGTCCACTCGACCGCGGGCTGACGGTACCAGAGGCTCAGCGGCTCCTGCGGCGGCGACGCCTGCCCGGCCATCTCGCCCCAGAACCGCGTGCTGGTGCTGAGCCCTTCGGCTTCCAGCGCGATCCGGCCAGCCGCCGGCGCGATTTTCGGTCCGGGCGCGGCGACGAAAACCCACTCGCCGACGACGCCCCGCAGCAGCCTGGGCTCCGCCTGGTTCGCCCGCTCGGCAATCTCCTGCGCGGTCAAGGCCCGGCGATAGACTGCCGCACGCTTGATCCGGCCGACGAAGCGGTTGTCCCCGCGCGGGTCGCACCCGATGCGAAGCGGCACCCCCGTCGTTGTCATCGCAACGAACGCATCGCCGCCGGCGCTGGCCACTTCCCTGCCGTCGAGGTAGAGCTTCATGATCTTCTTCGATGCGCTGTACACACCGACCACGTGCGACCAGCGATCGGCCGGCAGCTTCGCATCATGCGTGCAGGCCCCCTGGGCGTTCACGAAACGCAGCGAGTTGCCCGGGAAGGTGTCGAGCATGTAGCCTTCGGAGGCGCCGGGCATGGACTTGTCCAGGATGCGTCCGCCGCCTTGCGGCATTCGATCAGCCTGGACCCACGCCTCCAGCGTGACCTCGTCGGTCAGGTCCAGGGCCCCCTGACTTGGCGCTTCATAAATGGGCGACTTGCCGTCCAGCCGCATCCCTTCGGACGCCGCCGACACACACCCGCTCAGCACCAAGGCGAGCAGGACTCCCGTCCTTCTGTGAAAAGACCATCCTCTGCATGACCGCATACGTACCTCCAAGCAACTCCGTGCAATTCTGCGAGCGTCCCCGCTCGACTGCGATGATTGTACCGGCAAACCCCCGCCGGCTCGACCCCCTTCTGAGGAACTCTCGGACAGGCCTAATTCTGTGGTGAACGCGGCAATCGGCTCAGGATGTATTCGCAGTCGACCACCTTCTCCACCAGATCCAGCGGCAGGTAGTAGTAATGATTGGACGCCTCGAATCCGATGCGCGGGTCCTGCCGCGTCAGCGCGAACAGGCGTTCGGCGTTCCGGATCTCGGCATGGGCCTTTGCTCGCATCGTCGCGACCGCCGCATCGGCCTCGTCTCGATTCAGCGAGCCGGACCGCAGTGCGTTCCTGGCCAGGATAAATCGAATCTGATTGGCCACGCTCTCGAAGTGCAGGCCGGCGGCTTCGGCGACGACCAGATCATTGTGAGCGTTCGCACGTTCGCGAGGCCCTTCGATCCCGCCTATCGTCTCCCTCCATGTGGCCAGCCCTTTCTGCCAGCCGGAAGCGACCTTCTCGAACTGCCCGGCGAGCACCTCGGCCGGATAGATGCCCCGCCAGCCGTCCACATCGTCGTACGGGAAGCCCACCATCGTCGAGGGGTATCCGGTCGGCTCCAGATAGAGCAGGTTGGCCGGGCCGACCTGGCTGGGGCCGCGATAGACGTAGCTGCCGTCGAACGGGAACTCCGAGAACGCCTCGCTGAACCTCGCCCAACCGGCCGCCATCTCCGGCGCCGCGCCGGCGCCGTATCGTGCACCGGCCACTTCCATCAGGGCCTGCTCCACGGTCGGCGCGGGCTTCTGCTGGAACCGCCGGACCAGTTCGAGGTTCGGCGATGGATAGCCACCCACCGTCCAGCTCAGCATCAGGCCGTTGACGCCCGCCTGGCTCAGTTTGCTGCAATGCTGGCCGACGAGATTCATCACGGGCAAGTACGGCACCGCCGACAGCTCCCACGTGCAATTGACCTGCACCTTGGCGAGCGTCTTGAGCCCTCGCTGGCGGGCGAGCGCCCAGTGCCTCTGCGCCCGGGGCCCGGGGCCGACGGCCGAGATCGAATACTCGCCGACCGCACCGGCGACGCCGCCTCGCGCGATGGGCTTGCCCCATTCGCTGACGCACATCAGGTAGACGTCGTCGGGCAGAAGCTCAATGATCCGCGAGGCCCAGTCCGGCTGACCCCATCCGGCGGGCGTACCATCGGGCCAACCCCAATCCCACACAATCACTCTGGCCTTCGGGCTGCCCGTTCGGACCCCGGCGGCAATCGCGGCGTTGACCTCGGCGATCACCTCCGGGCCGGAACGCTTCGAGCATCGCGGACACCCCGTCGCCGTGCGGGTATGGCTGTAGCAGTTGGTCAGGTTCTCCGACGCGGTGATCGTGAAGACGCCGCCGAGGTTGGGCACATTCTCAAAGACGTGCCGCAGCGAGTCCGTGATCCACTGGCGCACCTGCAGGGCGGATGTGCAGAGCACCGCATAGTCCCCCTGCCGAACGCCACGCAGTTCCTCCCGGCCTTCCAGCAGCAAAGCCGGGACCGCCCGAGGCTCGTTCATGTAGAGGTAGATGGCGACGCCGTGACGAGCGGCCCGCTCGACCATCTTCGCGAGGTTGGCCAGGCGCACCTCGTGGTCGGCGGTGGGTCGGCCCAGCGCATCGCTTGGCGCCAGTTGCGAGAGCACGACGTGCAGCCAGACGCCGTTGACGCCAGACTGCGAGAGCCGACGCAGCAGTACATCGGGATACGGGTCCAGCTCCGGATGGAGCAGCGGGTCCCCGAAGAGCCCCGCGTACGAATACAGAAAGCGGATCGATTCTTCGCCGTTTCGATTCCGGTGTTCGACCACTTCCACATCTGTCGGTGTCTCGGTGAAGAACTCGAACCTGGGCTTCGACGGCGCAGCGAGCGCCTCGCCGAAATGGGACGAGACAATCTCGCGAATCTCAGCGCAGCGCTTCTCCGTCGCTTCGTTGGGCTCGACGTAGCGGATCGGCGCACACGCCGGCTTGAGCGAGCCCAGCTTGATCCAGAGGAAATCGTCCTCGCGGAGCGTGAAGGCGAGCTTCTGCGCATCCCAGCCGAGCAAAGTCAACAGTTGCTCATAGGGCAGCAGGTGCCAGTTCCGCCGGATGATCGTGATGTAGCCTCGCTGCTGGTATTCGGCCGGCGGGCGAACGTGAGCAGGCAAGCCCATCGCCAGACCGATGTCACGAACGTTCTCGGGCGTGGTCCCCAGCACCTCGGCCATGCGTTCGAGCGAGATCAATTCCCAGTTGCGCCAGACGAACGCATGCAGCCGATCCGCAAAATGCGTCAGCGGGATCGCCGGCCGCGCGCCGCCTGTCGGCAACTCGTCGGCCCGGCAGAGCGCCCCGCCGACCGAGGACACTACCAGCACAGCCATCAATGCACGACGCCATCCATCCATGTTCTGTCTCCTCTCATTGAGCATCCACAGTCTCGGGATTCTGAACCGAAATCTCGACATCAGGGAATCAGGGTTCGCAGCGGCGTCAGGGTCACCGGGCCGATCAGGCCAGAGTCCTGGGCCGGCCATTTCGCGGCGGTGAAGTTCCCATCGGGACCTCGATTCTCGCGAAGCCTCGCGGCGAAGTTGACGTTGTAGAACTTCTTGTAGTTCACGCCCCGCCGGTCCAGGTCGGCGATCCGATTGCCCATGAGATTCGACACCTCGATCACCAACGTGTTCTCCTGGTCCAGCCGGTCGGCCGGGACCGCCATCTGGAACGGGGCGCTGATGAGCGTGCCCAACTCCCGCCCGTTCAACGTCACGCGGGCGCTCTCGCAGACCCGACCCAGGTTCAGCAGCCACCCATCCGCCTGCTCCGCCGGTTTCTTCAGGGAAAGCGTGTAACGGGCGGTTCCCGAGAACCTCTTGACCGCCTGGCCTTCGAAATCCGTCCACGACCCCAATGTCGGCGTGCGAACGGCGGCAGGCAGTTCCGGGCCGCCCGCGATGAATTCGACGGTCCAGGTTCCCTCCAGCGGTTCCGCCGACCCTTTGGGGCTCCAGTAGGCGTGTCGCGATCCCTGCACAGGTCCATCAAACGTCCTGAGAATGCACGACTGGCCGGGAGCAAGCTGAAGGTAGACCTCGCTGCGGCGTCCGTTCTTCCGCAGAGCGGCCAGACCCTTGCCGCCTCGCAGCGGTTCGAAGATCGCAGCGGAGGCGGCTTCGGTCTGAAGCGGGACCCAGCCATCCAATGCCTCGTCGGTCGCGTTCACCACGAAGTAGCATTTGCCATCCGAAAGCGTCCGCCGGATGAACGGCAAGCCACGATCCGCGATGAATTCGCGTTCGATACCCGCAAAGGCCAGCGTGTGGGCCACGTCATCTCCGAGCAAGAATCGACCGCTTCCGAGTCTGGCCTCACGAATTCCAGGAGCCGGTGTTTCAACAAAGTCCAGTTGCGAGATCATCTTCTCCAGCGCGCTGCGCCGCGCCTCCAGGTTGCCCATTCCGGGGACGTCGGCCGGCAGTCGCTCCTGCACCACAATGGTCGCCCCTTGCTGTGCCATAGCCATCAGCGATTGAAATGTCGGTGCCGGGATGTGGCGACACCTGGGTATGACTACGGCCCGGTAGGTTGCATCCCCTGTGCAGAGAACGCCTTTGTGACAACGGACCTCGGCAAGCTGTCGGTCGGAGATGTAGTCGAACGAGTAGCCGCCCTGCCACAGTGTTTGAGCGATGTCCTGTATTTCGGGTGGTGTCTGGGCACTGTAGTGCGGCAACATGGCCCGTCCAACCTGCGACCAGGAATCGTAGATCGGCCAGTACAACAACACGTCGTTGTCGGGCTTGCCCGCCTGGAGAAACGACTGACAGCGCGTGACATATTGATTGAGGGCGGCGAAGTGGTTCCAGAACGAATTCGTCGGTCCGAAGTGAACCGAGGCGTAGAACATCCAACCCGGCCACTCTTCGTCCGACGGTGAAAACGTCGTGCCGTGATAGCAGATGTGGTTGATCCCGCCGAGGAAATAGCGATCCACCCATCGCTTCGCCTCGCCCAGGGTGCCGGTGAAGTGCTCGGCCATCCATGTCGCGGCCTCACACGAGGCCAGCGGCTTGCCGGTGACGTGGGCGGCCGAAGAGGCGAACTGGAATCCGAGGACGTCGCTGCCTTCGGTTTCGGGAATCCCGCTGGCGGCGTAGAGGTCCAGCAGGTTTGCCGGCGAGCCGTGGGCCTGATTGCGGGTCGTGGCGCCCTTGCCCTCGGCCCAGCGACGCCAGGGAATCGTGAACTCCTCCAGGAGCAGGTCGGAGATCGTCTCGCGATAATCGCACAGCACCCGCGCGTTCTTCTGCGGTTCGTCCTTGCCGAACAGGGCCGGGAGATCGTCTCGTAGATCGTAGCCTCGCCTGCGCTCGAACTGCTCGAAGAACCTTGGCGTCCAGTTCGATTCGCCGGCCGCGTCATCGACCTCATACGAGTCGTTGAAGTACGCCCGGATTCCGTCGACGTCATGGCCGGCAAAGGCCCCGTCGAACTTGCTCAAATAACGATCAAGTACCTCTCGCGAGAAATGATCGATGACGTTGCCTTCTCCCCCCGGTCCGGCCCGTTCGACCATTTTGCCATGCCAGCCCTGGAAAACCGCGTAGAGCGTCCAGTTACCCGCCGGAGCGGTCCAGTCCAATTCGCCGCCGGCAGCGACTCTGTCCGTCAGATTGAGAATCTGCCCTCCATCCGAATAGCCCATGAGAACCTGCAAGGGCAGCGGCTTCTCGAAACGCACCTGTTCCAGGGCCAGCGATTGCAGGTCTTTGTTGTCGCTGATGGGCTCGACGATCTCGGAGATGTCCAGTCGTCGGCCGATCGCCCGCACCATGGGCCGTTGGACATACGTCACGGGCTCCGCCAGCCGCTCGCCCGCTTTCAGCTCGTAGGTTTTGTAGACCGCATTCTTGCAGGCATCGGTCGCGCCAATCCAGGGCCCGCCGAAGGGCCAGCCGTTGCCGGTGGCCATGTCGACGCCGAGATCCAGCCTGCGGGCCTCTTTCAGGGTGCATTCGAGCATCTCCATCCATCGAGGACTCAGGTAGTCGAGGAATCGATCTTCGCAGCCTTTGACGCCGTAGATGGGCGTGATCTCCAGCCCCCCGAGTCCGGCTTGGGCGTACTTCTGCATCTCGGTGGCAAGGCCCTTGGCGTTGACGATGCTGCCCATCCACCACCAGCGGGTCCAGGGCTTCGTCTGGTTCGTCACGGTGGGCCATTCCAGAGTTGAGGCCCACGCGGCATGACCGAGCAAAGCCAACACCAAGGGGAGAATCCATACGAATCGTCCGGACCTGCTGCTGTCACGCATCATGCTTTCTCCGTTCTTCCGTGCACTGGCTGCGACCGGGCTCTCTATCTGCTCTGGAGAATCTCTTCGCCGTATCGCAGGACCTTCAGACGCGTGCGGTTGTCCTTGGAAACCTCGAACTGCAACTCGTCGATCTGATCGGTCCATTCGAGCCGGGCCGAGCCGGTGTAAGCATTGACGCTGACCGTGGGCATGGCCTCACCCATCCGAAACGGGACCATCAGGATGCGAAACCGGCATTCGACGGCCTCGGTCGCGACCAGCGTCCGGTCGCGCGCATTCTCCAGCCGGCAGGCGGATGGGCCGACCTCCTGCACCAGCAGCATGGGCGTGCCGTCGGGAATGCTCTGGTCCGGGGTCCCGCCGTCCTTCGGGACCAGCACCAGCGTTTCCGGGCCCAGCCCCGGCAGCGTGGTCGTCCGAAAACCGCCCTGCATTTGCCACTCGTAGCGATGTGTGTCCTGGTCCTTGCGGATATCGTCGACAACAATCGCATAGGGATGGCTGCCGCGAACGAGGCCGGCCGAGCGATAGGCGTATTCGAGGGAGTTGAACCGCGTACGCAACGTGGGAAGCCACGGATTGTGCAGAGGTGGCACCCAGTAGTTGAGGCGGTATCGCTGCGTGCCTTTGAAGATCCTCACCACGAAGGGGTCGGTTTCGAGTTCCCACGAGTGGGCAGCGATTCGTTCATCGGTCCAGTTCTCCACCTGCGTTGTCCACATGTACTCGTAGGCCTTCCGAACATCGGCGGAGGCGATGGCCCCCGCGTCGGCGATGGCGGCGCCGAGATACGTCACCCGCGCCGGCGCCAGACCGCTGCCGTCGTCCTGTCCGACGCCGTCGATCAGGACGAGGGAGTGGTTCGTCGATGCGGGATCGTTGTCGGAGAGCCCGTCGCGGCCCCAGGTCACCCCAAGGGCCTGCAAGCAGAACGAGCCGGCGTCATGGTGCGCGCCCCCCCCGCCGAGATACAGGTCGGGCCGCGCCTGCATGTTGATCCACACCGCCTCGGCGCCGCTGTCGCTGCGCGAAGAGAACAGCCCCCGGGACGGATCGCTGAAGTCCAGAGGCAGACCGAGCGCCTCGCGCGGCGTCGAGCGCCAGGGGGCGTCGTAGAGCAGGCTCTTGGCAGATCCCGGAGCCGTCAGGCCGGGCAGGGTGAATTCGACGGCGTTGCGTCCGACCAGTTGCTGGCGATACTGGCGCGGGTCGAAATCGGATATAGAGTGGGCCGGGCCCAGCAGGTAGTCGGCGCATCGGTCGTTCGGATAGAGGACCTTCCACGCCGAGACGATCTGACGACACAGCAGCCCGCCGCCCCCCGCGCCGCGAGAGGCTGTGACGCCACCGTCGGGCGAGGTGCACTGCACCTGAGCCTCCAGCAGCCTTTGCCAGTGGGGATGCCCGAACGTGTTGATGCCCCGCCTGGCAAGGGCCACCATCGAGAGCAGTTGGAACGCCAAGCCCTCACCGGCGGCGCCGTTGGACTCGTACAGCACACCGGATTCATCGATGCCCCATTGGAGGAAGGCCTTCACGGTCTCGATGCCGCAATCGTGCACCTCACGGTCGAAGCCCTCCTCGCCCTCGATGGCCAGATTGGCCAGGAAGAGCGTCAGATCGCGCGTGACCCAGTGATTGTCCCGAATGCGCAGCGGGCCGTTCTGGCCGCACCCGCGACGACCGCCCACCACCTTCCCGATCACACGTCGGACCAGCGTCGCCTGCTCGGCCGTCATCCACCCGGCGGCGAAGTCGTAATTCAACCCCAAGGTTCTGGGCCCGACCCATTCCGGCAGCGATCGCCAGTAGGCGTTGTACACATCCGGTTTGTCCACGTACGCGTCGATCCGAGGCTCGACCAGCCGGCAGTAGTTGTGGATCGCGGCGGCCGCTTTCGTGCCGAGATCGGCGTTCTCCGTCAACAGGGCATACAACGCAATCGTGTTGAGACACTGCGTCACATCCTCACCGTTCGACGAGCGGATGCCGTCGCTCTGCCATTCAAACGTCAGTCCGCCAAAGTCTCCGGTGTGAAGCTTCGCAAAGAGGCGGCCATCGCTCGTATCGGGGTCCAGCCAGGTCCGGCCGAGCAGATATTCCGTCTCAATCAGAGACATCGATCCGGTCACGGACGACTTGATGCGAGCCAGGATCAGCGGGATATCGCGGGGTCCGAACAGGATGCGCGGATGCACGCCAGCCGGCGGGACGTCGCCGGCCAGCTCGTGCGCGCCGAGGGCCGGCTCGTCGTATCGCTTCTCCGAGATCAGCCGCCACTGGGTCTCGGGCTCGTCGTACAGCGCCAACTGCTCGGGCGCAAACTCGACGTGTTCGGCCCAACGGCCCCAGGCTTTGAGGCTGGGGATATTGCGGTGAGCGATCTGCGGATCGGCGAACTTCTCCGGCGTGTCGAACAGGGTGATGATCGAGTCGATCAACTGCGAATCGTCGAGCGTCACCGGCGTGTCCGAGACAATCACCAGCCCGCGTTCTTCCGTGAACACTTTCTTGCCCAGTCGGGCGGCCAGATCGGAGAGGGAGACCATCCTTCCCTTCTCGGCGATCCGAAATCCGAACCAGGGCAGGTGTTTGATTCCGAAGGCGGACAGGGCGAACCGCTTCGGAACCATCACATCGCCCTTGACCACTTCCGCTTCCGTCCGCCAGTCGCGCGGATCGAGGCTGACACGCTGTCCCTTGATAAACCCGTGACGTCCGCCGGCGAAGACCACCACGAGGGTGTCCTTGAGTCTCGCCTTGGCGGCATCGGTGGCCTCACGGCTGTAGGCCCCCAGATCCTGGTCCTTGACCCCGTCCGGCCCCTGGGCCTGTGCCGACGCAGTCGCCATGACTGCACCGGTCAGCAGGATTGCCATGACGATGCTTTTCATCGATTGTGCTGCTCCGTTCCGGACTACCGCTTGCTGCCCTGTCCAATGCACCCGTACCAGGATACCCGAAATCCGGGCCGTTTGCCAGAAAACGTATGTCCCGGAGGTTCCAGGTGTGTCCGGCAGGCTCAGAATGCCCCAGAGGGCCGGTTCGAGGGTGGTGGTCGTCGCGCCCCCGCCAACGAGACAGAACCCACCTCTTGCTGGCAAGACGGCCGGTTACAGCAGACGCGGCAGGAGCCCGGATGAGATGTCAGACCATGTCGTAGTCGTAGGGCCTTCGCATCTCGCGGGCCAGGTACGTGCTCGCCTCGGCGTCGCCGACGAATTGCTCTCTGGCCGGGTCCCAATTCAGCTTTCGGCCCAGGCGGATGCTGATCACGCCCAGATGGCACAGGCTCGCCGAGCGGTGGCCCACCTCCGCCGGGCAGATCGGCGGCTTTCGCGTCTTGACGCAGTCGATGAAGTTGGCGATGTGGTCGTTGCTGACGTAGACGCGAGGGGCGCTCTCCGGCAGTTTCTCCGTGAGCAGCTCGCGGTCGCTGGCCTGGAGGATGCCGCGCGTGACCCAGATCCAGCCGTCGGAGCCGATGAACTTGATGCCGTGCTGCTGGCCTTTGGGGTCCTTGACGCCGCCGTGCCATTCGCTGGCGGTGGTGCTCTTGGAGGTGTGAACCACGCCATTGGCGTAGGTATACGTCACCTCATATTCGCTGGCGGCCGTGAAACCGCCGGGGATCATCTCAACCAGTTGTTTGCCCTCGATGCTGACCGGCCCTGACTGGTCCATCCCCAAAGTCCACAGCACGATGTCGTTGTGGTGCGCGCCCCAGTCGGTCATGGTGCCGCCGGAGTACTCCCACCAGTAGCGGAAGCTGAAATGCGTCCGCTCCTTCACGTAAGGGACCTTGGGCGTCTGGCCCATCCAGAAATCGTAGTCGAATCCTTCCGGCACCGCCGAGGTCTGGAACGGCCCCTGCCTCAGTCCCGCCGGCAGCCAGACTTCGGCTCGCTGGAGCTTGCCGATCCGCCCGTTGCGGACCAGGTCGCAGGCCAGCCGGAAATGCACGCTGCTACGCTGCTGGGTGCCGGTCTGAAGGATGCGGCCGGTCTGCCGCTCGACCTCGACCAGACGCTGCCCTTCGGCGATTGTCAGCGTCAGAGGCTTCTCGCAGTAGATGTCCTTGCCCGCCCGCATGGTGGCGATGGCGACCAGCGTGTGCCAGTGGTCCACCGTCCCGCAGATGACCGCGTCGATGTCCTTGCGTTCGAGCAGTTTGCGAAAATCATGGTAACCGTCGGCCCCGGGGAAGTCCTTCCGGGCGTTGTCGAGGTGACGCTCGTCCACGTCGCAGACCGCGACGATCTTGCCGAGACGCTGGGCGTTGCGGGCGTCGCCTCGACCCTGCCCGCCGCAGCCGATCAGCGCCAGGCGGACCGTCTCGCTGGGCGACGACGGGGCCGGCGGTCCGCCTGCGGCGGACTGGGCGGCACATTCCTCGACAAACCAGCCGGGTAGCGACGACCCGGCGGCCACCATGCCCGCCGCCTTCAGGAAGTCGCGACGTGTGGAGTTCGAACCAGAACCAGCCATGACGATCTCCTCGTTTGTAGTGTGCCCGTGAGGGCATAGATTCATACCGCGTTCTCAAAGACGAATGATGACTCACCCCTCCGGGCGGCCGATCACCACCACGAACCAAACGCGGCCGCACAGTCGCACCGCAAAAAGAGTCGTGATGCGTCCATCGTATGATAAACGGTTTTCACACGACACTGCCTTTCACCTGTAGTGTATCAAAATGAAAAGGGCCGTCAAAGTCATTATCGACCATTCATTTGAGCGGAGGGTGGACTGATGGCCCAGCTCCGGCATCGTCCTATGCCTCGGTCAAATAGCTGCCTGTGCGGACCGAACCTCCGTGATGACCGGGTCGCCTTGTTCCGTCCAATCGAACGACAGGTAGAAGCAGATGAAGTCTCTCGCCGCCTCAGACGTCTCGAAAAGAGCGTGTTTGTTCAGCCTGTCGTGGTATTCCCTGAAGAGTACGCCTTCGGAATCCGTGCCGTGCCAGAGCGGAAAGCAAAGACAATCTGAAATGGCGGAGAACCATTGACCCCCGAAGCCGAGAGTCGGTTCGTACCCCAACAGCGGGTAGTCCGGGACTTCGGAGGAATCGGAATCTATATCTCGCACCCAAATAGTCTCTCTCTCCGCCGATGTTCCCAACAAGCCGAAGACATGCCTCGCGTCCTCTAAAGAGCCGATGATCGTCATCTCATCTTCCCCGATCTCTGGCAAACGTCCGAGGGCGAAATGGGCTTCCAGTTCATGGTCTTCCGGCTCTACGACGAGATTGGTGCCCCTGAACAACTTCTCATCCCTGTCATCCCATCGAAACAGCGGGTCTCTGGAGACACCCTGGTATTGTTTTGTCTGGCTCTGAGCAGGACATCCTCTCCAGGGGATCGAGTAGATCACCTTGTTGTCCGCCAATGGGAACGAACTGATCTCGCGTACCTTGAGGTACTCCCGGTACATCCGCTCGAAGGTCTTCACGATCAGATACCCAGAAGTCACGCTCCGAACCATAGCCGATCTAGTCCTTCCATTCCGCTGCCGCCACCCTCATCCCGGGGCAGCATCATTGTCACTATCGCGGTCAGATCATTTGTATGGAGTGACCTGCCCTACGGAGCTTGGCTCGGGGCTCAGGTCCAACCGTACCTTCAGACTCTCTGTGTGTCTATGCAGCTTGGGCCTACCACTTCGGTGCCAGCCGGATGTTCCAGACGTTCACGGCTTTCCAGTTATTGCTGTCCGTCGCGTGCGCGGAGTTCCGCCGGCCTTGTTCCCGCGGCTGTCGGCATGAACGCACGCGATCGACCCGTTGCGCCGCTTCGTGTGGCCAGCACGGGCATATGATCGCAGGCGTAGAGAGGACGCCGCCAGCAGCAATGGCCAATTTGAGCGGCGTTTTCACGTTGCGCTCGCTCACCGTCTCGGCGGTTGCCCGTTCGGGTCCTGCTCGATCGGGATCACGTAGTAGGGTATCCCGTTGAACTCGCGCGGCAGCCACCCCTCGGGCGCCTGGCGACCACGGGGGAACTGCGGCAACGGCAGTGCCCTCGGAACGCGCGAGCTGATCCGCAACTGCTTTTCCAGCGCTGCCACCTTGTCCTCCAGGGTCTTGACGCGATCCTTCAGTTTCTCGAGTTCGGAGGAATTCGAATCCGGCTGCTCGCCGGCCGCCATGGCCCACACGCTCCCGAGAACGCAGCAGCCTATCACGACGATGGCGATTGACGTTTTCATGGTCTGTCCTTTCCCCATGCAGCCTTCTCTTGCCGTGCTGAGACGCTACACTCGCTCATGCCGATACCATGATGACAATCTCCTCAGAGAAAGACAAGGGCAATTCCGGGACGGAACCGGGTTTCGAGGGGCGTTCTGTATCTACGGCGGGGCGCTGTCGGGAAGGAGTACGAAGGCGGCGCTGACAGCTTCGGGGATGGCGCGGGGCCGGCCGGTCTGGAGGTCCATGAACACCCAGTCGGTCTCGCCCTGCGCCAAGGTTACGTTGTCGCTCGTTCGAACAAATCTGTAGCGGCGTAGGGAGCGGACCTTGCGGAAGCTCGCCACCCAGGTCAGGGCCTCGATCTGGTCGCCGGCAAAGGCGGGGTTGAGATATTCGATCCAGTGCGATCGGGCCACCCACGTGGCGCCGATCCGGCGCGTCGCCTCCGTGCAGCCGGCGGCGTCGGCATGCCGCACCGCCACGTCCTGCATCCACTGCACGTACACCACGTTATTGACGTGGCCGTTGGCGTCGATGGCCTCAGGGCCCACGGTGAATCGATGTCGATAGATCGCCTGCATTATGAACCCCATCTGTCGGCGTTCCGCGCTGCGCCTTCGCACGCGGCGGCCACAGCCTAACAGACAAGGCGCGAAAACTCAATCGCCGGCTCCCTGCCAACAGAGTCTCGTGCTTCCGATAACCTTCGACCTCCGACTCAGGGAAAGGGCTGGGCCTTGCACACGATTGGTTTGTATACTATGGATGGGTGGACAGGAGGTGCCGCGCTCGGTGCAGGGAGGCGAAGGGATGCGCCGCCGCAATGACGATGCAACCGGAGGAAGGGGAACGTCATGAATCTTCATGGAATAGTCGCCAGGTCCGGCCAGGCCTTCAAGTACATCCTCGATCCGAACGTCGATCTCATCTCTCCATCCCGAGCCGCTCAGCTTGCTGAAACCCAGCGCCAACTGACCGAAACGCAGCGCAAGCTCGACGAGAGCGAGAAGGCGTCGCGCGAGAAAGACGCGCTGATCGCCCAACTCCGCGAGGAGCTGGCCGCGAAAGCCGAGCCGGCGCCGCCCGCCCTGCCCCAGGAAGCCGAACCCAACCCCAATCGCAAGGCCGCCAGGAAGACGCGACCTCAGGCGAAGCCCACCCAGACACGCAAGAAGGCCAGGCCCCGCAACGCCAAACCGACCACACCCCGCACGAAAGCCGGGGACAGGAGCCGGCCCAAGCGCACCGGGAACGGCCCCAAGGCCTGATTCCGCCGTCTCCGCCACTGTAATCCGCTGTCCCAACCGCGTCACATCGCCAGTTCCCCATCCGTCGTTTGTAGTGGCGTCGTGAGACGCTATTCATCTGGCCGCCAGCATTTGTATGCCCCTGCGGGCACGCTGCAAACGGCCAATCACGATTCGCCCGTACAAACCCTTGCCGCCTGCGGCCCGGCGCGCTATCATACCCGTCAGCTTCGAGAGGCCGTCTCGAGGAGGCCGCCGCAGTTCGGGCCACGCGCCGAGCGCCGGCAGCCTCATCGGATCGCTGCACTTCGAAGCATGAAACGATCAGTAGCACAAATGGGAAGGGATCGACATGAAGAGCGTGACGACAAAAGCCCGCAACAACCTGCCCGAGGAGACCCTCCGCCCGGGCCGGCGACAATTCCTCAAGACGGCAATGAGGGCCGGCGCCCTGCTGGCCCTGCCCCAGGTGATCCCCAGCAGTGCGCTGGGCAAGGCCGGCACCGTCGCGCCGAGCGAACGCATCACGCTGGGCGCCATCGGCATCGGAGGTCGCGGCAGCTACGTATTGGGCTGCTTCCTGCACGAGGAGGACCTGCAATGCATCGCGGTCTGTGACGTGCGAGGCGACCGGCGGAAACGCGCCAAGGACATGGCCGACGCCCGCAACGGAAACCAGGACTGCACCGCCTACATCGACATGCGCGAGCTGCTGGCCCGCGACGACATCGACGCCGTGCTGATCGCCACCGGGCCGAACTGGCACGCGACCGCCTCGACCATGGCCGCCAAGGCGGGCAAGGACGTCTACTGCGAGAAGCCCTGCACGAAGAACATCGCCCAGAGCCTCGCGCTGGCAGACATCTTCCGCCGCACCGGCCGCGTGTTCCAGGCGGGAACGCAGCGCCGCAGTCTGCCCAACTTCGCCTACGCAGCCGAGCTGGCCCACAGCGGAAGGCTCGGCCAACTGGTCACACTGCACGCCCATCCCGGCGGGCTGGGGACCTCGATGAGCGGCTGGCTGCCGGCCGAACCCGAGCCGCCCCGCGACCAGGTGGACTGGGATGCGTACCTCGGACCGGCCGCATGGCGACCCTACAACCGCAAGCTTCTCGATGGCTTCAACTTCGAAAAAGGCGGCGGCATGGTCGGTGGCGGCTGCCTCGAATGGGGCTCGCACTGCGTGGACCTGTGCCAGTGGGCCAACCAAAGCGACGACACGGCCCCGGTCGAGTACGAGCCGGTGAACGGACAATTGCACGCCCGCTACGCCAATGGCGTCAAGCTGGTCATGCGTAACGACGGGTGGCTGCCGCTGGGCTCCTGCCCGGTTCGCTATGAAGGCACGACCGGATGGGTCGAGACCGGTGACGACGCGGAGTTCGGCGCCAGCTCGCCGGACCTGTTGACGCGTCGCGGCGCCAAGATTCCGGGCTATCCGGCGGACTTCCACGTGCGCAACTTCCTCGACTGCGTCAAGTCGCGGGCCCAGACCCGGGCCAACGCCGACGCGGCCTGTTGGGCGCACATCGCCTGCCACGCGGCCAACGTCGCCCTGTTCCTGAACCGCAAGGTCCGGTTCGACCCGCAGAAGTGCGAGTTCATCGGCGACGAACAGGCCAATCGCCTGCGCTCCGAGGCGCTGCGCGAACCGTGGCGGATTTAGCGTCCGACCTTTTCGAAAGAGTCCACCTGAATTACGAGGATACTCATGAACGTTGCGAATAGACACTTCATCGGGCTCATTCTTCTGACCGCGCTTCTGGCCGCGGCCGCAGTGGTCGGCCAGGACCCGGCGGCCAAACAGCAAGAGTTGATCGCGGTGCTCCAATCGAACGCCGCGCCTGCGGAGAAGGCCATCACCTGCAAGCAACTGGCCGTCTACGGCACCGAAGAGGCGGTACCCAGTCTGATGCCTCTGCTGGCCGACAAGGAATTGGCGTCGTGGGCGAGGACGGCGCTCGAAGTGATTCCCGGTCCGGCCGCCGACGAGGCTTTGCGCGAGGCGATGGGCACGTTGCAAGGCCGTCTTCTGGTGGGAGCCATCAACTCGATCGGCGTGCGTCGCGATGCGATGGCCGTCGAAGCGCTCGTACAGAAACTCGGCGACAGTGACGCGGACGTGGCCTCCGCCGCAGCCGTGGCGCTGGGCCACATCGGCGGCGATCGAGCTGCTCAGGCCCTTGTCCAGGCCCTCACCAAATCGCCCGCCGCGGTGCGCTCGGCGGTAGCCGAGGGCGGCATCCTCTGCGCCGAGTGGTACCTGGCGAAGGATCAGTCCGCCGAAGCGGTGAAGCTCTATGACGCCATCCGCCAGGCGGATGTGCCCAACCAGCGACGGCTGGAAGCGATTCGAGGGGCGGTCCTGGCCCGCAAGTCCGGCGGCATCGGCCTGTTGATCGAGCAACTGGAATCGGCGGACAAAGGGAGGTTCGGCATAGGACTTCGGACTGCGCGAGAGCTGGCCGGACGCGATGTCACCGAGGCGCTCGCGGCCGAGATGGATCGCCTCAGCCCCGAGAAGCGTCCCCTGCTGCTGCTGGCGCTGGCGGACCGGAATGATGACGCGGTATCGCCCGCTGTCCTGCGAGCGGCCCAAGGCGGCCCAAAGGCGTTGCGCATCACCGCCATCAATATCCTGATCCGCTTGGGCGATGTCGCGTGTGTTCCCACGCTGCTGGCGGCGGCCACCGAAGGCGACGCCGAACTCCGAAAGGCGGCTCAGGAAACGCTCTCCAGACTGCCCGGCAAAGACGTGGACGCGGACCTCGTCGGGCGGCTCGCGGACGCCAAGGGCAAGACGCGGCAGGTTCTCATCGAGCTGGCAGGCCAGAGGGAGATCGCAGCCGCCCTTCCTGCAATCGTTTCGAGCATTGAAGACGCCGACGCCGGCGTTCGCGGTGCGGCCATCCAGGCCGTCGGCGTTCTGGGCCAGGACCAGCAGGTGGCCGATCTGACCAGGTTGCTCCAGAAGACGACCAGCTCCGCCGAGCGTGCAGGCATCGAGAAGGCCTTGCTGGCGGTCACGGGCCGTTCCGGCGTCAAGAGCGTGCCGCACCTGCTGCCTCTGACCAAGAGCAGCGACAGCTCGCTTCAGATCATCGGACTGCACGCACTGGCCGTCGTCGGTGGGCCCGAGGCCCTGGGAGCCGTCAAGGCGGCCATCGCAGGCAACGATACCACCGTCCAGGACGAGGCGGTGCGGATTCTCTCGACCTGGCCCAACAACTGGCCCGACGACACCGAGGCGGGAGATGCCCTGCTGCGTCTGACCCAATCAGGCGGCAAGATGTCCCACCAGGTGCTGGCCTTGCGCGGCTACCTCCAGTACGTCCGAGGCAACACTAGGCTCAGCAGCGACCAGAAGGTGGCCAGAGTCATGGACCTGCGGCCTCAGATCAAACGCCCCGAAGAAGAGCGTTTGGCGATCGCGGTTCTGGGCGAGGCCCCCAGCAGCGGCTCGCTCGAGTTGCTGACCACGCTGGCGCAGGACCCGGCGGTCGCCGAAGAGGCGTATTCGGCCATCGTCCAGGTCGCCGCCGCCGAGGCGCAGGGGCTCTCGAAGGAGCAACGGCAACAGGCGCTGCGCATGGTGGCCGAGAAATCCGGAAACAACGGCACCAAGCGGCGAGCCCGGGAAGCCCTCAACAGGATGCAGCCGTAGGCGCAGGGTGTCTCGAACCCAATGACCATCGCAACGTCGAGTGGCAACGGCAAGCGCTCTCGATCCCGATGCGTATCGGGATCGGGAGCCGATGCTTCTCCGCACTGGTTCCGGGGGAATGCGGAATGGATGCCAAGGGCAAGGGAGCTTTCGAGATCTCAGAGGACAAGGCCGTGCGGCGTGGCCGGCCGAAGGGCCTGGCCAGGCTGAGGACCTACGCCACGGGCAAGGAGATCCTCGTGCTCGGGCCCAGCAGCGCGGGCAAGAGCAAATTTGCCGAGTACCTGCAACTCGGCCGTCTGCACCCCGAAGGCGAGCGGGAGATGACGTATGGGGTCACGAAATCGCCGACGTTCGTTCTCACGCTCGCGGCCGATCCCGACGCCTCTCGGTCGGGACGATCGGGACTCGTGCTGAACGTCCGGCGGACGGTCGACACGCCGGGCCAGACCGGACCCATCCAGCACGCCAGCCTGGTCGGCGAGCGAAAGCCGCATGCCATCATCATCATGCTCGACGGCAGCAAACCCATCAGCGCGACTATCCACTGGCTCTCGCTGTTCTGCAACCGCCTGGACACCATCCTGCGCAAGGGGCGCCACGCGCACAAGAAGCTGCGCGAGATCGCGGTCGTGCTCAACAAACGCGACAAGATCGACCCAGATCAGTGCGACGAGCTGACCGCCGGCATCCGGGAGGTGCTCCAGCGGCATCTCTCCGTGGTCCTTGGCGCCGACCGCGTCGGCGCGATCCCCATCTTCGAGTGCATCTCCATCCAAACGCCCCAGGGAACCGCCCTGATCGACACCATCCTCGCCCACCTCGCCCAGCAACTGGCCGGGTAGAATCGCAGCATTCTCCTTGGCCTACCTCCCGGCGCTTGGGTCCGCAGCAGGGCAAGACCTTCCGCGAGGCCTTCGGCGGCATACAATACCCACGGCCCTGCTGGCTGGAACGTAACCGCCCAGAAATGTTGGACCTCGACAGGTCCGTGCCCGGCACACCGACAAGAAAGGGGCCTGTACCTTGGTGGTACAGGCCCCTTGACATACCTTTCGCCGCCA
>CAZOFX010000041.1:0-43735 GCA_964579055.1 uncultured Pirellulales bacterium
CCCGGCACGAACGGCCAGCACGCCTTCTATCAGCTCATCCATCAGGGCACCAAGCTGATCCCGTGCGACTTCCTCGCTCCGGCCCAGACGCACAACCCCCTGGCCGACCACCACGCGATCCTGCTGTCCAATTTCTTCGCCCAGACCGAGGCCCTGATGAAGGGCAAGAGCGAAGCGGAAGTGGAGTCGGAGCTGCGTGCGGCCGGCAAGAGCGACGAGGAGATCCGCACGCTGCTGCCGTTCAAGGTTTTCGCCGGCAACCGGCCCACGAACTCGATCCTCGTCAAGAAGGTCACGCCGCGAACCCTCGGCTCGCTCATCGCTGTGTACGAGCACAAAATCTTCGTCCAGGGAGTGATCTGGAACATCTTCAGCTTCGATCAGTGGGGCGTCGAGCTGGGCAAGCAGTTAGCCGGAGCCATCCTGCCCGAGTTGAAGGACGACAAGACGGTGACGTCGCACGATGACTCCACCAACGGCCTGATCAACGCCTTCAAGAAGATGCGGCGTATGCCGGAGTAGATTCGATGCGACGCCAAGCCCAGCAGCGCAGGCGATGCCGACGACACACAGGCGGTCCTTTCGACTGCCTTGTGCTGCCCTGTGTCTGGTTGGGCGCTGGAGCATCTTCCACGTTGAGGATTATCGAAGGGGTTCACCGAGAATCTGGCCGTTCAGTTCAAGCCTGGTATCGTGTTCTCGGAATTGCCATACAACCCTGCGAGGGGATCGCCGCGCGGATTTGACGGCTGGAGAGTCGGTTGGTATGCTGGAGTCCAAGTGCACAGGACAGACCGGCTTTGCGCGCGGAACGCTGCTGGCTGATCAGCAAAGGGCAAGCGGGGTGCTCATGGAAGAGGATCGTTTGTTGAGACGGGAGTTTGTCAAAGCCGCCGCTGGCGGCATCGGTGCCTTGATGCTTGCCGAGCGTGTCGCCCCTGCCTGTGCAGCCCAGGCTTCACAGGACAGCACCACCAGGCAGACCGTGCGCATCGCGGTCGTCCAGCAGGACAGCGTACCGGGAGCGGTCGAAGCCAATCGTGCCAAGGCCCTGGCCTTTGCCGATCAGGCCTTGCGCCGCGACGCCGATATCATTCTTTTCCATGAAGAGCTTCTGGTCGGCTATGTCGAGAACCTGAAGGAACTGGCTGAAGCGGTCGACGGGCCCACCACGCAGGCCTTCCGGTCGTTGTTGGCCGGCACCGACGCCTCGATCCTCTGGGGCCTGACCGAGCGTGACGCGGATCGCTGCTACATCGCCGCAACGCTGGTCGATGCCTCAGGCGTGCGGGCCAACTACCGCAAGACACACCTTTGGTGGAAGGACCAGGGGTTGCGTCACGAGCCGTCCTTCTACGGGCCGGGCGATGAGCTGGTCACATTCGACATCAAGGGCCACAAGAGCGGCGTCATGATCTGCTACGACGGCGATTTTCCCGAGATGACCCGCACCTACGCCGGTCTGGACTGCCGGATGCTGTTCTGGCTCAACAACCGCGGCGAGCGGGGACACGGGGAGGTCACGAGCTTGGCGGGAAGGAACTCGATGATCATGGCGGTCTCTTGCGTGTGTGGTAAGAACGAACGCGGCTACACCTGCCGAGGCGGCAGCAACATCACCAACCATGACGGGACCCTGCTCACGGAGATCTGGGACAAGGAAGGCATCATCTACGCCGATGTCGACCCTGCCGCCGTCCCTGAGGCACGCCGGAACAACCCTTGGTATACCGGCCGCCGCCCCGAGCTCTACCGCCGCTATGGAACATAGGGTCAGTTCTGGGGGCAGCCCTTTCGTTAATCATTAGCGTCCCCTGTGCTCCTTCCGTCGTCTGCCTCTCGCACGAACTCACCATGCGTCGATCCAGGATCACCGCCGGTCCGCTATTCTCCTGATGATTATCGAAAGGCTGAACCTGTTCCCTGGACTGTCCCTGATCCCCGAAGGCGTATGGGGTGCTAAGGTTCATCACCCGTATTTCGCAATTTCCACTGGAATCGCTCCTTGAAATCCTCATAGCACGTCTCGCAAATCCAGTAGTAGTCGCCATCTGTTGCATAGCCCTCGTTGAGATCATTCTCTAACTCAGAGATCGTCTCGTTGCACAATTCACAATGGTCATGCTCCCAGGAATCGCTGTATTTCGAGTATTTCTTCTTCGTCAGCCAGACACCGCTCAAGTAGCTCTCCTGGTCTCTTGCGATTCTCCAATCGTCCATCGTGCCGCTCCAGTTCTAACACTTCAGTTCCATCCTGCCACCTGGGTAGATTCGCCAGTGATTATTGGGGACGTACGCCGTCTCCGCCGAAAGCGCTGACCCTCAACCGGCCCTTCTGTATCAGTTGATCGACGTATTGGACGTACTCCGGGTGTTTATCCTGTCTGTATTGCTCGTCAAAGAACCATAGCCCCGGGACAAGCTTTGCGTCCCCACGACTGTCGCGGAAGAATCTGTCGTTCTCGGGATATGCTATGACACCCAGGCTCGGAGTCGGATACAGTACCACCCATACGCTCCCATTGTCCTCTATCCTGACAAAGAGCGGATCAACATCGAGAATCACTTGTGGAAAGCCTGCCACTTCTGCCGAAGGATGACGACGGATAGAATACGCCATAGGCTTGAGACCGCCGGCCGCAGCGCGTGCTGACAGCTCCCGGCATGCCCGTAACAGGGCATGATGATCTGTCTCACATAACAGGTTCACCAACCTGTGGTCAGACTTCTGGCGCTCCCTGATCACATATATGACCGGCACTGCAATCAGAATGACAAGAGCAGCCAACACAACACTGGCGATGCGAACACCACGCGTCCTCTGCATAGACATCTGGAAGGTCCTTAAACACCAGGATACGCAGGATGATTATGATTCTCCTAATGATTATCGAAAGGGCTGATCCTGAATCTGCCCTCCCTGGTGTCACTCGGCTACCCTGAAAACGAATCGTCTCGGATTGTTCTCCTGGCCCCAGTCAATGGCGGGGGCACGACAGGTAAGAGAGAATCCCTCATCCGTCACGCGGTAGTCGAAGTCCTGGCCGCTGTAAGGGTCTTTCGGCAGGCCGGCAGGAAGGCTCGCCGGTAGCCGGCCGGTCGTCGCCTTGATGCGATAGATGGGAACCGCCGCCTGTACGGCGTGGGCGAGAGCCAACTCATTGATGTGCAGCCGGTAATAGGGTTCCACGAAGCCAATGGCACCTGCCACCAGAATGATCGTGTCGCCTGCCTCCATATCCGCAACGAGTTCCTCCTTGAGCTGCGCGATCTGCTTGTGTTTGGCGTGATAGGATTCGTCGCTTTCAAGTATCGCCATCACCGAATCAAAGAACCGCTTGTACACCTGCCGCACATGGTCAAACACCTGTTCGGGCGCGGTTGCACTTTCGATCAGCTTCTCGGCAGTGTCACCTTCCCGCATTCGATAGGCTTCAAGCTCTGTGCGGAGGGCTTGTCTCCAGTCAGAGTGCAGGGCCATCGATGCCTGTAGCGAGGCAACCTGCATATCGTACCATTTCATGAGTGTCTCGCTGGGCCGCCACTGCGGATCTTCGGCCAGTTCAGACTCCAGCGACTTGAGCCTATCGGTATCCGGCGGCATCCTGCCGAGAAGATACTGGGCAACTGCGAAGGTCTGATTGTCGACCGTGAGAGATGAGACCCACATGACATACGTATCGTCTCCGATGTGGCGGCTAAGGCGACGCAGCGCTGCAATGATCTCCATCGCCTCCGAGTACTGGCCGTTCGTCGCAAGTATCGCTGCCTGGGCCGCGAGAACACGCCCCAGCGATTCCGGGCCATGGCCCATCGCCCCATCCGGAGTCCAGCGCCCCGAGACCCACAATCCCCAGTCGCATTCCTGTATTCGAGTCCCCGCCATCGTCAGATCGATCACGAGCCGATACTCGTTCCCGCTGAGAAGCTTCGTCTCTTCTGCAAGGTGGCTCGTGTCCTGCACTCTGGCCAGGCCCCAGGGCAGAGGCAAGCCCGACCGGACCAGACATGCCTGGTAATACAGCAGTGCTGCATTGTCCGGAGTCCTGGGTGAGGCAAGCACTTCACCGCAGGAGCCGTACAGGACCAGGGCCCCAACGAGCCACGCTATGATCTTGATTCTGCGGTTGCTGCCTGTCTTCATAGCTGTCTCCTCTCGTCAGGATCTTCGTATCTCTCAACATTCTGCCTGTTGCCGAGTCCTGTAGGTGGGCCTCGGCCCACTGCCGCCCTCAACGCCAGTTCCGGGGCCAGCCTTTCGTTAATCAATAGCGCCCCTGTGTTTCTGCCATCGGCCATCTGTTGGACAAACGCATCACGCCCCGATTCCAGAGGGCCGCCTTCGCGCGATCGCCCTAATGACCATCGACAGGGCTGACCCTGAATCTGTTCCTCTCGATCAGGCGGTCAATCCTCTTGGCACACAATCTGGGGTTTTCGAGATATCCAACGTCGTAGTACCACAATCCGCGGACAAGCTCCTTGTTGCCATACCGAACGTCTGAAAAATGCGTTCTGTCGTCATCGGGCCGACAGGCCGCGACTCCAAAACGCCCGCCGCCTCCCATCATCTCGATCACTGCCCGATCAGCCTCCAAATAGACGCGGATTGGTGCAAGCCCTGCGATCACTTCAGGAAGGCCGGGTATCTCCGGATGAGGGTCCGGTTCGAAGTTGTATTCGCCGGGTGGCAGATCGCCTGCATCGACCCGACGTAGAAGCTCCTGGCACGCTGCGAGCAGCGCTTCGGGGTCGGTCTCACACAACAACCGCACGCGTCTTGCTCGCCCCTCGCGGATTCTCGCGTTCACTATCCGCAACAGGAAGAAGAGTTCAATGATGAAGCGCCTCCACGGGCTAATAATGAGGATGGCCACCAGGACGACAGCCGTTATCACGAGCAGTATGAGCACGGTCTTCATTTGGCGCACCCCGGAAAAGGGAACTCATTGCGTTTGCCAGTCATATGCACCGCAGATGTTCGGTCTGGTTGCCACCAGTCATTCCACGATGACAGGTCCAGGAGACAGGCCGCCTCAGATTCTGGTGTCCCCAAGTCGCCCGTCATCCTGGGAGGTTCCCCTTCGTGTTTGCCGTGGAACCCTGCCACACATTCACACCCATCGGGTTCACGGCTGATCTTCCCGGGAAACTCCACGCCTTCGCAACGCGTTGGCTCTCCCAAGCCTCTTGTCCGCGTTTGTCCTTCGGTCTCAATGCCTCGATCTTCTTCTCATACTGCGGGTCTCTATCATATCCGGCGTCGTAGTACCACAGTCCGTCCAGGAGTTTCTTGTGTCCGTACGAGCCGGAGACCGGAGGTCCTCCATAATCCTCAGGATACGCCGTGACCCCGAACCGATCTATCCCTCCGGTCAGGGCCACCATTACTACACCTCCTATGTCGATCATCACGTAATCCGGCTCGAGATCCCGGATGGCCTGAGGAAAACGCGAGACCTCAGCACCATGCACAGGGTCCGATGGGTAATACATTCGAGGCTTCAGATCCCCGCCCGCCACGCGTTCTGAGAGTTCCATGCACGCGCTGAAGAGCGCCCGATGATCGACCCTGTACAGCAGATCTGTCCGCCGTTTGCGATCGCGTCTTGACGAAGCCCAAATACCATTGATGACCGAGAACACGCGCCAGAGATAGCGCAGCCCTACCACAGAGCCAACGAGAATCGCCGCACCGCCAGCAAACCACATCACGGTCATTGGCTTCTCCATCCTGATGCCTACCTCCGTCCCCGTACCGCGATTCGCCTTGGGCACACGCAAGCGAACGCTGCCACTGTCGGCTTCGGGATGATCGGCCGGATTGTGGGAACCTCTCCAAGCATGGCTTCCCTTCGCACATTCGGGATATAGCCTACAAGGATACCGCATCGGGGTCAAGGGCGGCTCACGTATCTTGTATCCCGTATCTCGTATCTCGGGGATCGGGTGGCCGGAAAGAACCGCCGGATGTGCCGGTTTTGTGGTTGACAGGAGGTTGTGTTTCGTTTATTGTCGATCTAACGAGTTGCCGGCCGTCAGTTGCGGCCAGCCTCGGAAAGCGAGATTCGAGATACGAGATACGAGATACGAAATACGAAATACGAGCGACGAGCGACGAGATACGGTGGCGATGTGCGAAACAAAGCCAATTTCGGCGTTTTTGGGCTGGAAGTGAGGATCGAGTCATAGAAACAAAGCCAATTAAAGCCAACTTCGGCGACGCAATGATCGAATGCTTTCGCCACTTTGCGTCGGACGCTGTAGCGCACGCAGGGCGAGCGTTCCGCTCGCCTTGGTGTGCGAGAGCCTGCCCCGTTCGATCCCGATACAGATCGGGACTCAGGGCGGGCTCTGAGCTTGTCGAAGGGATGCGCGACGGACGGGGCGAGCGATGAAGATCGTGATCGCGATGGACTCGTTCAAGGGGACTCTGGCGGCCGAGCGGGCCTGCCGGATCGTCGCCGACGCCATCGGGAGGGCGGCGCCGGGGGCCCGGATCATGGTCAAGCCGATGGCCGACGGCGGGGAGGGCACGGCGGCGGCCCTGCTGGCGGCTTCCGGCGGCCGGTGGATCCCCGTGACGGTGATGGGCCCGCTGCCGCAGATGGAGGTTGGTGCGGGCTTCGCGTGGCTGCCCGGCGACCGGACGGCGGTCGTGGAAATGGCCTCGGCCAGCGGGATGCAGCTGCTGCGGCGCGAGCAGTTGAACCCGCTCAAGACGACCACCTTCGGAACGGGCCAGCTCATCCGGGTGGCCCTGGACCACGGGGCCGAGCGAATCCTGCTGGGGGTCGGCGGCAGCGCCACCGTCGATGGCGGCGTCGGGGCGGCCATGGCTCTGGGCTGGGAGTTCCTGGCCGGCGATGGGACGTCGGTCGGCCTCGGCGCCGGGGCCCTCGCGGGAGTCGTCGAGATCATCCCGCCGGAGCGCGACCAGGACGTCCCCATCGATGTGCTCTGCGACGTGGACAACCCGCTGTGCGGGCCGCACGGGGCCGCTCACGTGTACGGGCCGCAGAAGGGCGCCACGCCGCAGATGGTCGAAACGCTCGATTCCGCCTTGGCGCATCTGGCCGAGCTGGTGGGCAGCCAGCTTGGCGTTCACATCCGGGACCTGCCCGGAGCTGGCGCCGCCGGCGGTCTGGCGGCCGGAGCGGTGGCGTTTATGGAGGCCCGCCTCGTCTCGGGCATCGAGACGGTCATGGCGCAGTCCCGCCTGCGGCAGGAGGTCTCGGACGCCGACTGGGTCGTCACGGGCGAGGGCTGCTTCGATTCGCAGTCGATGCGGGGCAAGGTCGTCTCCGGCGTCTCTCGCGTCGCCCGGCAGGGCGGCGCCAGGGTCGGCGTGATCGCGGGGCAGGTTCTGCTGGCGGACCATGTCTATCATAACGCCGGGATCGAGGCCGCGTTGGCCTGCATGCAGCCCGGCACGGACCTCCAGTTTGCCCTGGAGCACTGCGAAGAGCTGCTCTCCCAGGCCGCCCGGAGGTTTGTGGAGGTACACCTCGCGGAGTGATTTGATCCATATAACCGGAACCTCTTTCCTATCTTAACGTACCAATGGGAGTTGAAAGAGAACCCTTGATGGGATCGGAAGTTGACTCCTATTGGAGTGAAGGGGATATGAAAGTTCTGGGATTGTTGCGGGCCGCGTGGCGGCATTGGCGTCAGCTATGGCACTTCAGTTGGGACCATGTGCCGGGAATCGACCACCACAGGTGGGAAAGCAAGACCGAAATGCGAACGCGGCTGACCGAGAGGCGTCAGTGAGTTCTGCCAGACCCTTTGCGCCGCACGTCCGGAGTCGGGGCAGCGGCAAAGACCGCTGCGGCGGGCACTTGGGCCAGATTCTTCTTGGCTTGGAGGCGATTTTGCTGTAAAATGGGGAAAACGTGGAGTCTGGCGCGTTTGGAAACCAAAATGGTCTCTCGAGAGGGATACCGGATGAGCAAGTGTCTGTTTTATGGGACATTCCTGGTCGTGGCGGCCAACGTGTGCCTGGCGGCGCCGGAGCCGGCGGTGGTCCAGCGGCCGGGGCAATGGACTGTCGAGGTGAAATTCGAGCAACCCCAGCAGCTCGTCCTTTCGGGGGGCGGCAGCGGTCCGGTCCGATTCTGGTACATGATCTTGACCGTGACCAATCGTACGGGTCAGGACGTTGAGTTCTACCCCCGATGCGAGCTGATGAGCGACACGTTCCAGATCGTGCCTTCCGGCGTGGGCGTTCCGCCGATCGCCCTCGAACAGATCAAGCAGCGTCATGCGGGCCGCTATCCGTTCCTCGAAGCCATGGGAAAGGTCGAAAACCGCATTCTCCAGGGTGAGGACAACGCCAAAGACATCGCCGTGGTCTGGCGCGACTTCGACAGGCAGGCGGCGGCTTTCAAGGTGTTCATCACCGGTCTGAGCAACGAGACCGCCGCGATCGATCATCCCGTCGCGGTCGGTGACGCCGGCCAGCCGGTCAAGGTGTTCCTGCGGAAGACCCTGCAACTGGACTACGCCTTCCGGGGCGATCCGGCGATGCGCGATTCCGCCCAGGTCGTCTACAAAGACAAATCCTGGGTCATGCGATAGCCCTTCTTCGAGCGACCATCGTTTGCGAGGGTACTGGCAGGCGTTTGTTGGCCAGGGCTTTTGTTGTGCCCGCGAAATCGATCCAGTCTGTCCGGTGGGCTCAACGCCTCTGCGTCTCGTTCTTGAATCGGCCGATCTCGGCGTCAAGTGTCGTTCCAAAGACCCTTTCAAACGACCTCTCCACGTTCAAGGTACGGCTTTCGACGAGGTCCTTGAGAAAAGCCTGATACCGCCGTGCTCCACGGCTCGACCTCAAGAACTCGACAAGGCAACCGAACTCTGAGTAGAAGAATGCCGTCCTGTTCTCTATCGGGCAGGAGAGCGCCGTCCCTTTTTCGCCGTCGAGAACCGTCCCGAAGTCCGCCGGTTCACAGAACGCGCCCCGAGCCACGGCGTCGTACACGCTCGATCTGTCCGGGTAGATTCCAACTCCCACCTGCCCGGCACAATCCATGGCGGTTCCTTCGAGCAGCCATC
This sequence comes from uncultured Pirellulales bacterium, assembly GCA_964579055.1. GTDB lineage: Bacteria > Planctomycetota > Phycisphaerae > Sedimentisphaerales > Anaerobacaceae > Anaerobaca. Next base: position 9,058 of record CAZOFX010000041.1, read on the forward strand.
TTGGCATCTTCAGAGATCTCACGAGTGACATGTGCTGTTGCAGAAGGCAATGGGACATCTCATGGGTCAGATAGGTTCGGAGATCGATCCTTCCTTGTCTTGCATCCTCTTGTGCTCGCTCGGACACAAACAGCCGTCCATTGGTCGCAATGAACCGAGCCCTTCCGCCGGTAAGCCTGTGGTATTCGCGATCATCCCTGCAAAGGAATATCTCCGGCTTCGACCGGAAAGGCATCCCGTGGTAGTCTTCTTCGACAGCAACGACATCGCTCAAATAGGATAGCTGAGATGATTCCGGTTGCCCGTGATGGTACACGATGAAGCTGTCATACTCTTGCCGGGAAAACCCCACCACGATCGGACAGAACGGAAACAGCCGGCCAAACAGCAGTTCGTACACGCCAAACAGGGCAAGCGCTGCAACCGCGACTGCCGCGACCACCCATCTCTTCTTTCTCATGCCGCAGGAGGCTGTCATATGAACCCAGTCGCGGAGTCTTCCGTCTGTCTTCCTTGTCGTGCCGTCCGTTTCCATCACCGGGAATCTCCACGTGCAAGGGCAGGGGGGCCGGTCAGGAGGAGAAGACGGGGCTGACAGTACGGGCAGGTCAATGAACCCGTCCGAAGCGCGACCATCGATCGGCGGGCCAATAGATGTAGTCGGCCCGGCCCTCGATGACGGCGTAGGGGATCGGCCCGAAGTGCCGGCTGTCTCTCGACCGGTTCCGATTGTCACCCAGCACGAAGCAATGCTCCTGCGGCACGATGGTCTCGGGCAGGTCGTGCACCGCATTCTGCTCAGATGTCGATAAGAAGATCGTGTAGCGCGCACTTCCGTTCGTCTCTTCGAAGAACTCGCCGGCCAGCGCGCGTCCGTCCTCTGTTACACGTCCGGCTGACGGCGGCTCCATGGCTTTGCCCATCGCGAGCTTCTCGCCATTGACGTAGAGCGTCCCATCTTTGATCGCGACGGTGTCTCCTTCGAGGGCGACGATACGCTTGATGTAGTAGGTTCGCCAGTCTTCGTTCGGGGGCCGGAACAGGACGGTGTCGCCACGTTGAGGATCGGCCTTTCGATAGGCGATCCTGTCCACGAGGAGACGGTCGTTCGGAACGATGGTGGGAAACTCCGACATGCTCGGGACGCGGAAGGCCTGGAAGAGGCTGCTGCGGATGTGCAGCGCATACCCGAAGCAACTGCCCTGGATCAACAGGCCGAGCAGGACATAGACGCCCGGGCTGTTGTACCCCTTGAGTTCGTAGTCGCTGCGGGTGCGGGCAGTCAGGCGGCGGGAGTCGACCGCCGCGCCGATCACCACGCCGAATGCCGCCAGGGCCATCAGCAGGCCGAACGTGACCGTCGAGGCTGGGCTGGCCCAGGCGAGCAGGCCGAGAACGACGGGGATGCCAATGGCATAGAAGAGGCCGAAGACCAGACCGCGCCGCAGCTTGCCGCAATAGGCGTGTCCCACGCCGGGCATAAGAATCGACAGGGCGACGGCCAACCAGGGCTGTCGTTGGGTGCTCTTGGGTGTCACGTGTTCGGTCATGGTGTCCTCCAGGTTTTCAGGCAAACAACAGCAGACGCAGTGTCAGCAGGATTCGTCCGAGTCCGAGCAGCGCCGCCATCGCGACGGCGGCCGCCTGAGTCCACGACGAGCGGTCGACCCGGTCCACGATGTGTGACCATGTGAGCCGGCACCTGTCCCGATCGGCTTTCAGCCGGTAAACGCGGCGCATCACTTCTTCCGTGAAGCCCTTGCCCGGACCGATGTCACTGTGCTGCTGTACCCACTCTCGATAAAGCTCTTCGCGATTCATGTGTCATCCTTCTCGTCCGCTCGTAGCGTCTGGGCCAATCCGGCTCTGGCCCGGCTGACCCTCGACTTGATCGTGCCGGTCCGTGTCCCTTCGATTGCCGCGGCCTCCTCATACGACAATCCCTCGAACTCAACCAAGGTCAAGGCTCGACGCTGCCGGTCCGGAAGGGACCGAAGCGCCGCATCGAGCCGGGCGAACGCCTCCTGGCGTGTAACGCGCTCCAGCGGCCCGACATTGTCGAGCGACGGCGATGGTTCGGGCGAGACCCTCAGGCGTTTCTTCTTCAGCCAGTTGATGCTCTTGTTTCGCGCAATCGTCAGCAGCCATGTCGAGAAGCGACTCCGTGCCGGATCGAACGTCTTGAGCCGGGCGAAGGCGGCCAGGAACACGTCCTGGGCCAGGTCCTCACAGCTCTGCGCGTCGCCCGTGACGTTTCGGACCATGCCGACGACGGCCCTGGCGTAGCGTTCGACGAGCAGCCGGAACGACTCTGTGTCGCCGTGTAAAACGCGCTGGATGATGTGAGGTTCGTCCGTCATATTTCCGATGTTTCGAGGCCTCTTTTTGCCCTGTTATACAACCGAGCGGCGTACGAGTTCCAAAGAATTGCGTCGTTTTCGGGATCGCCGCAAGCGGTCTACAGGGCAATAGATGCGCGATCGTCCGACATGCTGGAACGGCGGCGCCGGCCGGCGAAAAAGGGTTTGACGGCCCGAACTAACCCCGCCTACAATCGTATATATTCCTACCCAAGCGGATGGTTGTGCCGTGGTCTTGAAAGCTTGGTCAAGCGTCCTTTTTCAACGGAAGGTTCTGGAGGTCAAGTATGGTCACAGGCGCGTTTCACGCAGTTCGCAAGCACACTCTCGTCAGCGCATCGGCCCTCGTCTTGATCGGGCTGTTGCTGATGCCGTTGTCGGCTTTCGCCGAGGACAATCAGAGTATCGCCACCTTAAGAGAAATGGGCAAGGCATTTGCCTCGATCGCTGAGAAGGCCTCGCCGGCGGTGGTGGGCATTCAGGCCACCCGAGCGGTGCGAGGCGGCTCTCCGCGGGAGTATTCGTTCGGCGATCCATCCAACCCCTTTGAAGAGGAGATGTTCAAGTACTTCTTTGGCCCGCGTCGTTTCCAGCGGGAGCGTGAGGAACCGGAATCGCGTCAGGTCGCCCAAGGGTCCGGCTTCATCATCTCTTCCGATGGATACATCCTGACGAACAACCACATGGTCGGAGGGGCCGAGACCGTTACCGTGCAGTTGGCGGACGGCCAGAAGGTGACCGCCGAGATCGTCGGCGCCGATTCGCAGACGGACGTGGCCGTCGTGAAAATCGACAAGGTCGACCTTCCCTATATCGAGCTGGCGAACTCGGGCGCGCTGGAGGTGGGCGAGTGGGTGATTGCCATCGGCAATCCGTTTGGACTGAGCCACACCGTCACAGCCGGCATCGTCAGCGCCAAGGGGCGCAACAGTATCGGCGTGGCGAACTATGAAGACTTCATTCAGACCGACGCAGCCATCAACTTCGGTAACTCCGGCGGGCCGCTGTTGAATCTGGACGGCAAGGCCGTCGGCATCAATACGGCGATCATCGGGCCCGGCGGGAACGTGGGCATCGGCTTGGCCATCCCCAGCAACATGGCCAGGGATATTTACGCCCAGCTCAAGGAGAGCGGTGAAGTGATCCGCGGTTTCCTGGGCGTGCAGGGCAACGATGTCGAGCCCGGGATGGGAGAGTACTTCGGCCTGGATACGGACAAGGGGGTGGTGATCGTCAGCGTGGTCGAGGATTCGCCCGCCGAGAAGGCCGGCATGAAGCAGGATGACGTGGTCGTGGAGCTGGAGGGCCAGCCGATCTCCGATTGGAACGAGTTCCGCAACCGCGTGGCCATGTACAAGCCGGGCAGTGAGGTTCGGATCGTGGTGATCCGTGACGGAAAGCGCAAGCCGTTGACGGTGACGCTCGACAAGCGTCCGGATGGCGAGTTTGCGGTTGGCGGAGGCAGCCAGGCCGTCCAGGACACTCTGGGGATGACGCTTCAGACCCTCACCGAAGAGCTGGCTTCCCGCCTGGGGTACGAGGATCTCTCGGGTGTGGTCGTGATGGAGGTCCGGCCCGGTTCGCCGGCCGCGGAGGCTGGCATTCAGGCGGGCACGTTGATCACCGAAGTGAACAGAAAGCCCGTTCGCAACGTAAAAGAATTCAATGAGGCTATCGAAAAAGCAGCGGCAGAGGAAAGGGTCCTCCTGCGCGTCCGGGACGAGGAATGGACGAGGTTGCTGATGCTTCGTGTGCCGAAGAAGTAAGTTTTGGTGTCGATGTCCTCCTTCATCGTAGCACCGGCCCCGCCTTGTAGGCGGGGCCTTTTTTTAGCGAATGGCGGGGTGGTTGCGGGCTGCGCCGTCGGGCCTTATACTGGCCCGTCATGCTGCGCAGAGCTCTGACGTTTTACACGAAGTATTTCGCCGTCTGGGTGGTCGGATGCGGTCTGGTCGCTTTCCTATGGAAGGACACGCCGGAACACCCCAACTGGTTCCGCGTCGTGGGCACGTTCAGCCTGACCGAGCTGTTTCCGGCAGAGGTCCTTTCGGGTTTGTCGCCGACTATGGTCGGGCATTTGAACGTCTGCCTGTCGATGAACACCCTGTTCTTCGCCGTGACCATGTTCGGCATTGGCGTGGCTCTCCAGCCGGACGACTTCAGACGAATCCTCAAGACGCCCTCCGTCGTGGCTCTTGGAACGGCGGCGCAGTTTCTGGTGATGCCTTTCGGGGCCTATGCGATTTCGCGGCTCTTCCGTCTGCCGCCTCCGTTGGCGGTGGGCCTGATCCTGACCGGCGCCGCCCCCGGGGCGATGGCCAGCAACACCATGAGCTATGTCGCCAAGGCCGATGTGGCCTATTCCGTATCCTTGACCACCGTCTCGACCCTGCTGTGCCCTGTCCTGACTCCGCTGCTGACCAAGCTGCTGGCCGGCTCGGAGCTGCCGGTCTCGTTCTGGGCCATGTTTCTTCAGATCATGGTCATGGTGGTCTTGCCGCTGCTGCTGGGTTTCTGGGTGCGCTACCGTTTTCGCAGTTCGGTCGAGCGAATCCTCCCGGTTTTTCCGGCCGTCTCCGCGACGTTCATCGTGTTCATCTGCTCCGTCGTCATCGCGCGCAACCAGGCCCGGCTGCCCCAGGTGACCGGGAGCGTCCTGGCGGTCGTGCTGGTCTTGAATCTCTATGGGATGGGCGCAGGGTACGGGATCGGCGCCCTGTTCGGTCTGGATACGCTCAAACGGCGGGCCTTGACGATCGAGATCGGCATGCAAAACGCCGGGCTGGGCTCGGCCCTGGCCCTGGAGCACCTCGGCGAGGAGGCGGCCATCCCCGCCGCCATCTTCGTCTTCGTCTGCATCATCACCGCCTCGGCCCTGGCCTCCGTCTGGCAGCACCGGCGCAACCCTTAGCGGAGTCGATAGAAGATATTAGCAGAGACACTCTTGCATTGGACTGGCAGAAGGCATAAAATACATAGTTCTATAGTTTCTTCAAAACCAGCCTTTTGGGCGGCCAACGGTTGGCGGCCCTTCAGTGAAAACCGAAGTGAATAGGAGTGTGTGAACATGGCTTGTCATCTGGCAATCGCAGGGGTGACCGGTGCCGTCGGTCAGGAATTCCTCAGTATCCTCGAAGAGCGCAACTTCCCGTTCGACACGCTCAAGGTGCTTGCCAGCAGCCGCTCCAAGGGTAAGAAAATCACCTTCAAGGGTAAGGAATATACGGTTGAGGTGTTGACGAAGGACAGCTTCGCGGGGATCGACATCGCGCTGTTTAGCGCCGGCGGCTCGCGCAGCAAGGAGTTCGCTCCCGCCGCCGCCAAGGCGGGCGCCGTGGTCGTGGACAACTCCTCGGCGTTTCGCATGGACCCCACGGTGCCTCTGGTGATTCCCGAGATCAACCCGGAGAAGATCAGGGAGCACAAGGGCATCATCGCGAACCCGAACTGCTCGACCATCATCGGCATCGTGCCGGTCTGGCCGTTGCATCAGGCCAATCCGGTCAAGCGGATGGTCGTCAGCACCTACCAGGCGGCTAGCGGTGCCGGCGCCGCAGCGATGGCGGAGCTCGAAACTCAGAGCCGCGAGATTCTCGACGGCAAGAAGCCGAGCTGCAACGTGTTCCCGTATCAGATCGCGTTCAACTGTTTCAGCCACAACTCGGCGCTGGGGCCGGATGGGTACAACGAAGAAGAGACCAAGATGGTCAAAGAGACTCGGAAAATCTTCAACTGCACCGAGATCGCCATCACGGCGACGTGCGTGCGCATCCCGGTGATGCGGACCCATTGCGAGAGCATCAACCTGGAGTTCACCCGTCCGATGACGCCGGAGAAGGTGCGGGAACTGCTCGCCAAGGCGCCGGGCGTAAGCGTGCTGGACGACCGGGAGCACAATCGCTTCCCGATGCCGGTCGACGCCACGGGCAAGGACGACGTTCTCGTGGGTCGCATCCGCCAGGATCCGTCTCTGCCCGACAACCGCGGGATCAATCTCTGGGTGGCCGGCGACCAGCTCCGCAAAGGAGCGGCGCTGAACGCGATCCAGATCGCCGAAAAACTACTCGAACAATAGTCCCCACGACGGCCGACGGCAGCCGAACGGCACACCGATGTGCTGCGGCTGCGCCGGCCGTCCTTGTTTGTTCCCGGATGGCGCTACGCAACGTCAAACTGACCATCGCCTACGACGGTAGTGACTACCACGGCTGGCAGATTCAGCCCGGATTCACGACCATTCAGGAGACGGTACAGGATGCGGCCCGCCGTCTGCTGGGTCCGAACGTACGCGTGTGCGGGGCCAGCCGGACCGACGCGGGCGTCCATGCCCTTGGCCAGGTCGCCCTGATCCAGATCGATTCGCCCGTCCCGACCGAGAACCTCGCCAGGGCCATCACCGACCGGCTTCCCGACGACATCGCCGTCGTCAAGGCGGAAGAGGTGCGGATGGGGTTCGACGTGATCGGCGACGTCACGCGCAAGCTCTATCGGTACACCATCTTCTGCGGCCCGACCCGTCCCGTGCTGCACAGGCGGTACTGCTGGCACGTTCCCTCCCGTCCGGACGCAGCCGCGATGAACGCGGGGGCTCACCAGCTCGTAGGCACGAATGACTTCAAGTCCTTCGCGTCGGCCGCCGACAGCCGCACGGATTCGGTGCGCACGATCTTCCGCTGCGATGTCACCGAGGCCCAGAACGACGACGGCCACTGGGTCTACGTCGAGGCCGAAGGGGACGGGTTCCTGTACAACATGGTGCGAAATATCGTCGGGTCGCTGATGGAGGTCGCCCTGGGGCGATGGGAGCCGGAACGAATCGGCCGGGTCCTGGCTGCCCGGGACCGGACGGCCGCCGGGCCGATCGCGCCGCCGAACGGTTTGTGTCTGATGTGGATCAAATACTGATGCTCGTCGAACGCGATCATATCGGAATCTTCGGTAAGATGAACTCGGGCAAGAGCAGCATTATGAATCTGCTCACGCAGCAGGTCACGTCCATCGTCGATGCGACGCCCGGGACCACGGCCGACACCAAGATCGCCCTCCAGGAGATCCACGGGATGGGTCCGGTCAAGCTGTTCGACACCGCCGGGCTCGATGAGGCTTCCGGGCTGGGACTGAAAAAGCGGGCCAAGGTCCTGGCCGACTTGAAGGAGTGCGACCTGGTCCTGCTGGTGGTCGATCCCGAGACGGATGACTTCGCCACGGAGAACGAGATCGTCGAGAAGGCCCGCGAGCTGGACAAGCAGATTCTGGTGATCTACAACCTGTTCGGGCCCGAGGCCGGCGCACGGATCGCGCACGTGGAAGAGCAGGTCCCGCTGCTGCGGTTCCATCAGAAGATCCGGCTCGTCGCCGTCGACCCGCAGTGCCGCCCGGCGCTGCTGCAATTCCTCCTGGAGAACTTCGTCTCCAAGAACGTCACGATGGAGCTGCTGCCGTTCCTCGAACGCGACGAGTTCTACGTGCTGAACATCCCGATGGACGCCGAGACCCCGCCCGGGCGATACCTGCGTCCCCAGGCGATGGCGGAGGAGTACATCACGCGGCACTGGGCCTGGCCGGTCTCGTATCGCATGGACCTGGGCGAGGCCCGCGCCGGCGACGCGAGAGAACGAGCGCGATTCGACGCGTTCCTGGCCGGTTTCGGCAAGCGGCCCAAGGCGATCATCACCGATTCGCAGGCCATGGACCTGATGCACACCTGGACGCCCGACGACGTCGGGCTGACGACGTTCTCGATCATGATGATCAACTATGTGAGCCGGGGCCGACTGGCTTCCTTTGTTAAGGGCATCGAGGCGGTCGCGAGCCTTCGGGCGGGGGACAAGGTGCTCATCGCCGAGGCGTGCAACCACTCGCGGATCGCCGAGGACATCGGCACCGTGCAGATTCCCAACTTCATCCGCAAGCACTGGCCCGACGTCCAAGTCGATCACAACTTCGGCCGCGAGTTTCAGGAGAACAAGCAACTCCGGTCCTACAAGCTGGTGGTCCATTGCGGCGGCTGCATGATTACCGCGCAGAGGCTGCTGGCTCGCATCCGTGACCTCGAATCGATCGGCGTGCCGTATACGAACTATGGGCTGTTCCTGTCGTACATGCAGGGCCCGGAGGCCCTGCGCAAAGTGCTGCGGCCCTGGGGCATTGAAAGCATAGGTCCTATTGGTCCTATAGGACCTATGAAGTTGGAGACGGCATCTTGAAGATCGTCCACATCATCACGCGGCTCATCCTGGGCGGCGCGCAGGAGAACACGCTGATCACCTGCAAGCTCCTGGCCGAGCGGGGTCATGAGGTCACGCTGATCACCGGGCCGGCCCTTGGGCCCGAAGGGGAGCTGTTCAACCAGACGAAGGGACAGAAGTACGAGACGATCGTGGTCGACGAGATGCGGCGGGCCATCGAGCCGTTCAAGGACTTCGTCAGCTACCGCAAGCTCAAGCGGCTGCTGCGCCAATTGCAGCCTGACATCGTCCACACCCATTCGGCCAAGGCCGGCATCCTCGGCCGTTACGCCGGAAGTGCGTTGAAGGGCGTATGGGACGCGAAGCGGCCTGGGATCGTTCATGGCATTCATGGCCTGGCGTTCCATCCCTACCAGAGCCGGTGCGTCAATCGCATCTACGTGGCCATCGAGAAGGCCGCCGCGAAGCACACGGACTACTTCGTCAGCGTCGCCGACGCGATGACCGACCAGTGCAAGGCCGCCGGCATCGGCGTCGACAAGCCCTATGTCACGGCGTACTCCGCCATCGACGAAGGGCAGTTTCTCGAACCGATTCCCGCCGAGCGGACGCGGGCCTTCCGCCGCCGGCACGGCATTGCGGACGATGCGGTCGTCCTCGTCACCATCGCGCGCCTGTTCATGCTCAAGGGCCACGACTATATCATCGCGTCGGCCCCGGAACTGGCGAAACGGTTCGACAACGTGGTCTGGCTGTTCGTGGGCGACGGCAACCTGGCCGAGCGGTACAGGCAGCAGGTGCGCGAGATGGGTCTGGCGGAGCGGTTCTGTTTCACGGGACTGATGCCCCCGAGCGAGATCCCGCTGGCGATCCAGTCCTCCGACATCCTCGTCCACTGCTCGCTGCGCGAGGGTCTGGCCCGCACGCTGCCCCAGGCGATGCTTTGCGGCCGACCGGCCATCAGCTTCGACGTCGACGGCGCCCGTGAAGTCGTCAACGCGAACACGGGCCGGCTGATCGAGCCGAAGAACGTCCCGCAGCTCATCGAAGCTTGCGCCGAACTGATCGCCGACCGATCATTGCGCGAGAAACTCGGCCAGTCCGGCCGCGAATCCGTCAAAACGAAATTTGCCCCCGACACCATGGTCGACACCATCGAACGCGTGTACGAGCGGCTTACGAAATAGGTCCTATTGGTCCTATACGTCCCATGACCTCACGCTCCCGACAGAGCAATGAACTCGACCGGGTAGTTCGCGGGTCCTCGGATCGCTTTGACCGGGTCCGGCAGGGCGGCAATCTGACTTCGCAGTCTCTCCTGGACAGTCGCCATCGTCTCGGCGGACTCGAACGGGCCAAGCAGGTCTTCGGCGTCGGGGTCGAGAGGACGGACGATGTCCTTTTCGAAATGCGAGCTGCCGGTACGAAAGACCATCTTGCGGCCGGGCAGCGTGGCCTTGTCGGGCGAGGTCTTGTTCAGGAGACGGTCGGCGTATTGGACGAGTTTGTAGACGATGCCGATGGAGGGGGCGCGTTGGGAGACCGCGAAACGGGTGCCGACGCCGAAGCCGTCGAACTGCCCGCTGGCGGCCAGCATGTCCTGGATCTTGAACTCGTCGAAGTCGCTGCTGGCGAAGATCCGGAGAAAGTCGACTCCCATCTGCCGGAAGTGGTCCCGCGCGAACCGGCTGTCCGCAACGAGGTTGCCGCTGTCCAGGCGGATGCCGCGCAGCTTGACGCCGCGTTCGAGGAACTCGCGGGCCACGCGGGCGGCAATCTTCACACCCTCGACCGTGTCATACGTATCGACCAGCAGGATCGTCTTGTCGCGGTAGATCGCGGCGAATTCGCGGAAGGCCTGCTCCTGCGACGGGTGGGCCTGGATGAACGAGTGGGCCATGGTGCCCGACGGTGGCATATCGAGAGCTCGGGCGGCGAAGACGTTGCTCGTCGCTTTCCAGCCCGCCATCTGCGCGCCGCGAGCAGCGCGAAGCGAAGCGATTGGTCCCTGGGTACGGCGCATCCCGAAATCCAGCAGGGGAATGCCTCTGGCCGCGAGCGTCATTCTCGCCGCCAGGCTCGCCTCGATGATCGAGAAGCCCAGTATGTTCAGGATGTAGCTCTCGAGCAGTTGGGCGTGCAGGATCGGGCCGCCCACTTCGAGGATAGGCTCGTTCGGGAAGAATAAGGTCCCCTCGGGCAAAGCCCGGATCGTCACGTCCGGGCGGAAACCGGCAAGGTAGTCCAGGAAATCCGGCTCGAACAGCGCGATGGAGCGCAGGTAGTCGAGGTCGCTTTTGGAGAATCGAAACTGCGCCAGGTATGCCTCCACTTCCGGCAGACCCGCCATCACGAAAAAGCCCCAGTCCTGGGGGAGATGCCGCACCGTGACTTCGAAAAACGCCGGCGCGGTCATCCGCTTTCTGAAGTAGACCTGGGCCATCGTCAGTTCGTACAGGTCCATGAACAGGGCCGGTGTTCCGTCGATCAGCCACATGCCTGTCGCCTCTTGAACTCGTCAAAGGTCGTGACGGCGACCCCCATCCGGCGGAATTCCTCATAGATGTCGTCGTCGGGCCTGGATTGCAGTCCCTTCACGGCGTCTTTCAGCAAAACCACTTCGACTCCTGGTCGCTTCGCCAGGCCGTCAACGACGTACGACACGCAGAAGTCGAGCGCCACGCCGAACACGACGACCCGTTCGGGCCGGATCAGGTCGAGAAGCTTGTCCGTGTTCGGATTGTCGAAGACGCTGAGGCTCTGCTTGCGAATCACGACATGAAAGGGCTCCTTTTGGACCAGCCCTCGCAGGTCCGCAGTGTCCATCTCCTCGACCGGCACCGTGTCGATCGGCCGCGTCCCCAGGTATCCGACCCGTTCGCTGCCGGGTTCACCCGCCATGCAGTGAGGCGGGAACGTCTCTTGGAAATCGGGCGTATCCGAGATCTCCGGATTGTCGCGGCGGTGCCAGTCGACGTCGGCCAGGATCGAGAAACCGTGGTCCAGCGCGAATCGCCTCACCTCGCTGATGGTGTCGATGATGGTCTCCGCTCCCGGCACACACAGCCGTCCTTCGGGTCGCATGAAGTCGAACTGGGTATCGACGTCCCAGAACAGAGGGTTCTTCTTCATGGTCTATTCTCTCGTCTCTGCCTGTGTGTCTCGACGGGCCGCCATGCCCAGGGGACGACACGGGCAGGATGCTGTTCCATTCTGCGTGCGAAGATGCTACAATCTCCGCTCTTGTATGTACGCCAGGGTATCGGGCCCGTTCGCTCCATTTGTGCCACCACGAAAGGCCGGTCATGAACAGCTACAGGAAGGAATTGTGGTTTGACACGACGCGACGGAGGGAGTTCATCAACATCACGCCCCAGGTCGAGCAGTGCCTGGCCGACAGCGGCATTCGCGAGGGCCTGCTGCTGTGCAACGCCATGCACATCACCGCCAGCGTCTTCATCAACGACGACGAGTCGGGTCTGCACCAGGATTTCGAGACCTGGCTGGAGAAGCTGGTGCCCGAGAAGCCCCATGCGCAGTACAAGCACAACGGGTACGAGGACAACGCCGACGCCCACCTCAAGCGGAGCGTCATGGGGCGCGAGGTTGTCGTCGCCGTCACGGACGGCAAACTGGACTTCGGTCCGTGGGAGCAGATCTTCTACGGCGAATTCGACGGCAAACGCCGCAAACGCGTCCTCGTCAAGATCATCGGCGAATAGGCATTCGGGGGTCTCGTGGGTCTGACGGCTTTTCTTCTCAAGGCGGTGGGCATCTCCCTCTCCGGGGTCATGGCGCCGGGGGCGGTGACGACCGCCGTCATTGCGCAAGGGGCGCAACGCCGGTGGGCGGGCGTGTGGATGGCGATCGGTCACGGCATCATCGAGATTCCCCTGATCTTCCTGATCATGTTCGGTCTGGGCGTGCTGTTCCAGGCCGATTGGTTCAAGATCTCGGTGGGGCTTTTCGGCGGGGCCTTTCTGGTCTGGATGGGCGTCGGCATGCTGCGTGACAAGGGCGGTGCGGATTCGCCATCGGGCCAGATGACGAATGCCGGGCCAATGATGACGGGCCTGATCCTGTCGGCCGGCAATCCGTATTTCCTGCTGTGGTGGGCGACGGTCGGGCTCAACCTCGCCCTGGAGGCGCGGACTCTCGGCTGGCTGGCCTTCGTGCTGTTTGCCCTGGTGCACTGGCTGTGCGATCTGGTCTGGCTGACGATCCTCTCCTTCGGCAGCTTCCACGGGACCAACATCCTCGGCCCGCGCGCCCAGCGGATCGTCCTTTACGTCTGTGGCGTCGCCCTGGCGCTGTTCGGCGTGCACTTCCTCTATCGCGCCGTCGCGCTGCTGCTGGCGTCGCGTTGACCTGTCGAAGCCGGCGTGGCCTTCGGCGCGCGTTCGGATCGGATCTCTCGAACCAGTTGTCTGATCTGGTCCTCCAGCCCCGGATCGTCACATGGCAATGTCAGAGCCTTCCGTGCAGTTCTCAAGGCTTCATCGGCTGCCTCGGGCTGATGTCGGGCCAGGAAGCGGGCGAGCCAGAAGTACACGACCGGATTCTTCGGCTCGATCCCCAGCAGCCGTCGGAGATGGTCTTCCGCTTCGTCCAGGCGGCCTTCCTCTTCGAGCAGTCGGGCCAGGTGGCCTCGCAGTGGCCCGCGTTCGGGAAACAGCTCAACTGCTCGGGTCATCGATGCGAATCCGTCGTCGCGCCGGCCTGATTCCCACTGAACGGCCCCAAGGTTGAACCACAGGTACGCATTGTCCGGCTCGACCTCCAGAGCTTCCTGGAGCATCTGCGTGCACTTCTCGTCGGTATCTCCTTCACGCAGAACGTTCCACATGATCAGAACGAGCCAGGGTCTCAACTGCCGGTGTTGCCACAGGCTCTGGAGTACCTCCAGGGCTCTGTTGGGATCGCGATCGAGAAACGACTGTCCGTACATCAGGCGAAGCATGGAACCGTTCGCATCCAGTCTCAAGGCGGCCTGGTAGTGCGCCTCCGCGGCCTCCAGATTGCCCTGTTTCTCCTGGACCCAGGCGGCGAGCACCTGGACCATGGCCGAGTGCGGGCGAAGAGCCAGCAGCTTCGTCGCGGTGTCGCCGGCCCATCCATAGGCGTCTCTCGCGAGGAACTTGGCGGTTTGCAGGAACAGCAGCGCGACCTCGAAGCCGTCATCCGCCCGAGTCGACAGCGTTTCCGATCCGTCCAGCGATGGACTATGGCCGGTCTGCTCGGCCAGTCGTGGGACCTGCACCAGCGCGGGGCCCTGACTGGTCAGGCGTCCGTCGTTGAGACTCCTGTTCAGTCGCACGAAGCACCCGACGGCCTTCAAGGTCCCGGGAATCAGCATGGGCGCCCCGCTCCAGCCCGGTCCCAACTGACCTCGTCCGTAGAGGGAGATGAACTGCGGGACTTGCCGCCGCACAGCCACGAAATCGACGTCCAGGACCTGGTGGTCGACAGAGAATGATTGGGGGAACAACTGGCTCGATTCCTTGGGGATCGCCGAGATCAGCGAGATGTTCCCAATCGTTTCGAGTTGCTCGGCTTCCATGAGCTCGTCGTCGTTCGGGATATCAAACGCCGGATGCCCGGCCCAGGAGACCTTGATCACCGCCAGGTCGAGAGGGATGTCGACGGCGATAGCCTCCGCATAGCGGCAATCTCCCAGGTAGGGACTGAGGACCCGTACCGCCCCCAGCATCGTGTGCCGGCCTTCCTCGGAGGCTTCGGCTACGACGTGATGGGCGGTGACGATCAGCGTGCCGTCTCCGACGGCAAAGCCCGTTCCCGAGATCGATCCGAAGGGTGTCGTTGACGTCACGATCACAAGACAGTCTCCGGGGCCGATCGCGCGTGTCTCCGCAATCGGACCGGCCTGAACCAGACCTGCGGAGAAGACTGCCGGCAACAGACACACCCACAAGATGCTGATTTGCGCCTTCCAGCGGGCGGTGGCCTGCGGTCTCCCTGAGGGTTTCCGATCGTGATATCTTCGATGTGGGCTCTGCGGCGGTGTCACGAGTCAGACCTCTGTTCAGGTGCGGCGGGAGGGATCCCTTCTTCGCGGAGCGGTCCGGGCAGGAGGATTTCGCGCAGGCTGTGTTTGGCGAGAAACTGTTGCTGCGCCCGCACGAGCCGGCCGAGCGTTTCGGACTCGTTCAGGTCGGGCTGGGCCAGCGCGACGGCCGCCAGCGCCTCGGTGATTTCCGAGAGTTGGATCTGCTCGGCGTCCCTGGCCGGGACGAATCCGACCTGCGGTTCCGATGTCTTGACCAGTAGCCCGGTCCTTACGAGGTGTTCGAGAATATCGTCGCCCAGTTCCGGAGGCAGACCCAGCCGGGTGCAGAGCGCCTCGCGCGACAGCGGGCCTTGATTGCCCGCGAACGCCCGGGCGATTTCCCGCGCGACGTTGATCACGGTCAGGTCGTTGGTGATGAAGTATTCCTGTTTGCGCTCCCTGGCGGCCTCGATCTCCGCCGCATCGAGCGTCCTGAGATGCTGCGTCGTGTAGGTCAGTTGCAGCCCGAACAGCGCGATGAGCCAGGTGATATGAATCCAGAAGACGCTCAGCGGAACCAGGCCCAGGACGCCGTAGATCTTGCTGTACGGAATGAACTGCGTCACATAGGTGCTGAAGCCGTACTTGGCGAAGCTCCACACCAGGGCGGCCACCGCCGCGCCCCAGAGCGCTGCGCCCGGGTTGACCTTCGTGCTCGGCAACAGAAAATAGAGCAGGAAGAACGCCAGCAGGCTCAACAGATACGGCAGGATCACCTGCACGATGCGATAGGCCAGCACCATCGTCTCGATGTTCCGGATCGCGGCGTACTGCGTGGTTGCGTAAATGCCCACGCCGACCAGCAGGGGGCCCAGCGTCAGCAGCGCCCAGTAGTTGATCATCCGGTGCAGGAAGCTGCGCCCCCGTGAGACGTGCCAGATGTGGTTGAAGGCGGTCTCGATGGTGCTCAGCAGCGCCAGGGCCGCCCAGATGACCAGGACGGCGCTGACGAGACTGAGCGACTTGCTGTTGAGCCCGCCGAAGAACCGCTTGATGGTGCTGTCGAGGTAATCGGTGAGCAGCACCTTCTCTTCGGGGTGCTCCTCGTCCTGGCGGTACTCGATCTTCGTCAGGTGCAATTGTTCGTAGGCGAAATGCTTCAGTCGCTCGCCGATGTCCTGATAGGCGGGGAACGATTGGAAGATCAGCAGCACGACGATGGCCAGCGGGATGACGCCGAAGATCGTGTAGTAGGACAGCGCTGCGGCCTGCTGCCCGGCGCGGTTGCGCTTGAGCAGGCGGACGCAGTGCGACCACAGCTTGATCTGGAACGCGACGAAGCGGCTGGCCCGGCCGAGCTGCACGGTGGGCGTCGTCGACAGGTTCCTCAACGATTTCATGCTGGTCCACTCATCAGAACAGATCTCCGAGTCCTCTGAACAACTGCTCTTGCAGGAACTTCTTCATATCCAGCTTGGGGCTGCCGATCGTCCCAGTCAGGGGGACGCCGATTCGCTGCCCGGCCTGCCCTTCCTTATCGACCCTTGCCGTGCGTCCCTTGAACGTCCAGGGCAGGGTGACGGTCATATCGAGCGTTTGATCGAGGCCGATGGCCCCGCCGAAGCTGATCGGGTTGTCGCCCACGTCGATCTGCATATTGTCGTATCGGACGATCCCGTTCTGGAGCGACAGATTCGTCGGGCGGATGGTCAGTCTCTGGCCCCGCAGGCTCTGGCCGGTCGCCTTGAGGATTTCGTCGAGCAGGCCGGAGGCTTCCACGAGCACGTTATCGGCCGAAATGGTACCCGTTACCTCCGCTTTGCGCTCCAGGCCCGCCGCCAGTGGGATGACCAGGCTCTGGCATTCGAAGTTGGCGATCCCGCTGAGCCCCGTGACGTTGGCAAACAGCGGGTTGACGTACTGGAGCAGGGTCCCCGTCATCTCCTTGTTCAGCTCGATGCCTTTGGCCAACACCAGCGGCGCAGCCGTGCGCAGCATCGGGTCTTTCTCTTTGAAGTCGGCCTGGCCGGCGAAGTTGAGCTGTCCGTTGTTGGCGGTGGTGCTGAAGGGCTCGATCTTCATCAGACCTTTCTCGACGTTGACCTGGACGTCGGTGGCGCCGATGTTCAACCCCTTGTAGCTCGCGCTGTCGAAGCCCACCTTCGCCGAGCCGTCCAGGTTCGCCATCAGTCCGTTGGGATCGTCGGCGGGGTAGTTGCTCGCGAAATTCAGCGTGATTTCCCGCCGGCCCGACATCTCCAACCCCTCGGGCAGGAAGGGCGAGGCAAGTTGGCCGACGGCGGCCCAGTCGCATTCCCCTTGCACCGTGCCCTGGACCTGAATGCGGTCGCCCTGGCGGGCCTGCTTGATCTGGCCCTTTCGAATCTTGATCTGTGTGCTGTCCAGCACGAACGTCTCAACGTTCAGAGTCTTGGCTTCCGGATTCACCACTACGTCGAACGCCGTCGCGACCTGTTTCTCACTGAACGGCTTCTCATCGGGAGCGGAGAACACGAAGTTCTGAATGCGGGTGTCTTTCGTCTGGATACGATACGCGCCCTCCTGGCCGGTCACGGTCAGGGTAGACTCAGCGAGGCCCTGCAAACTCAGGTTCTGGGGAAGCGATGCAAAGAGGACCGCGTACGGCGTGATCTTCTGGAGATCGACGTTGCGAGCCGAGACGGCCGCGTTCATCGGAACGGACGATGTCTTGTCCAGCGGGATCGACGCGTCCTTGACCGCGATGGCGCCGAAGCTGCCCTGCGCGTCGAGGCGAGTCACCGTCATCGCCTGTTTGGCCTGATCCAGATCGAATGCAAATGCGACATCGGCGGCCGGCTCGGAGACGCTGTTGCCGTCGGCGCTCGTCAGCACGAGCTGACGCAGGAAGGCGGTTCCGGTGGCGCCGACGCGTTCACCCTGAATCGCGACCTGCCCCTTGCTCGTCACCTGGCCCGTCATGCGATACGGCCCCAGGTCGGCGAACTGGCCCAGCTCGGATTGGAGCTTCGCGAGGTCGACCCGCCCATCGTAGGTGATGTCGTTGAAATCGCCCTTAGCGGTGACCTGAGCGAATGCGGCTGACAAATCCATCGTGTCGACGCGCGCGGTCTTGTCGTCGGCGGACAGTCTGAGGTTGGCGGCGACGGGCTCGCTGAGGGCCAGGGGTTTGCCGTCCACGGTTCCTGCCAGTCCCGCGATCTTCGTCTGGGCCAGGACGATGGCCCGGCCGCCCTCGGTGGTGGTGCTGATGTCTCCGCTGGCCTGACCGCCCGTGATTTGCATGCCTTCCTTCAGTCCGAATGTCGCGGGCATCTGCGACAGCAGGGCGGGCAGGTTGCAGTCAAAATTGCCTTTGAGGCTGTAGCTCGCGTCGCTCTTGAGCAGATCGGTCAACGACTTGGCTGTCAGGGGGACCGCGCCGGCCGCCGTGACATTCCCCCAATCCGTGTGGGCATCCAACTGCTCGACCCTGACGGTTTGACCCTCTCGCATCAGCCTGGCGTCGACCGCCAGTTTCGAGGTCTGTACGCGGTCACCTTTCAATAGGGCGCCGGTGATGTCCACGTTCCGGCCTGCGACGGCCGCGCGGAGCGTCTCCAATTCACCATCCTGGACGGCTGTCGTGATATCCGCGGAGAGCCGGCCCTGGGCCTGCAACTCGACTCCCGCCAGCTCGAAGATCGGCGCCAGCGACTCGAGATCGAGGTCGTTGACCTCGATCACCAAGTCGCCCGTGGTGCCCTTGAACGTCCAGCCGCCGTCGGCCTTGCCCGGTGTCACCGTACCTTCCGCGCGAACGGTGGCGGCGTCCGCTGCCTCGCCGACGGCCATCTTCGCCTGGAAGCGCGAAGGCTGTCCCGGCAGCCGGAGGTTCAGTGTCGAATTCAGTTGTGCGATCCGGACGGCCTTTCCGGCCGTGTCTGTCACGTGAAGGCTTCCCTCGTTGATCGTTATGTCACCGAGCATCGCCAGACCGGCGCCAGGCGGGAGCGATGCTTCGGAACCGCCGGCCGGCGTGGGGGGCGGGGTCGGCCTTTTTTGCAGGTCGATCTCGACCGCCGGCTTGTCGATGACGGTCCGGCCCAGCGAAATCGTTCCCCCCAGCAGCGAGGCCAGGTGAGGCTGGACATCGATCCCGTCGATGCTCACAGCGGCCCAGCCGCTCTGTTCGCGGAAACTGAAGTCGGAGATCCGCACGCCTTTCCGCCAGCCCACCGACAGGTTTCCGATATCCGCGGTGCCTCCTGTCGACTCGCTGATCTTCGCCTGAATCATGCGTCGGAACCCGTCCGAAGACAGATACACCGGGGCCAGGGCCACCAGCACGACGAGGACCAGGATCACCCCGAGCAACACCCAGGGCCATCTCCTGGATCGCTTTGTTCTCGTCACGTTCTGCTTGCCGCCGCCTTGAGTCGCCATCTCATTTCTCCTTATGGCCAACGCTCTCGAAGAAGACTGCCGCCTATGATCCACCCTATTCCGTGCCGTTTCCAGCGCAAAACCGAAGAACCGATGAGTCTGTGCGCAGTGGTCGATCCATCCTGGCATTACGCTGTAGCGCCGGGGCGGTTCAGCGCGTCGCGCGACGTCGGGAGGACACTTCGACCCCCGCCTAGAGTGCGCGGGTTGATGCTTTGGAGGTGGTGTGCAAGGGATGCGCGTACCTGCGCGCGGGACTGTGCAGAAGCAGACCTCAGCGATGGCCCTTTTTTCGGGAGACGGTTTGCCAAATCAGGACAGGACAGCGCGCCACCACGCCGCAAGGGAGGATCAGCCCTCCATGATCTCCTTGGACTTGTGCGCGACCAGGCTGTCCACCTTATCGGTGAACTCCTTCGTCATGTCGTCGCACTGCTTCCTACCCGATTGGAGATCATCTTCTGTGATCGCCTTGTCCTTCTGCTGCTGTTCGAGCTGCTTGATGGTGTCCCGGCGCACGTTGCGGATGCTGACCTTCGTCTGTTCGCCGGTCTGCTTGGCTTGCTGGACGAGCTGCTTGCGCCGTTCTTCGCTCAGAGGGGGGATGTTCAGCCGAATGAACTTGCCTTCCACCTGCGGCGCGATGCTCAGATCGCTGCTCTTGATGGCCTTTTCGATATCTCGAACCGACGCCGGATCGAACGGCTTGATCACGAGCTGGTCCACTTCCGGAGCCGACACGGTGGCGAGGGATTTGAGGGGAGTCGGGCTCCCGTAGTATTCGACCTTCAGATGCTCGACCAGCCCCGGAGTGGCCCTCCCGCCTCGGAAGGCTTTCAACTCATCCTGGAGCACTTCGACGGCCTTCTGCATCTTGGATTTGCTTTCGGCGATCATCGTTTGCATTGGCATGGCTTACCTCTCTGCTATGGATTCCGTCCAACCAACCGTCGTCTCAGGCCGGCCCGATGACCGTGCCGACCGGCTCGCCGCAGATGGCTTTGGCGATGTTGCCCTTCTTGAAGATGTTGAGAACCGTGATGGGGATTCCGTTTTCCCGGCACAGACTGATCGCGGCGTGATCCATGATGCGCAAGCCCCGCCCCAAGACCTCGTCGTACGAGATGTGATCGAAGAGCTTCGCGCCGGGATCCTTTTTCGGGTCGGCGCTGTAGACTCCGTCGACTTTGGTCGCCTTGATCAGCAGGTTTGCGTCCAGCTCCGAGGCCCGCAGGGCCGCGCACGTGTCGGTGGTGAAGAAGGGGTTGCCCGTCCCGCCGGCCAGAATGGTCACGCGGCCGTGCTCCAGATGGTGCAGGGCCCGCCGCCGGATGAACGGCTCGCACATGGCCGCCACCTCGATCGCGCTGAGGACGCGCGTCGGTTGGCCCAGCTTCTCCAGCGTCTCCTGAAGCGCGCAGGCGTTGATGATCGTGGCCAGCATCCCCATGTAGTCGGCCGTGTTCCGGGGAATGTGGCTGGTGCGCGAGAACGTCTCCCCTCGCAGGATGTTGCCGGCGCCGACGACGACAGCGACTTGCGGACCCAGCCGCTTGATCTCTGCGATGCGATGGGCGACGGACTCCAGACAAGCTCCGTTGATGCCGAATTCGCCCGGCTCACAGAAACTCTCGCCGGAAAGCTTGAGCAGCACCCGCTTGTACTGACATTCTCCCATCACTGCGACGCTCCTTCCGTGGCATGCGTCTGGTCGGCGATGCACGGCGCAAGCGAGAGGGCCCGCGCCAATCACCCGACCTCGAACCGGGCGAAACGCTTGATCGTGGCGGTGCCGCCGGCGGCCTTGGCGGCCTCGGTGAGCACCTGCTGGACGGTCTTGCTGTCGTCTTTGACGAACGGCTGCTCGAGCAGGCAGTTCTCGGCGAAGAATTTGCTCATCTTGCCGTCGACGATGCGATCGACGATCTCCGCCGGCTTGTTCTTGACCTGCTCGGCGTAGACGGCTCTCTCCCGCTCGATCACTTCCGGATCGATGCCGCTCTTGTCCAGCGCCAGCGGCTTGCTGGCGGTGATATGCATGGCGATGTCCATCGTGGCCCGCTGGAGGCCCTCGGCTTTCGCCACCTTCGGGTCGCTGACGTTGAGCTGGACCATCGTGCCGACCTTGCTGTTGAAGTGAATATAGATGGTGATCAGCCCCGGGCCGTCGAGCTTGAACCGCGCGTAGTCGCCTACGAGGGTCTTCTCTCCCGTCTTGCTGACGAGTTCGGTCAGGATGTCGCTGAAGGCTCTTCCGTCCTTGGCGGTGTGCAGCAGGGCGTCGACGCCTTCGTCTGCGGGACAGGCCAGCGCGTACTCGGCCAGCAGATTGGCGGTGGCCACGAAGTCCGCGCCCTTGGCGACGAAATCGGTCTCACAGCACAGGGAAACCAGGACACCGGTCCGGCCGCCGTCGGCCATCTTGGAGACGACCAGGCCGTTCGAGGTCTCTCGCTCGGCTCTCTTGGCGAGTGTGGCCAACCCCTTCTTGCGGAGAATCTCCATCGCCCGATCGACGTCGCCGGCGGCTTCCTCCAGGGCTTTCTTGCAGTCCATCATGCCCTGTCCGGATCTGTTGCGAAGTTTCATGACGGCCGAAGCTGAGATTTCTGCCATTTGATCGACTCCTGTCTTGCTCTTTTCAAAGGTTCACAAATCGCGGAAGGGACTGACGGATCAGCACCCATCGGAGGTTTCTCCGTCGAAACGCACCGAACATGCCTACGGGCTGCTGCCGCGTCAGTCTTGGAGACCCTTCGGTCCGCGCGGTCTTCCGGGTCGGACGGGGGCACAGGGCGAATCCGCCGCTACATGCCGGGGGCGGGCTGATCGGGTTCCGGTTGCCCAGCGCCGCTGTCGGATTCCGGCGCAGACTCGGCGTCGCCGGCCGGTTCGTCGGTCGCGGCTGCGCCGGGCCCCGCGGCCCCGTCGGCACGGCCCATGGCCGGTCGACGGCTCGGACGCGCCCTTCGCGGACGCGGGTCGACCGATTCCTGCTGACGGACGGAAACCATCGTTTTGCCGACCGCTACCGCGTCGGCCAGCTCGTTGAGGATGATCTCCACGGCGCGGATCGAGTCATCGTTGGCAGGAATGGCCACATCCACCGTGTCGGGATCGGAGTCCGTGTCGAGGACGCCCGCCGTCGGGATGCCCAGTTTGGCCGCTTCGCGCAGCGCCAGGTACTCTTTCTTGGCGTCGACGACTACGATGGCCCCGGGCAAACGCGACATCTTTCGCACGCCGTCGAGGTTGGTGCGAATCTTTCGCATCTCCCGCTTGAGGCGGGAAGCCTGCTTCTTGCTTTCGGCTTCCAGCGAGCCGTCCTGCTCCATGGCTTCCAGTTGCTCCAGACGCTGGAGGCGGGATCGAATCGTGCGGAAATTCGTCAGCATTCCGCCGAGCCATCGCTCCGATACGTAGTGCATCCCGCATCGCTTGGCTGCGGCTTCGACAGCTTTCTGGGCCTGCCGCTTCGTTCCGACGAAGACGACGTCGCTGCCGGAGGCAACGATCTCTGCCAGCAGTTTCTTGGCCACCAGTACGCCTTTGAGCGTCTTCTTGACGTCGATGATATGAATGGTTCCCCGCTTTGCGAAGATGTAGGGGGCCATTTTCGGATTCCATCGACTCACACCGTGCCCGAAATGCACTCCTGCGTTGATAAGCTCCCGCGCCAACTGTTTAGCCACAAAAACCTCCAAACTGCCTCTGACTCATCTCTCGTGGGTCACGCAAACTGCTAAACCCCAAAAACTTAATGGAATTTGCAGGTGGTGTCAAGTTTTTGTGGCGATAATTTTGCGGAAATCGGGTGTGTACCCCCAGCGGGCCAGCCGGGCGGCTTCCACTACCGGCCGGAAGGGCGGGCCGGCACTCCTCCAGACACCTCCGGCGACCACCTCGGGCTTCAGCAGGTGCCGGGACCGAGGCTTGTGTCCTGCGACGCTGGGATGGCGGTCAGTACCACAAGGTAATGATGATGTTGGGTTCGGTCTTCTTGGCCTGGACCTCGCCGGTCGTGATGTTGGTGTGCTTGATACAGACCTCCGGATGCTCCTTGAGCCAAGCACCGATTTGCTCGTCCATGAACTCCAGCGCACCTGGGTGCAGCTTGGTGAAGAAGGTCTTGACACCTGTAATCCTCCCGCCGGCAGGGACGGGGGCCTCGGGAACGGTCCTCCGGACGGGCACCGGCGCAGCGGGGCGCGGCGCCGGCGCTGCGGCGGGCGTCGGTGGAGCGGCCGCAGGCTTGGCCCCTCCGCCCAGGTTCAGCGGAGCGCGAGAGACGCTGGGGGCTGCGGGCGCCGGACTTCCCGGCGGCGTCGGTTTCTCTCCGCTGTCAAAAGGGATGGGCTTCTCGACGTGATTGCCTGTGTTGCTGTTGTTGCCCAAGTTGTCCATCTACTGTCCCTCCAGAAAGGTCAGTTCGTGAGTTCCTGAGCTACATGCAATTGACGTACGGCAATGCTTGCAGGAGATCCGAAAGGGCAGACACGGACACCCGCGCGGTGCCGTGAGTGCGGTCCTCTCCTCCTGCGGCTATTTCGCCTCCTGCGGTGGTCCCTGTGGCGCTTCCTGTTGCGGCGGCGCCGGCTCCTGGCCCTGGGCGGGCGCCGGGGGCTGCTGCTCCTGCGGCGGTGCCTGCTGTTGCGGCGGTTCGGCGCCGCTCTTGCCGGCCTGTTCGGCCTGTGCCTTGGCCTGCTCGGCCTCCGTCTTGGCCTGCTGGGCCTCCGCCGTGGCCTTCTCGGCTTGCGCCCTGGCGGCCTCGGCGGCCGAGGCCGCTTGATCGGCCTTCGTGCTGGCCTGTTCGACCTGTGCCTTGGCCTGCTCGAGCTCGGCACTTAAGTCCTGGATCTGCTGGCCCGTCTCCATTGCTTCCAGCCGGGCGGCGTTCTTCTCTGCTTCCGACTGCATCTGTGCATCGTAGGCCGCGTCCACCTTCCGCTCCTGCTCCTGCTCGCGAGCCTTGATTCCCAGCGGGTCCATCACGGTCTCGTGCAGGGCCTGGGTCATCGGCGACGAATGCCGCACCTCCATCATGTCGACGATATCCTGATTGGGCTTGCCACCCGTCGAGATGGTCGGCGTCAGGATGAAAATGACCTCGGTGGCCCGCTCCTCGAAGTCCCGACCGGAGAAGAGAAGATTCAGGCCGGGGATGTCCTTGAGGATCGGCACGCCGCGAATGACGTCGCGTTTCTCGCTCTTGCGAATGCCTCCGATGATCAGGCTCTCGCCGATTCGGATGCGGTTGTCCTTGTTGGTGATCGTCCGCTCGGTCACGATCGGCATCTGGCTGATGCCTTCGGGCGTCATGTGTGCGGCGATTTGCACCTGTGTCTCCAGCCCAATATAGCCATCCGCATAAACGTGCGGCGTGACCTCCAGTTGGTCGATGATGTCGTAGTACTCCGTCTGCGTCCGCAGGACGGGCGTCCCTCCAAAACCACCGCTCTGGACGGTCACCTGCTGGAGCGGCAGATGCTGCTTGGACTGGATCTTGGCCAACTGGCCGTTGACGACCTCCAGCGTAGGATTCATCAGAATCTTCAGGTAGCCCCGCGAAACCAGGATGTCGACGAGAGCCATGATCCGGTGCCCCGGCTCGCCTTGATCGACGCCGACTTTCAGGCCAAACTTCTGTCTGGCTGGATCACGAAGTGCAGCGCCAGGGAAGGCCAGATACTCGTTCGTCGGTTCGCCGCCGATCGCCATTTCGCCGAACAGATTCTCGATCTGGACGGATGTTTCGCGGTCGACGGTCAGGTCCGCGTACAGCTCCGACACCAGGCATTCGATCTTCACCTGGATCGGCGGGATGTCTGTCTCCTCGATGATCTGGAGGACGGAGTCGATGTCCGATTCCAGCGGGCATCGTACGATGAGCTGGTTCGTGGCGGGGTTGGCCGTGACGGTGTAGTCCTGAATGGTTGTGGACTGGCCCTTTTGGTTGAACAACTGCGTGGCGAACTGCTCGTGAATGACCTGCTTCATGTTCTCGGCGGTGTGGTACCGACAGAAATAAATCAGTTTCCACTCTTCGGCGCCGCCGACGACCTGCTTGATCTTCTTCGGAGGGGACTGATAGACCGCGGGTCTTGGAATGTTGGGGTCGGCGACGGGGTTTACCCGGCCGATATCCCGCAGAATGTTCTGGGCTTCGATGGCGGCGCCCCTCTCATCCGGCCAGTCGTGGCAGCCCTGGAGAATGACTGCTCCCAAAACGACAAAAGCCACGAGCAGTAACTCCCTGTTGTGGCTGATTTTGTGTTTGGCATCAGTCATTCGCATAATACCTGTCGCTTCTACCTACGACCTTACATCCCTGTAGATCTACCCTGACAATTTCCTCCTGTGCAGGTAGACGCCAACTATCGCTATTCTATTTCTACGAAGTTTATCGTCAAGGGCAATTTGAAAGGATTAACGAAAATGGGGGTTTTCATCTTACCCAACTTAAAAGGATGGACAAACGTCACCTGCTGGCTTATGAGTACGTTCCATGACGAAGAGCAGAAGGAAGAAAGTCACGGTAGGGTTTGTCGCGTTGGGCTGTCCGAAAAACGTGGTGGACAGCGAGCGGATGCTGGCCCAGATCGTGGAAGCGGGTTTCCTGATCGCGGCCGAGCCCTCCCAGGCGGACGTGGTCATCATCAACACGTGCGGCTTCATCGAGCCGGCGAAGGTCGAGTCTCTCGACGCCGTGACCCAGGCGGTAGAGGGCAAGCGAAGCGGTCGCGTTCGGAAGGTGATTGTCGCCGGCTGCCTGGCGCAGAGGCTGGGCGCGCAGCTTCTCGAGGAAGCGGAAGGAGTCGACGCCGTCGTCGGACTGGGCCAGAGGGACAGCATCGTCGAGATCATTCGGCGCACGTTGTCCGCCGACGAGCCGGGAGTTTACGGTGACCGGAGGTTTCTGTTGCCAGCCGATGACCGGGTCCGCCTGCGAATCGGGCCGGCCCATTGTGCCTATCTTCGCATCAGCGAAGGGTGTGACCATCGCTGTTCTTTTTGTACGATCCCCGCCATTCGCGGGCCGTTTCACAGCAAGCCCCCCGAACTGGTACTCGAGGAGGCGAGGGAACTGGTCTCTTCAGGGGCGGTGGAGTTGAACCTCATCGGGCAGGACACGACCATCTATGGCCGCGATCTGAAGATGACCGATGGTCTGGCTCATCTACTCCCTGACCTGGAGACGATCGCAGACCTCGTCTGGATTCGGCTGTTGTACGCCTACCCCAAGGGCATTACGGACAAGCTGATCGACGCGATCGCTCGCAGTGACAAGGTCCTGCACTATCTGGATATCCCCATCCAGCACGCCAGCGACAAGATCCTCCGCGCGATGAGACGTCCGGACACGGTGGACGGATTGCGAACCATGATCGAGCGTCTTCGCAGGGCGATCCCCGACATCGTTCTGCGGACGACGGTGATCGTGGGCTTTCCCGGCGAGACCGATGCCGACTTTGCCGAGCTGCTCGACTTCGTCCGGTGGGCGCATTTCGACGCGCTGGGCGCGTTCACGTTCTTTCCCGAAGCCGGCACCGCGGCGGCGGATTTTCCGGACCAGATTGCGGACGACGTCAAACAGGCCCGGCTCGACGCCCTCATGCTGGCGCAGCAGGAGATCGCTTTCGCGAAGAACCGGGCGCGCGTCGGTCAGCGTCTGAAGTGCCTGATCGATTCGGTCGATCCGCAGGGCATCGGCTACGGCCGCTTCTACGGACAGGCGCCCGACATCGACGGGATTTGTGTCGTGACCAACTGCATGGCCGGTCCCGGAAGCTATGCCGACGTGGAGGTCGCCGGGGTCAGGGACTACGATCTGCTCGTCGAGCAAATTTGCTATTGAAGCGGGCGACGCCCTTCAGTAAACTTGCCGCCATGCTGAAACATGTCCCGAACATTTTGACCTTTGCACGCCTCGGCCTGTCCATCATCTTCCTCGTGATGATCCTTTACAGCCCACAGGTCGTGCATCGCACGGTGTTTCTGGACGGAGCTTTTGTACTGTTCGTTGTCGCGGGCCTGACCGATGTCGTCGATGGCATCGTGGCGCGTCGCTTCAACGCCACCAGCAAGTTCGGACGCATGGTGGACCCGCTGGTCGACAAGGTGCTCGTGGTGGGGGCCTTTACGTGTTTTGCCCTCATCGGCGAGCCCCGGCTTTTTGGTTGGTCGGCCGGAACGCTGGCCGTGATTCACTGGCTGGTCGTCGCGATTCTTGCGGCCAGAGAGGCGTACGTCACGATTCTGCGGCAAGTGGCGGAGGCCAAGGGAATCAACTTTGCCGCCACCCGCTCGGGCAAGCTCAAGATGCTGTTGCAGTCCTTTGCTATCGGCACCGTTCTGGTCAAAATGGCGCACGTGCCGGATCAGGCCTGGGGTTACTGGTTCACCTCGTTGACGTTCATCGCCATGATCGTTGCTACCATCGTCTCCGGCTTCCTCGCGACACGACGGCCCAGTTGGAGACAATACAGACAAGAAGGAACACATCATGACTCTTCCGCCCCGTCGTCCTGACCGCATTGTTTCGCGGTCTGTTCTTCTGGTTGTGATTGCCCTCGTTGGTTCGGTACAAGCAAGTGACGAGTTTCTGCCTCCGCTGCCGGCGGGCCAGCAGTGGAAGCTTGCCTGGAGCGACGAATTCGAGGGCACCCAGGTCGACCAATCGAAATGGGACGTGATGGGCGACTGGAAACGGCGGGATGGCTTCTGGGTCAAGGAGGATTCCTACGTCGACGGCCAGGGCCACCTGGTCCTGCGAACGAAGAAGGACGGGGACCGGTACACCTGCGGCGCCGTGCGCACGCGAGGCAAATTCGAGCACCGCTACGGCTACTGGGTCTGCCGCTGCAAGTTCCCGACCCAGCCGGGACACTGGCCCGCCTTCTGGCTCCACTGCGACACGGTGAACAAGATCGGCGACGGCGGCCGCGACGGCACTGAGATCGACATCATGGAAAAGCCCTGGCGCGAGGACCGCACCACGCAGAACCTGCACTGGGACGGCTATGGCAAAGAGCATCAGCACGCCGGAACCACGGTCACCGTGCCGGGCATGAGCGAAGGCTTCCACACGTTCGGCCTCTACTGGACGCCGGAAGAGTACGTCTTCTATGTCAACGGACAGGAAACCTGGCGCACCAGCGGCGGGGGCGTCTCGCAGGTCCCGGAATACGCGAAGCTGACCGAGGAGATTGGCGAGTGGGGAGGGGACATTGCCCAGGCCAAACTGCCCGACCATTTCGTCGTCGATTACGTTCGCGTGTACGACGTGGTGGGCGAGCCCCGGACGGTCGAGCACTTCAGACGCAAAGCGCTGATTGCCCAAGCCGCCAACGTGAGGCCTTCGCCTCAGCAGCTCGCCTGGCAGCAACTGGAGTTCATCGGCTTCATTCACTACACCGTCAACGCCTTCACCGACCGCGAGTGGGGCGACGGCACGGAACCGGAGAGCATCTTCAACCCGAGCGAGCTGGACGTACGCCAGTGGGTCCGGACCTGCAAAGACGCAGGGATGAAGATGATCATCCTGACGGCCAAGCACCACGATGGCTTCTGCCTGTGGCCCAGCAAGCACACCGAGCATTCGGTCAAGAACAGTCCGTACAAGGACGGCAAAGGCGACATCGTCGGCGAGCTGGCCGCTGCGTGCCGCGAAGCGGGGCTGAAGCTGGGGCTGTACCTGTCTCCCTGGGACCGGCACGAGCCGACGTACGGCGACAACGAAGGCTACAACCGGTTCTACATGAATCAGCTCCGCGAGCTGCTCACCAACTACGGCGAGGTCACCGAGGTCTGGTGCGACGGGGCCAAAGGGCCCGACGCCAAGGATATGGAATACGACTGGCAAGGCTACTTTGGCATCGTCCGAGAGCTTCAGCCGGGCGCGGTGATCTTCAACGGGCCGGACATCCGCTGGGTCGGCAACGAGCGAGGTTACGCCCGCGAGAGCGAGTGGAGCGTGATGAACGGCAGCGGCAGCCTGTTCGGGCCGGTCAACTGCACCGCGAAGGACTTGGGCAGTATCGAGGCCCTCGGCGAGGGCGAGCGGCTGATCTGGTATCCGGCGGAGACCGACGTGTCGATCCGCCCGGGCTGGTTCTACCACGCCAAAGAGGACGACAAGGTCAAATCGGTCGAGCAACTGCTCGACATCTACTTCAGCTCCGTCGGGTACAACAGTGTGTTGCTGCTGAACCTGCCGCCGGATCGCAGGGGCCTGATCCATGAGAACGACGTCCAGCGCTTGAAGGAGTTCCGCAAGGTGCTCGATGCCATCTTCGACGAGAATCTGGCGGCAAAGGCCTCCGCCAAAGCCTCGCACGTCAAAGGCGGCAATCCTGCCTTCGCAGCGGACAAGATCACCGACGGCAACAAGGACACCTACTGGACGACCGATGATTGGACGACGGCCGCGACGGCCGAGTTCGATCTGGGCAAGGAGTGTACGTTCAACGTCGCCGAGTTGGGCGAGTGCATCGCGATAGGCCAGCGGATCGAGGAATTTGTCCTCGAAGCCATCGATGGCGGCGCCTGGAAGGAATTCGCTCGCGGGACCACGGTCGGCTACAAGCGTCTCCTGCGGTTCGACGACGTCACGACCGGCCGCGTCCGCCTGCGAATCCTCAACTCCCGCGTCTGTCCGACGCTGTCGAGCTTCGGTCTTTACTACGCGCCGCCGATCGACAAGGTCCTCGGCAGGTGATCGACAGCTCTGCGAAACAGTGATAGAGAGGCTTCATCCGGTGCGGTGTTTGGCGCTGGCGGAGTCGGGTGCGATGAGTTCTTCCGTCACGTCGTCGGGCGAAAGGCCGATGGCCTCGAAGATCTCCGCCTCCAGTTCGAAGATTCGGGCGTCCACCGCCTTCTCCGTCTCCCAGCAGCGGGTCTTGCCTTCCCTGGCCATGGCCACAGCGCTTCTTTCGTGTGCTTCTTCCAGTCGGTTTTTCAGCGGGACGATCCGATCGTGCATCGCTCGCTTGTCGGCGTAATAGACGAGCTTCTCCTCCCAGGACTGCGGGCAGTCCGCCTCGTCCAGGACCGCGACGTATCGATGCCTGCGGATCGTCGTCGCCAGCACGGGATACTTGTCCCGGAGGAATGCGTCGGCGGCGTCCTCGTGCCGGACGTGACCGTGTCGGGCCTTGAGCCGTCGCCATCGGCTCTTGTCGTCTTCGGTCACCGGCTGCTCGAACCACGTGAAATCTTCGAGCGGGAAATCGCAGACGCGGAACAGATCGTGCAGCAGGCAGGCCCGCTCCACCAGCTCGACATCGATCTCGATCCCGCGCTCGGCGAGCTTTCTCGCCAGGAACACAGCCAGCCTGGCGACCGTTGCGGCGTGCCGAACGATGTGAACGGGAACGTGGCAATCCCGAATCATCGACAGGCATTCTTCATGACTGGGCAAGGCATAGTCTCTCATGGACGATTTCCGAGGCAGGTTCGATTGGTTCCGCCGCGATGGAGTCAGTCCGACTTCCGTGGCGTCGGATCCCCTGCGAGGTCACATGTTCACATGGAGGCCTCGATCATCTCTCGCGTGATGATGACCTTGCCCTCATCACATTCGTCGCACCGTCGGACGATGCGCGCGGGAATCTGCCGGCCCGTGTCGATCGGCCCACCGTACAGCACGACGTCACTGCCGATCACGTCCTCCAGATCGATCTCATTGACATGCTGCCCTTTACCTGTGCACTGCACCTTGATGATCTTCGCCATGCGTATTTCCCCGCAAATTTGGCCATCTTACAACGGCAAGTCCGGCGTGATGGCGAATCATCCTTCGCCCGTCGCCCGGGCGATCCTATCCGCAAGGGATGCCCCTGGCTACAGCAAACTGCCCGGGATGGCGGCATTGCCTCTTGACCTTTGGCGGCGGTGATCGTACGCTTTCCGTAGAGAGATGGAATCCACCGTGTATGTAGATAGGAGTGCATGGGTCTTCGCGAATTGATTCTTCGTCATCTTCCGGACCGGGACAGGCTGCGGCGGTCCTTCCTCTATCGCGTCTTCGGGAAGAACATCCTGGCCAGGGACCTCTGGCATTTCGACGCCCGCTCGCTGGCGGGAGGCATCTCCGTTGGGCTGTTCATCGCGTTCACCCCTACGATCCCGTTTCAGATGCTGCTGGCCTGCGTGGGCACGCTCTACTTCCGTGTGAACCTGCCCATCGCTCTGCTGGCCTGCTGGGTCACCAACCCTCTGACGGCCGTTCCCATCTACATGACCGCCTGGCGCATCGGTCATTTCGTCCTGTACGCGATTCCCTATGCCGACGAGTATATCGCGGCGTACGCCCAGGCCAGACGCGGCAAGATCATCATGGGCTCATTCTGTCTGTGGACCGGCTGCCTCGTCCTGAGCACTGCGGCTGCGATTATCGGCAACGTGTTGGTCCGATGGCTCTGGAAGGGAGCCCATCTCCATCACCCGCGCCGAGACCGGCCCGAACGTGCTCCTCGTTGACACCGGCCGCACGCTTTGCACGCGCTACCTCGCGTCCTCCGCGGGGCGTTGTTGATTTGTCCGACGTGGTGCGTTATCATGGGATTCTAAGTGAAAGGAAGAAACGCAAAGGCGAAACCGGATGGCAATCACGTAATCGAAAGGAAGAAGGAGAGGACGGAATGCCGACTATCTCCATGTTCTATGGGATTCTTATCCGGATGTTCTTCCGAGATGCCGAGAGGCATCATGCGCCACACATCCATGCCGACTACCAAGGCAAAGTGGCTGTGTACTCCATCCATGATGGAACGCTTCTGGCAGGTGAGCTGCCTCTGAACAAGCACAAGCTGGTCGTTGCGTGGATCGAGATTCACCAGGAGGAACTGCTGGCCAATTGGGATTTGGCCGTGAACGGCAAGAAGCCGTTTCCCATTAGGGGGCTCGACCAATGAGAATCAAGGAAGTGCGTCCAGGACCGAACTGGGTCTTGTCCATCGTTGCGGACGATGGGCGTGTTGGCCGTTTCGATGTCAGTCCTTATCTGGGAGACGAAGCATTTGAAGATCTTCGCGACCCAACTGAGTTCATGAAGGTTTCCAACGGCGGATATTTCGTCGAATGGGATTGCGGCGCCGATCTTTCAGCAGACACCATTGAAGCCCACTGGCGTGTCAGCGGGCCAGAGAGCCATGGCTCCGTTTCTCATGGCGATGAATCTGATTGTTGTGAAGTAGATGACAGGGTGGGCAGGTAGCATATGGACAACTGGGCAGTTGCGATCCTCCCGCTGGCAGGCGTTGTGGTTGGTGCCGTGTTGCAGTTCTGGCTCAGCCGCACCGCGGAACGCGAGAAGCATGCCGCTGATCTACAATCACATGCCTATGCGGACTATCTGCGTGCGGTGGCGGCAGCAGCACATCTGAGATCGGATGAGGATCTTCGCGACGCTCACCGTGATGCGGCCGATGCCAAAGCGCGAATAGCCGTCTATGGTACCGTTTCTGTCATCGGGGCTCTTTCACGCTTTGAGGAAACCGGCCAGGTACTTCACGAGGCGCGTTCCAGAAGAGCATTCCTTGCTTTGGTATCGAGCATGCGGTCGGGAGGGAACGCCGTGCCCGACCGTGAACTCGAGCTCGTGCTCTTTGGTAGCATCCAACAGGGTGATGCGCCTAACGGTTCTACGCGACACACATAAGCAGACGTTGGGAACCCGGGCGGATCCAAGGCCTCAGGGCAATTCTGTCTCGACGCACTGGTTCCTGTGCCCGTTAGCCGATAGTGCCGATAGTCAATTCTCGCTCTTCTTCTTGTCCTCGACGAGCA
Source organism: uncultured Pirellulales bacterium (assembly GCA_964579055.1). GTDB lineage: Bacteria > Planctomycetota > Phycisphaerae > Sedimentisphaerales > Anaerobacaceae > Anaerobaca. Next base: position 41,829 of record CAZOFX010000041.1, read on the forward strand.
GGTTGCGCAGGTAGATGTGCAGGTTGCCGTCCCAGGGCTTGGTGCAGATGTCGATGTCGCCGTCGGCGTCCACGTCGGCGGCCTTCGCCTCGTGGCAGCGTTTGCCTTCGAGGATCAGATGCTCCTTCCAGAGGCCCGCTTTGCCGTCGGCGTTCTCCCAGATGAAGCACTTCTGGACGTCCTTTGAGAGGGGGCCGCCGCCGGAGAAGGCGTCGAGGTCGCCGTCATTGTCGAAGTCCGCTACTGCCAGCGAGTGGAAGTCCTGGTTCGTATGGTCGGCCGAGATCAGGTGACATGCCCATTCCTTTGCCTTGCCCTTGTTCTCGAACCAGAAGACGCGTGCATCGGGCGTGTCCGCCTCGGCTTCGACGATGTCGAGATCGCCGTCGCGGTCCAGGTCCGCGACCCAGACCTTGATCGCCAGGCCGTATCGCTCGGGCCGGTTGCCGCCGGGCGGAGTCAGACCGGCGTGCTCGGTCCATTGCAGGCCTTTGCCGTCGGTGTTCTCGAACCACACGTCACCGCGGACGACGTCGCTGTCACCATCGCCATCGACGTCGCCGACGCCCGCCGGACCGACGCCTCCGTGGATGCCATTGCCGATCCGGTGTTCGATCCATGGGGCCTTGGGATCGGCCGGGATCTCGTACCAGACCGTGACGCCATGCTCGCCCTGATCGCTGCACGCAACCACATCGAGCTTGCCGTCGCCGTTGATGTCGGCCGCGACGTCGTCGTGGCAGACAATCGTGCCGCTCTCGTATCGCTCGAAAAGCTCGGTGCGAGGCCGGCCCGTGTTGCGGTACCATCCGGTCCCACAGAGCTGGTCGATCCAGCCGTCGCGGTCGATGTCGAACGCGGTGCCGCCCACGTCGGTGCGATTGCCCTGACCCAGATCGTGTCGAATCCACTGGTCCGGGCCGGCGTATTCGAACCACCACGTCCGTGTCCGCTCGCCGACGACCCAGTCGAGATCGCCGTCCTTGTCGATGTCCACCAAGGAGGTCTGGCCCATCTGGTTGCCGATCTGGCCAATCTCGTGGCATTCGAACCGGGGCATCGCGCCGAGCAGGGGAGTGCTGACCGCGCAGACGGTCAAAACAAGCGTGAGGCGGCATATTCTACAGGTCTGCCGAATCATGGCGGCTCCTTTCAGACAGTCTCTGCATTTCGCGGCCGACGATCGGTCGTCCGGCCCATCGGACGACAGTATAGCAGTCAGCGCCGCAAAGTGCATCTCTCAGGTGTTGGCGTTTTCCGTCGGCCAGTGGTAGAGTGAGGGCGATTCTCTGGTGTCTGTCGGCGGCCTGGGCCGCCCGGACCGGAACGTCAACGAATCTCTCGGTGATTGAAGGGACTTGGCCATGACGCAGGGCAGTCGCATTTCCAGACGGGACACGCTGGCCGGCATGGGCGCGCTGGGCGCCACGACCCTCCTCGGGTCGAAGACGGCGGACGCGAAGGCCCCGGCTCTTCCGGGTCGCATCCATCCGGCGATTGCCGAGAAGGTGTCCGGCACGCCTTTGATCGATACGCACGAACATCTGCCGGAGGAGAAGGAGCGGCTGGCGGCGGCGTCTCGCGACGAAGGGGACGACTGGAGCGTGCTGCTGAGCCACTACCTGGACTCCGACCTGGTCGTCGCGGGCATGTCGGGGGACATGTACGATCGGTTCTTCTCGCCGAAGACCGACGCGGCGGAGAAGTGGCGATTGCTGGAGCCGTACTGGCCCGCCGTGAAGAACACCGGCTATGGGCAGGCGGTGCGAATCGCGATGCGGCGGCTCTATGATGTGGACGATCTGTCCGCCGCGACCGTCGAGAAGGTGCAGGCCGGCTACGAGCAGACGCGCCGCGCGGGCTTCTACCGGCGCATCCTCTGCGAGATGGGCAAGATCGAGTCGTGC
>CAZOFX010000042.1:0-41808 GCA_964579055.1 uncultured Pirellulales bacterium
ACTGGACGGCGCTGGGCGACTTCGAGTTCGCCAGGGCGACGGCGACCACCACGTATACAGCGAACACGACCGTCAGTTTCGGCGGCGTAGCGGCCAGGTACGTGCGGCTGAACGTCAACAGCGGCTACGGGCCCTTGGGTCAGTATGGCCTCAGTGAAGTCCGGTTCCTGTGCGTCCCGGTCCAGGCCCGTCAGCCGCGACCGGCCGACGGTGCGGCGGATGTCGACCCGGACGCTGTCCTGAGTTGGCGCGCCGGCCGAAACGCCGTGTCCCACGACGTCCACCTGGGGACCGATCCGCAGTCCATCGGCCTGGTCGGCACGGTTGACGAAGCGACGTTCGCGCCGGATGGCCTCGCGTTCGGGAGCGTCTACTACTGGCAGGTCGTGGAGGTCAACGAGGCGGATACGGTCGCCGCATGGGCAGGTGAGATATGGATGTTCTCAACCCAGGAGTTTGCGTTGATCGACGGATTCGAGACGTACAACGACGACATCGACGCCAAGGCGACCATCTTCGACACCTGGCTGGACGGCTGGGTCAATGACACCGGCTCCACCGTCGGCTACCTCAACGCGCCGTTTGCCGAGCGGACCATCGTCCACAGCGGCAAGCAGTCCATGCCCCTGGCGTACGACAACAGCGCTTCGCCGTTCTATTCCGAGGCGGAGCGAACGTTTGACGCGTTCCAGGATTGGACGGTCAGCGGCGCCGACAGTCTGAGGCTGTATTTCTGTGGTGATGCGGCGAATGCGCCACAGACGCTCTATGTCTCGCTGGAAGACAGTGCCGGGCACGCCGCGACCGTTAGCCATGCGGACCCGGACGCCGTCCTGGCGACCGAGTGGCAGGCGTGGCAGATCGCGCTGAGTGAGTTTGGCGGCGTCAATCTGACCAGGATCGAGAAGATGACCATCGGCGTGGGCAACCGAACCAGCCCGGCGGCCGGAAGCGCCGGCACGGTCTACATCGACGACATCGGCTACGGCCGACCCGCGGCCGGCGAGTAGTCGCCGGAGCAGTGCTCCTGGTGCGACACATTTCGGGGCCCTTGCCAACGCGTGGCACGGGCCCCTTTTGCCTACAGACGGATCAAATGCATAGACAGCATCTGAGTTGACGGGCAACCGCTGATCTCGATGCCGCCGGGTGGCTACCGCCTCGTGGGCAGCCACCGGGGCCTGCTGTGGTGAGCGCGGTGGCTACATGGGGCCGCGTCCGCGGGACGGTCCTCTGTCCGAACCGCCGGGACGACCGCCGGGCCTGCCGCCGGGTCTGCCTCCGGGCCTGCCACCGGGTCTGCCGCCGGGGCGTCCACCGCCGTAGCCGCCGCCCGGCCGACCGCCGCCGTGTCCACCGGATCGGCCTGCCGGCCGACCGCCGCCGAATCCGGGAGAGCCGGTCCGGCTGCGACCCGGCTCGACCTTGAGGGCCTGGCCCTTGAGATCGTGCTCGTTCATCTGCTCGACTGCGGCCTTGGCTTCCTCCTCTGTCGGCATGGTCACAAAGCCGAACCCGCGCGACTCGCCGGTAGTGCCGTCGCGAACGATCTTCACGGACGCCACGGTCCCAAACGCAGCGAACGCCTCGCGCAGCTCGTCCTCGGTGATGCTTGCAGCCAGATTGCCCACATAGATGTTCATGTGCCAGTCCTTTCCGTTGAAACAGAAGAATTCGTTGGGGCATTCCGGCCAACGTCGCCCTGTGCTGAAGCTGCGGTCGAATCCACAAAGGATGCCCGATATTGCACCGCTGCATATACCAGAAAACGGACGAGAAAGGAACAAATATCTTATATATTTGACGGAGGATTGCTCTGTTCGGGCGGCGTCACCCCGGCGCAGAGGGCCGCCGGACCCCGCGAGACGGGGGGGGCGATCGGTTGGGCGTCAGAAGCTGAGCCACGCGAGGATCACCGTGACCAGCGCCCCGGCCGCCAGCGTGGCGAGGAAGGTCCGGCGCCGGGAGACGGCACGCCAGCCGATGACCAGGCCCGACAGATAGACCAGCGCCATGGCGACGGCGAAGGCGATGCCGAGCACTTTGAAGGGCGTGCCGCACTTGGCCTTGTGCAGCAACACCAGGCGGCTGTACAAGGCCGGCGTGATGCATGTGATTCGCGTCCCGGTTGACCCTTTGGGCGGTTCCAGCATCACGTGGTATCCGCAGGGCCGGCCCCAGATGAACGTGCCGCGGCCAAACTGGGCGTCGCCTTCGGGCAGGCGGAGCTTGCGATCCTGAAGCTGCGTCGTGACGAACCTCTGCAGGGCCCTGACGTCCTGCGGCAGCGGCTGCTCGGGCGCCACCTCGACGATCACTTTCTGGTCGGTTCCGCCATGGATTCCCATGATGTACAGCCCGCCGGTCACGGCGTAGAGCAGGGCGACCGGCAGGAAGAACATCGACACGTGGTTGTGCGTTCGCATCCAGACGTTGGTCATGGTTCTCGGCGGCATGAACGAACCCTTTTCTCCTGGGAACTTGGGCATAGACGCACTATCGAACGGGTGGCGTCTCTGCTGGAAAGTGGTTCGGCGGCGCGACCCGGTTACAGACCCGGCAACGAGGCAGCGGATTTGCGCAGCGTGACCTCGGGGCCTCGCAGGTAGAAGGGCACGAGGGTCAGCGGGTCCGAGAATCGGCCGGCGGCGGCCTTTCGGCAGCCCAGCAGGTGGACGCTCTCAGCGCGGGGGCTCCAGTATTGCGAATCGACGATGCGGACGGCCTCGGTCCGGAACTGGTCCTGGTGGTAGAGCAGTCCGTCTCCGGCGACGAGGAGCGGATAGTCGGGCGTGGCGAAGCGGTCGAGCAGCTCGGCGGCAGTCAGGAGGCAGTCGGGCAGCACCTTGCGCCAGGAGCCACCGGCCGGAGCGGGAATGCGGTAGCCCGGCTCGTCAGAGGTTTCCTCCGGCCGGGGCTGTTGATCCTTCTGTTGGTATTCGTAGACCGCGGTGAAGAACTGGCCCCGCTTGGCGTCGAGAAGCGTGGCCAGACGCAGGAGGCGGGATTCTTGTGAAATAGACTGAAACGCCGGGTCCGAGGGCGCGTCCTTCACGTTGGCGGCGATGGTGTCGAGAGAGTCGACCGCGACGATCCGCACGCCGTTGGCCAGGTGCATCGCCTTGGCTGCCGCGACCGCGATGCGGAGGCCGGTGAAGCTGCCCGGACCGATAGAGATGTGAACCTGGTCGAGGTCCGACGGGACGTAGTCCGACAGACGCAGCAGGTCGACGATGGCAGGCATGATCTCGGCGCTGTGCTGCATCGGGGCGCTGAAGGTGGTCTGGCCCAGCAGATCCTGGCCCCGCGCCAGGGCTACCGAGCCGATGCGACTGGAGGTTTCCATGGCCAGAATCAGAGCGTTGCGGGGCGTTTTTGCCTTGTCCATATTCCCTGTTTTGCGTGTGCTTCCCATGCTTCCCAAGGCTCCTGCTTTTCATGTCACGCATTTTCCGGTCCTTGGGCCGGAGCGTCGCGGTTCTACCTGCAAGAGGTCAGATTTTATCGGCCAAAGGGACTGGGGTATAATTTTTCCCTTGCAAAAAATTGGCTATTTTAATAGATTACAGTAGTCTTTTCGGCCTTTATCCTTCGAACTGGAGGTTTTGACAACCAACGATTGTAGCGGGTTTTCCGTAAGAGGGTGATGTTTTTACAGGCAGGAGGTTAGGTTTTGGACAGGCCAAGTGTATTCGCTAAGTCTCTGCGGGGGGGGTCCGTGTCGATCGTCCTGGCATCGATCTTGCTTTCGGTAACGGCATTCGCCCAAGTGAGCCCGTCGCAGAGCGGAGCAGGTGATGATGACGGCATGATGCGCCATTTGGTGCAGCACTTCATGCGCGTCGGGACCGAGCAATACGAACGCGGCTACTACGTCGAAGCGGAGAAGACGCTCCAGATGGCTCAGGGCTACGGGCAGTACCTCGAGCCGCTGGAACGGCGCAAGCTGGATTCGATGTTGGAGAAGGCCGGCCTGGCGGCGATCGAGCGGAAGCGCGCGCTGGAAGCCAAGCAGGCGGGCGAAGGGCAGCTTGCCAACGGGCAAGCGAACGCAGGGCGTGCGAACCTCGTGGCCCTGGCCAACAACCAATTCCTGACGGAGAAGGAGCGCGCCGAGGTCGCCGAAACCATTCGGCAGACGGGGACGCCCTCCAGTGACATCACTGCCTCTACGCAGACCCTTGTGGTGTCGGCCGAGCCGGTGGAGCCACCGGCCGCCGAGTCGCGCGCCGGGGACGCTCTCGATCGGTTCAAGACCCACATCGCCGATCTGTACTATCAGAGCGTCAAAGCCTATCACGCGGGCGACTATGACACGGCCAGGGCGGGATTCGCCAAGGTCCTGGACAGCGGTCTGATGCCGGCGACGATGACCCAGACGATTCAGGGATATCTCCAGGACATGGACGGCGCCTCGCAGGGCGCCGTTTCCACAGAGCCGATCACGCTGTCGACCACGGGGGCGCCCGCGCCGGCGTCTTACAGCCTCGCGGGCATGCCGGCGGTCTATCCGACCGTGGGACAACCCCAGAGCGAGCGGCAGCGCATCGAGCAACTGTACAACCGCAGTTGGGAGCTTTATTCGCAGGGCGAGCTGGAAGAGGCGCGCGCCGGGTTCGTCGAAGTGGCGCAGAGCGGCCTGTTCTCGGCGCCCGAAGGCAGGCGACCCGAAGATTACATCGCGACCATCGACCGTCTTCAGGCGGCGGCCCAGAATCTCCAGACCACGACCCTGACGCAGACCGTCGTGACGCCCGAAACGTCCGCGGTGACCGAGGCGCCCCTGGCGAGCGACTCCCAGGGCGGCTTCATCGAGGTCATCAATCGGCGCAGGAACATCATCCGCAGTCACATGGAGGCGGTGGTCAACGACGCCGTCGGCCGCGCCCAGACGCTCATGGCCCAGGGGCAGTTCGAGCAGGCTCGCGAGCCGATCGACGAGGCCCAGCGCCTCGTCAACCAGAACCAGCTCCATCTGGGCGACGAGCTGTACCGACTGCACAGCAGTCGTTTGGGCGGCGTCCTGGAATCCATCGCGCAGGCGGAAACGGACCGGGAAAAGCAACTGGCCGAGCAGAAGCGCCTGGAGGCGATCGAGGATCAGGCGCGGTTGCGCGAGCAGGCGGAAGCGGACCGTCAACAGCGGATCGGCGAGCTGATGACACGGGCCAAGGCCTACTGGAAGCAGCAGCGGTACGATGCGGCGCTGGGGCAGGTGGAGAGCATCCTGGTCATCGATCCGCTTCACGACGATGCCCTGACGCTCAAGCAGCAACTGGAAGACATGATTTACATGCGCAAGCAGATTGCGCTGGACAGGGAATACAACCGGCAACGCGCCGACATCTTCATGAAGACGACCGAGTCGGGGATCCCCTACGCCGAGGAAGTCACGTATCCGAAGAACTGGCGGGAAATCTCCGAGCGGCGCAAACCGGACGAGCCGATCGGGCTGGACCCGGAGAGCATGCGGGTTTACCAGCAGCTCGACGAGATCGTCGATCTGTCGGCGCTGACCCCGGAGATGCCGCTGAGCGAGGCGATCGAGCTGATCCGCAGCTCCGTGGAGCCTCCGCTGAGCATCGTTGTTCTCTGGCGTGACCTCTACGACAATGCGGAAATCGAACCGACCACGAACATCGACATGGACGGGCTGCCCGCCGTGAAGCTGGGCATTGCCCTGGAGAACCTGATGCGCGCCATCACGCCGGCCACGGCGTTCTCTCCTGTGGACTACGTAGTCAACAGGGGTGTGGTGACGGTAGGGACTGAAGATTCCCTGCCCACGCAGCAGATGGAGACCCGCGTCTATGACATCACCGACCTCGTCGGCGAGCCGGCCAACTACGGCGGCATGCAGGGCCTGATGATGGGCATGATGATGGGCATGATGGGCACGATGATGGGCATGCCCCAGGGCGGCAGCTCGAGCAACCAGAGCGGCGGTGGCGGCGGCATGGGCGGCGGCATGATGGGCGGCGGCGGCATGGGCGGTGGCATGATGGGCGGCGGCATGGGCGGCGGCATGGGCGGCGGCATGATGGGTGGCGGCATGATGGGCGGCGGCGGCATGGGTGGCGGGATGATGGGCGGCGGGATGATGGGCGGCGGCATGGGCGGTGGCATGATGGGCGGCGGCATGGGCGGCATGGGCGGTGGCGGCATGGGCGGCATGGGCGGCGGCGGCATGGGTATGGGCGGCGGCGGCATGGGTATGGGCGGCGGCGGCATGATGGGTGGCGGCGGCTACATGAGCGTCATGATGGCCCAGAGCCTCCGGCAGCTCATCCAGGAGAGCATCGACCCGCTGAGCTGGTACGAGTTGAGCGACACCGGGGAAGGCACGATCATGGTCTACCCGACCCAGTCGCCCAAAAAGCTGGCGGTCTATCAGACCCCCGAAGTGCACCAGCAGATCACGACCCTGCTCGATCAGCTCCGCACGGCGCTCGGCCATCAGGTCTCGATCGAGGCACGGTTCCTCGTGGTCAGTGAGAACTTCCTGGAAGACGTCGGGCTGGACGTCGATTTCAGCTACAACTTCGGCGGCAAGTGGGGCCTGATGACCGTCACCCAGGATTCGTATACGGCGGGGGCGCCGGATTCCTCGACGAAGGTTCCGGGCAGTCTGGGTGCGCTGACCACCTCGCCGGCGGCCGGGCTGAGCGGTGGATACGGTTCCGTCCTCGACGACTTGCAGGTGACCTTCCTGGTACGAGCCACGCAGGCCCGGACCGATTCCAAAGCGCTGGTGGCGCCCAAGGTGACGGTGCTCAGCGGTGAGTCGGCTACCTTCTCGCTCAACAACACGGTGACGTACGCGCTGCCGCCGGACGTGACGCAGAGTTCCGCCGTCGGCGGGACCGGCGCGACGGCCACGTCGACGGGCATCTACCAGAATATCGGCCTGGTGTTTGTCGGAAGCAACCTGGCTATCAGTCCGACGATCACCAAGGATAAGAAGAACGTGCTGTTGAATATCGTGACCCTCCAGAACGACCTGCTTCGATTCCGGACCCACGACGTCGAGGCGGTCGTCGGCGACAATGCCACCACCACCGACGGCGGCGGCGCCGAGGAGATCCAGACCGTGCCCTATCAGGTCACGGTTCCGGAGACCGAGGCCTCGACCGTCATGACGCGCGTCAGCGTTCCGGACGGCGGCACCCTGCTGCTGGGCGGTCACAAGATCACGGCGGAGGTCGACAAAGAGGTGGGGGTTCCGATTCTGAGCAAGATCCCGCTGGTCGGGCGGCTGTTCTCGAATCGCAGCACGATCCGGGACAACAAGATCCTGCTGATCCTGGTCAAGCCGACCATCATTCTGCAGGAAGAGCGGGAGGCGGATGCCCTGGCCGCACTGGAGGCCGGCGTCGTCGACCAGTTCCAGTACTGACGGCTCGTGATCGGAAAACCGATGGCACGTGGAGTCTATGACGCGGGAGCAATTCCCCATACGATGAAGCTCTACGGATTCAGGCATAGCAAAAACGGAAGTGGACATATGAGAAAGCAGATGCAGGAGCGACCAGGCAACTGGCAGTTGCTGATTGGCTCGGTGCTGATTCTTTGCGCCGGGATAGGGTTGGCAACGGCAAACGACGTGTCATTTCCCTTGTCGGACGCGATCGACTGCGGGGCGACCGCGAACGGACCACAGCAACTGCTGGTCCGTTTTGTCGATGGGGACGGCCCGCCTTCGACCTGCTCGGACCTGGTCGGTCCGCTGACGACACGCGCGGTGCGTGACGCGATTTGCGATGCGGTGGTGGAAGGTGCGTCCGTAGAGAGTGAATACGACGGTCTGGTAACGGGTCTGGCGACGGTGTCCCTGCCCGAGGGCGTTTCGGTTGCCGGTGCGCTGGTGAAGTTCACAGCTTGCGCCGATGTGCTGTATGCCGAGTCGATTTGTGACTATTCCCTTCCCGCCGGGGTTTCGGCCGCCGAGCAGGCCGAGGCGGATGTCGCGGTGACGTCGCTGGATGTCGGCGGCGCCGATGGGGTGGATCAGGAAGCGGCGGTGGCCGCGATCGAGCAGGCCATGGCAGCCGGCGCCAAGGTCATCCACATTTCCTGGACCGGTTCGGACTACAGCGAGAGTCTGAAGGACGCCATCGAAGCCGCCGGAGAAGAAGGCGTGCTTTTCGTGGTGGCGGCCGGCGATGAGTCCCGCAACATCGATGTGACGCCGGTCTATCCGGCCAGCTATGATTCGTACAACATCATCAGCGTTCTGGCGACGAACGAGGACGGCGAGCCGGCCTGGTCGTCGAACTATGGGCGCAGCGACGTGGACCTGGGATCCGCGGTCGACGAGGCCGGCGGCTCGGGCGCGGCGGCTTCCGAAGTCGCGCGCGCAGCGGCGATGCTGTTTGCGCAGAATCCCGATCTATCGGCTCTCCAGGTCAAGCACGCGCTGATGCAGACCACGGACAAGGTTCTGGCCGGTCTGACCGCCTCGCAAGGGCGGCTCAATCTCGCCGCGGCGCTGACGGCTGCGCCCACCGGGCAGGCCGGACGCGTCGTTAACACGCGCGATCTGACGAATTTCTATACGACCATCCAGGCGGCCATCGACGACGCCAACGATGGCGACGTGATCATCGCCGAGACCCTCGCCACCGGCAACACCGTCTACAAAGAGCGCATCGACTTCAAAGGCAAGGCGATCACGCTGCGCAGCGGGAACGTCGAGAATCCCGACGATCCGAATCTCCATCCGGAAACGACCTTCATCATCGGCGTTTCCGGTCAGGAAGGCTCGATCGTCACCTTCGCCAACGGCGAAGGCGCCGACACCGTGCTGAGAGGTTTGACGATCGGCTGGGGCGTCGCCGAATACGGCGGCGGCATCCGCATCGAAGAGGCTTCTCCGACCATCGACCGCTGCATCATCACCGACAACCAGGCCCAGTACTACGGCGGCGGCATCGACTGCTTCGGCGGCTCGCCCACCATCATCGACACGATCATCCGGAACAACGAGGTCCTGGCCGAGGACGGCCTGGGCGGCGGCATCAACTGCGAGGATGGATCGCCCTCGATCACCCATTGCGTCATCAGCAATAATAGCTCTATGAATCTGGGCGGCGGCATGGCCTGCTACAACGCCAATCCGACGCTGTTCAACTGCTTCGTAACGAACAACTCCGCCGCCAGCGGGAGCGGGCAGTTGGATCTCGAAGATTCCTCGCCCTCGATTACGAATTGCACCATCGCCGTCGATGAGAACCCGCCCGGCGACGGCGGCATCTGGTGTTCGGGACAATCCAATCCGACGATCACGAACTGCATCCTGTGGGGTAACGGAGACGACCTGCTCAACTGCTTCGCGTCCTATTCCTGTGTAGAAGACGGTGACGCGGGCGAAGGCAACATCTCGGCCGATCCACTGCTGATCGCCGGTCCGCTCGGTTCCTTCTACCTCAGTCAGATCGAGGCCGGGCAGTTGGTCGACAGCCCCTGCCTCGATGCGGGCGATCCCAACGCCGATGGCTCGCTGGCGACCAGGACCACGCGAACGGACGGCGGTCTGGATGCCGGCGTGATCGATATGGGCGCCCACTACAGTGTGACGACGGCCCGCCTGTTCCCACTGAACCTCACGCTGATGACGGTCGACGCCGACGGAGCGCCCGTGCCCGACGAGATCGGCGGCGCGGTCGATCCCAACGGCGGCTCGTTCCGCGAGTTCTCCATTCTCCAACTGACCGCTCAGCCGGCCGAGGGCTACCGCCTGAAACAATGGCTGCTGACGACCGGCGAGATGATCGAGCCCGATGCGACGATCGCGCTGCCGGTGCTGGGGCCGATCAGCGTGATCGCGGTCTTCGAGAGAATCCCGATGTACGAGTTGCGGATCACGGTCGCCGGCGGCAACGGCTCCGTCAGTCCGGAACATCGTCGCGGACAAGTCTATCCCGACGGGACGGTGATCGATCTGATCGCCTCGCCCGCCTCCGGCTACATCGTGGACCATTGGCAGGGGACCGATGACGACACGCTGTGGACCAACGCCAACCAGGTGACCGTCGACGGTGACAAAGAAGTCATTGTCAGCTTCCGTCAGCCCAAGAGCCTGCACGTGCCCGGGCAATACCGGTCGATCCATGAAGCGGTCAATGCCGCCAGCGACCACGGCGACAAGATCGTCGTCGGCGCCGGTATCCACCGGGTCAACTCGGTCGACTTCCAGGGCAAGGCCATCACGCTGGCCAGCGAGCACCCGGACGATCCGAACTGCGTGGCGACGACGATCCTCGACGCCGCCCAGTTGGGCCGCGTGTTCGTCTTCCAGAGCGGCGAAGGGGCCGACTCGGTGGTCGACGGCTTCACGATTCGCAACGGTTCGGCGGTGTTCGATCCATGCACCCCCAACAGCAGCGGCGGCAACGGCGCGCCCGGCGAAGACGCCCTCGGCGGCGCCATCGCCTGCTTCAACGGCAGCAGTCCGACCCTGTCCAACCTGATCATCGAGAACTGCATCGCGCGCGGTCGCAACGGCGAAGACGCCAGCGCTCCGCCTGCGGCGCCGGCTCCTCCTGCGGCGCCGGCTGAGCCGGCAGAGGCGGCCGAGCCGATGGAAGACCCCGCGGAACCTCCGCCGAACTCAAGAGATCCGAATGCGCCGGTCAACGGCGTCAACGGCGATCCCGGCGCGGATGGCGCCAACGGCGCGGACGGCGCGGCCGGGGCCGACGGCGCGCCCGGCCTGGAAGGCGGCCGTGGCGGCAACGGATACGGCGGCGCGTTCTACTTCGACCCGAACTGCGCGCCGACGATTCTCCACGTGACGATTCGCAATTGTAAGGCCCTCGGCGGCACCGGCGGCTTCGGCGGCGCCGGCCAGGCTGGTGCGGCCGGCGGCGACGGCGGCGACGGCCAACAGGGCCAGGACGGCCAGAACGGCGGTCCCGGCATCAATGACGGCCCCGATGGCAACGGCGGCAACGGCGGCAATGGCGGCAATGGCGGCAATGGCGGCGCCGGCGGGGCCGGCGGCGCCGGTGGCAAAGGCGGCGATGGTGGCGAAGCCCTGGGCGGCGCCATGTACTTCGGCGCCAATTGCCGGCCGACGATCCGGTACTGCACGATCGTCGACTGTGAAACGCTCCAGGGCCTTGGCAACGCCGGCGGCGCCGGCGGTGCGGGCGGTGCCGGCGGCAGCGGTGGCGTAGCGGCCGAGGGCGGCGCCGCAGGCAGCGGTGAAAACGACGGTCAGGACGGCCAGGCCGGGACCGACGGCGTCGGCGCCAATGGCGGCGCCGGTGGCGCCGGTGGCCCGATGGGCATCAACGGTCTGCGGTCCTGGGCCGGAGCGATCTTCTTCTCCGAAGAGTGCGACATTCAGATCTACGACACCGCGATCAGTGGCTGCTCGGCCCTGTGGACGGTGCCGACGCTTTCGTACCCCGGCGGTGCTGGTGGTGCTGGTGGCGCGGGCGGCAGCCCGGGCGGCGCTGGTGGCGCCGGTGGCAGCGGCGGCGATGGCGATCCCGCGGGCGAAGGCGGCGCCGGTGGTGCGGGCGGGACCGATGGGGCGCCCGGCGGTGCCGGCAGCGCCGGTATCATCCTGCGCAGCTTCACCACCAATTACGGTGGCGCCAATGTCTATCTGGCGAACTGCGTCGCGAAGCTGACGGACACCACCATCAGCGGCAACCTCATCGAGGCCGACAGCGGCGGCGGCGAATACTACGCCAACGACTGCACGGCCGAGCTGACTCGCTGCACCATCGAAGGCAACACCTCCGCCCTCTATGGCGGCGGTCAGGCCTTCGAAGTCGGCGGCGCGATCACGCTCAACGGCTGTCGGTACTTCGACAATGAGGCCGCTGTCAACGGTGGCGGTCTGTTCCTCAGCTACGAGTGCAAGCTCGACGTCAACGACTGTACGTTCAGCGACAACCGCACCGAGGACGAGGCCGGCTACGGCGGCGGTCTGTTCGGCGGCGGCATCTGGGATGAGGACACCTCCGACTACTACAACGGCAGCACCGTGAACCTGCGCAGCAGCGAGTTCTCCGACAACCAGGCCGGCTACGGCGGCGGTCTGTACTGGTACGGGCAGGGCGCCGACGTGCAGGTCTCCAACTGCGTGATTCGCGGCAACACCGCGATCGAAGGCGGCGGTCTGTACTGGAGCCGCGGCACGCCGGCGATCGAGAATTGCAGCATCCGTGGCAACCAGGCGACCGGGCCGCAGTACATCGTCTTTGTCTCGGCGCCCCCGATGGACCCGAACGATCCGAGCACCTGGCCTCCGGTGGACACGTGGCCCGATCCGAACGATCCGAACTCGCTGTTCGATCCGAACAATCCGTTCACGCCTCCGGATGTGCCGCAATCGCGAAGCACCGGTCTGGGGCTCGGCGGCGGTCTGGTCTGCTGGTCGTCCGATGCGCTGATTGAGAACTGCTTTATCAGCGAGAACACGACGCAGGGCTCCGGCGGCGGCGTCTACTTCGGCGGCGATCCCTACACGCCGACCCTGAAGAACTGTCTGGTCAAGGCCAACCGCGCGACCGTCGACGGCGGCGGCATCGCCTCGCACTGGTTCGCGGCGCCGACGATCGAGAACTGCACCGTCGTCGAGAACCTCGCCTACGACCCCAACGTGCCCAATCGCGGCAAGGGCGGTGGTCTGGTCGCTTCGCACAGCAGCAACACGAAGCTGATCAACAGCATCCTGTGGAACAACGCAGCGGTTCTGGGCTCGCAGATTTCGATCGGCAGCGACAGCGATCCGGTCTACATCCAGCGGCCGGCGACGCTGACGGTCTCCTACAGTGACATTCAAGGCGGACGTCTCGGCCTGCACATCGAGTCGGGCCGGACCCTCAACTGGCTCGCAGGCAACATCGAGTCCGATCCGCTGTTCGTCGAGTCGTACTTCCTCAGCCAGATCGCGGCCGGACAGGGTCAGGACAGCCCGGCGGTGAATGCCGGCAGCGCCCTGGCAAGCCAGCTCGGCCTGGCCGACGCGACCACGCGCACCGACGGCGTGCCCGATGCCGGCACGGTGGACATGGGCTTCCACTACGCCGGACAGGGACGCTACAAACTGGAGGTCACCGTCGTCGGCGGCCACGGGACCGTCACGCCCACCGGCGGCTACTACCATGAGTTCGAGCAGGTTACCCTCACCGCCCATCCGCAGGAAGGCTATCGCGTCCGCCAGTGGATCGGCACCGACAACGACCCGTCCTGGAACCGCAACACCAACACCGTGACGATGGACCCCGGCGACCAGTACGTCATCGTCGAGTTCGAGAGAGACGTCACCCGCAACATCATCGTGCCGGACGAGTTCACGACCCTCGAAGATGCAGTGACCGCGGCCAGCCCGGGCGACACCAACATCATCCTGAAAGAGGGTGTCCATTATGTGAGCACCGCGGCGGGTATCGACTTGCAGCGCAAGGCGGTCCGGATCATGTCGACCGATCCGAACGACCCGAACATCGTCGCCAACACGATCATCGACTGCGCCGGCTCGCGATTCGTGCGCCGACGCGCCTTCCACTTCTATCGCGGCGAAGGCCCCGATACGTTGATCACCGGTGTGACCGTCCGCAACGGGTACTGGATCGGCGCCGTCGGTGTCACCGGCGGCGAGAATCCGACTGGTCGTCCCATCCTCGAATACAATCCGGATGAGCAAGAGCCGGCCATCGAGATGCCTTCGGGCACGAGCGTCACGGGCGTTGGCTACGGCGGTGCCGTCCTCTGCGAGAACGGCAGCTCGCCCACCTTCCGCAACGTCGTCATCGAGAACTGCATGGTGGTGGCGGCCCAGGGCGGCAACGGGCTCAGCGGATCGCCCATTGGTGAGGGCTCGGATCGCAAGGGCGACTGGGGCGGTCATGGCGGCAGCGGCAGCGGCGACAGTTTCGGCGGCGCGATCGCGTGCGTGGGTCGCAGCAAGCCCACCTTCATTAATGTTACCGTCCGCAACTGCTCGGCCCGCGGCGGCATGGGCGGCGACGGCGGCAGCGGCAGCAATCCGAACGACGGCAGCAGTTGGGAAAGCTGGGGCGGCCGTGCCGGCAGCGCCTCGGGCGACGGCCACGGCGGCGCCGTCTATTGTGAGAACGGCAGCGACGCCGTATTCCAGAATTGCGTGTTCGCCAACAACCACGCCACCAGCGGTATCGCGGGCACGCCCGGCGCGGCCGGGCCCGGCTCCGATCTGAGCGATCCGTACCCCAACCCGGCCGGCGAGGGCGCCAGCGGAATGGTCAGCACGAACGGAACCATCGTCGGCGGAGCCGTCTATCAGAATGGCGCCAACCCGACGTTTGTCGACTGCCAGTTCACCGACAACATGGCCTACAATGCGATTTCGCTCGATCCGACGCTGGCTCTGCTCGGTCTCGAGCAGGAGGAGCTATACACTTACATGCCCGGTGGCGCCATCTACTCCGGTCCGGGCAACACCGTCCATCTGGAGCGGTGCGAGTTCTCGCGGAACATCAGCAGCGCCGTCTACGCCGATACCGGTTGCATCGTGGATTTCAACGATTGCGTGTTCAGCCACAACCAGGCCAACGGGCAGAGCGCCGGCCTGGGTTCCTATACGATTATGATCGACGGCGTCATCGTCTTCCGTCAGGACTTCAATCTCAGCAACGTGGTGATCGACTACTCCGGCGGCGCCTTGTTCGTCGGGCCGCTCTGTCCCGAGGTGACGCTGCGCAACTGTCAGTTCTACAGCAACACCGCCACCACCGGTGGCGGCGCCGTTCGCTTGATGAGCGACGCCGACCTGATCGGTTGCTCCTTCTCGGGCAATAAGGCCGGCGGCAACGGCGGCGCTCTGGAGGGCTACCTCGACACGGGCGACCCGCAGCAGCCGATGGTCCTGAGCTTTGCCCTCGAATCGTGCAGTTTCGGCGGCAACTCGGCTGTGGACGGCGTCTACGGTCAGGGTGGCGCCATCCACTTCGAGGACTTCGAGGCGGTCTTCGCCGACTGTTACTTCTTCGGCAACCGCGCCAAGAACGGCGGCGGTCTGTACCTGACCGCCGGCAACGCCAGGTTCATGGGCGGCATCATCAGCAACAACGAATCGATCGGCGGCAGTGGCATCGATACACGGACCGGTTTGTCGGTAATCGATGCCGGCTTGGGTTTGGTGACGGACCTCGGGGCGGTGGCGGCTGAGCAGGGCGCGGGCGTGGACATCGGCGGCGGTCTGGTCTGTGCGGCTACCCATGCCACGATCGAGGATTACACCTTCGAGAACAACACCGCTGGAGGCGCCAAGGGCGCCGGCGGCGCGATCACCTTCTACGGCGGTTACGTCGATCACGTCGTCAAGAACTGCCTGTTCATCGACAACAATGCCAACCGTCATGGCGGGGCCATCTGGACGGGTCTGTTTGCGACGCCGACGATTACCAACAGCACGTTCGTCCAGAACGAGGCCCGGCGGCTCGGCGGCGCGATCTTCTGCGACTGGGACAGCGACGCGACGGTACGCGACTGTATCTTCCAGAACAACAGCCAGGTGGCGGTGGCGGAGGCCAACTTCGGCAACTCCATTCTCACCCACAGTCTGTTCCACGAGAATGCCGATGGTGATTACGGCGTCTACGACGAAGCGACCAAGGCCATTCAGACGGTGGTGGGCGCCGAGCTGGATGTGACAAACATCAGCGCCGATCCGCTCTTTGTGGATGGTCCTCTCGGCAAGGTCTATCTGAGCCAGGTTGCTTCCAGCCAGGAGGCCACCAGTCCGGCTGTCGACGCCGGCAGCACCGCGGCCGAGAGTCTGGGCCTGTCGGAGCTGACCACGCGGACCGACGGTGAAGGCGATGCGGGTGTCGTGGACCTCGGCTTCCACTTCCGCGATCATACGACGCTGGAACTGTATACGCTGACCACGGAAGTGGTCGGCGGTCATGGAACGGTCGAACCGACGACCGGGCAGTACTACGCTGGCACTGCGGTGCCCTTGACCGCCCATCCCGAATCGGGGTGGCGCGTTGCACAGTGGGCCGGAACGACCGATGACGCCTCCAAGAGCGTCAACAACCTGGTCGTGATGGGACCGGACCGTCACGTCACGGTCGAGTTCGATCAGCCTCGCACCATCATTGTCGGCAGCG
Organism: uncultured Pirellulales bacterium; assembly: GCA_964579055.1. GTDB lineage: Bacteria > Planctomycetota > Phycisphaerae > Sedimentisphaerales > Anaerobacaceae > Anaerobaca. The sequence goes on from CAZOFX010000042.1 coordinate 16,113, forward strand.
CCCCGGAGTATACGTCTGTCCAGCATGCCATCGATGCGGCGGGCGAGGGCGACGTTGTCGTCGTTCCCGCCGGCACGTACGCCCCAGTGTTCCCGTGGCCGTACATCGAGCTCAGCAACAAGAACATCACCCTGATGGGCTCCAACCCAGACGATCCGAACGTCGTCGGCAACACCGTCATGAGGCAGTACGAATTCCTTATTTCCAACGTGGGTCCCGAAACGATCATCGAGGGGATCACCTTCCGCGATACAAACCTGATCGGTGTCAGCCCGCCTAATCCGCCCGGAGACCCGCAGGATGGGCCGGACGGAATCAGCGTTCCTGGCAGCGCCATATACATGACCAACGCGTCACCGACCATCCGCAACTGCAACTTCGTCGACTGCTCCGTGACCGGCGGCAACGGCGCGCCGGGCGACGGCGGCACCGAGGAACACCCGATGGGGTACGACGGCGGATGGGCCGGTTACGCCTACGGCGGCGCGGTCTACATCGGCTACCTCAGCAGCCCGACGTTCGAAAACTGTACGTTCAGCGGCAATTATGCCCAGGGCGGCAATGGTGGAGAGGGCGGTGCCGGCAACGATAACGCCCAAGGGGGACGAGGCGGTAACTGGGAATGGGCCCAGACCATCGAGAACCAGATGATCCTTTCCGGCTGGGACGGCTGGCTGTACGGGCCCTACATGGACTATTGGAAGTACAGCGGTCTCGGCGGTGCCGTCTACATCGAGTACTACAGTTCACCGAAGTTCGTCGACTGCACGTTCGAGGACAACTACACCTCCGGCGGCGTCTGCGGTATCGGCGGGAACACGGTGCCTACACCGCAGAGAAATCAGGACATCGAGAACTTCGGCGGCGCCGTCTACATCGGCTACAGCAGCGATCCGGTGTTCGAAGGCTGCGTCTTTAGGAACAACATCGCCGACACGAACACCGTGGCGGTGCCCGACGATATCTACGTCAGCTACGGCGGCGCGGTGGCCTTCGAGGACGACTGCTCGCCGAGCTTCATCCGCTGCATCCTGGAGAACAACACCTCCTGCATCGGTGGCGGCATCTGGTCGTCGGGCTCGTCGCCCACGATCGTCGACTGCAACTTCGTCGGCAACAGCGCCTACCACGGCGGCGGCATCTACGTCGTCGACTCGAACGCCGTGATCGACAGTACGATCGTCCAGCGGAACCTGGCGTTCCTGTCCAACGTCGACGCCAACCTCGTAAGCGATCCGAACGTCGGGTTCGGCGGTGTCATGAGCTGGGGCGGTGGCTTCTGCGCCGTTGACTCGCCGGTCGAAGTCTACGACAGTATCTTCACCGGCAACCGCTCGCTGTCTTCCGGTGGCGGTGTCTACTTCGGTGGTTCCGATCAGGACATCGCGGTGGCGCCGTTCATGCACAACTGCCTGATCTACGGCAACACCGCCGGCCGCGACGGTGGCGGCGTCTCCACGTGGAAGTCCGAGCCGGTCATGAGCAATCTCACGATTGCCGACAACGTGGTGACCGGCGCGCTCGGGTCGGCCTATGGCGGCGGTCTGTTCGTGGCGTACGACTCGAATGCGGTCCTGACCGACTCGATCGTCTGGGGCAATTCGAGCAACAAGAACGGTTCGCAGGTGGCGGTGACCAACGGCTTCCAGTACGGGCCGCGCCCGTCCACCCTGCACATCCGCAACAGCAACATTCAGCCCAGTGTCGATCCGGCCTTCGTCGGAGGCTCGGCGCTGGACCTGGTCTTCGTCGTCGACACGACAGACAGCATGACCGCCGGCGTCCTGGCTCTGCGAGCCGCCGCGGCCCAGATCGTCGCGTCGGTCGCCATGCAATCGAACGACTATCGTATGGCGCTGGTGGACTTCAAAGATTTCAACGACACGGCCCTCGGGGCCGGCACCGATTATTCGTTCCGTGCCGTGGTGCCGTTCACCGAGGATCCAACGCGGATCGTCAACGGCATCAATACGCTTGGCACGCCCGCGGACGCCGGTGGCAACACCGACGCGGAATCCGTGTACGACGCCTTGATGAACACCATCGACGGGACCGCCCTGGGCGGCTGGCGCGGCGGACAGGTCAACCGCATCATCCTGCTCATTGGGGATGGGCCGCCGCACGATCCGGAACCGCCGACGGGCAACACACTTGCCACGGTGGTCAATGCGGCCTCGCTGGCGCCGAGCAAGCGCATCTTCGCGGTGCAGATCGGCGCCGACCCGCTGACCTCGGTGTACTACACCTCTCTGGCCGGCGGCACGGGCGGCGCCGTGACTCATGCGGCTAACACCCTTGGCCTGGCGGCGGCGGTGATCGAAAATATCCAGTTGATCACGCACGTGGCGCCGTCGATCTACGTTTCGGAATTGTCTAGGCTGCCCGGCTGGGATGCGAGCGCGGGAGCCTGGGATGAAGCGACTGGCAATATCGGGGAGGACCCGTTGTTCATCGCGGGCTACTACCTGAGCCAGACGGCGTCGGGCCAGGGGCGGCAGAGTCCGGCGGTCGACGCCGGAAGCGGTCCGGCTGATGCGAGGGACATCGCTCTGGCGAATCGCACGACCCGAACCGACGGCGTGGCCGATGCCAACGCGGTCGATATGGGCTACCACTACGCCGAGGGCGTGACGCTGTTCACCCTGACGGCCGAAGCGCTGCCCAGCGAGGTGGACGGCCTTATTCACGGCTCGGTCAGCCCGGCATTCTCTGTGGCGTATGCCGGGGCGGCCGACAATGTCGTGCGGCTCGTTGCCACGCCCGAAGAAGGCTGGCGAGTGGCCAAGTGGACCGGCACCGACGACGACACGTCTACGGCGCTGACCAACACCGTGACGCTGACGCAGGATCGCCACGTGACCGTGGTCTTTGAGAAACGCCGGTCGCGCGTGATCACCGTGCCGGGCGACTATCCGCGAATCCAGGACGCCGTGACGGCCGCCGGAGAAGGCGACACGATCATGGTCGATCCGGGCACCTACTACAGTGGCTTCGAGGCCATCGCCCTGATCATCGACAAGCCCGTGACGGTCACGTCCAGAAACCCGGACGATCCGTCGGTGGTGGCCGCGACGATCATCGACGGCCTCAGCGCGGTTCCCAACAACCAGTGGAACAACCTCGGCGTGCTGTTCGGGCCGGGCGCCAATCGCAATACCGTGTTCAACGGCTTCACGATTCAGAACTGCGGCGGCAACGCGGCCGACGGCGGCGACGGCGACCGCGACCTCGGGCATCCCAACGGCGAGGACGGCGCGCCGATCGAAGGCGCGGCCATGATCCTGCTGCCGGGCGCCGCGCCGGTCGTCAAGAACTGCGTCTTCCGCAACAACATCGTCGTCGCCGGTGACGGCGGCGTCGGCGTGGACGCGGACGAGACGACCAACGCCGGCCGGGGCGGCTGGGGCGGCTGGGCTCGCGGTGGCGCCATCTACTGCGCGACCAACACGAATCCCAAGTTCGTCAATTGCGTCATCGAGAACAACGCGGTCCAGGGCGGCAACGGCGGCAACGGTGGCAACTTCGCCGACGACGGCGGTCTGCCGAACTACGGCGGCAACTACACGCCTCCGGTGATGATCGACATCAATCCCGCCAGCCTTGGGGCCGAGACGGCCACGCAGGAACTGTGGCGGACCTGGCTGTGGGATTACGCGGCCGACATCGAGGCCACGTTTGGGACGCAGCCGTACTCGCCGGCCACCGGGATCATCGGCAGCGGCGGCTCGTACTTCGGCGACTACCGCTGGTACTCCGGCTACGGCGGCGGCGTCTATATCGACCAGTACAGCAGCGCCGAGTTCATCTCGTGCGTCATTCGGGGCAACCGCTCCTACGGCGGCATGAGCGGCCAGGGCGGTGTCGCCGGCGACGCCGGTCGGAACATCGAGCCGCTGATTCCGTTCCAGATTCCGTCGTACGGCGGCGGCGTCTACTGCGCGGCCGAGACGATCGTGACCTTCACCGACTGCACCTTCGAGGACAACATCGCGTCCCCGACGACGGCCGGACAGGACCCGAACTTCCGTCTCGATCCGTACATCGGCTTCGGCGGCGGTGTCGCGGCCGAGGGCACGGCCAACCTGACCTTCGTTGACTGCAACTTCGTCGACAATAGCGCCGACACCGGCGGCGGTATCTACGTCATCAACGCCGGCGTCAGCGTCATCGACTGCAACGTGACCGCCAACACGGCCCTGCGGGGCGGTGCTCTGGCCGGCATGGGCGGTTCGATCGGCGTGGCTGGCAGCTTCGTCTGGAACAACCGGGCGGTCACCGATGTGGACGACCCGAACGACGATGCGGTCGTGCCGATCGGCGGCGGCCTGCTGATCTCCTCGGCCAGCGCCCTGATCGAGGACTGCAACGTCGCGGGCAACCTCTCCGACGGCTCCGGCGGTGCGGTCTATCTGCGCGGCCAGAACTTCACGCAGATCGTCAACTGCCTGATCCGCAACAACCGCGCCTTCCGCGACGGCGGCGGCATCTCGACGAACTGGTACGCCGAGCCGACGATTCGCAACTGCACGTTCGTGACCAACGGCGCGCCGGGCACGCCCGCAGACCCGAACAACACCGGGTTCGGCGGTGCGATCTTCTGCGGTTACCTCAGCGAAGCGACGGTGATCGATTCGATTCTCTGGGGCAACTCGGCACGCCTGGGCGGCGAGCTGGCGGTCGGCAGTGGATTCGATCTCGATCCGCTGTGCGGCGTGCTGAACGTCTCGTACAGCGACATCCGCGTCGGGCCCAACGACATCTGGGTCGACACGGGCTGCACGCTGACCTACGGCCAAGGCATCATCCATGCCGACCCGATCTTCGTCAGCGGCATGCTCGGCGAGTTTTACCTGAGCAGTCGCGGCGCGGGTCAGTCGCGGCAGAGTCCGGCGGTCGATGCCGGCAGCGACTTCGCCGGCAATGTGGGCATGTCACGCTCCACGACCCGCACCGACCACGTCCCGGATACCGGCGTGGTGGACATGGGTTACCACTATCCGTTCATGGAACCGTGCAAGTTCTGCGATCTGGTCTTCGACGGGATCATCGACTTCAAGGACTTCGCCGCCTTTGCGACGAGCTGGCTCGACGAGAACTGCTCCGAGGCCAACGGGTGGTGCGATCAGGCGGACTTCACGTTCGATTCGACCGTGACGGCCCGCGACCTGGCGGTGCTGGCGGACTGCTGGCTGGTTCAGGATACCACGCCGCCCGAACCGGACCCGGCCGAGTGGGAAACCCAGCCGAATCTGGACGGTGGTTCGGCGCGGATGGTCGCCAAAGAGGCGATGGACGCATGGGGCTGGCCGGTGGAGTACTTCTTTGAGAACGTCAGCGGCGGCGGTCACAGCAGCGGGTGGCAGACCAGCCGGGTCTACACCGACACCGGTCTGTCGAGCAACCGGCAGTACGGCTACCGCGTCAAGGCGCGCGACGGGCTGGGCAACGAGACCGCGTTCTCGCGGGTCCGCTACGCCGGCAACGTCGATACGCTGGCTCCGTATCCCGAGCCGTACATTCTGCCGAATGCGGCGGTGACGTCGCAGACGATCACGATGGTCGCGACCGAGGCCTTCGACGACAACGGCGTGCAGTACTTCTTCGACACGAATACGCCGGGCGCCAACGACAGCGGCTGGATCAACGCGAATACATACACCGACGTCAACCTGGCTCCGGGTATGACCTACTGCTACCGCGTCAAGGCCAGGGACACGTCGGCCAACCTGAACGAGACCCCGTTCTCGGCGTGGAGCTGCTTCACCACCGCGATCCCGGCCGACCAGACGACGCCTACGCCGAATCCAATGGCGTTCGATCCGAACGGCCTGCCACGCGAGTACGATTTCGACGGCAGCACCAGGGCAACACCGTTCGACAACTACGTAGAAATGATGGCGGTGACCGCCACCGACGACAGCGGTGTGGTCGAATATTACTTCGACTGTAGGCAGAACGGCACCAGTTTCGACAGCGGCTGGCAGACTGAAGCGATTTACAGGGTTCTCGTCGGCAGGTCCGGGCAAGCGCTCGAGTTCCGCGTGCGGGCTCGTGATGCCTCGGGCAATATGACGGAGTGGTCGGAGTGGGTGGTGGCGATCCCCAGGCCGGAGCAGCCACCGCTGGCTGACCAGCAGAATGCCGGCGGCGCCGGTGCGGTCGGGGGCGGGTAATAGCCCTCGGCTCGGAGTCGAATACGAGGATTGCACTTAGCCCCGGGTGTCTACGCCGGGGCTAAGTTTTGCGCCAGAGGCCCACGCGCGACGTCCGGAACTCTGTCGAACCGCACGAAATGACGCGGGCCGCCGCGATGGAACTCGTCGCGGCGGCCCGCTGCAATTTGACTTGTGCCTGTGAAGGTTACTTGATCTTGGCCTTGAGGGCCTGGTAGCCGTAGTGCAGCATCAGGTGGTCCAGGATGACCAGTGCCGTGTAGCTTTCCGCGACCGGCCAGATCCGCGCCACGATGGTCGGATCACGCCGGGTGATGGCCGCCAGTTGCGTGTTCTCCTGGGTGTACTTGTCGATCGTCTTCTGGGCCTTGTCGATCGTCGGTGTCGGCTTGACCGCCAAACGTGCGACGATGGGCTGGCCCGTGGTCAGGCCGCCGGTGATGCCGCCGGCGTTGTTGGACTCGAAGACCACCTTGCCGTCGACGGATCGCATCTGGTCGTTGTTCTGATAGCCGGTCATGTCCTTGACCGCGAAGCCGGCCCCGATCTCGACGCCCTTGACCGCGCCGATGCCCAGCATGCGTCCCAGTTCGGCGTCCAGCTTGCTGAAAACGGGCTCGCCCAGCCCGACCGGCGCGCCGAGGACGACGACTTCGACCAGCCCGCCGGCCGAGTCGCCCCCGGCCGAGATCCTGTTGCAGGCGTCGAGCATGGCCTGTCCGGCGTCGATGTCGGGGCAGTTGACCACGGCGTGGACGCCGTACTTGTCGCGGACCTCCTGATGGCTCATCTTCGGGGTCTTGTCCCGGATGGCGTCGATCTCCTGCTCGATCTGGGCCATGACCGCGGCCTTTTCCAGGAAGCGCATGTCCATGTGGATGCGGCCTTTAGCATACACCTCCTGGTAGAACGGGTCCAGGGCGTGCCGCATTGCCTTGTAGCGGTCGCTGGATTGCAGGGCCTGCTCGTAGGGCACTTCGGGGCATCGAACGCCCGCGATCTCCTTGATGTAGGCGAAGACCTCGATCCCGCACTTGCGGAGCACCTTCTTGGCGATGGAGCCGGCCGCGACGATCGTCGAGGTGTACCGGCCGCTGAAGATGCCGGCGCCGATCGCGTCGTCGTCCGGACCGTACTTTACGAAGCTCGCGTACGAGGCGTGCCCCGGTCGCGGCGTGCGGTTCGTGTCCTGGTACTGCTTGATGTGGATGAAATGCCGGTCCAGGTTCGGGATCAGGATCACCAGGGGCGTGCCGTTGGTGTGGTTCTTGTTGCCGGCGTTCTCGATCGTATCGGCGGCGTTGACGCCTGCATAGATGATCGGCAGGTCCGGCTCCTTTCGCGGGCTGCTCAGCTCATCGGCGCCCGGTTTCCGCAGCAGCAGGTCGCCGTAGATCTCCTGCTCGCTCAACAGCAGTCCCGGCGGGACACCCTGGATGGTGCTGGACAGCCCTTCCTGGTACGAGCCGCCCGCGACGGTCAATTGAAAATTGCGTCCAAGGTGACATCCAAGCATTCCGAATCCCCTTTCCAAGTCGACTCCATGATATAAAACCGATCTTACAATCTCCGCCACCGCAAAGCAAGCGCGCCTGCAACGCGTTTCCCCGTTTGGATGGGTGGAGGCACAGGGCGCTCGTATGCCCTTGGAACAATTCCCGCGGTGGGGGCGAATCATGATTCGCCCCTACGGGCGGCCGGCGGCCTTCAGGAATCCGTCTGTCTCCGACCGTCCATCGGGCCGGGCCGCTGTCAGGCGAGGAGCTTCATGTCGGCCCCGATGGACCGCATCAGGTTCACGAACTCCGGGAAGGTCACCGCGATGGCCTCGGCCGTATCGATCGCGCAGGGCTCGCTCAGCCCCATTGCAGCCAGCGAAAGCGCCATCACGATGCGGTGGTCGCCCCGCCCATCCAGACGGCCGGCCTTCAGTTTGCTATGGTGCACGATCAGGCCGTCGGGCAGCTCCTCGACTGCGGCGCCCATCTTGGCCAGTTCCTGGGCCATGCACGCGATGCGATCGGTTTCCTTCATCCGCGCCTGGGGGACGTTGACCAGTCGCGTGGTCCCCTCGGCGTAGGCGGCGGTCACTGCCATCGCGGGCAGGGCGTCGGGCGTCGCGTTCATGTCGATCTCGATGCCCTTGAGTGAGCCCGCTTTGACGGTGATGCCGTCGGAATTGACGGCGATGTCGGCGCCCATGGCCCGCAGGTAGTCCACCGCGGCCTTGTCGGGCTGGCTGTCGGCGAAATCCAGGCCCCTGAGGGTGACCGGGTTGCCGAAGAGAGCGCCGGCGCAGAGGAAGAACGTGGCGCTGGAGAAGTCGGCGGGCACCGGCAGGTGGTACGCCTGGTAGCGCTGGCCGCCCTTGATGTGGAAGCGGCGCATGCGGTCGTTTTCGTAAACGATGCCTTGCTTGTCGAGCCAATCCAGGGTCATCTGCGCGTAGCCCGGCTCGTTGAGCAGGGTCACGTCGATCTCGCTGTCTTTCGGCGCCAGAGGGGTGCACATCAGCAGGCTGGTGAGGTACTGGCTGGTCTTGGCTTCGATGGAGGTATGGCCGCCTTTCAGGCCGCCCCAGACCTGCACGGGAGCCTTGCCGTTGCCCTTGAGACTAACGCACTTGCCGCCGAGGTCCTGCAAGGCGTCCATCAGCGGTTCGACAGGGCGGGTCTGGATCTGGTCGTCACCGGTGAAGGTGGTGCTTCGGCCGGGCTCGGCCAGGGCGGCCGAACCCATCGCGATCCGCAGGGTCGTGCCGCTGTTGAGCACGTCGATGCTCTCCTGCGGCGGGACGATGCGGCCGCCGACGCCCGTGACTTTCCAGACGTTCTCCTGACTCGTGTCGATCTCGGCGCCCAGCGCGCGGTAGCACCGCACCGCCGCTTCACTGTCGCCCGAGAACAGGGGGTTGCGGATGAGGCTTTGGCCCTCGGCCAGTGCGGCGATGGCCACGGCACGGATCGTATGGGATTTCGACGCGGGGATCAGAACGCTGCCGCGCAGTCGCGATTTTCTGGAGACGAGTTGCATGGTCACCTCTCTACCGAAGCCAATCAAAGCGAGTCGACCCGGCAGTATACCCTCTGCCGCCGGCGCGTCAAGATGCCCGCACCACGCATTCACGAATCCGATCCCACAGACCGCCAAAGTCTTTTCTGCGTCTATCGGTCTCTTGCAGAATCCTTCGGGCCGGATACAATGGGGCCATGGTGAAGGGTCAAGGAATTGAGGAGAGCTGAAGGCGTTGCGTGGCGGTAGACTCCTGTTCCCGCCGCATGCGATCCAGCAAATGACGCGGCCGGAACGGATGATCACCCGTCAGGAACTAAGAACCGTGGTTGAATGCGGCGAGGTCATTGAGGACTATCCGGACGATGCCAGAGGGCATAGTTGTCTCATGCTCGGTTTCGGTACTGACCGCAGGTCTGTCCATGTCGTCTGTGCCCCGAAAAGTGAGTATCTGGCCATTATCACAGCCTACCTGCCGAACCCGAAGGAATGGACCGGCGGTTGCCGAGTAAGGAAGAAGCCATGAAGTGCATTCACTGCCAGGGCGCGATGAAACGAGGAACGGCTCCGATCCATATCGACCGCGGCGGCTGCCATATTACGATCGACAATGTCCCGGCCTGGATCTGCGAGCAGTGTGGCGAGCCGCTGTTTGAAGAGCAGGAGGTCGAGGCCATTCAGGATATCGTCAAGGTCGTGGACGAGAGGTGCCGCTTCTTGCAGCGATCGGCCTGAGGCCCGTGCATATGACGTGGTAATCGCGAACTATCGGCGGATTGCGAAGGGCGGTGCGGCCGCTCCGGGCCGGTTCCGGAGTTTTGAAGGGAGACAGAGATGGCGAAGATGTTTGCGATGTGCGGATTGGACTGTGCGGCTTGTCCCGCCTTGATCGCTCACCAGACCGACGACCAGGCCCTGCGGACGAAGACCGCCGCAGAGTGGTCCAAGCAGTTCGGCGTCGAGATTCCGCCCGAGCAGGTCAACTGCGTGGGCTGCTTGAAGGTCAAGGGCCCGCACATCGGCCATTGTGGCGAGTGCGAGATCCGCAAGTGCGGCCTGGAACGGCACGTCAAGAGCTGCGCCCTCTGCGACGACTACGGTTGTGCGACCATCAGCAAATTCCTCGACCAGGTCCCGCCGGCCAAAGCCAACCTCGAAACCCTCCGCCGCACCCGACGTCAGTAGCAGCCGAGGAAATAGGAAGGGCCAAAGGAGCGCGCTGCTGGAATTCCTGTTTCCGTTTGCGATTCTGGATTTCGATCGACCGGCGTACGCCGAGTGCGGGCAAATTCGGGCTTCGCTGGAATCGAAAGGAAGACCGATCGGGCCGGTGGACCTGCTGCTGGCGGCGCAGGCCAGGTCGCGCCGTCTGGTCCTCGTGACGAACAATGAGAAGGAGTTTCGGAGAATCGAGGGCCTTCGCATCGAGAACTGGACGGGTGGGGGTCTGAGGGTATAATCGGGCGGGTTGTGGTCGGGCAGGATGGGTGCATTGTCCGCATGGGGTAGTGGCGGTTGCCGTCTCTTCCTGGGGTGGTTGCGTCTCTGTTGAATTGTCCGACTCAGTGTGTTTGAGAAGAGCAGAGTCCATCGCTCGGCGGTCCAGGTGCCGCCGTCCAGGAGAAAGTCGTGAGAATATCTTACTCCCTTGTCGGCGTGTTGCTGATTTGCGTTCCGGCCTGGACCGCCGACTGGCCCGGTTGGCGCGGAACGGCACGGAATGGGGTCTCGCCGGAGACCGGTCTGAATTGGGCATGGACGGAGAATGGTCCCCGTGTGCTCTGGAAAGGCTCGGTGGGAACCGGTTTTTCGTGTGTCTCCGTCAGCGGCCCTCGCGCCTACACGTTGGGCAATCGCGACAACACGGACACGGTCTTCTGCCTGGATGCGGAGACGGGCCGTGAGTTGTGGAAGCACTCTTACCCCTGTCCGCTCGAACCGAAAGCGTATGAAGGTGGTCCGATGGCCACGCCGCAGGTCGAGGATGGCCGGGTCTATACCGTCAGCAAGTTCGGCCACTGCTTTTGCCTGGCCGCCGAGAGCGGCGAGGTGGTCTGGTCGGCCAAGTTCGAGACGCCGCCGAGGACCGATGCCGACTACCACGTCTGGTGGGGGTACGCCGGCTCTATCCTCGTTGCCGACGACCGGCTTATCATTCCCGTGGGCACGGCGGGTCTGGCGGTTGACAAGCTCACCGGCAAGATACTCTGGGACAACGGCCCCGGCTACTCGGGATACTCCTCGCCCGTGCGTTTGGAGATTGACCGACAGCCCTGCTTCGCGTTCGTCAGCGGCCATGAAGTTGTGGCGGCCCAGATCGCCGATGGCCAGGTTCGTTGGAAGATCCCTTGGCGGACCACGTGGGACCAAAACGCCTCCGACGTAATCGTTTCCGACGGCATGCTGTTCGTATCAAGCGGACATGGGGTGGGCGGCGCGCTTTTCGACCTTTCGACCGGTTTGCCCGCCGAAGTCTGGCGCAGCAAGAACATGAGAACGTATCTGAGCAATTGCGTCCTCTGGAAGGGCTTGCTGTTCGGCTTTGATGACAAACAGTTACGATGCCTGGACTGGCGGACGGGCGAGGTTCGCTGGTCGAGTCCCAAGACCGGCTTGGGGTCGCTCATCCTGGCAGACGAGAGATTGATCGCGCTTCAGGAAGACGGGACGCTTCGGATCGTCGAGGCGAGCGGCGATGCCTACAGGTCCGTTGCCGAGGTCAAGATTCTCGCCGGACGTTGTTGGTCGGCGCCGGCTCTGGCCGACGGACGGCTCTTCGTCCGCAACGCCGCCGGCGATCTGATTTGCCTGGACGTGCGCAGGTAAGAAGATACCGACGCACGGACATGGGAAACTGGCGAACCGACCGGCGTGGCGCGTAGAGGGCAGACCCTACACAGAGCGCACTCGAACAGACTGATGCCTGCGCTAACGCTGTCAGGCGGGGGTTTCGGCGGCGGCCTGGTTGACGAGGAAGAGGACCGCCATGCGTACGGCCAGTCCGTTGGCGACCTGGCGGAGGATGACGCTGTTCGTGCCGTCGGCGACCTCGCTCTCCATCTCGACGCCGCGGTTGATCGGGCCGGGATGCATCACCACGATGTCCGGCTTGGCCCGCTGCATCCGCTCGACGGTCAGGCCGAAGTAGCGCGAGTATTCACGGATGGAGGGGAAGGGGTTGCCGCCCAGCCGCTCGAACTGGATGCGCAGCATGTTGATCACGTCGACCTTCTCGATCACCTCGTCGAGCGAGTAGCTGATGTTCACCGGCAGCCGGCCGGCGTCGGCGGGCATGAGCGTGGGCGGCCCGACCAACGTGACCTCGGCGCCCAGTTTCGTCATGGCCCACATGTCGCTGCGGGCGACGCGGGAATGCGCGATATCGCCGACAATGGCGATCTTGAGCCCTTCGAGCGAGCCTTTCATCTGGCGGATGGTGTAGACGTCGAGCAGCGCCTGGGTCGGGTGCTCACAGTAGCCGTCGCCGGCGTTGACGACACAGGCGTTGATGTTCCGGCTCAGCAGCGTGGGCGCCCCGGCGGCGTTGTGACGGATCACGACGATGTCGACGCCCATCGCCTCAAGGTTCCGCGCGGTGTCCAGCAGTGTCTCGCCCTTGCTCACCGAGCTGTTCTTCATCGTGAACTCGACGACGTCGGCGCTGAGCCGGCTGGCGGCCAGGGCGAAGCTGGTCCGCGTGCGCGTGCTGTCCTCGAAGAACAGGTTGACGACCACCTTGCCTCGCAGGGGAGGCGCCTTCTTCACCGAGCGCGTGCTGATCTGTTCGAAGCCCTGGGCGGTGTCGAGGATGTACTGTATCTCCTCGGCGCTGAGGTCCCGCAGACCGATCAGGTGCTTGCGCTGCCATCTGAACTGCTTGCCTTTTCGCATGATCGCCATAGTCATACTGTGCTGTCGCCTGGAGCTGTGGTGGGTGTGTCGCTCCACGATGTTGAGGATGCGGCTCATGGTCCCTACTCGACTACAACCTCGTCTCTTTCGTCCGACTCGATGAGGTTGACCTGGACGGATTGTCCGGGCCGGACCTCGGCCTTATAGCCGGTATAATCGGCCTGGATGGGGAACTCCCTTCCCTCCCGTTCGACGAGGACCGCCAGGCGGATGGCCTTGGGCCGGCCCAGATCGATCAGGGCCGATAATGCTGCCCGGACCGAACGGCCGGTGTAGAGCACGTCATCGACCAGGATGACGGTCTTGTCGTCGATGGCAAAGCCGATTTCTGTCGTTCGCACCAGGGGCTGATCGGCGCTCTGGGGCGCGTTGAGATCGTCACGGTAGAGCGTGATATCGAGGGTGCCGCATGGGACCGGGTGGTTCAGCCGCCCGGAAAGCCGGTCCGCCAGTCGCTCGGCCAGGATCTCGCCCCGGCTGCGGATTCCGATAATCACCGGATCATCAGCACGGGAGGTCTGGGCGGCGATCTCCTCGGCCAGACGGCGGAGGGTCTTGTCGATCTGCTCGGCGTCCAGGATTACCTTCATAACGGCCATCCACTCTAAATCCGGTTCCACGCGGTTGTTGGAGGCAATATACCAGCGGCGGTGCGTCAATGCAAGGGCCACGCCAGGAGTTTTCCGAATCCGCTTTGGCAGTGCTGGCAGGGGGGGGTATACTGGCCGCCAGAGTCGGAATTTGCTTGAAAACGAGGCGGGTTTCTGCTATCATGGGCTCAGTTGCCGGGAGGGCGCAACAGTCAGCAAAGGAGGCTGGATATTGGGGGTGTGATGGCGTGCGGGAGAGCGGTCCTAACCACGTCCTGGGTCTTGTGATGCGAAGAACAGTGGAACATGCAGCTATCCTGGTTCGCAGGTTATGGGTCGTTGGCCTGCTGGTCGGCGCGTTGGCCAATGCCGGCATGGCCCAGGCCCAGGCTACCTCGCTGCTCCAGCCGCAGGGCCTTGACTACGTTGGGATCTACGCACTGCGCCAGAGCGATCCGGCCCTGACCGGGGAGGGTGTTCGCATCGGCGTCCTCTGCCGTAGCGTCACCTACAAGGACGGAGAGCCTCAGAACGATTATCAGCCGAACGTCCGGCACGCCTGCTTCCAGGCCGCCAGGATTCGCTCGTACGACAAGGGCCTGCTGGCGCCCGGCATCTCGCCTCATTCGACCGCGGTCTGCTCGATCCTGTTCGGTGAGGACGCCGAGGCGACGACATCGTTCCTCGGACCGTTCTTCTACCAGGGCGTTGTCCCCGCGGCGGAAGGGCACGTCTACGAGTACTTCTATTTTGGCGAGCAGCACCTGTTCACGCAGACCGCGCCGTCTGTCGACGTGATCACCGCCAGCTTCGGGTTTCAGTTCGAGAACTGGTGGACGCGGGGCGTCGAGTCGCTGGCCGAACACGCCGGGGTCCCCATCATCGCCAGCGTCGGCAACGGCACGAATGCGTCCGATCCGCCGCTCTATCCGGGGGCCGGCTCCAACGCCATCGGCGTCGGTGTGGTCAGTTCCGTCAAGACCGGCGACCCGGTGACCGACCTGATGCACTTCGCACTGGCGTACCCCGATCAGTCGACCCTGGGACCGACCGGCGACGACCGCTGCAAGCCGGACATTGTCGCTCCGGGCAACTGCCTCGTGGCAGGCGCGACGGAGGATCGCGGCTACACCATGTCGGGCGACTGGTCGAGCTTTGCCACGCCGGTCACCGCCGGGGTGGTCGGGCTGCTGATTCAGACCGCCAGAATGGACAAGAACCTCAGTCCGGTCCTCTCGCCCAACGGCGGCAACTGCGCCCTCAAGGCAATCCTGATGAATTCGGCGACCAAGCTGCCGTTCTGGCACAAGGGACGCCTGACCACCGAAGACGATCGTGAAGAGCCGCTGGATTACATTCAGGGCGCCGGGATGGTCAACGCCGTCAGAGCGCATCGGCTCCTGGCCGCCGGACGGGCCCTGCCGGGCAGCGTGCCTGCGACGGGATGGGATCTCAACCTGCTCGACGCCGCGCAGCAGCTTCCGCAGGTCTATCGCTTCACGATGAACGAGTCGGCGGACAAGGTGCTCACCGCGACGCTGGTCTGGAACCGGCACTACAGTGAGGCCTTCCCGTTCGAACGTGTGTCCGGCGCCGACAGCGACCTGCGCATCGAGCTCTGGGCGATCGATCCGGAGAACTCGGCCAACGATCTGCTGCTGGACACCTGCGACAGCAAGGTGGACAACGTCGAGCACATCCATGTTGCGATGCTCCCGGAGTATCGCGTGTATGAGCTGGTCGTGTCGTACGCCGACGGCCAGACGGTGGCTTCCTCCGAACGCTACGGATTGGCCTGGATGGTGGCGGATAAGCCGGAATCCGACAGCATTCTCTGGCACGATCTCAATGCCGACGGCGTCGTGGACGGAGCGGACGTGCGGATTTTCCTGGCCAATCGCAAGCTGGGACTGACCTCGCCCGACGCCTATGTGATCGGCGACATCAACACGGACGGGGCCCTCGACGCCGCCGATCTGGAAAGCCTGATCGCCAACCGCAACCGCAAGGCCGGCTGGCGCACCGACACAGCCACCAACTGATCGTCTCCGACGAAGGAGTCGACGGTGCCGGCAGGGGAGTGAATCTCCGCTATCCCAAGCCATGAATGCTTCGAGATGTCTGAGTGCTTTGCTCTGTGGTCTTCTCGTCGCTGCGGCGACGTCGGGCGCTGAGCGCTGGCGTTTCATCGTGACCTGCGACAGCCGGCACGCGCTGACCGGGGTCAACGAGCCGGTCCTCGCCGAACTGGCGGCGGAGGTCGTGCGGCAGGGGGTGGACTTCCTGCTCTATCCGGGCGACCTGGTACATGGTGTGCGAGTCACGCCGGAGCAGTTTGAGCGGCAGTTGTGGAACTGGGTGGCCGTCATGCGACCGGTGTACAACGCCGGGATTCCCGTCTACGTCTGTCGGGGCAATCACGAGGTCGCGGATGTGTGGGACCTCGAGCCCGGCGTCGCGCCCGACCCGGGCGACAGCCACTCGTTGCGCTGGCTGCATGTGTTCGGCAACAGCATCCATCCGGATTTGATGCTGCCCGACGACAGCCCCGCCGGCGAAGAGTACATGACGTACGCTTTCGTGCACAAGAACGCACTGATCGTGGCACTGGATCAGTATGGGGGACTCCGGCATACGTTCGCTCACAGCGTCAACCAAAGCTGGTTGGACGAGAGGCTCGGCCGCAGCACGCAGCCTCACGTGTTCCTCTTCGGGCACGAGCCGGCGTTTCGGACCTATCACTCCGATTGTCTGGACGCGTATCCCGCGCGGCGAGACGCCTTCTGGCAGAGCATCCAACACGCCGGCGGGCGCACGTATTTCTGCGGCCACGACCACTATTACGACCACGGCGCGGTGGATGACCGCGACGGCATGCCGGAGAACGACATTCACCAGTTGATCGTCGCGACCGCCGGGGCCCCGTTCTACACGTGGGAACCGCCTTACAGGGGCGACAGCAGCTACTTCGTTCCTCGGCAGCTCTTTCACGTCACCAGCTACGGATACATCCTGGTCGCCGTCGACGGCCCGGATGTCACTTTGACCTGGATGGAACGCAGGGACGGCGATCCCTTGCTGGTTCCGTCCTACGTGCCCGCGGAGGTGTGGGGCTATACGGTCGAGCCCAGGCCGGTCGTTCTGTATCCCAATGGAGCCGAGCGGCTCGCCGCTTCGCAGCCGTGCATGGTGCAGTGGAAGACCGTTGGCGGAGCCGGTATCGACGAGGTGGTTATCGAGTACTCGGACAACGGCGGGGCGACGTGGGTGTGGGTCGATCAGGTCGACGCTTCAGACGCGTACGAGTGGACCGTTCCGGCGGTCGACTCAGAGACGTGTCTGCTCCGCGTCCGCGAAGTGGGCCGTCCGCAGGTCTATGACGTCAGCGACAGGCCATTCTCGATTTCCCCGTGCCCTCGAGATCTCCAGGGCGATCTGAACCGGGATTGCTACGTCGACTTCGCCGATTTGGCGATCCTGCTAAGTGAATGGCTCGCGTGCGGCGACCCACTCGATCCGGCCGCGGAACCGCTGCCATAGAAACCCGACCCACATTTCGTTGAAAGCCTGCCCTGCAATTTCCTGTGGCGTTCCGCGTCTAATTACGTAGAATGGCGCGCGTCAATCAGGTGTTTGTCGGTGTAGAATTCACGTCGCGTTGGCTGCGGCGCGGGGATACTGGCCTTATGCTCGATATTCAAGAGGAAATCTCCAGGGTGTGCGCCGCGACGGGCGCCCTGCGCCGCGACATAGCCCGGACCGCCGTGAAGGAGTACTTCCGTACGCTTGGTGGGGGAGACTCCGTGGCCACCGGAGATTTCGACGCGGCGTGCGACCGTGCGATGGGCGTTCTGCGAACCGATCTGTTCGCCAGCGAAACCATGGCGATCGTTACGGGCGACCGGGACCTCGACGAGCAGACGCTGGCCGGCCTGAAGCTGGGTTTCGAGGCGATCGCCAGGCCCCTTCAAATCCCGCGTCCGCCGGTTCGCCGTGAGATGAAGGTCTTCTCGCTCGCGATCGCGGCGCTGGTAGGCGCTGCGGTCGGGATGCTCGCCCTGGCGCCGCTGCTTCGCTGGGCCTATGACATGCGCGATCTGGGGCTGGTGTTGGGCGGTCCGGCAGGAGCGCTTCTGGCGGTGCTCGTCGTGTATCGCCTCTCTCGATTGCGGCTGTTGCTGCGTTTCTTGCCCGGCCTGTCGTTGGAGGCCCGGTCTCTGTCAGGTCCCGCGCGCAAGGACCACGAAACGGTCGTGCACGCCTGTATCGAGCAATGGCTGGACTGGGCGATTCCGGCGCTGACCATGCTGTGCCTGCACGGGTTCTTGCCGCGGGAGTCTGGGACGAAGAAAGACGCCGCCTTCAAGCGGATCGGCAAGCTGATCTACACCCTGCATGGAACTCCGCGAGATGCGCTGCCTGTGGTTGCGGACGAGTTGATCCAGGAAGCCAAGAACTACGGTTTCGAGGGGCTCGACGGTCCGGCGTCGTTCTCCGCCGAGCGCGATCGGCCAAGGGACACGATCGTCTGGAACAGCGGGCTTGGCGCCAAATACGAGACCTTCGGTCACATCGTCGAGGGCGACCGCGTGACCGTCGAACGCTCGCCCGTCGTTTTCGAGGGCGAGGTGGTCGAGCGAGGGCTGGTCAGAAAGATACGAGAGACGGCCTGATATGAACAATCACGGCGTTCTATCCATCGACTTCGGGACCACGAACTCTTACTACTGCAAGTGTCCGGCCGATCAGATCGCGCCGGTAGGCGTGGATTTCGGCTCCGGGCGGGACGGGCTGCCCACCGCCATCCTCTATCGCGGCGACCGCGAGCCCCTCGTCGGGGAGGCGGCGCTGCACGAGTTCGGAGAGGCCTCGGCGCAGGAACGCAGGCAGTACCGCCTGTGCACGCAGTTCAAGCCCGACATCGCCCAGAGCGCCGAGGCGGCCGACACCGCTGCCGATTTCCTGCGCACCGTGATCGCGCAGGCCCAGCGCCAGCACATCGCGCTGGACCCGGCCGAACAGCACGTGATCTTCGGGATGCCCAGCGAGTCGCAGGGCGACTTCCGCACGACGCTCACCGAGATCGCGCGGAAGGCCGGCTACGGCCAGGTCCGCCTGCTCGACGAACCCAAAGGGGCGCTGCTCTACCATTTGTGGCGCAAGGACTTCTCGCCCGAGGAAGCGCAGAGAGGGATCCTCGTCGTCGACTTCGGCGGCGGCACCTGCGATTTCGCCTTCCTGCAAAGTCTGCGCGTCACCTGCTCCTGGGGTGACATGGAGCTGGGCGGACGCCTGTTCGACGATCTGTTCTTCCAGTGGTTCTGCGAACAGAACCCCGGCGTTCTGCCGGAGCTCCAGGAAACGGGCGACGCGTACTACGTTCATTCGTATCTTTGTCGCGAGGTCAAGGAGTTCTTCTCGCTGACGATGACGCGGGATCGCTCTGAGATCGTCAACAAGTCCGTCGGGCGCTACGGCAGTCTGCGAGGCATGGACTGGCCGGCGTTCATGGAACGGGCGAGCCATTATGTGCCGAGCCTGACCTTGGTGACTCATCTCCAGGGCATGGGTGTGCGGTGCCGGAGCGTGACGCAGCGCGACGAGCCCATCGATCTGGTCGGCTGGTTCCGGCGGTCCCTCGTTCAGGGACTCTCCGATGAGGCGGTTCGAAGTGGGGACATCAGCCTGGTGGTCCTGGCCGGGGGCAGCAGCCAGTGGCCTTTTGTCGCCGATGTCGTCACCGAGACGCTGAGCGTCGATCCATCCCGCCTGCTGCGAAGCGACCGGCCTTACGCCGTGATCGCGCAGGGGCTGGCGATCCTGCCGGCCTTGCAGAAGCAGTTCGAGCGAACGCGCGAGACGTTGCGGGCGGATCTTTCGCAGTTCTGCCGCAACCGCGTCCGTCCCCTCGTCGAGCGTGTCACCGGCATGTACATCTCCGACGTCGCCACCGATGTGACGTCGGAGGTGTTCGACAAGTCGATTCGGCCCGTGCTGGAGGATTTTCGGGACCGAGGGGGTTCGGTGAGCGCTCTTCGCGAAACGATTTCGGCCAACGTCAAAGCGGACGAGGACCGGCTGAAGGAGATCATCGAAGAGCGGATGCGGACGTTGAGCCTGGGTCTGCCCGGACAACTCAATGAGCTGCTGGCCGACTGGTTTGGCTCCTATGGCCTGAGCGTGGGCGACAAGCCGGTTGGGGACGGCCGGTCTGTGTCTGTGCAGAGCGATGTGATCGGTCCGGAGGCGCCGGACCTCTATGGCGGGATCATGGAGACGGTCGGCTGGTTCGTGGTGGGCCTGGCGACCAGCGTCGGCGCGATGGTCTGCGGCGGGGCGGGCACGGCCTTGGTGGCGACCGGGCCGGTCGGGCTGCTGGCCGGGGCGCTGCTCAGCGCCGTGGCTGCGTTTCTGGCGGTCCGTTACGGCAAGACCAAGGCCAGAGAGCTGGCCGACAACTGGAACGCCCCGGCGTGGGTTGTCAGGACCGTCATGACCCCCTCGCGCATCGCCAAGGCACGTGAGGGATTCAAGTCGCGCCTTGAAGAGACGCTCCGCCGCGAGACCGCCGGCCTCCAGGACCAGATGGAGACGCGGATTCGCGAAGTCACCGAGGCCCAGATCGAAGGCCTCTCCGAGATCACCCAACTCTAAGGTCCGTCCGCTCTTTGGCGGCAGCAAAAACCTCTTTTCTTCTTCCTTCGTTTCGGGTATGACTACGGGCGCTTGCACGGATGTGAAGAGTTCGTGGATGGATGACGCCGACGACAGCGCTGTTCGCAGTGGCGTCGCAAGACGCTGCTTTGCAGGTGTACGTATGCCCCTGCGGGCACACTACCAACGGCGCGTGCGGACCATCGCGGGGGTGACGATTCTGCCGTTTCGGGGCTGGTGAAGGTACAGGTGCGCTATGGTTGACCATGTGCTGATCAAGAACGGACGGGTGATCGACCCGGCCAACAATCTCGACGAGGTCTGCGACGTGCTCATCCTCGACGGCAAGATCGCGGAGATCGGCCGTTTCAACGGCGCCGTCGCCAAGAGCGTCGAGCGGGTGATCGACGCGACGGGCAAGCTCGTCGCTCCCGGCCTGATCGACATCCACGTGCACTTTCGCGAGCCGGGCGACGAGGAAGAAGAGACCATCGCCAGCGGTTCGGCCGCGGCGGTGGCCGCGGGGTTCACGTCGGTCGTCTGCATGCCCAACACCAACCCCACCATCGAGAACGAGACCGACATCGAATACATCCATCGCAAGGGACGCCAGGCGAGGAAGACCCACGTCTACGTGATGGGCGCGATCACCAAGAAGCGAGAGGGCGTCGAGCTGGCCGAGATGGGCATGATGGCCGAGGCGGGCGCGCGGGGTTTCACCGATGACGGTCACGGCGTGCAGGATGTCTCCGTCATGCTGCGGGCCCTCAAATACGCCAAGATGTTCGACCGCGTGGTGGCCCAGCACTGCCAGGATGACCGCATCGTCGGACAGGGGGTCATGAACGCGGGGTACTACTCGACGATCCTGGGCCTGCCCGGAATGGACGCCCTGGCCGAGGAGAGCATGCTCTGGCGTGACATCCAACTGATTCGCAAGACGGGCGTCCGCTACCACGCGCAGCACATTTCCACCGCCGGCTCGGTGGAGTTGATCCGCCAGGCGAAGAAGGACTCGCTGCCGGTGACGTGCGAGGTGACGCCGCACCACCTGCTGCTGACCGAGGAGATGTGCGCCGAGTACGACACGAACTACAAGGTCAATCCACCGCTGCGAAGCAAGAAGGACGTCGATGCGCTCAAGCAGGCGATCGCCGAAGGTCTGGTCGATGCGATGGCGACAGACCACGCCCCGCACCTGCAAAGCGAGAAGGAGCTCGAGTTCCTGGCGGCGCCGTTCGGGATCGCCAGCATTGAGTGTGCGTTGGGATTGTACGTCAAGGCGTTGATCGAGCCGAAGATCCTCGACTGGCCCGGCCTGATCCGGCTGATGACTGTCAATCCCGCCCGGATCATCGGGATTGACAAAGGCACGCTGGGCCGGGGCCGCCAGGGCGACGTGACGATCATCGACCCCGACGCCGAGTGGGTGGTGGATGTCAACAAGTTCGTCTCCAAGAGCCGCAACTGCCCCTATCACGGCTGGAAGCTCAGAGGCAAGGTCGAGAAGACCCTCGTCGGAGGCGAGCTCCGCTTCGAAACCGACTGACACAGGGTCAACTTCTTTCTCCGCGGGCCAGGATCTTTGTGATTGGGCAAACCGCTGTTGGGCTGGCGCACGCCGCGCAAAAGGGCTTGGGGGCGGCGAGGACTTGGACTATAATACCGAGCATGGAACGTGATGCCCTGTTGAAGCTGGTCAAGTGTGCGGTGAGTGACGTCGAGCCTGACGCCGAGATCATTCTCTATGGGTCCCGTGTGCGCGGCAGTGCGACAGCTCTTTCCGATTGGGATTTCCTCATCCTTGTGGAAGGGCCTGTGGGAGATGAACGCGTGGACCAAATTCGACATCAGCTCTACGAAGTTGAGTGGGAAACTGGGCAGGTGCTCTGTTCGATCGTTCGCAGCCGTGACCAGTGGATGGCTCCGCCGTGCCGCAACACTCCTTTCCATCGGAATGTGGAGCTTGAGGGAATTGTCCTGTGAGAGCATCAGACCAGGAACTCATCGCATATCGTCTCCGGAGGGCTTCGGAGTCCGTTGAGGATGCGAGTATCCTGGCTGAGGCGGGGCGCTGGAATCCATGCGTGAATCGACTCTACTATGCGTGCTTCTATGCGGTTTCGGCGTTACTGGCGAGCAAAGGCCTGTCTTCCTCCAGACACACAGGCGTCCGTAGTCTGTTCAATGAGCACTTTGTCCGAACCCGACGGATCGACAAAGAGACGGCAAAGGTCTTTCATGACATGTTCGAGCGGCGCCAGGAGGGTGACTACGTGGACTTCGTGCAGTTCGAGGCATCACAGGTTCACAGGTGGGTACCCGAAGTCCGGGAGTTTGTTCGGCGAGTCACAGAGTGTCTGGCGCCTGGGGATTCATGCTGACATCTGATGAGATGAGGTCACCGATTATGGTAGGGCACGGTGTTCAGATTGACTTTGGTCGGGACCTGTGATGGTTATTATCGACGGAACGAATCTGCTATGGGCGATTCATGAGGCCCAGGACAGGTCCGGTGTGGCGGATGAGGTTCAGCTCTGCCGCACGTTGGAGCGATACTTCGCCCTGACGGGCGAGGAAGGAGAGGTGGTTTTCGATGGGGCCGGCCCGCCGGACAAGAGCGAGTTCGGCGCCGTCGGCCGGCTGGGCGTGGCGTTCTCCGGATTCCACAGCGACGCCGACACGGTGATCGAGGAGAAGGTCGCCGCCAGCACCGCGCCGCGCCGGCTGACGGTGGTCAGCAGCGATCGGCGGCTGCGGCAAGCGGTCAGTGCCAGGAAAGCGAGCACGATCAAGTCGGATCAGTTCTGGAGCCTGGTGCTCGGCGAGCTTCGTCGCGGCCGACGCACCACGAAGGAGCCGGAGGAGAAGGCGGACGGCTTGACTGACGGCGAGACCGAACAGTGGCTCGACCTGTTTGGGCTCGATGACTGAGCCCTTCGGCTGGAGGCGGGGCAGCTACAAGGCCGGCGATGTGCAAGAGCGAGAGGTCGATGGTCGAAACGGGAGCAGGGCATCGGGAGCGACTGCTCTTCCTCGATCTGGCACGCGGTCTGGCGATCGTCTTCATGGTCCTTCAGCACGCGGTGCTGCTGTTCGCAGTGGGCCAGGGCGAGGGCTCTCTCCTCGGCAAGGTCGCGCTCCTGCTTGGCGGTGCGCCGGCGGCGCCGGTCTTCCTGTTCATCATGGGGATTTTCCTCGGTCGGCCCGACCGGAGGGTCGGACGCGGGATCGGGCGCGGGCTGAAGCTGATCGCGCTGGGGTATCTATTGAACCTGCTGCGTTCGACGTTGCCCTCGCTCTTCGCGGGGCCGGAGACTGCCTCCGCGACGGTTCCGGCTTCACCGCTCGCATCGTTCTGGGCGGTCGATATCCTGCAAATGGCCGGACTGTCGTTCATCTTTCTGACGTTGCTCAGGAGATATCTGCCGTTCCGATGGATGTGGGCGATTCTGGCGGTGGCGGTCGCCCTCGTCTCCCCTTTGCTGTGGCACTGGGGCGGTCCCACCGGCGTCTATGCGCTATGGGGCAACCGAGGCGACGTGTTCTTTCCTCTGTTTCCCTGGATTGTCTATCCTCTCACCGGGATGGTCTACAGCCCCTATGCGCTCGCGCAGGAAAGCCGAAGCACGACGATGAAGCGAAGCGCCGCGGTCGGTGCGTTGTTCCTTGCCGTCGGGGCAGCGACGTTCTTCCTTCCCCGGAAGGGCGAATTCGACATCGGGCGGTACTTTGAGGACGGGCCTGGGGCACAACTCGCCACGGTGGGCTTCGTGCTGGTCTGGTTGTCCTTCTGCCGACTCCTGACGAGACGGTGGGTCGGTTCGGCCGGCTTGCGGCTGCTGGGCTTCTGGAGTCGCAACGTCACTGGCGTCTACTTCGTCCAATGGGTCCTGTTCGGCTGGGCGGTCCCGTTCCTGGGCCGCAATCGCTACGCGAGCCCCGTGGCGATGGGTACGGCCGCGATGGTACTGCTTGCCGCCCATGTGGTGGTCAAGGCATACGTTGCGCGTGCGGGAAAGAAGCCGGACCCGCCTGACGGCAGTGCACGGGAGGTTACGTAGGCTCGCGCGAAGTGCCGCCGGTCGGGAATTTTTGTTGCTCGACGGGACAAAAACCTGTATAAACAACTGCCTTTGATACGCCCCGGGCCGCAACAGGAGGAGAGGCGCCCCGCGTCTGACGGGTCCGCCTCCGGTCGGCGCGCCGGGCAGGACTCAAAGGCCGCCTACGCAGGGGGGTTTTGAGCTGAGTTGTTATCGTTCATCCTTACCGAAAATGGAGAAGCTATGAAGCGCAGAATGGTCACGATTGACGGAAACACCGCTGCCGCACACGTCGCCCACGCGACGAATGAAGTGATTGCGATCTACCCGATTACGCCGAGTTCGCCGATGGGCGAAATGTCCGACGACAAGACTGCCAAGAACACGCCGAATATCTGGGGAAGCGTGCCTTCCGTGACGGAAATGCAGTCGGAAGGCGGCGCGTCTGGCGCCGTGCACGGCGCGCTGGCCGCCGGAGCCCTCACGACGACCTTCACCGCCTCGCAGGGCCTGCTGCTGATGATTCCAAATATGTACAAAATCGCGGGCGAGCTGCTGCCCACAGTGTTTCACATCACGGCGCGTTCGCTGGCCTGCCAGGCCTTGTCCATTTTCGGCGATCATTCCGACGTGACCACCTGCCGCGAGACGGGCTTCGCAATGCTGGCCTCGGCCAACGTTCAGGAAGTGATGGATTTCGCGTTGATCGCCCAGCAGTCGACGCTGGCCACGCGGGTGCCGTTCATGCACTTCTTCGACGGATTCCGGACGAGCCACGAAGAACAGAAGGTCGAAGAACTGACCTACGATGACATGCGGGCCATGATCGACGACGAACTCGTAGCCCAGCACAAGGCCCGCGCCATGACGCCGGATCGCCCGATGTTGGGCGGTACCGCTCAGAATCCCGATGTCTTCTTCCAGGGCCGCGAGACCGTTAACAAGTTCTACCTGCCTGTGCCGAAGATCGTGCAGGACACGATGGACAAGTTCGCCAAGATCGTCGGCCGCCAGTACAAGCTGTTCGACTACGTCGGCGCCCCCGATGCCGAGAAGGTGATCCTCATCATGGGCACTGGCGCCGATACGGCCCACGAAACCGTCGAATACCTCAACTCACAGGGCGAGAAGGTCGGTGTCATGAAGGTCCGCCTGTATCGGCCTTTCAGCACGAAGCACTTCATGGCAGCGCTGCCCAAGACTGTCAAGAAGATCGCTGTGCTCGACCGGACGAAGGATCCCAGTGCCCTGGGCGAGCCCATGTATCTCGATGTTCGCACGGCAATCGGTGAAGCGATGGCCGACGGGA
>CAZOFX010000043.1:0-15487 GCA_964579055.1 uncultured Pirellulales bacterium
TCGGTGATGTCGGTGATGTTGACGTTGATCAGGTACAGGCCGATCTTGTTCAGCTCGGGCTCGACGTTCTTGCGAATGGACTCCAGAAAGCTCTCGCGGTCCTGGTTGATCTGCTCGATCGTCAGCGACGCCACCGTCAGACGCAGTTGGCCGAAGATGATTTCCTTGGCCATGTCTTCGATCTCGCGCGGCTGGAGGCGCAGCAATCGCTCGGCCGCGTTGTTCATGATCGACTTATCCGTGCTGATGCCGACCGTGAACGTGCTCGGGACATTGATGCGTATGTTCTGGAGAGACAGTGCCCCCTGGAGCGGAATGCTAATGGTCATGGGGGTCAGGCTGATGTACGAATAGTCCTGAATCAGCGGCCAGACGAACGTGCCGCCCCCATGGATGCAATGCGATGACTGGTCCCGCCCGACCTTTCCGTAGATCACCAGAATGCGGTCCGACGGGCAGCGTTTGTACCGCGACGCCAGAAACAGCACTGTCGAGACCAACAGCAGGACGAATGCAATCAACGCAATCAGCCACAGACTGAGTCCCAGCGTGCCCTGAGCTAACGTTCCCGAAAGCATCATCTCCATATCTCCACTCCTATAGTCAGAGTTTGGTTTGGTCTTTGTATTACGATCTATCCGCCCTGCGGCTCTTGTGGAATCTTCTCCACGACCAGCACATCCTGCGGCGTGACATCAACAACGCGGATTCGCTGTCCCGTGCGAATCTCCTCGCTGCCGGTCGATACAGCTTCGTAGATGCGCAGCCGCTCCTGTACGGTGACCTTCGCTTTGCCCGTGCCGGCGCTCGGGATCGTCAGGTAGACCTCGCCCTGCTGGCCGATGGCGTTGCGGAGGTTAATGTTGCCGCTGGCCTGCAACGTGCCGGCCTTGCGGAAGATCAGTCCGATAACCCAGACCGTCCCGAACCCGGCCAGGGACGCGGCGATCAACGCCGCCACCGGCCCCTGCTGCGTCTGGCGCATCATCGCCAGGCCCACGAGGCCGAACATCATGAAGAACGCGGTCAGGCCCTGGAACGACAGGACTTTGAAGCTCAGGTACGCGTCGTGCGCATCGAGATGGGCGTCGCCGGTGAAGTCCCCGTGGACGTCGGCCCCGCCGGCATCGACGTCGCCTACGTCGGAGACGCCACCGACATCGTGGCCGCTCGCGCCGTCACCCCCGATGAATTGCAGGGCCAGGCGGACTACGAACAGAACCCCTCCGAGCACGGCGCAGACGAGAAAGAGCATCTCAATGCCACTGAACTGGACAGACAACGCACCCATACATCGGTCCTTTCAAATCCGCTTCGCGTGCCATTATACCGATCGCCCGGCTGATGGCCAGTCCGCAGGATCAGAAATCTCTCGTCTGATCCATAGACGCCCGAAGCAGGAAAGTCTTGCGCCGCCACCGAAGTTTTCTTGGCTGCCCCGGTTGCCGGAATGCAGCGCGGGATTGGTTCACGGGGCGATTCGCCTGAAGTGGACAAGTGCGGCGCGGCTGTCCGGGCTGTGGAACACGAACGACCCCGACGCGTCCTGCGCCAGAGATTCGGCGTTCCTGGCGATGGCGTCGTAACAGGTGATCTGCCACCGGCCGGCCGGAAATCGGACCTGAATGTCGTTCCGGGACCGGTTGGTCCCCAGAACGTATTCGTGGTCGGGCCGCGACAGGAGGCGGAAGTCCGGATGGACGTTGGCGAAGATGTCGATAGTGCTGTCGCCGGGGTCCGGATCGTCGGCAGGCGCCATCCGCCAGAAGGTGACATTGCGCTCGATGATTTGCCGCAGCCAGAGCAGGTTGTCCGCTGCCTTGTGCTCGGCGGCTTTGAAATTGCCAGAGAAGTAGTGGCCCTTTTTGTTCGCCGGCTTGTGCCCGGTCGTGCCGTATCCGCCGCCAAGGAACGCACCGAGATGAGATTCGATCACGTCGGCTTCGCTCCAACCGTCGCCGGCGCCTTCATAGGCCAGCTCATCGTCGATGACGGGGACATGGCCCCCGATGGCGTGATTGCGCGACACCCAGTCGGCGGCGACAGGGAGCTTCTTGATCTTCTCCTGGATGATGACGTGGTCATGCCAGGGCGGGCTGACGTTCAACTCGGCGTACCAGTCGCGGGGCTTGGCATGCACGCTCATCGGCGTCGGATAGGGCAAGAACCGCCGCAGGATCTGTCCGAAACGGTTGATCTCGTCGCAGGTGTACCTGGGCGTCTTGATGTCGAACTCGTTGCACAGGCAAATCCAGATGTTGGGATAGCTGCCATAGCGTGCAGCGATATAGCGGAGAATCGGCGTGGGGTCGCCGCCGTTCTGCCCTGCCCGCAAGACAGCACGGCTATCTTCCGTATCCGGTCCGCAGAGGATCAGGTCTGCGATCAAATCGTGATCGTACGCGACGCGTACCGCCAAGTCGACGCGATCGCGGAACCACGCCGGATTGGGACGATGCGAGGAGTCGCCATCGTCCGTCGGCCGACCCGCATCGTCGAGAAAGGGTTTGGCGGTCGGGTGCGGATAGCGGTCCGGCATGATGGAGAATCGCACCTTCTTGAAGTATTCCGCGTTGCCCCGGATGTCGTCGGCGATGTTGCCCCCGCTGGGGCCTGTGTCGTTGCGCTCGGACAGGAACGTGTACATGGTGTTGCCGAAGATGTACGGATGCGAGCCGTCGGAACGCTTGTACCACCGCTCGCCCGCCCCTTCGGCGTCCACCAGCCAGAGGCCCGGATGCTTCGACGCCGTGCAGATGAGGCGGTGCCCTTCGTTCTGTCCATCGAGTTCCGTGCGATTGGACGACGTTTTGACGAGCGTCCAAACGCCTTCCTCCGTTGGGCAGAAGCGTACCTTGAACACGTTGCCGGCTGGACCGCCCTTGCCGTCGCCGTCCCAGAAGCCATGGATCGTGTACGTCAGACCCGTCTCATGCCGCCATTGGGTCACCAGCTCCACATCTCGCGCCGGAGCATCCGTCGCCGCGTACTGTGGCCCTTCGAACACAAGCTCATGGACACCGTAACGAGGGACCTGGGGCTCAGCGCCGAAACTCGGCGCCATCGGCGCCAGCAGAAGCATCAAACCGGCAAGCAGGGAGCGGACCTCGCAGGCTGCCATCATCGTCTCTCCTTGCACAACAGGATCGTTTCAGGTTCTGCCTCCGCATGGTAGTGCAGAGACGTCCCACGTGCAAGAAACACGTCATGTCGGCCTGCAAGGTCCGGCCCGCAATGCTCCCGTCAGCGACCGCGTCCCCCGGAATCCACGGGCTCTTCCGTCGAAGGCAGAAGCGGCTGATACCACGCTGGCCGGTCTGGCCGCTCGGGCGAATCGAGCAGCGCGCGCCAGGCCTCGTCGGTGAGCCGGTCGCTCATGGGGTGCTTGAACTCATAGTAGCTCAGCACCGGTCCGGCGGCCAGGAAGACCGAGCCATCGGCTGCCGGACAGGCGACGACGATGATGTCCACCTTCCCGACGCCCTCTTCCAACACCATGCCCTCATAGCCTTCGGTGTGAACGTCGGCCACCAGCGTGGTCTTGACGCCGAGCATGTCGACCCCGGTCACCAGCGACTGGAGTGAATTGGGCAGGGCTTTGATGTATGAGTTGTCGATATCCGACAGCGGCTCGTTCACCAACTCTTTCGCAGAAATCTCGATCAGGCGTTCCAGCAGACCTTCGAGCCCTGTCAGACGCGTCGTCGCCTGCTCGCTCAGGACCTGCATGTCAACCAAGCCCGCTCGCGTCATGCGAGCCAGCGTCAGCAGCCGAGCGTAGAACTCGGGGACCGGCTCGACATATCCGGGCGGCGGCGCGGTCGGTCCGGAACGACCGACGGTGTAGCTCTGCTTGGCATAGAGGATAGTGTCGTGCCGCAATTCCGCCCAGGAGGCCAGTGCGGCGTTGAGACTGCGCCGCCGCCAGGCGTCGGTTCGCATGAAGTTCGGATAGCCCTCGGGCAGGTCCTCAAGCAACGAGCGCAGGCTGTACAGCCACGACCAGTAGAGGTTGGCGTTCCAGTCGGCGGCGCTGAGGGCATCGAACTCATCCTTCAACTCCCCGAAGCGGCGCCAGTAGTTGACGTAATCCGTATCGCCTTCGTCGATCAGGATGTGCAGAGCCTGCCGCGACCCCAGCAACGCCATGACATCGAGCCCGCGCGGGTAACCACGGACGCCATCGACCGACTTGGTGAAGGGCCAGCCGGCAGAACCGCCGGTGTGCTGACCGACCGCCGGATAGACCAGATTCTGAAACATGTAGGAATCAGGGATGAACCGCTGGCCCATCAGCCGCATGCCCTTGGTCTTGTCGAGCACCTCGTTGAGCGTTTCGTCGGTGATCGGCTCGACCACCATGATGTTGCCCGTGCCGCCGAATATCCGGGGCGACGGCAGCAGGGCCAGTTCCGCCTTGAATGCCAGATACGTCGCCTCGTCGGTCAGCTCGGACAATCGCTGCATCCAGTCGACGCCCACCACCGTCTCCAGCGCGCCCATGTAGTCGTATGGCGTCAGGTCGTCGGCCAGCCCGACGTAGAACGCGGTGACGGCATACATGCGGTCCCACACCTCCATCGCCGTCTGCGCGCCGACTTCGCTGTGCAGCGCCTGAACCAGCAGAACCGCCTGAAGCGTCTGAATCCGGGCGTCTTCCACGCTGATCAGGGCATCGCCCAGCGGGCCCCACGACTCGGAACCTTTCAATAGAAAACTCATCCGCCCATACCACATCAGCGCCTTGAAGTATCGCTCCAGGGCTTCGCTCCGAGTGTAATGGCCGCGAGGGACATACTGCGAATAGTCCTCCTGATAGATGAAGATGTCGCTCGGCGCGAAGCCCTCGTGCGCCTCGATCCTGGCCAGTTCGTTTTCGACCGCTCCCGAAACCAACTCTGAAACGCTCGCATCGGGCACAAGGAGCTTCCTGGCGACCCAGAGAAACGCGATATTGCGGCGAGCCGCCTCCTGCAACTCGCCCCCAAGCTGGTTGTACAGGCTTTCCATCGTCGCCAGCATCGCCTCGGTCAGAGCCTCGATGTCAGGTATGAACTCCCGCTCCTCCACGTCCTTGAGCGTCTCGTCGAACTGGATATGGTATAAGTGCAGGACGGTATCCGTCGTGACGAAGAGAGGGACGTTCCTGGAGGTGATGTGCCGGCAGGCGTCGACCATGTCATCGTAGGACTCGCTCCACCAAGTCGTCGCCTCAGGCGGCGCGATGGCAAAGCCATTTCGGCAGATCGGGTCCGACAGCGCGGTTCCATTGGCGATGCGGAGCAGATCTTCGAAATTGACGATCCGCTCGAGGTCCAGAGGCAGCGTGTACCCCGGAGCGTTCGGCTCGACCTCGACCACATAAGGCTCATAATACTGCCCGAAGCCCAGTTGGCCGGCTCCCGCGCGCGCACCGAGCAGGCACGCAATGAGGGCTATGCACCGCAATGTCCAGACCATGCTGTCCGCGCCCCGCTTCTGCCTCCCGGCACGTCCGCCTCCCCCCATTGCCGCGATTTCAAACCGTACCATGTCAGTTTCCTCCTACAGCAGATGATCGTAATGATAACGAGGCACACGATGTGCCTTGGAACACCGGTCGGGGAACCGCCCAATTCCGCCCTTCAGCGCATAGCGAGAGCCGGTCGGACGATCAGGATGAAAGCGATACTGGCGGTCTCCTCATGCTCGAACCACATTGCCGTTCGAAGGCCGGGCCGCTATGAAATGAAGTACGAAAACTATGATGGCAGACAGATTATAAAAGCGTTCCCTGGCCCGCCTTTCTTACGGCTCTATTATAGCCGGCGCAACGTCTTACTGCAACGCCTTTCCCGCTGGAAGAGAGGGAATTGCGCATCGTGGCCGGCCATCGAGACGTCGCAGCCGCTCAATGAACCACTGGCGTCGGGAGGCGTATCAGTTGGGTGCGAATGTAAGTCTATTCTGTCAAAGTGGTTGAGGCGAAGGGCCGCAGACATCGCTCGGCGGACAGACGGGACGCCGCTTGACGCAACTCGTACAGGAGATCGGCCATGAACACGATTGACTTGACGGATCAGGAGACCACCACCCTCCGCGATGTGGTCGAGAATTACCTGTCGGAGCTGCACACCGAGATTTCTCACACGGACGACAGAGATTTCCGAGGCGCATTGAGGCGAAGGCAGGAGCTTCTGCAAGGCCTCCTGGAGAAGCTCGCCCCGCTGGCTGCGCAGCCGGCGTAGCGAACGCAGAGGCCGTGCCCACGCCGCGCCGGCCGCAGAGGCGTGAAGAGCATTTTTCCAGCTTGTCGTGAAACGCCGGCCTTGCGGCTGCATTCTGTTGTTGGTACGAATGAGAGAGTCGTTCGACGGAGATTGACGACGCATTTG
Organism: uncultured Pirellulales bacterium; assembly: GCA_964579055.1. GTDB lineage: Bacteria > Planctomycetota > Phycisphaerae > Sedimentisphaerales > Anaerobacaceae > Anaerobaca. Next base: position 6,375 of record CAZOFX010000043.1, read on the forward strand.
ACGGACCCGAGGCCGGTATGGACAAGACGTCTGTGACAACACGACTGAGAACCGCCGGGCCAAGGTGGCTTGCCCCGGTGGCAGCAATGCTCCTCTGCGCTGCGGGCCAGGCGGCCACGCCGCTGATGCCGTCCGCTCTGAGACCAGCACCCAGGCCGACGGCCAGCCCGGCGACGCTGACGCGCGATACGGCGTTCGGCGAAGCGATCGACATCCTGCGGAACGCGACCAGCCCTCCGCTGAACATCGTCGTGCTCTGGCGGCAGATCGGCGACAACGCGGACATCTATCGCGAGACCCCGATCGGGTTCGACAGCATTCCGGGCCTGCGTCTGGGTCAGTACCTGGACACGCTGCTGCTATCGGTCTCCGCGGGCAGCGCCGCCCGCCTTGGATACACCGTAGACAGTGGCGTGATTATCATCGCGACCGTCGACGCCCTGCCCGTCCGCAAGAGCGTGCCGCGCGTCTATGATGTCACCGATCTGGTGGCCGAACCATCGTACGCACCGAGCCCCGGAACGATGCGAATGATGATGGGCGGCGGAATGATGGGCGGTGGCTACGGCCAGGGCTATGGCAGTCAGATGGGAGGCTTCGGCCAAGGTCTCGGCACCGGGTATGGAAGCTACAATTCCGCGTCCGGACTGCCGGGTGTTGTCGGCTCCGTGGGAGGGCGGCGTCGATAAATCCGAGATCCGAATCTCGAAGTGCGAAACAAGCACGAATGACAGGAGCACGACCCCCCCAACGGTGCGCTGGGCGGAGGTGGCATTTCCATCATTCGAATTTCAGCCCTTCGGATTTGTTTTGGATTTCGATATTCGTGCTTCGAATTTGAGGTTCAGCCTTCGCGCCTCGCAGCGCGACGACGGTCGGTTTCCTTAAGGTAACGCTTGCGGATCCGGATCGATTTCGGACAGACTTCCACCAGTTCATCCTGCTGGATGTACTCCAGGCTCACCTCGAGGCTCATCAGGCGCGCCGGACGCACGCGGGCTGCATCGTCTTTCGATGACGTGCGCATGTTCGTGAGCTGCTTGGCTTTGGCCGGATTGACGGGGATGTCGTTGTCCTTGCAGTGCTCGCCGACGACCTGGCCCGCGTAGACCTCATCGCCCGGCCGCACGAAGAACATGCCGCGATCGTACAGCGCATCGAGCGCGTACGCCGTGACCGTGCCGGTTTCCGTGGCGATCATCACCCCCGCCTGCCGCTGCGGGATCGAGCCGCGCATCGGTTCGTACTGCTCGAACGTATGGTGCATCACCGCGCGGCCCTGCGTGGCCGTGAGGATGCGCGCGTTGAGGCCGAACAGCCCGCGCGACGGAATCATGAACTCCATGTGGACGTAATCGTTGACGCCGCTCTTGGAGTCCATCTTGATCATCTCGCTGCGCCGGTTCCCGATCAGGCTCATGACAGCACTCTGGCACTCGGCCGGGCATTCGATCACCAGCCGTTCGATCGGCTCCTGGCGATATCCTTTGACCATCTTGATGATGACCTCCGGCTTGCCCACGCAGACCTCGTAGCCCTCGCGCCGCATGTTCTCCAGGAGAATCCCGAGGTGCATCAGGCCCCGACCGGAGACGACGTACGCATCGGCGCTTTCGCCGGGCTGGACCCGCAGCGCCACGTTCGTCTGAAGCTCCTTGTACAAACGATCCCGCAGATGCAGCGAGGTGACGTACTTGCCCTCTCTTCCGGCGAAGGGGCCATTGTTGACATGGAACGTCATGCTCATCGTCGGCTCGTCGATCGCCACAACCGGCAGCGCGCTCGGCTCGTCCGGGCAGGCGATCGTGTCACCGATGTCGACCGGCTCCAGACCGGCCACGGCGCAGATGTCGCCGGCCTGCACCTCCAGCGCCCGCTTCTTGCCGAGGCCTTCGAACTCGTACAACTGCACCACCTTCTGTAGCGTGTGGCGTCCGTCCTTGTCGATCACCGTCACCGGTTGGGCCTGCGTCAGCCGCCCGGCGAAGACCTTGCCGATCGCTACCCGCCCAACGTAGTCGGAGTACTCCAGCGTGGTCACCAGCATTTGCAGAGGGCGGTCGGGATCGACCTTCGGCGCCGGAACGGACTGGATGATGGCATCGTAAACCGGCTTGAGATTGTCGTTGGGCCTGGCCAGATCGGTGGTAGCCCAGCCCTCCTTGGCCGAGGCGAACAGCACGGGAAAATCCAGCGCGTCGTCATCGGCCTCGAGATCGACGAACAGGTCGAAGACCTCGTTGACCACGTCATCGGGCCGCGAGTCCGGCCGGTCGACCTTGTTGACCACCAGAATGGGTTTGAGCCCGTGCTGAAGGGCCTTGGTCAGCACGAACCGCGTCTGGGGCATAGGCCCCTCGAAGGCATCGACCACCAGCAGGACACCGTCGGTCATCTTGAGGACCCGCTCTACCTCGCCGCCGAAATCGGCGTGCCCCGGCGTGTCGACGATGTTGATCTTGTACACGCTGCCGTCCGCGTCGATGTATTGGATCGCACAGTTCTTGCTCAGAATGGTGATCCCGCGTTCGCGCTCGATGGGGTTGGAGTCCATGATCAGGCCGTACTCGCCGCCGGCCAGCCGGTCCAATTCCTCGTTGCGAAACATCCCTGACTGATACAGAAGCTGGTCCACCAGCGTTGTCTTGCCATGGTCCACGTGGGCGATGATCGCCACGTTACGCACCATTTCAGCGTACATACACCGCAATCCTCAGATAGATAACCTGCCTGAAATCCGCTACTTGCCCCCGACTCACAACCGAGGCGGAGCCACCCCCATGAGGTAAGCCCAGTAGTCTACCAGAATTCTCTCTCTGAGGCAACAATATCTACAAGAATCTGCGTCGTGAACAAAACGCATCCGCCGGCCTGTGAGGGGTTGTTCGCACCGGCACAGACGCTCGGGCGTGTGAGCGTAGCCAAGCCGTGGGCTTGGCCCAGGGTGGATGCCTCAGATCACAGCGATGATCTCCTCGCCCCGGCCGGACGACGCTGTCTGCCCGTCCGGCCCTCCGCGAAAGATGCGATACGGGCCTGATCGATCAACTGACCACCACGCATCCCTGCGCCAGAACGGCCAAAGCAATGAATCCCAGAATCCACAATACCTTGTTCATTCTCTTCCCTTCCGAACAAAATGATGTTGATTTCCTGCCGAGCCGAATACGATAGCGGACCGCCGCGGCTCCGTCAATGCCCCGCGTTTGGCCCGCAAGGCACGAAGTGTTCCCTGTCACCCTGATGAGGCCGGAGGCCGCGAGGCGGTAACAGATGTGGAAGACACAGACGTTGAATGAGATGACGGCCAAGTCAACGAGCAGGAAGCCAGACCGGCTCAGGAGAGGCAACCGGCCGCGTCGGTACAACGGGACCGCGTGGCAGCGGCAAGCCGAGGCCGGATGACGCCACCGGTCACCGGCTGGCTCTGCTATGCCTTCATGGCCAGGGCAAACAGCTCTGCCGGAGGGCAAGGCCGACAGCCCAGGCTGCCGTGCCGGCGCTCAGGTCGGACTTCGTACGCTTCCAGCAGCCCTCTGGAGTCCGCAGCCGCATCCGACTCGAGTTCCGTGATGAATCCCTGAAGGCACTCGCACGACCAACAGGCCTCCCGCGTGGCAGCTCGCTCCACCTGGTCCAGGAGCATGCGGACCTGCTCGACCGTCAGTGATTTCCCTGCATGCGCGCTCATCTCGCACCCCCTGGAATGGACGCATCTATTGGTGAATGAGCCACCTCAAACCGCGGCACGCAAATACAACAACACCACCGGCCCCTCGGAAGGTATATACGGCCAGGCTCACAGCGAGGTTCACACCCATCCGAATGTGTCGAATCCGCAGTGCCCCGCACGAAGCTATCTTTACATTCTGCCCTTTTCATGCGAAGCTGATGCGCATGGAACCAAACTGGTTGAAATGGGCCAAGCAAGTGGCCGCACTGGCACAGAATGGCCTGACCTTCTCCGACAATCCGTACGACATCGAACGGTACGAACATCTGCGAGAGATCGCGGCCGAAATGATGGCCGAAGGGTTCGACCTCGACAAGAAAAGCGTCCTCGATCTGCTTTTGCGGGAAGAGGGCTATGCCACGCCCAAAGTGGACGTGCGCGGCGCGGCCTTTCGCGACGGCAGGATCCTGCTGGTCCGCGAGGCCCTCGACGGCGGATGGACCCTGCCAGGCGGGTGGGCCGACCCTTGCCAGAGCCCCTCGGAGGCAGTCGTCCGCGAGATCTTCGAGGAGTCCGGCTTCGAGGCTCGCGTCTGCAAGCTGGCGGCGGTCTACGACCGCAGCAAGCATCCGCACCTGCCCCCCATCCCGTTCCACATCTACAAGTTGTTCTTCCTCTGCGAAATCACGGGAGGTCGTGCGACGGAAAGCCACGAAACAACGGGGGTCGGATTCTTCGCCGAGGACGCCATCCCCGACCTCTCGATCAGTCGCACCCTGCCCTTCCAGATCGCACGCATGTTCGACCACCTCCGCAACCCCGCCCTGCCCACCGACTTCGACTGACGGATGATCCAGGCCATTGTCACATCCATTCTGTTCGCCATGTCCGCCGTCAGCGCCGGGCGCACCACACGTCTACTCGGCGCGGGCACAGCCAACCTTAGCCGTCTGATGCTGGCCACGGCATGTCTGGCCCTGTGGGCCCACAGCTTTGGCGGCGGCTTGGACGGCGCCGGCCTGCCGTGGCTGTTCGCCAGCGGCGTGATCGGGTTTGGTGTGGGTGATCTGGCCCTCTACGGAGCCTACTACCGTATTGGCCCGAGGTTGGCGGTCCTCCTGTGCCTGTGCCTGGCCGCTCCGATGGGAGCAGTCATGGAATGGCTCTGGCTGGGCACGCGGCTCACGGGCCCGCAGATTCTCTGGAGTTCCGTGATCCTGGTCGGCGTGTTCGCGGCGATGGCGCCCGACAGCCGGATGCCGGTTCCCGCCCGCACGTGGTACACCGGGATCGTGCTCGGTGTAATCGCGGCCCTCGGACAGGGTGGCGGCGCAGTCCTCACGCGAAAGGGCTTCGATCTCGCCCGAGACGCAGGCCAACACATCGACGGCGGTACGGCCGCCTACCAGCGAATCCTGGGCGGCCTGCTCCTGACGGCCATCGTCCTGCTGGTCAACCACTGCCGCAAACCCCCGGCCACGAGACAGACGACTCCTGTCGCGGAACACCGCTGGCGGCGCGCCTGGCCCTGGGTCATCGCCAACGCTCTGTGCGGCCCGGCCATCGGCGTCGCCTGCTATCAGTGGGCCCTCGCGGTTGCTCCCACCGGCATCGTCCTGTCCATCGTCGCCACGACCCCACTGGTCGTGATTCCCTTTGCCATGCTCCTGGACAAGGAGCATCCCACGCTCCGCTCCCTCGCAGGCGGTGCCATAGCCGTCTTCGGCGCCGCCGCTCTGGTGTACAGGTAGACCGACCCTGCTCGGCTGCTCGCAGTACGCAGCGAGGGCTCGCCCAATAGTCGGACCTTGCCTTCCGTCCTTCCAGGTCACAGGCATCAGCGGCGCGCCCGACGTGTGCGACGACGCGCGGCAGTCGTTGCGGTGGGAAGATCCCCGGCCTTCAGCATCTCGACGTTCATCTCACGAAGAACGTAGTGAATGGGATTGACGATGGTCTTCGCCAGCTCGCTATCGGACGCATCGGACCCGGCAAAAAGCAACCCGATGCACTTGTTCTTCAAGTCGTAGACGAGTGATCCGGAATCACCACCGTCAGAGAAGGCCTCCTCGCCGGGCGACTGCGAGACGATGATCTGGTCCACGAAGGTCGCCTTCTGAAAGAGGTCGTACTTGACCTGAACCGTCGCATAGAGAGCGTGAACGTACCCTTGCGTGTGCTCGGTGGTTCGTCCTGTTTTGTGAACATCGATTCCGAGGTCCGAGTCGACGAGATGGCGAATCTCCGCAGGTACACCGGCGCCAATGTCCTTGGTCTCCCACTTGACCTGATCCTGCACCGGCTTGATCGGCGTCGCAATGGCGGCGTCGACGAGGTTCTCGGCGTCCGCGGCGAAGTTGATCGGAACGAAACGCGTCAGCGTGGCGATCCGATCCTCCGGATCCGTGCCACCATCGTGCGGGCCCGGCTGGAGAATCGCATCTCCCGCCACACCTTCGTTCGAATTGGCCAGGACGTGATTGTTGGACAGGATCACCACGTTCCCACTCTCTTTGTCTTTCACCAGCCCGCCGAGCGTGCCTGCCGTGATGCTCACGTGCCCAATGCTGATCCCACTCGTCGCCGGGCGCTCCCTCGCCGTGTACTCCAACGACTGAAACCGGCCCTCCTGCACGTCGGTGATGAACTCAAGCACCCCGCCCGAGGCGCGATCGTCAGGCAGGCGAAGCACTTTGGGAATCCGGTTGGAAAGCGGCAACCGACGCAGGGAGAGTTTCTTGTTCACGAAAACAGTAATGGCCAGTTCGTCCTTCTGTTTGCCCCCCACTTGCTTTCTGCCGATTGCATACCCGTTGATGCAATCGCAACGCAGCATGTGAAAGAACTGATTCGCTCCTCGAACAAGATGTTTGTATTGTACGAAAGTCGCGCGTGCCATGGCAGACACCTCCCAGTGAAATGACGAACCACGTACGGACTGGGCGGAACACCCACCCGCGCGGTGCTCACAGGGCGCGAAATCCGGACGTGGTCTCCGTAGCCACGTCAAATCCTTCCAGATTCTCCGGAATACCAGCGGGCCTCGTCTGGGTCGTAATGTAAACGGTGATACACATCGTTCCGGGCTTCGTCGGGTGTCGGCCGGCAGCAACTCCCCGAACCCCGGGAACAGCGAGAATCGTCCTGCGATGACGTTCAATCACGTCGCGAATGGATGGTGTGCTCATACGTGCTCCAATTCCGTTTCAGCGACCATCAGGGCCGCCATCTGCTCGCGCCGCTCGTAATGCCGTGGCGATTGCCAGGCGATCCTCGCGCCATGCCTCTTGCCGGCACCGGTTGGACAACATGACGTCGGTTGCAGGCGAGGTCGCGGCCGGCTTCTTTTCGAGCGACTAGCGTTGGTGCGGGTGCTTCGATGATCGTCTCTGATGCGTTCCCAACATCCACATCTTCCAGTCAACAATGAAAATGGTAACACCGCAAGTCGGCAAATCAAGAAGAAAATGGGGAAATATCGAGCCACGCGTGCGCGATCCGGCAGCCCTGGTGTATCGATAGCCTCCTGCGGTCACAGCAGCCGGGCTGGCAGTCTGCAGAGCGCGAACATCGATCACCCGGTTCAGGGTTCTGTCTTCTCCGCTTTGGCGACAATCACGCGACGTTTCCAGAAGTAGTACCAGAGGGCGCCGACGATCGAGCCCGAGACGAGAACCAGGAACCAGGCAAGCTGGTGCGTTTGACTCTCGAAGTCACGCACGTCGCGCAGCAACAGGTCGATCAACTGAATCAGCCAGAACAGAACCGCGATGCCTGCGAGCAGGTAAAGGAATGAGTACAACATGGTCTCGACTCCGCCAAGCCAGCAACAACCGATCATTCGATGTCTTCCGCACAGCATGAGGATGATAGCTGGAAATCCTCGGCAAGACAATCCACATCTCGTTCGATCCGGCAGGGCCGGCCGGTCGGTCGGCAGCCGACTTGGCAATACGCGCCGCCACGGTTGTCTTCGGCGCCGGATATGGTATCCTCGGTCAACACAAGAACAGCGGGTCGAAACCGCATTAAGGACCATGTGGCACAGGAGGCAGCAATGAACATGTCGCGAATCGCCATCGCAGCAGTCCTTACCCTGATTCTAACGCCCAGCCTGTACGGGGCGACGGCGGTGCAGGCCGTCTCGACGCCGCCGACGGCGAGGACCAACGACTTCTACGTCAGCAACCGGCCGCCGTTGACGCCCGAACCGCTGATCAAGCTGCCGATCGGGGCGATCAAGCCGGAAGGCTGGGTCCGCCGACAGCTCGAACTCCAGGCCGACGGCTTCGTGGGCCATCTGGGCGAAATCAGTCAGTTCCTTCGCAAGGACGGCAACGCCTGGCTTTCGCCGACGGGCGAAGGCCACAGCCCGTGGGAAGAGCTGCCCTACTGGCTCAAGGGCTTCGGCGACATGGGTTATGTCCTGGGCGACCAGCGGATCATCGAGGAAGCCAAGGTCTGGATCGACGCGACCATCGCGAGCCGGCAGCCGGACGGCTGGTTCGGACCGCTCGCCAACAAGGCCAGCGGCCGCGACGAGAACAGGATGCCCGACCTGTGGCCCAACATGGTCATGCTCAACGCCCTCCAGAGCTACTACGAGTACACGCAGGACGCCCGCGTCATCGACCTGATGCGCGAGTACTTCAAGTGGGAGCTGGCCGTCCCGGACGAGCAGTTCCTGCCACCCTTCTGGCAACAGCAGCGAGCCGGCGATAACCTCGCCAGCGTCCACTGGCTGTACAACCGCACGGGTGAGGCGTTCCTGCTGGAACTGGGCGAGAAGATCCATCGCAACATGGCGCGATGGGATGAAACCGTCGCCAGTTGGCACAACGTCAACATCGCCGAGTGCTTCCGCGCTCCGGCCACCTTCTATCAGCAGTCCCGCGACCGCCACCACCTTCTGGCGGCCGAACGGAACTACGCGATGATCTGGGGCACGTACGGCGAGGTCCCCGGCGGCATGTTCGGCGGCGACGAGAACTGCCGCAAGGGCTACCACGGACCGCGTCAGGGGATCGAGACCTGCGCATCGGTCGAGTTCATGCTCTCCTGCGAGATGCTGCTGAAGATCACGGGCGACCTGAAGTGGGCGGATCGTTGCGAGGACGTCGCGTTCAACACGTTCCCGCCCTCGATGACGGCCGACCTGAAGGGCCTGCACTACCTGACCAGCCCGAACGCCTGCCAGCTCGACCACACGAACAAGGCCCCCGGCATCCAGAATGGCGGCGAGATGCTCTCGTACAATCCGCACAGCTACCGCTGCTGCCAGCACAACGTCGCGCACGGCTGGCCCTATTACGCCGAGCACCTGTGGATGGCCACGCCCGACAACGGCCTGGCCGCCGTGCTGTACGCGGCCTCGGAAGTGACCGCCAAGGTCGGAGCGGGCGGCGAGGTGACGATCCGCGCACAAACACGCTATCCTTTC
>CAZOFX010000043.1:15497-41685 GCA_964579055.1 uncultured Pirellulales bacterium
GAGGACACCATTCGCCTGACGATCGACACGAAGAAGCCAGCTCAGTTCCCCCTGTATCTGCGCGTTCCCGGCTGGTGCAAAGACGCGGCCGTGAAGATCAACGGCCAAAGGGTCGAGGTCCACGCCCGGCCGCAGGCGTACATCGCGCTCGACCGCCTCTGGAAGCAAGGGGACAACGTCGAATTGACGCTGCCCATGACGATCGGCCTGCGTTACTGGCCCCGAAACGGCGACTGCGTTTCAGTCGATCGCGGCCCGCTGACCTACTCGCTCAAGATCGGCGAGAAGTACGTTCGCTACGGCGGCACGGACAAGTGGCCCGCCTTCGACGTCTTCCCGACGACCGCCTGGAACTATGGCCTGGTCATCGACCCGACCCGGCCGATCGCAGCCCAGTTCAAGGTGACGGAGCGGAGCTGGCCGGGCGACGACCAGCCTTTCGAGGGCGGCGCTGCGCCGATCGAGATGACGGCCAAGGCTCGGAAGATCCCGAACTGGCAGGCCGATTCGCGAGGGCTGATCGACGAGGTCCAGCAGAGCCCTGCCCGGTCGGACGAACCAACGGAGACGGTGACGCTGATTCCGATGGGCTGCGCGAGGGTGCGCATCAGCGCGTTTCCGTGGATCGGCGAAGGCTCGGACGCCACCGCGTGGCAACTGCCCTCGATTGGGGGCGTCGGCAAGATCCCGGCCAAGGCCTCGCACTGCCACGAAAGCGACACCGTCGCGGCCCTGAGCGACGAGAAGCTGCCGGCCCATTCCAACGACCACGACATCCCCCGCTTCACCTGGTGGCCGCACAAGGGCACGACCGAGTGGGTCCAGTATGACTTCAAGGAGCCGCGCACGATTCGCGAGGTCCAAGTCTACTGGTTCGACGACGAAGCCGGCGGCGGTGGCTGCCGGGTGCCCCAGTCATGGACACTGCTGTACAAGAGCGCATACGAGTGGAAGAGGGTCGCGAACGCGTCTGCGTACAGCGTGCAGAAGGACTGCTTCAACACCGTGACATTCGACGAAGTCACCACGGCGGCTCTGCGCATCGAGGCCCGGCTCCGGGACGGCTTCTCTGCCGGTATCCTCGAATGGCGCATCCCATGACGCGAGGTATGTTTGTATGGCGAGAAGACTGCTTGTCCTGGGTATCGTGGTCTATGCGGGCCTCGTCGCCGCGCCGGCATGCGCCCGGACGATTCGCTTGTCGGGCGAGCAGCTCCGAGACAAGATTCGGGGAGGTCTGCTGGGCCAGCTTCTGGGCAATCTCAACGGCCTGCCGCACGAGATGAAGTATATCGACGAGCCCGGCAATGTCACCGCCTACACACCCGCGCTGCCCGACGGCGCCAGGACCGACGACGACACGGACTTCGAATGGGTCTACATTCTGGTCATGCAGGAGGAGAACTGCCTGCTGCTCTCGCCCGCGCGCATCCGCCGGCTCTGGACCGAGCGGATCAACACTCGGATCTGGTGCTCGAACCAGTACGCACGGCAACTGATGGACTTGGGGCTGGACCCGCCCCTGACGGGCAACAGCACATTCAATCCGTGGGCCGACTTCAACATCTCCGGGCAGTTCATCTGCGAAACGTTCGGCCTGCTTGCCCCGGCGATGCCCCAGACGGCGGCCCGGATCGGCTTGAACTACACCACGGTCACCATCGACGGAGAACCCGCGCAGACGACGCAACTGTTCACCGCGATGATCGCCCGGGCCTTTGTCACCGACGACATCGATGAGCTTCTCGATGCCGGTCAGGCAGCCGTCGATCCGCAAAGCATCGTGCACCGGATCGTTCAGGACGTGCGGGCCTGGCACCGGCAGAATCCCGACCACTGGCGCAGGACGCGGGAACTGCTGAAGGACAGGTACAGCAAGCACGGCGGCGCGATGCGCGACAGGAACGGATACGAGCTGAATACCGGCGCGACGATCGCTGCCCTGCTGTATGGCCGGGGCGACTTCGCGCAAACCTTGACAGCCGCCTTCAATTTCGGCTGGGACGCCGACAACAGCGCGGCGACGGCCGGCACCGTCGTCGGGGTCACCAAGGGCTACCGCTGGATGCTTTCTCAGGGCTGGACGATCGTGGATCGGTACAGGAACACGACACGCCAGAACATGCCGGCGGACGAGACGATCACGAGCTTCGCCGACCGGCTTGTCGAACTGGCGGAGAAGGTGATCGAAGAGCAAGGCGGCGCCCGACTCCAAGAAGGCGGTCGGGTCTTCTACCGGATCGCTGAACAGGAGCCCCAATGCCTGCTGGCTCTTGAGCATTCGGACGAACAGACGGCAAGTCTGAGGGGCGAACTCAGGAATGGCATTGAGCGTCTTCTGGACCCGGAATGCTCCGACCAGCAGAGGGCGCAAGCCGCCTATTGCGCGATCTGCCTGGACATGGCCGAGTCGATTCAGCAGGACCATCCGCAGGCGTGGTCCCAGGCGCTGCGAGCGCTGAACGGCTACCCGAAGGTGATCCAGGCCCTCTTCCACCACAGTCCCACGCCGCGCGGCGAGCTGCTTCGCGAAAAGGCGCTTGCGGCGGGTCTGCAAATGCCCGCAACGGCCAAGGACCTGTGGTAGGCGGCGTCACCCCGCCCGGTAGGTCGAGACCTCGTGAGTGGGCGGCGCAAGCCGTCGCACTTCTTCCCGGACCGCGTCGAGGTTCAGGCCGAGATTCGCCAGGATTTGGGCGGACATGGCTTCGCTGTCGCGCATCATGCCCAGCAACAGGTGCTCGGTGCCGATGTGGTTGTGACCAAGCGTCCGCGCCTCTTCGACGGCATAGCGAACGACGTTCTTGGTGTGCTCGGTCTGGGCGAGTTTCTCGGTCACCTCGACGTGGGGGTGGCCTGCCAGAAGTATTTCGACCGCTTTGCGAAGGGGCTTGAGGTCGACGTTGAAGTGCTGGAGCACAGCCGCAGCCACGCCGTGGACCTCCTTGGCCAGGCCCCCGAGAAGGTGTTCGGTCCCGACGAACTCGTGTCCGAACTGCTGGGCCTCCTGATTGGCCAGTAGCATGACCGCCCTCGCGTGCTCCGTAAAACGCTCGAACATGAAAACCCTTTCAACTTGCCCCGCTGCTCCCTCGGCGCCGGCCCATGCCGCGCCTGTGCGCATTCTACCGTATCCTCCAGTTCTCCGCCCGCTGATTCTCGAGAGGCGATGGACAAAACACCACGGAAGGTCAGATGCCGGCATCATCGAAGCCCGGAGAACCGCCCACCTCGGCGCTCGGACGCCACGTCTGTTTGTTCCCCCAGGCTTGAGGATCGGTGTTGGCGAGGTCCGCCACCGTCAGTGAGAAACCTTTGCCATCGGTTGTGTCGTACCAGTCATCCCCGAAGGCAAAGCTGTGGATGATTTGTCCGGCGGCGTCCCGAAGCTCGATGGTCTCGCCGGCATTGTTGAGGCTGCCGGTGTACTCGCCTGCGATGGGCAGGCCCGGACCGTATCGCGTTTCGAAGGCATCGATATCCTTGACCACCAGCGCGTAGCCGCCCGGCGTCAGCACAATCGAGGGGAAGGTGAAATTCACACCATTGGTGAACATGACGAGACTCAGGTCGATCGGCTCAGCGCCGATGTTGGCCAGCTCGATGTATTCGAGGTTGGGATCGTCGGGACTTCCGGTCTCGGGCGGATGGAACATGATCTCGCTGATTCGCAGGCTTTCCGCCACCGGCCCGACCGCAAACGTCGCGCTGTTTAGCGCGCTCCACTTGCTACCAACCAGGATCCTCGCCTTGACCTGCGTGCTGCCGGTCAGTGGAATCGGCCCGGCATAGCGCTCGACCGCGGGAACCTGCTCCGACTGCTCGACAGTGGTCGCCACCAGCTCTGCGGAGATCAGAAAATCGGAACTCGTAGACGAGACGTTCATGCCATGAATAGCCAGGACGTTGCCGACCCGGCGCAACAGAGGCTCGAAGCCGGAGATCTCGATCTCCTCAGAATCCATCGCATACAGATCCGGATTCTGATCGTCGGCGCTGGCGTTCCAGGCCGGCGCTCCCACCACGTTGCGTCGGGCGATCTCGGTCCCGTTGAGGTAAGCAACGAAGCCGTCGTCGTATCGAATCCGCAGCGTCATCGTATCGAATGGATCGGTCTTCTCGGTGAAGTTGAACGGAATGCGAATGCAGCAACTGCTCTGCCGGCCATACATCGAGTCCCCGACGTCGAGGGAGATGAAATCCTCATAGCCGGCGCTCCTCTCGAAGCCAACCCCGCCGGGGCTTCCGGTCACCAGCGTCCACGCCGAATCATCAAACGCCGCACCGCCTCGCCAGGCGTCGCCAATCGGCCCCGTCGGCACGAGCACGCGCTTGGGCGCATTCTCCGGGATCAGCACGGTCCGTTGCACGTTGCCGGGAGAATTGAGCGATCGCGGGTCCGACCCGTCCAGCGTATAGTAGACGATCCCGGACGCCGCCGTCATCTCCAGGACGAATCCGCTGTCGACGTGGCCGCCCTGATGGTTGAATGTCGGCGGCGCCGACGCGAACTCGCCGGCGATCTGCCCATCCAGCCAGGTGAGCCTGGCCTGAAGCCAGTTCTTCATCCACTCGATCTCCTGGCGATAGGTATTTCCCACGAATCCGTTCGGCCAAACGTACTGGCCCAGGATGCGCCAACGGTTGAAGTTCCTCGCCTGAGGCTCCTGCAGCAGCGCCGCGTAGTCGTCGATCATGCCGAGCAGCCGCTCGGTGGCGAACAGACCTCGACGCAGCTCGAACCAGCGGTCGGCATACTGCAACTGGAACTGCGGGTCCTCGAACAGACGACGCCACCACGGATACTCCCCATCGCCGAGCAGGCGGTTGTACCAGCCGCTCGGAATCCAGCCGTCGAGATAGTCGGCGTTGCCCAGCGACAGGTTATAGTCCCACACCGGGCCCATGTGGAGCTTGCCGTTGCGGTCCTTGAACATGTACGTGCTCAGACGGAAGCCGTCGATGTTCTTGGCCGTCTCCACCAGGATGTGATGGTCGATGAACGCGCCGGCATCGATAAACGCGGCGTATCCCCCGACCGGGTCTCTGAAGTTCCCGCCGTACAGGGTCGCTTCGAAGGCGTTGAGGAAATCCCGGATCCAGTCCCTCTGCGCCTGCGTCATGTCGGTCCCGATCGGATCGTCGTAGATCAGTTCCTGCCCTCGGCTGGTGTAGAACGTCACGTCGCCGCCGTCGAGCTTGTCCTTCTTGACGATGTACCCGCCCGTGATCTGGGGCACGGCGTTGTCACCCGAGTCGAGAACCGCGATATCCACGCGATCGGGAGCGATCTTGATCTTCTCCATGAAAACGTAAACGCCGACGTAATCGTTCATCGACAGGTCGCCGTCATCGGTCTTGAGGAACAACTCGACGAACCGCGTGCGTGGCGCGTAGCGGCCCATCTCGTTGCTCCAGCGATAGACCAGGACGTTGCGCATCAGCGTCTTGTCCGAGTAGGGTCCCTGGAGCACCCAATCCGCATCGGCGGGAAGCCCCAGGATCGAGGCGGCCCGGTCGCGGTCGTTGTCGTCCCACACCTCGAAGTGGTATTGCTGCTTGGGGAAACCCTCGGAACTCTTGCCCCGCACGTTCAGACCTGCCCGGCCGGCAAAGTCCGTCGAGCCCGTCACCGAGGCGGCGCCCTGTTCGTCCGTGTCGATCACGTACCCATAGACGGGCGTCTGCGTACCGCTGACGGCCCTACCCATCGTGTCGACAACCATCAGAGGCAGGGGTGAGCGGAAACCCCGCAGACTGGCGCCGATGAACGAGAACCGTTCGCTGCTCACGTCGCTTTGCCGCCAGCCCGGCAGCCATGCGATGGCCCGGATCGTCATCGTCTTGGAGACCGGAATCGGCCCGGTGTAGACACTGCCGCCGGGCCTTTGCCTGGGCACGCTGAAGGGATCGGTTCCGTCGGTCGTGTAGTAGATCGTCGCACCGGGTGTAGCCGTCGTCAGGGTGACCGTCAGAGGCTCGCTGAAAAGGCAGCCCTGGCGGCTGAATTGCGGCGTCTCGGCAATGCCTTCATAGACGATGACGTTGGCGGCACCCGGTGTCGGAACCGCCATGAGCCGCCAAGTGTCGCTGCCGTCCGGATAGCGACCGTAAGAGACGTCGGCCCGCTGCGGACCGAACGACAGGCCGTCGATCACTGTGGTTCCGTCGCCGGCCACAAGGACAGCTTCCTCGCCGGCCGCCTCCAGCTTGAAGCTCGCATGAAGACCCGTGGAGGCAGTATCGCCGTCCGCCCAGATCAGCAGGTAGCCGTGCGGGGCAATGGTCGTCGAGGGAGAGCCGGCCGGAAACTGCCACTTCGTGGGCGTCGAGGAGTCGTCGGTCAGGTACATCCCGGCCACGTCCACGCCGATGTTCGTGGGGTTGTACAGCTCGATCCAGTCGTCGTACTGCCGCTGAGGATCGCGGTTGGTGCTGCGATTGGAGGCCAGGACCTCGTTGATGACGATCCGCGTCTCGGCGCCGGGCCGCCCGGACTGTGCGTCCGTTGTCGCAACCCACATGCCCGGAACAGCAAACAACAGCGCGAGCCACACCTTTGGCCGAGCTATACCCATGCCATCCTCTCTCCTGAAGGAGGTTTCGCTTTTCCACGACGGGACCGGTGGCTCTTGCGCCAAATCCGAGCGCCGCTTCACCATTTTAACACATCCGGCTCGAATTCGCCAGACGATTCGCCCCCCTCGTACCACACGCACCGACAGCCCTGCATGTTCGGACTGCACCCGAATGAGCGTCACGCACGAGGTTATTCTCGGACGTTAAGTGACGGCGAGAATTGGCCGATGAACAGGCCAGGGTGACGGATCGAGCGGCACCGGGAGGACGACCGGATCGGGACTGGAGGTGCGCCGGGGCAAACGCCCGGCCGCGTGAGGAGGTATCGGATGAACACCGGTTCCATCAAAAGACGACTGCGCGTCTGCCAGGGATGCGCCTACCTGTGCAAGGGCTGCCCACACGCCCTGCCCTGCGTCAGGCAAGGTCAGAAGGTTCGGCCGACCGAATGCTACGTCTGCTGGCACAATCAGGGAACGATCCTGCCCAGAAATTGCCGGTTGCGACTGACCCCTGTCCGAAAGAAGGTCTGTGTCTGACCGCGAGCGGATCATTCCGCGATTCGCCAATGCACTGTCCGGAACCTCGCCCCGCCTATGCGGGCCCGTTCCAGCCGGGTCGCAGGCGATCCTGCACCTCCCACGCGTCGAGCAGGGCCAGCGCCGCCATGGACTCGACGACCGGAATCACGCGAGGCACGATGCAGGGATCGTGCCGGCCGTGCGTCTCGATGGGCCGGTTCTCCATCCGCTCGTTCAGGGTCCGCTGCGGTTTGGCGATCGATGAGGTCGGCTTGACTGCCAGGCGCAGCGTGACGGTCTGCCCGGTCGAAATGCCGCCGGTGATGCCGCCGGCATGGTTGGTCACGAACCCGCCGTCGGCCATGTTGTCGTTGGACTGGCTGCCGCGCATCCGCGTCAGCGCGAAGCCCAGGCCGACCTCGATCCCCTTGATCGCGCCGATCGTCATGATCGCCGCCGTCAATTTGGCGTCGAGCTTCTGGAACACCGGATCACCCAGTCCGGCGGGCAGCCCATAAATGTCGAGCTGAATAACGCCGCCGACCGAATCGTTGTCGTCCTTGGCCGCGAGGATCGCCTGGATCATGCGCTGCGCCGCGTCGGGATCGGCGCAACGAACCGGATTGGTCTCGATGGCCTCGTAGTCGCACGTCTCGGCGGCAATGCCCGCGATCTCGACCGCGTGGGCCATGATTTTGACGCCGCGCTTCGCCAGCTCCTGCAACGCGAACGCGCCGCCCATGACGCGGCCGGCGGTCTCGCGCCCGGAGGAGCGGCCACCACCCCGATGGTCGCGGATGCCGTACTTGCGATAGTACGTGAAATCGGCGTGGCCGGGCCGGAACAGGTCCTTGATCCCTTCGTACTTGGACGAGTCGTGGTCGCGGTTGATGATCGCCATCGCAATGGGCGCGCCGGTCGTCTTGCCGCCAAACACGCCGGAGAGCACCTCCACCTGGTCCTTCTCGTCGCGCGGCGTGGTGACTTCGCTCTGGCCCGGCCGGCGGCGGGTCAGTTGCCTCTGGATTTCCTCGGCCGAAAACTCGATGCCCGGACGCACGCCGTCCAGGACGGCGCCGATGGCCGGACCATGGCTCTCGCCAAAGGTGGTGACACGTATGATGTCACCGTAGGTGTTGGCAGCACGACAGCGGATCGTCAATTCCTCGACGATGTGCTGCATCGCAATCTGGGCAATTTGCTCGGGCGTCTTGTCTGTCGTGTCGATCACCGCATCGGCGAAAGGACTGAGCAGCTCCTCGCGATAGGCAACGTTCTCGTCGAGTTGGGCCCGCGCATCCGGTCCGCGTAACCAGGGCGGCAGCCCTTTCTCGGCGATGCGGCTCCACAACGTGGCCGGATCGGCCGTCAGATAGATCAGGATCGCGTTGCGGCGCAGCGCCCGGCGGCTGACGGGGTCCAGCAGGCTCGAACCACCGCAGACAATCAGTTTCCAGTCCGCCTCCCCAAGCTCGACCGCCACCTTCTTCTCGACGGCGCGAAACGCCGGCTCGCCGTGCTCGATGAGGATCTCGCGGCACGTGTGCTTCTCACCCGTGTCCCGCTCGAAACACTCCTCGATCAGCCGGTCTGTTTCAATCGCTTCCAAACCGGTTGACTTCGCCAGCTCCGCCGCCACCGAACTCTTGCCCGCCCCTTTCGGTCCTGCCAATACGATCTTCACGATGATGTCCTTACTGCTGTCTTACCGCCGGGTCCGACCTGACGCTTCCGGCCCCAGCCATGCTATCCGAAGGAGTTCTACAACCCCGGCCGCATCCGGTTCGTCCATTCCACGTCCCATCCTATTCCAAGACGCCATCCGGCTGCAATGCCTGTTCCGCCGCCGGCGAGGACACCCCGAAGCGGCAGCCTCAGAACGGGGGTATCGGTCCGATCCGAGATTCGGTAATATAGACGCGTTCGCTTGGCGACGAAGAAAACCCCGATGTAGGAGATGGCCATGATGTCAGATGCGAAGACCATCCTTTCGAAGTCGGCGAGGCAAGCCCTTGTCTCGGTCCTCTTGAGTCTGCGCATCGCGGCAGCGACGGCGCTCGGGGCGTCGGAGCCGGCTGCCGCTGAGGCCTTTCATTGGCCCGCCGGACAGCGCGGAGCCGTGACGCTCTCCTACGACGACGCCATCGTCTCGCATTTCGAGTCGGTCGCACCACAACTTGAAGAGGCAGGACTGCGGGCGACCTTCTACATCCAGATCGACAGCCCGGGGTTCCAGCTGCACACCGATGCATGGCGCAGGGTCGCCCGCGCGGGACACGAGCTGGGCAACCACTCGCTGTTCCACCCCTGCCGCAAAGACCGGCCGGGCGAGCATACATGGCTCTCCGACGACTACAACCTGTCAGACTACACGCCCGACCGCTGGCTCGGCGAGATGCGGATCGCCAACTTCGTGCTCCAGCTCATCGACGGCAGGACCGAACGCACGTTCGGAAACACCTGCTGCAACAACGCCGTTGGGCCGTTGGATAACCGCACCAGTCTCGAAGAGCTGGTCCCGAAGCTGTTCGTCGGCGCCCGGGGCGAATACGTCAGTCGGCCGATCAATCCGGCGAAGGCGAACTTCGCGGCTCTGGGCCACTGCAGCGGGGACGGCAAATCGTTCGAGCAGCTTCGCGAGGAGATCGAGTCGGCCGTCCGCGAGGGCAAGTGGGTCTTCTACATGTTCCACGGCGTGGGCGAGGGCACGCACAGCCTCTACATCGACGCCGACGAGCACCGCAAGCTCGTCGAGTATCTCTCGACCAACAAAGATCGCATCTGGACCGCCCCCGCCGTCGACGTCCTCCGCCACCTCAAGACCGCCGCTGAGCGATCTCCGTAGAGATCGCGGTTCATCGCCCGCTGCCCGAACCTGGAATTGGGCACAGGCGGAGTGTTCTTCAGACTTCAAACCATACAGGAATCGATGGTTGGACCAAAGGAGTGGGTACGATGGACAGGGACTCATCACAACTGCCGTGGGACACACTGCGACACAAGGAAGGCGATATTCCCTGGGATGCCTTGCGGACGTTCGCCGAGACGCTGGTTCATGACCCCAAAGTTGTCGGGGGATTGTTCGATCTCTATGCAGAGACTCACGAGACAGCGTGGAAGGATGTCTCGTATGGCGACCTCTATGTGCCAGCCATCTTTACCCTGGCCGCTCCCCATCTCGACGACGACCAACGCCGACGAATTAGCGTTTTCCTGATCGACAAGCTCGTGCTCGCCGGCCGGGAAGAGGATGAGTTTGCCCTGGAGGTTCTGACGGCCGCAGCCGGCGCCATGGGGCCGGCGATCCTGCCGCACGTGCTCGACGCTATCGAGCGGGAAGCCGATGCGGAAGGCGCCTGGCTGTTTCTCTGGAGCCTTACGCTGCTGGCCGCCGAGACGGAGGATGCCGATCTACGCCGGCGCGTGGTCCAGGCCTGCGTTCAGTTGCTCGAACGTGTGGAGCGGGGCGAAGTCGAAGAGTGGGAAGGAATGAACGCCGCTTGGACGCTGGCGAAACTCAAGTGCACCGAACAGACGAGACTCCTGGAGCGCGTGGCAAAGAAGACCGCCGACTCCTTCGAAGGGGGTGATTACGGAGAAGCGCTGCTTCTTCTACAGGGAGGTCGGGACTACACACCGGTGCAAGAACTCTGGGAGAAACCTGTCGAGGAGTGGCTGACTCTCCAATGGAATGACCTGTGCAATTGGTACATGCATCGTCACGAAGAGCCCGATGAGGACCTGGACGGCGAGCTCAGCCGCGACGATGCATTGATCGAGGAGTTTCTGATCTCGCCTGTCGGCCGAAGCTTGCCGCCGGAACTTCTGAACATCGCGCCGAGCATCATTGAGCTAGCGTTCAGCCTGTCCATTGAGGTTCTCGAAGTGGATCCGCTGGATTGGGATGAGACTGCGCTGCGTGAGCTGCTGCTTGATTTGCTTCCGAGAAGAGCCTTTGCGAATGAAACGTACTTGGGCAAGATCGCCCCGATCCTGGAGGCATTGATTCTCTGGCTGGGGTCCGAAGACCTGTTGGACGATGCGCAGTATCTGGCGGCTGCCATCCACGGATGGAGCAATGAGATTGTCTCTGCCAGAATGAATCCCGACAACTGGAGTCTCGACAAGGCAATGATCATGCAGGCCATCAAAGACGGCCGGGATATCACCGACCCGGCATTCAAAGAGCAGATCGTCCATCAGAGGATGCGGGATCTTCTCGACGCCGGCGCGGCCGAACCAGAACCGGAACCAATGCCCGATGAGCCGCCGATCCCGATTGTCGAGACGAAACCCCGAATCGGGCGCAACGATCCATGCCCGTGCGGCAGCAGGCGCAAATACAAGAAGTGCTGCGGCAGCCCCTCGAAGAAGACATAAATGAAAGAGCCGAGCCCTCGCATCGACGGCGGGCGCTCGGCTCTGCCTGCCATTCGATGGATCGGTCCGCTATTGCACTTTTCCGGTGGCGGCCCATTCGACGCCGCGGCGGATGAGCTGCTGCATGCTTGGGTTGAGGATCGCCTTGAAGTCGTGGCCGAACGCGTTCTGCACGCAGCGGCCCTTGCCGTACGGCGTGGTGAAGACCAGCGGTTCCTCCTGCTTGCTCCAGTCGGAGTAGGCCGAGACGAGAACCTCGATCGGACCATCGCCCTGTAGCTTCGAATACAGTTCGTCGAAGATCTGGAAATCCTTCAACCCCTGCGTGATCGGGTGGTCCTTCTTGACGATCTTCGCGTCGAAGACGCCTCGCGGACCGTGGCCGCTGGTGCCCATCACCCAGACGCGGCCGCACAGCTTGCGGAACTCCGCCCAGTCGGGGAATGAAGCGCTGGCCAGATGCTGCGTATAGAAGCCCTTGCCCCCTTTGACAAAGTCCAGAAGGTTCTCCTTGGCCTGATCGGTCATCTTGGGCGTTCCGCGATGGAACATCGTCATGACGATCACATCGTAATTCGCCAGCGCCGCATCCGCTTCAAGAATCAACGGGTCTTCACAAACCCTGACGTCGAAGCGATCCGAGCCGGCCAGCACTTCGCGCGTCTTCTCGGAGATTTCACGCCAGTCGTGGTACGGCGCCACGTCGTCGCCGGCAATCAACAAGACCTTGATCTGTGCGGGCTTCTCGGCTGCCACCGCTGCCAGGGACACGCTCAACGCCACCACACCAATCAAAAGCATACTCAACCAGACTCGTCGCATTCGATCTCTCCTTGCTGTTAAAACCATCAAGTTGCGTCCGCCGCGCAGCATCCTGGCGGTCGAAAGTGATTTTAACGCAAGGGGTGTGCTGAGAAAACCGAAAACGCCAAAAGAGACGGCGTGATGTGACAGCCGAAGTCACGCGCGGCCGTGAGGGATGGGCCAGGGAGGATTCGCTGCCGTTCGAAGGCGTCGCCATCGCGCACCTGGCATCGCGATGGCATACACGTCGGCGCGATCAGGCCTTCCGGGTTTCGGCGGTGGAGGCCACCAGCAGGGAGAGCATCGTGGCGCCGACCACGGCCGGGCCTATGTCATGCAGATCGAGGGCCCGGACCGTTGCCAGGGCGATGACGAGACAGGCAAACCCCATTCCCACATATCTGAGCGTGGCTGCATTCCATTTCTTCATCGCAAAATCCCCCCTTCCGGTTCAGTTCCTGGTCAGGAGCGGCCTTGCGACGGAGAAAGCCGCCCCTTAAAGCATAGGCAACAGACCGGCAGAGGCCAAAAATGTTCCTGTCTGCCCACCTGAATTCGCTGCTTCCCGAAAGAAAAGAACAGCCCGGTAGCTGCGTGGCAAGGGATATCCCATTCCCAACGAGGGATATTGGGCTTGATCGAGGAGGAGATTTTGAGTAGGATCGTAAGGATTATAGGAGGCAGCGACGTGAGGGTGACGAAGGAGATTCCAGAGAATTCGCCGGATATCGAAAAGTGGATCACGCTGATCCGTGCCGACGGCGTCGGTCCAGTCTCTTTCGGCCGGCTACTGAAATTCTACAGCTCGGTCGATGCGGCCCTCGGGGCTTCGGCAAGCGGATTGGCTCGCGTCGAGGGAATCGGTCCAAAGACCGCCGAGCGAATCGTCTCAACCCGCGACAAATTCGACACTTGCGCGGAATTGGAGCGGGCCCGGAAGCTCGGGGTCTGGATTATCCACATGGCAGATCCGCGCTATCCGCCCCTGCTCAAACAAATCTACGATCCGCCTCCCGTTCTGTACGTCAAAGGCACGCTGGGCCGCGAGGACAACCTGGGCATTGCCATCGTAGGCTCGCGGCGTTGCAGCATCTACGGGACCGAGCAGGCCTCGCGTTTCGCGCATCTTCTTGCCGCATCAGGTTTTACCATCGTTTCCGGCCTGGCTCGGGGGATCGACACCGCGGCCCATCATGGCGCTCTGGCGGCAGAGGGCCGCACGATCGCCGTGCAGGGTTGCGGCCTGGCCAATGTCTTCCCGCCGGAGAACGCCAGGCTCTTCGAGCTCATAAGTCAAAGCGGGGCCTGTATTTCCGAGCTTCCGCTGCAATATGAACCCCTGAGCGAGAACTTTCCGCCGCGCAATCGGATTATCGCGGGATTGTCTCTCGGAACCATCGTCGTCGAGGCGGGCCTTCGCAGCGGAGCCCTGATCACCGCCAAGACAGCACTGGAGAGCAACCGCGAGGTTATGGCGGTACCGGGCAAGATCGATTCGCCCTTGGGCAAAGGCCCGAATCAGCTCATCAAGCAGGGCGCCAAGCTCGTCGAGTCCGTCGAGGACGTCATGGAAGCTCTCGGTTACGTGGGCGAGCAACTCAGGGAGTACTCGGCCCGAGCGGCCGGCGAGGCAGCAGCCAAGGTCGAGGCGCCGCTGTTCGAGCCCCCCCAGTTCTGCCTCAAAGGCCACGAAAAGCAGATCTACGATTCACTTGGTTCCGAGCCCCTCCATACCGATCAGGTGATCGACCGGACCGACCTGCCCCCCGGGACGGTCAACGCAACCCTGATGACGCTCCGCCTCAAAGGGCTCATCAGGCAGCTTCCCGGCAACCTGTTCAAACGCCGATAGGTCCGCGCCATCGGCCGGCGAGGACCACAATCCGATTGAATGCGATCCTGCGACGGGGTAGAATTGGAGGTTGTCGCCCGGCCAGCCTCCTTGAGATTTCCGGCGGCCGTGTGCATCGCGATCGGTACGGTGGTGAAGGGCAATCTGGAATCGGAGGTTCTGTTGCAGCATCTGCCGCTGACCCCACAGACGCGTCGTGGCACGTCACCGAGGCAGGCGCTCATTCATTTCTGAAGGAGGATCACCATGTCCAGGCATCTCATTCTCGCGTGCGTAGTAACAGCGATGGCTCTGGCGAGCGTCGTGCAGGCGGCCGATCCCAGCCTTATCGGCTGGTGGAGACTCGACGAGGGCTCAGGGACAACTGCCTTCGACTCCTCGGGCAACGGAAACCACGGCGCCCTTCAAGGCAGCGCGATGCTGGATGCCGAAGGGATCCTGCGAGGCGCCGTGCTCCTCGACGGCGACGGGGACTACATCGACTGCGGCAGCAGCGACGTTTTCAACATCCGCAGCGCCGTGACACTGGCCGCCTGGGTCTGGGCGGACCCCGACTTCGGTTACCCTGACTGGTCGGGCATCATCATGCGGGGCGGCCCCAACATCGACACGTTCGCCCTTTACTACAACGGGCCCAACAAGCAACTGGGCTTCAAGACGACCGGCGCCCCGACGGAATGGACCGCCAGCGCCGCCAACGGCGCCGCCGCCCTATTCGATCGAGAGTGGCATCACGTCGCGGCCACCTATGACGGCCAGACCAAGACCATCTACCTCGACACCGCCGTAGTGACCACCGCCAGCGCTTCGGGCCAGATTGAGACCAGCAGCACCGGCCGGCTTCTCCTGGGCGCCGGACGCGATCTGGCTTTGCCAACCCACCTTCTGGTCGGCCGTCTCGATGATGCGCGGATCTACAGCCGGGCGCTGTCTGTAGCGGAACTGGCCGTTGTGATGGAAGGCACGTACGAACCCATCGCCGAGAACCCCAATCCCGCCGACGGGGCGACCGACGTCATCCGCGACACTCTGCTGAACTGGACACCCGGCGAATTCGCCAGAACGCACGATGTCTACCTCGGGACCGTGTTCGACGACGTCAACGAGGCCAGCCGCGCCAATCCGATGGGCGTGTTCGTCAGTCAGAGTCAGGACGCCAACACCTACGACCCGCCTGGCCTTCTCGATATCGGCCGGACGTACTATTGGCGTGTCGATGAGGTCAACGGCGCGCCGGACTTCGCCATCTACAAAGGCGATACCTGGACGTTCACGACAGAGCCACTTGGCTATCCGATTCAGGGGGTCATCGCCTCAACCAATGCCGCCTTCACCGAAGGCTCGGGCCCGGAGAACACCGTCAACGGCTCGGGCCTCGATGAGAACGATCAACATTCCGTCGCCGCCGGCGACATGTGGCTCGCGACCCCGGCGCCGGGCGAAAGCGTCTGGATTCAGTACGAATTCGACCGCGTCTACAAGCTCCACGAGCTGTGGGTGTGGAACTACAACATCCAGTTCGAGCCGGTGCTGGGGTTCGGGTTCAAGCAGGTCGCCGTGGAGTACTCCGCCGACGGATCGGATTGGACCAGCTTTGGCGAGGTCGAGTTTGCCAGGGCCCCGGCTACCGCGGCCTATGCGCACAACACCGCGGTGGACCTCGCAGGCATAGCCGCCAGGTTCGTTCGCCTCACGCCCGTCAGCGGGTGGGGCATGATGGGCCAGTATGGCCTGAGCGAAGTCCGGTTCTTCTACGTTCCTGTCCAGGCGCGGCAGCCGCAGCCGGCCGACGGCGCGACGGACGTCAATCCGAACGTCGCCCTGCGCTGGCGGGCCGGCCGCGAGGCAGCCTCACACGATCTGTACTTCGGCACCGACGAAGCGGCGGTCGCCGATGGGACGGCGCTGATCGGCACTGTCGGCCAGGCCACCTATGACGGCGGCGCCCTGAGCTTTGGGACCACGTACTATTGGAGGGTCAACGAGGTCAACGAAGCGGCGACGCCGGCCGTCTGGGCCGGACCGCTGTGGAGCTTCTCCACGCAGGAATACGTCGTCATCGACGATTTCGAACGCTACACCGACGACCTCGACGCCGGAGAGGGGATTTTCCAGACCTGGATCGACGGCTGGGAGAACGGAACCGGCTCGTTCGTGGGCCATTCCGATGCCCCCTTTGCCGAGAGGACGATTGTCCACGGAGGCAAACAGTCCATGCCTCTGGCGTACGACAACCAGGCGTCGCCTTGGTACTCCGAGACCAGCCGCACCTTCGAAACCGCCCAGGACTGGACCGTCAACGGCGCCGACACCCTCGTGCTGTACGTTCGGGGCAGCGCACCGGCGTTCTTCGAGACCCCGGCCGGCGAGATCATCATGAGCGCCATCGGAACGGACATCTGGAACACCACCGATCAGTTCCGCTATGCCTACAAGAGCCTCAGCGGCAACGGCTCCATCGCGGTCCGCGTCGACAGTCTGGTTCGCAGCAACGAGTGGGCCAAGGCCGGTGTGATGATCCGCGAGACGCTGGAGGGCGGTTCAAAGCATGCGTTCATAGCCATCACGCCGGACCACGGCATTTCGTTCCAGCGTCGTCCCGTGGGCGGACAGGCGAGCGCCAATACGGACGCAAGCGGTATCGCCACGCCGTATTGGCTGAAGCTGACCCGGACGGGCAACGTCTTTGCCGCCCAGAGATCGGCGGATGGGGCCACCTGGAGCGACATCACCGTGAGCCCGGCGTTGGAGATTGCGATGGCCAGCAACGTCCACATCGGCCTGGCGGTGACAAGCCACGATGCGGCGATCTCGACCGTGGCGCAGTTCTCGAACATCTCCACGACGGGTACCGTCTCCGGCCAGTGGCAAACCGCAGGCATCGGGGCAACGCAGCCGGAAGGGAACGCACCTGAGCCGCTTTACGTGGCCGTGGAGGACGCTAGCGGAAAGGCGGCGGTGGTGACCAGTCCGGATGCGGCCGCAACCGCCCGGCCAGACTGGGAACAGTGGCGAATCCCCCTCGGCGCCTTCAACGGTGTGGATCTGAGCAGGGTTGAGACAATGACGATCGGCATCGGGGATCACGACAACCCCGCCGCCGGCGGCGCAGGCCTGATCTACGTAGACGATATCCAGTACGGACACCCCTTCGACGCTGAATAATGCCGCTCGAGGAGGGTATGCACTCCCGTCGGGCGTCTGTGTGCCGGTATGGCATCTCCAGGGCCTGGATCGGACCGGTCCAGGCCCTTCTTTCGTCCTCAGCCCAGCCCCGGCGGACTGTGCGGCGCGCGACGTGACCCGATCCGCCGGCACCAGGCTCGGTCGGAAAGGCTGCTCCCAGAAAGCCACGAAAGAGGCACCATCGGGCACAATCATAAGCCAAGAACTTGCACACAAGAAGCCGTGCTTATGACCCATAATTCCCGGCACGACCACGCCTGTGGAACGACATTTCTGCAAAAGCTTCTTCTGAAAGCACTTAACAACCAATCCGTCTCGCGTTTTGACGCGAATTCGACGCCCAATCGCCCCATAATGGTTGACGTCAGCATGGCAATCTGCTAACATCAGCCCTCCATGACAAGAATGACGAAGAAAACCGGAAAGAAACCCGAAGCACGAAGCTCTTCAAAAGTCGTCTCGGTCAAGACCAAGAAACCCTTCAACAACTACAGGCAAGCCATCGCCTACCTGTTCGAGAAGACCGACTACGAAAAAGAAGAGCATGTCCGCTACAACGTAACGACCTTCAGCCTCGACCGGATGCGGAACCTGCTGTCTCTGGTGGACGATCCCCACACGAAGATCAACACGGTCCATATCGCCGGCACGAAGGGCAAAGGCTCGACGGCCACGATGCTGGCCAAAATGCTCGAATCCAACGGATACACCGTCGGGCTGTATACGTCCCCGCATCTGGTTCACCTGCACGAACGCATTGTGGTGAATTCGGAGATGATAAGCGAAGCGGAGATGCTGGGGCTGATGAACCGCATCTACCCCGCGGTGGAGAAGCTGTCGAAGGACGATCCGCCCACATTCTTCGAGATCCTGACGGCTTTGGCGTTCATGCACTTCGCCGACAGGAAGGTCGATATCGCCGTGATCGAGACCGGCCTCGGGGGCCGACTGGACAGCACCAACGTCATCGTGCCCAAGGTGGTGGGCATTACCAGCCTGAGCATCGACCACAAGCTCCAGCTCGGCGACACGATCGACCGGATCGCGATGGAGAAGGCGGGCGTCTTCAAGAAGGGGGTTCCGGCCATCACCGTGCAACAGGAGCCGCTGGCCATGAGTGTGCTGAAGGAACAGGCCATCGCGGTGAAAGCGCCGTTGAGCGTAACGGGAAGCAGCGACATCGACTTCTCCTATCGGTTTGAGACGTCGCGGGAGCACGGGCCGCACACACGCATCTGCCTGACGACGCCGACAAGCAAGTTCGAACACATCCGCGTCCCTCTGCACGGCAAACATCAGGCGATCAATTGCGGCCTGGCCTTGGCCTTGCTCGACCGCCTCAAATCCGCCGGGTACAACATCGACATCGACAAGGCAGCCGACGGACTCCATGGGGTCACGCTGGCCGGGCGGATGGAGATGATCTGCGAGGACCCGCGCATCATGATCGACGGCGCCCACAACGCCGCCAGCATTCGAGCACTGATCCACGCCATCGGCCAGAACATCCCTTACGACTCGATGGTCGTGATCTTCGGATGCAACGCGGACAAAGACATTCCCGGCATGCTCACCGAGCTTCAGTACGGGGCCGATAAGGTCATCTTCACGCGGAGCACCTCGATGAAGGCCGTTTCGCCGCAGGACCTGGCGGAGATGTACACGGAGATCTGTGGCAAGATGTGCCAGACCGCCAGCACCCTGGGCGAAGCGCTTCAACTGGCGCGCAGCGCTGTCGGACGCGAGGACCTGATCCTGATCACAGGGAGCTTCTACCTCATCGGACAGGCCAAAGTCCGCTTTCAGCCGAGCGTCACTCTGGCTGCCTCCTGAAGACGGTCGGACCGCCGAGTTTAGGGTTGACGGTCCTTCTGCCTGCCTTTCTAATCTCTATCTTGAACCACCGCCGACGGCGTAGCGTCCGAGAAGGCGCCGCGTAGCAGGATCATCCGCACCGCGTGCCCTTGCCTGGCCCCGCCATGGGCCATTTGATGCAGCATGAGATCAGGAGTCGGAGATGTCGGAGACAGCGAGCTATATCGCCGTGGACCTCGGGGCCGAGAGCGGGCGAGTCATGCTGGGCACGATGGCCGCCGGGAAGCTGCACCTCGAAGAGTTGCATCGCTTCAGCAACGGGCCTGTTGAGGTGAATGGCTCGCTGCGTTGGGACTTCGATCGTCTGCTGAGCGAGGTCAAGACGGGTATCGCGCTGGCCGCCAGCAAGGCGGAAAGCAAGCCCCTGGGCATCGGCGTAGACACCTGGGGCGTGGACTTCGGCCTGATCGGCGACGACGGCCGGCTCATCGAGGCCCCCTATCACTACCGCGACAGCCGGACCAACGGCATGATGGAAAAAGCCTTTGAACTGATGCCCAAGCGGGACGTCTACCTGAACACGGGCATCCAGTTCATGCAGTTGAACTCGCTGTATCAACTGCTGGCCATGCGACTGGCCGGCTCGGCCGCCCTGGGCAAGACGAAGAGGCTGATCTTCATGGCGGACTTGTTCTCCTATTTCCTCTGCGGCAAGGCCTTCGGCGAGTACACCCTGGCCAGCACCTCGCAGATGATGGACATGGCCACCGGCCGGTGGTCCAAGGCGATCTTCGAAAAGCTCGACCTTCCGATGGAGATCATGCCCGAGATCATCATGCCTGGGACCGTGGTCGGACCTTTGACGGACAAGGTCGCCCGCGAGATCGGTTGCGAGAGAATTCCGGTCATCGCGGTCGGTTCGCACGACACCGCCTCGGCGGTGCTCGGCGTGCCCGGCACCGGGAGCAACTGGGCCTATCTCTCGTCGGGAACCTGGAGCCTGATGGGCGTCGAGATTCCCAAGGCCATCATCGATGACAAGACGTTCGGCTACGGATTCACGAATGAGGGCGGCGTGCAGAATACGATCCGCCTGTTGAAGAACATCATGGGTCTGTGGCTGGTCCAGGAATGCAAGCGGCAGTGGCAGCGGCAGGGACAGGACCTTTCCTATGGCGAGCTGACCGACCTGGCGTCGAAGGCCAAACCCTTCTTTGGTTACGTCGACTGCGACTGGAGCGAGTTCCTGGCGCCGGGCGACATGCCGACCCGGATCAACAAGTACCTCTCGCAAACCGGCCAGCCGACCACCTCCGACAAGGGACAGATGGTGCGCCTCGTCCTCGAGAGCCTGGCCCTGAAGTACCGGCGGACGCTCCAAGCCATCGAAGACGTCACGGGCAATCGCATCGCCGTGCTCCACATCGTCGGCGGCGGGATTCAAAACGAGCTGCTGTGCCAGTTCGCCGCCGACGCGACGGGCAAGCGAGTCGTCGCCGGCCCGATCGAGGCGACCGCCAGCGGCAACATCCTGATGCAGGCCGTCGCCACCGGCCGGCTCCAGAGCATTGACGAGGCCCGGGCGATCGTCCGCCAGTCCTTCGACCTGAAAGAGTACCAGCCACAAAATGTATCGATGTGGCAACGGCAATACGAACAGCACACAAGACGCTGACATCGGCCGGCACAGCATTTGTCCGGCCGGTCGGCGAGATCAAGCCCAAGGAGAACCGTTTGACAGAGCCACTTGAGCAGCAATTGGACAGCTTCGACCTCGCCGAACGCCAGCGGGCGCTATCGGCATTGTGCGACAGGATCGCATCCGGTGACATCGAACTGCCGCAGGCCGGCACGTTCGTGAACATGCATTGTCACACCTTCTTCTCGTACAACACCTACGGCTATTCGCCGACGAAATTCGCGTGGCTGGCTCGCAAGGCCGGCCTGGCGGTAGCCGGAACGGTGGACTTCGACGTGCTCGACGCCTTGGAGGAGTTCCAGCAGGCGCGCCGCAGGCTGGGCCTGAAGGGTTGCTCGGGCCTGGAGACGCGGGTCTACGTGCCGGAGTTCTCCACGCGCGTCATCAACTCGCCTGGCGAGCCGGGCATCTCGTACCACATGGGCGTCGGCTTCCCCAGCGCGAACGTGCCGAGATCAGAGAAGAGATTCCTCAAGAGCCTCAAGGAGACGGCGCAGAAGAGGAACCTCGATTTGATGGCTCGCGTGAATGCGTATCTGCGTCCGGTCGAGCTGGACTACAAACGCGATGTGCTGACGCTGACCCCGGCGGGCAACGCCACGGAGCGTCACATGTGCCTGGCCTACGCCCGCAAAGCGGCGGCGCACTTCGGCGGCGGCAAGGCCCTCGCTGATTTCTGGGCACAGAAACTGGGCGTCGGCGCCGAGACCCTGGACCTGCCTGAGGGCCGCAACCTGCTGAACACCATCCGGGCCAAAACGATGAAACGCGGCGGGGTCGGCTACGTCCAGCCCGATGAAGGCTCGTTCCCTCTGATGGCGGACACGAACCGGTCCATCCTCGCCTGCGGCGGAATGCCCACGCACACATGGCTCGACGGCACCAGCGACGGCGAGCAAGCCATCGAAGAGCTTCTGGACGTGGCCATGAGCACCGGCGCCGTCGCAATCAACGTGATCCCCGATCGGAACTACACACCGGGAAGGCAGGACGACAAGGTCAAGAACCTCTACGAGGTGATCGAGGTCGCCCGGCGTCGCAATCTGGTCGTCGTTGGGGGCACCGAGATGAATAGCCCCGGCCAGAAATTCGTCGACGACTTCGGCACCGGCGAATTGGCGCCCCTGCTGCCGGTCTTCCTGACGGGGGCTTACATCGTGTATGCCCACTCGGTCTTGCAGCAACACTGTGGCCTGGGATACACCAGCCCATGGGCCGAGCGGCATCTCAAGGACCGCGCCGCGCGAAACGAATTCTTTGCCGAACTGGGTCGTTCCATACAGCCCGATCAGGAAACGAATCTGTCCGGCCTTGGTGAAGAGGCCGCACCCGAAGAAATCCTGGGACAAGCGAGGCAGTAAGGACCTTCGCAGCAGAATCAACATAGAGATGAAGGCTTGGACCATGATAAGCATCCCGGCATCGCAGTGGGCTGTGCAATTGGTGGGCCCCGATCAACTCGTCCTGAACCAGTCCAAGGAGGTCTTTCGACCCGGGCCGCACCAGATCCTCGCGAAAGTCGAGGTCGTCGGGCTGTGTTTCTCCGACCTGAAACTGCTCAAGCAGTTCACCGACCACGTCCGCAAAGGCCCTGTCGTTTCTGGTATCGAGCCCGCGGCGCTGACGCAGATTCCCAGCTACGTCCCAAACGACAAGCCGACGGTGCCGGGGCACGAGACGATCGTGCGGATCGTCGAAGTGGGCCCCGGCGTGACGAAGCACAAGGTCGGCGAGCGATACCTGGTGCAGACGGACTACCGCTGGCTGCGCACCGCCAGCTCCAACGCCGCGTTCGGCTACAACTTTGAGGGCGCCCTCCAGGAGTACGTCCTGATGGACGAGCGGGCGATCACCAGCCCCGACGGAGAATCGATGCTGATCCCGGCGGCCGAGGACCGGTCAGGCTCGGCCATCGCATTGGTCGAACCGTGGGCCTGCGTGGAGGATGCCTATGCGTCGAAGGAGCGCACGACGCTCCAGACGGGCGGCCAGATGCTGATCGTCGCCGAAGCCGACATCCCCGAAGGCCGACTCGGCAGTCTGTTCAAACGCTGTGGCAGCCCCGCACAGATCACGTGGGTCTCGAAATCGAATCCGCCCGCCAAGCTGACGATTCCGGTGGTGCGGACCAGTGAGTACGAAGACCTGGACGATGCCGCATTCGACGACGTGGTCTACTTCGGATCGAGCGCCAGGACGGTGGAGGATCTGTTCGCCAAGGTCGCGGCCCACGGGATCCTGAACATCGTCCTCTGCGGCGACCGCTTCAGCCGGCCCGTCGTCACGATGGTCGGTCGGGTTCACTACGGAGGTATTCGCATCATCGGGACCACCGACGCGGACCCCGCCAGCTCCATGAAGACCATCCCTAAGACCGGAGAAATCCGCCACGGTGACAAGGTCAACGTCGTCGGCGCCGGTGGACCAATGGGAATGATGCACGTCATCCGCAATCTGTGCCAGGGGATCGAGGGCGTCAGCGTGTACGCAGGCGACGTCGACGACAACCGCCTGGCGATGCTCACGAAGATCGCCGAGCCGCTGGCCCAGAGCAACGGCCTCGAATACATCGCGTACAACGCCAAGGAGCCGCCGAGCGGCGAGGAGTTCAGTTATTCGGTTCTGATGGCGCCGATCCCGGAACTGGTGGCCAGCGCGGTTCAGGACGCCGCGATGCATGGGATCATCAACATCTTCGCCGGCATCCCGGCCAATGTCACCGGCCAGATCGACCTCAACGCCTACATCGAGAAGCGTCTGTACTTCATCGGGACCAGCGGCTCGACCCTCGACGACATGAAACGGATGCTGGCCAAGGTCGAATCCAACCGGCTCGACACCAACGTCAGCGTGGCGGCGATCTCCGGTCTCCGCGGGGCGCTCGATGGGATTCGCGCCGTGGAGAACCGCACGATCGCAGGCAAGATCATCGTCTATCCGGCGTGCCGGGACCTTCCACTGCTCCGTCTCGAAGAGCTTGCAGCCAAGCGGCCCGATATCGCGGCCTGCTTGACGGATGGGCTCTGGACGCTCGAAGCGGAGAAGAAGTTGCTGGAGGCATGCGCCTGAAAATCAGAGAAGGGAAAGATATGGAACGAGACAAGCGCCGATCAACGCATCAACTCCCTATTGGCCTGTGCCGTGGTAGACTCGCCACCTTGGCCGGTGGCGCAGCGCTGCTGCTCCTGCTGACCGCGGGAGCGTCAAGCGCCGCCGAGATGCCCTTCAACGGTCTGAACATGAGCCTGAGCAACTTGGCGCGGCTGTCCGACGCCAAGACGCGCTCGATCAGCCCGGAGAATTTCACGGGTGAGAAGGGCAAGGGAGGCATGGCCACCGAAGGAACCGGCCAGAGCGCCGCGAGGGAATTGGGCCAGGGCTGGAAGATTTCACCCTCCGTGAGAATCGACGCGGGCCAGACCTTCACCATGGCCGACATCAACGGCTCCGGCGCCATTCAGCACATCTGGATGACCCCGACCGGCGATAACCGCCTGAACATCCTGCGAATCTACTGGGACCAGGAGGAGACCCCGTCGGTGGAGTGCCCTGCCGGCGACTTCTTCGCCTGCGGCATGGGCGAATACACTCAGGTGACATCGCTGCCGGTCTGCGTCAACCCGGGCAGCGGCTTCAACTGCTACTGGACGATGCCCTTCCGCAAAGGCTGCAAGATCACGATGACCAACCTCGACGAGAAGGCGATGATTCTCTACTACCAGATCGATTACACGCTGACGCACGTGCCGGATGACATGGCGTATTTCCACGCGCAGTTCCGGCGCGTCAATCCGCTGCCCTACAAGGACGTCTACACGCTCGTCGAAGGCATCAAGGGCCGCGGCCAGTATGTCGGCACGTACATGACCTGGGGCTCGAACAGTCCCGGCTGGTGGGGAGAAGGCGAGATCAAGTTCTACATGGACGGCGACGACGAGTTCCCCACGATCTGCGGGACCGGGACAGAGGACTACTTCTGCGGCTCGTACGGTTTCATGGCGCCAGGGACTCGCGACTATCAGGAATTCAGTACGCCATTTGCGGGCATGCCCCAGGTGATCGCATCCGACAAGCAGCCGTGGTTTGGCCTCTATCGCTGGCACATCATGGACCCGGTGCGTTTCGAGCGAGACCTGAGAGTGACCATGCAGGCTCTGGGCTGGCAGAGCGAGGGCCGGTACCTGCCTCTGAAGGATGACATCTCGTCGGTGGTGTACTGGTACCAGACCGAGCCGCATGCCCCGTTCCCCAAGCTGCCGGCGAAGAAAGACCTGATCATTGTCAAGCCGTAGCGCGGGACCTGAATCTATTGACCGAAGAGGACGAACATGAGCGATCCGAAGAAGGTCGAACCGGCCTATCAACTGGCACGTGAGCGGTACGTTGAGATCGGAGTCGACACCGACAAAGCGATGGACCGGCTCAGCAAGATCCCGATCTCGCTGCACTGCTGGCAAGGCGACGACGTGGGCGGGTTCGAAAACCCCGATACCGGCCTCGACGGCGGCCTGGCGGTGACCGGCAACTATCCGGGCAAGGCCCGCACGCCGGACCAGTTGCGCACCGACCTGGAAAAAGCCCTGAGCATGATCCCGGGCAAACACCGCCTGAACCTCCACGCCATCTACCTCGACGCGAAACGCAAGGTGGAACGCAACGAGTTGGAGCCCGAGCACTTCGCCACGTGGGTCCAGTGGGCCAAGGCCAACGGCCTGGGCATGGACTTCAACGGAACCTACTTCTCGCACCCGAAGGCCAACAGCGGATTCACCCTCTCCAGCGCTGACGACGACATCCGCCGGTTCTGGATCGAGCATGGAATCTGCTGCCGCAAGGTCGGCGCCTACATCGGCAAGGAGTTGGGAACACCCTGCGTGACCAACGTGTGGATTCCCGACGGCTACAAGGACATCCCGGTGGACCGTCTGGCCCCCCGGCAGCGGCTAGCCGATTCGCTCGACCGGATCTTCGCCGAGAAGATCGACAAGACGGTCCACCTCGACGCGGTTGAATCGAAGCTGTTCGGCATCGGCGCCGAGAGCTATACGGTCGGCTCGCATGAATTCTACATGGGCTATGCGACATCGCGACAGGTGCTACTGTGCCTGGATGCGGGACACTATCACCCCACCGAGGTCATCTCGGACAAGATCTCGTCGGTGCTGATGTTCGTGCCGGAGCTGCTCCTGCACGTGAGCCGTCCCGTGCGATGGGACAGTGACCACGTGGTCATCCTCGACGACGAACTGCGGGCCATCGCCCAGGAACTGGTACGCAGCGGCAAGCTCGACAAGGTTCACATCGGCCTGGACTTCTTCGACGCCAGCATCAATCGCATCGCCGCCTGGGTCA
>CAZOFX010000044.1:0-41439 GCA_964579055.1 uncultured Pirellulales bacterium
ACTGCTTCTCATTGAGCCCCCTTCCCGTCGCCTTGAGGAACACGTCTTCGAGGTTGGCCTGCCGCAGATAATAGGCCTGGCCGTCGAGCAGGTCCGTGACGACCTTCAGCCGGTCTAGGTCATCGCAGTAGAACCGGCTGATTCCCTGGGCGTGGTCGACGCGCACCGCCTCGGGCAGCCGGCGACCGTCAATGGCCCTGGCCGCCTGCTCCTGCGGAATCTCCAGCACGTACCGCTCGATGTTCTGCTCCAGCAGCCTCTGCGGATGGTCCTCCATGACCTTGCGGCCCTTGTCCATGATCAGGACGCGGTCGCAGATCTGAAACGCCTCCTCCATGTAGTGCGTCGTCAGCAGGATGGTGGTCCCGCCGCTGCGAAGCTGCCGCAGCTTCTCCCAGATCAGGTGACGCACCTGTGGGTCGAGGCCCGTCGTCGGCTCGTCGAGGATCAGCAGCTTCGGGTTGTTCAGCAGCGCCCGGGCGATCACCAGGCGCCGCTTCATCCCGCCGGAAAGCTCGCGAATCCTCGCCTTGACCTTCTCCGACAGCTCCAGGAACGCCAGCAGCGACTCGATGCGCTCTCTCGCCACGCGGGCGGGGAGCCCATAGAACTTCGCGTAGATCAGCAGGTTCTGGATGACGTTGAGCTCGTCATCGAGGTTGTTCTCCTGGGGCACGACGCCCGAGAGGTACTTGATCGACAGCTCATCGCGGGCGGGGTCGAAGCCGAAGACCTCGATCATGCCGCCGTCGTCGCGGTCGCGTGCGGCGGCCCCGTAGATCATCTTCATCATCGTGGTCTTGCCCGCCCCGTTCGGACCGAGCAGGCCGAAACAACTGCCCGCCTCTGCCGCAAAGCTCAGCTCGCAGACCGCACGCAGCCGGCCGAAACTCTTGCTCACCTTGTTGACGCCAATCACCGCCATCGCACCGCCGCCACTTTCATACCCCAATTCCCAAAACCTATTCCTGTACTGCCCTACTACGCAGCGCAAGCCCCTTCCGGATCGCTATTTTCCCGCCCATTCTATCGCCCTCTCCTGCAGAAGCCACCAGGCAATTCTCCGTCCTCCGGCCCCGGACCGGTCCAGAATTCATGGCCACATTGACTTGGCGAACCGTTGAAACCGAATGGAACGCAGTGGTATCATCGAATCGACAGTGTGCCGGCGCCGTTTGCGAAGGCAGATGGAGAGTCCCGACGGAGCGCTTGGCAAAGGGAATTGATGTCTTCTTTACTGCAGGATGATCTTGAATGAAGACGGCAGTCCTAACCGTAGCTGCGATGCTTGTAGCGAGTCCTTGTCTCGCGCAGAGACCCGCCCAAGGCCCGATCTCGCAGACGCGTTACACCCCGGAGCAATTGGGATACGAACTCTTCTGGGAAGATCAATTCAACGGGGATAAACTGGACCCCAACAAATGGGAGGTTCGGGGCGTGGGTCCGCGCGCCGTAGGTTTTGTCTCCGCTGAAGCCGTAAAGGTCGAAGACGGATTTCTGAAACTGTCTGCTTTCGTCAAGGACGACAAGATCCTGATCAGCGCGGTGGGGACTCAGAATCAATTCATGACGAGATACGGCTATTTCGAATGCAGGGCGCAGCTTCAGAAGTCGGCGGGAGTCTGGGCGGCGTTTTGGATTCAATCGACCGAGATTGCCAAGGGAGAAGACCCGGCAACGTTCGGCGCCGAGATTGACATCATGGAGTTCTTCAAGAAGCTCGGAACCGACATCGTATCGCACAATGTGCACTGGGCGTACGGGCCGCATCAGCAGACGACGCATGGCATGCAGAGCTACCTCAAGGGCGTCAGCGAAAGTTTTCACACGTTTGCCCTGGAGTGGACGCCGGAGAAGTACAGCTTCTTCATCGATGGTTACAAGTTCTACGAGGTCACCCAGGCCATATCGCACATTGAGGAATACATGATCCTCAGCATGGAACTGCCTTCGAAAATGGAAGAACTGAAGAACGCCGTCTTTCCCGACGTGTTCATCGTCGACTATGTGAAGGTCTACAAGAAGAAGCCGTAGGGGCGAATCACGATTCGCCCGCACCCGAAGTGGCCGCCTTCTGTTGCTGCCGCCGACGGTTCCCGGTAGCAACGGCAGAAGGGAGTGTTCCGTATGAACGACAGGCGGATCGCGGAACGGAATCGCGCCCCAAGATCGTTCCTGAGGCTGCTGGTCTTGAGCCTTGTGGGCCTGCTGCTGGTTGGGCAGGGACGCGTCCTTGCCGGTCGTGACATCGTTCTGGAGGGCGTCTACGAGGCGGCGCTGGATCTGCCCCGCATTCATTTTCTCTTGCAGCGGTCAGCCCCGGGGTCGGCGCTCGGATCACCGTCCGGCTTTACCCCACACGACGCCTTCCTCGATACGGGGGCGTCGGGGGTATTGTTGTCCAGAGAGACCGCCGAGGAACTGGGCGTGGCCCTGATGCCGAAGGCGCGCTATGTGGACGTGGGGGTGGGCGGCGCCGAGCGATGCTCGGTGTCGGAGCCGCTGCTGCTGGGCCTGACCGACTATGAGTCGCCTGCGGCCGGCAACCCGCGCAGCTATCGCAACGTCGGTCGTGCGCGTTTTCAGGTCAAGGAGACCGCCGGCCTTCTGGGCGAGGCCATCGACGTCATCGGCATGCCGGCCCTGCACAAGAGCGTGGCCGTTCTCAACACCGCAGCGACCAATGACCTGGGCTTCTGCGGCGCTGCGCTCAAGGAGCCGGGCGACCCATCCATTCCGGCCCCGCACGTGACGATCAAACTCCGCCTCGTCGATTTCGCCAATCGCAATCATCCGGACATTGTCCCGCCCCTGCCGGTCATCGCGCCCAATCCCGTGATGGACGGGCTCATGCTGCTGCACCGCGGTCGTCTGTCGAAAGGCAACTGGCTGCTCGACACGGGCGCAACCATCAGCTTCATCTCCACGCGCCAAGCCCGACAGCTCGGCATCGCCGAGGACCAGAAGCCCGCCTTCACGCTGCCGGTCGGTGGCGTGGGCCGCATGACCACCATTCCCGGCTACGAGATCGATCGACTGGTCATTCCGACGCGCAATGATCGAAATCTGATCTTCACCAACGTGCGGCTGGGCGTGCACGACATCACCTACCGGGATGAGCAGACCCAGGCCGAACGTACGCTCGACGGCGTCTTCGGTAGCAACTTCCTCTGCGCCTCCGCCAAGATGGAGGGCCTCCTCCCCGCCGACATCCACCAGACCCTCGTCGACAAGGTCATCATCGACCTCCCCAACGAGACGCTCGGCCTCCGCTTCGCCCCCCGTCTATCCCCCTGACCCCGCCCACAGAACCGGGGCACCAGCCCAACGTAGCCGGCGCTGCAAAATGGGCTCTGTCCACCGACGCTCCGGCCGGGTGATGGTTGCGACAGACACACCGATCCTATTCGCGTGGGCGCCGTGGCTGTGTCTTCTTGGCGCGCGGCGACCAGTATCCCGGCCTTCGTCTGCAATGAGCGAAAGCAACAACCCAGATGTGGTCTTCGTACGCGAGGTAGACAACGAAGTAGGGAAAGCGGTGCACCAGATATCGACGTGTGCCGTCGAGGTGGATAGGCCAGCGGGCAGGAGACTGCTGGATGATCTCGAGTGCCGCCCTGATCTCGTTCACGAAGTCCAGACCGAGCCCTGCACATCGCTTCTCGTAGAACGACACCGCCTCCCGGAGCTCCATCTCGGCCTCATGGAGGATGGCGAGGGGTGTCATTTCAGCCTGGCCTCGATCTCGGCGAGAGCATCGGCTGCCGGACGACCTGCTGCCTTGCCGCTCTTGACCTTGCGGACGCGTCGGCGAATCTCGGCCTCCTGTTCGGGGCTCAGCTCGTAGGCGTTCGGCTCCTCAAGGCTCAGGATCAGATCGTGCGCGAGACTGGCCCTCTCGCCCGCCGACAGGGTCATCGCCTCTTTACGAATCTCTTCGACGCTCTTCATGACCCTATCCTACTGCCGCGGCGAACGCCTGTCAACATTCTGCGTAGTTCTGGGGCAAGTGCAGGGTGGGCCTCGGCCCGCCAAACGCTTCGGTCACCACGCCGTCGACGTCCCTGGCGATCCGCCGGTATCGCATCATGCGCCTATTCGACAGACTCATCATGCCTCGGTCTGAGATACCCGCCCGGCCGCTGGTCCCCTAAATGATTATCGAAAGGGCTGACCCTAGATCCTTCCTATATTCTTCGACCCTAGATCCTTCCCCATTCGCGCTGCCCATGGTGTCCCGCTCGATGCTGCGCGCCCCACACGCCGCCCTCCGCCGCCGGCTCTCTCCGATGCGGACCTCCGCCCATCCCATTCCACTCACCGCCCCCGCCCTGCAAATCCCGGGCCGAACAGGATTGGGTGCGTCCCTCGCCGCTCCATCGAAAAGGCTGACCTTTAACCCTACGCTTAACCGCGCGCATCTGTCTCCTGTTTGCCCTTCGGCGCGCTCGAAATTGAGCGATGCAAAAAACCTGTAAAAACGACCACGCCAAACGACAGATTACTGCCCACGATCAACATCCATGCAATCGGCAGAGCCAGGCCTATTCCTATCACAGGAACATGGACTGCAAGAAGCAGCAACCCCAGACAACACACGCTCGCGGTGGCAAACGCAATCAGGGGTACCAAACGCAGGTGGTATCGAACCTCTCGAACCTTGGGATCGACTTCCAACTCTCCGCAGCCGAACGGAGCCAGAGTGTTGCGCATGGGACCGAAGGGGGCCCCGATCGCACTGCCCATGAAACCAAGAGAGTCACCATCCACAATAACGTTCCACGCGCCAACGTTCCGAAGGCATGCGGCCAAGTGAGCCGGCAGCACCGAGGCTATGACATCCTCGCCGAAGCCAACAGCCCCGCCATACCGCAAGAACGTCCATCGTCGCTTGTCCTCGAGAGCCACTGGAACACTCCTCGCTCGATAATGATCAGTCGCAGTTCTGGGGTCAACCCTTTCGTCAATCCCTATCGATTCGGCGGGCGCCTCTGGCACACACTCATCATGCATCGATCTGAGATCACGGCCCGCCCGTTGGTCTCCCAATAGGCCTCCGCGGACAGACCCTTCTTCTGAGAGAGTGCCTCTCACTGACTCGGTGCCTTCACGCGGATTCGGCGCGCGGGGCGTTCAGCAGTTTGGCCTGGACCGATTCGGCGACGGTGTCGCGCAGAAACTCGCTGGCGCTGAGGATCTCGATGCCGATCAACTGTCCCTCGTCGTTCAGTTCGACCGTGATATTGGGACTCACCTCCACGCTGCGTGCTTCGGGTCCCTCGGAAATCGTCAGATGGACAATATCCTCTTTTTCGAAATAGACCATGCGAGGCTTATTCATGCACGAACCTCTCCGCTCAGCCGCATCCCAAGCAACATCCATCGTATCGACTTTCCCTCTCGTAGCTCTGACGGAGCGAGCATCTGTCCTCAGTATAGCCAATGCCCAGGATGCGGTCAACGGGACAAAACGCCAGCTTGCACGATGCACAGGTCCCCCGCATTCCCTGGTTGTCAGGCCAAGGCGGCGGCGACGGTCTCGGGATGGGCTTCGTAGACGCGCAGCAGGTTCATCGCGGGGCCGGTGGGGGTTCGGCGGCCCTGCTCCATTGACGTGCAATGGGCAAGCGATGACGCATTCGCCCGGTGTCGGTGCAGCGCCTGGAACACCAGCAGTCCTGAGCCCTCGGAGCGTCTGGGTGGCTCCGGGCCGGAGATTCTCCGAAGAATGTCGTGGCCGGGCCTGTTGGAACATCCAGTCTGGCCGACGGTTACGGTCCGCCGAGGCAGTTCGCGAAAAAACACGGAGAATTTGTGTTGACGGCTACAGGGGAATGTTAGTAATGTGTTCATAGAACGAAATAGTAAATCGTAAATGGTCAATAGTAAATCGTGATTGTGGAGGGTCGATCATGGCTACGGAAGCGCAGGTGCGGGCGAATCGGTTGAACGCGCAGAAGTCGACGGGGCCGCGGACGGAGGCGGGCAAGGCGGTGGTTTCGCAGAACGCGGTCACACACGGCCTGCTCGCCCGCAAGACGGTCATCACGGGCGAGGATCCGGGGCAGTTCGAAACCTACCGGGCGCAGTTGCTGGCGGAGCTGCATCCGGCGGGCGTTCTGGAGGCGGTGCTGGCCGAGCGGATCGTCGGTCTGGCCTGGCGGCTGCGCCGGGCCGACTGCCTCCAGGCGGAGGTCTTCGACACGCTGCTGGCCCGCGAGAACACCCCCTACGCCAAGCGGTGCCTGGCGCACCTGTACTTCGGATCGGAGAACGGCCCCGACCCGCGGGACTCGGCGCTGGGCCGCATCGTGATCTCGGACTTCCGCTGCGCGAAGGTGCTGGAGCGGCTGGGCCTGTACGAGCGGCGGATCGAGCAGGGCCTCTACAGAACACTCGACGAACTCGAGAAGGTCCGCCAATTGCGATCGGCCGAACCGCCCGCAGAGTTGCCGCCGGAGCCGGAGCCGGAGGTGCCGGCAGAAGAGCCATCGTGCG
This sequence comes from uncultured Pirellulales bacterium, assembly GCA_964579055.1. Classification (GTDB taxonomy): domain Bacteria; phylum Planctomycetota; class Phycisphaerae; order Sedimentisphaerales; family Anaerobacaceae; genus Anaerobaca. Next base: position 6,499 of record CAZOFX010000044.1, read on the forward strand.
AAACAAAGCCAATTTGCCCGGCCGACGGCACGGGGTCCCTCGCGGATTCGGATCGCGACGCTGGAGGGTTGACGGGACCGACGGATGGGCATAGACTCGTGACAGTTGCCGTTGCCTCCGAGGCCGCGACATCCGGGCCAAATGAAGCCGGAGCGGGCCTCCGGAAGGCAGATCTGGCATCGGAAAGGAAGAATCGCGATGAGAAGCAAGATGTCCCACTCGACCACAATCCTGGCAGTCGTTTCCCTGATCGGCCTGTCGCTGGCGTGCACCGCCCAGGCGGAGTTGAATCAGCCGCCTGAGGGTTTCACCGCCCTGTTCAACGGGAAGGACCTGACCGGCTGGAAGGGCCTGCTCAAAGGCCCGTACGACAATCCCGACAAGCGGGCGGCGCTGGAACCCGACAAGCTTGCCGAGCTGCAAAAAGAGGCCAATGACGACATGGTCGCCCACTGGAAGGTGATCGACGGCGTGCTGACCTTCGACGGCAAGGGCCGCAGCCTTTGCACCGCGAAGGATTACGCCGACGTCGAGATGCTCGTCGACTGGAAGATCGAGAAGGCCGGCGACAGCGGCATCTACCTGCGCGGCGCGCCGCAGGTGCAGATATGGGACACCGCCCTGCGGACGGTCGGCGCCCAGGTGGGCTCGGGCGGCCTGTACAACAACCAGAAGAACCCGAGCAAGCCGACCAAGGTCGCAGACAAGCCCGTCGGCGAGTGGAACACCTTCCGCATCATCATGGTCGGGGACAAGGTCACGGTCTACCTCAACGGCGAGCTGGTCGTGGACAACGTGGTGATGGAGAACTACTGGGACCGCAGCAAGCCAATCTACCCCACCGGCCAGATCGAGCTCCAGAACCACGGGAACTTCCTGTACTTCCGGAACATCTACATCCGCGAGATTCTGACCGCCGAGGAGCGGCTGGCGGGCTTCGTGCCGCTGTTCAACGGGCGCGACATGGCCGGCTGGACCGGCAACACCACCGGCTACTACGCCGAGGACGGCAGGATGATCTGCGACCCGAAGAAGGCCGGCGGCAATGTGTACACGGCAGACGAGTACGGCGACTTCATCTTCCGATTCGAGTTCAAGCTGACCCCCGGCGCCAACAACGGGCTGGGGATTCGCGCGCCGCTGTCGGGCGACTCCGCGTACTCGGGCATGGAGCTCCAGATCCTGGACGATACGGCCGCCCAGTACGCCACACTCCAGCCGTACCAGTATCACGGCTCGATCTATGGCGTGGTGCCCGCCAAGCGAGGCCACCAGAAGCCGGTCGGCGAGTGGAACAGCCAGGAGGTGATCGCCAAGGGGCCGCACATCACCGTCAATCTCAACGGGACGACCATCGTCGACGCCGATATCGAGAAGGCCAGCACACCCGAGACGATGGACCATCGCGAGCATCCCGGCCTGAAGAACCCAAAGGGCCACATCGGCTTCTGCGGGCATGGCGACTACCTGGAGTTCCGCAACATTCGGATCAAGCCGCTCGATTAGCGGAACGCCCTTGCGTGACATGATGGCGTATTGACGAGGCCGGCGGACCCCACGCCGGTCGGAGGCTGCCGGGCTGTATCGGGCCGGCCCGGATGGGCTCTGTGGGTGTTTCCCTGAGGCATGAGCCAGCCTTTTCCCTACCCGCCCCTGGTGCACCGAGCGCCCTCCACCTGCGTATACTCCGTGGCCTGTTGTATGAGACGTTGCCCCCTGGGGCAGCGTCGCTCTTGGAGCGTTACTCATTGACAGCACGGAGATTATGCGATGACGCGATGGATGCTATGGGCAGCCGTCGGCGGGCTTCTGTTTGCCGTGCAGGTTGCCAAGGCCCGGACGAGCCGCGAGGCGGACCTGGAGCGGCTCTTGGACGCGATCGCGGCGGTGGAAAGCCGGTCGAATCCGAAGGCCGTCGGAGACAGCGGCCGCGCCAGGGGAGCCTACCAGATCCACCGCCGGTATTGGATTGACGGGACCAGGATTCTGGGCGTGGACTGGAGTTACGAGGAGGCTGTCGACCCTTACAAGGCCCGGCAGGTCGTGCGGGCCTACCTGACGCACTACGGGCGGGATCGAACCCTTCTGGAGAAGGCTCGGATACACAACGGCGGCCCAAGGGGCTACCGCAAGCAAGCGACGCTGCCGTATGCCCGGAAGATCGTCAAGATCCTTCAGACCGAGCGCGAATCGTCGTAGCCGCATTCGGCGCACGTCTGCCAGACGTTCGGGTCCTGCGGCGTAACGTTGATGATGTCGGGCGTCTGAAGCCGCCGGAGGGCCTCCTTCGCCAGCGCTTCGTACTCGGTGGCCCCCCTGCTGTCGGGGGCGTAGGTCTGGATGGCTTGGCCCACGCTGGGCGCCTCGGCCAGGGTGATGGTCTTGTGGATGACGGTGTCGAACACCAGAGGCCCGAAGAGACCTCGCATACCGTCCTCGACGCGTTTGCTCAGCAGCGTACGGCCCTCGACGAAGGTCAGCAGTAGCCCCATCGGGCGGACCAGACAGGGATGGAATCGCGTCCGAATCACCTGAATGGTGTCGAGGAGGCGTTTGAGGCCGTCCAGGGCGTAGAAATGGGCCTGTACCGGCACGATCACGTTCGTGCTGGCGGTCAGGGCGTTGAGCATGAGCAGTCCGAGCGTCGGCGGGCAATCGACCAGGCAGATATCGTACCAGTCTGCAATCGGCCGCAACTGCTCGCCGAGAATCAACTCCTTGCCGGGGGCGGTTCGCAGCTCCAGATCGAGCCCGGCCAGGAGCACGTTCGCCGGCAGCAGGTGCAGGTTGTCGATATTGGTCCGACGGATGATCGACGCCAGGCGGGCGTTGCCGCCGACCATAAAGTCGTATACCGTCAGGTCCAGCTCGTTCGGATTGTAACCCAGGCCGAGGGTGGCATGCCCCTGAGGGTCGAAATCCAGCAGCAGGACCTTGTAGCCCATCAGGGCGAAGGCCCCAGCCAGATTGATGGCGGTGGTCGTCTTGCCGCAGCCGCCCTTCTGATTCGCTACCGCTATGATTTGCATGCAGCCGTCAGGATCGAACCAACAGAACCCCGGGTTGAATCGACTCCCTTCACCCGCCGCTTACACATCCATGGTCCTATTTTACCCGCTCGGCAGGCCCAATTTCAAGCAAAAACCGCCTTCGACGGATCACGGTCCGGCGAGCCCGAAATTGCCCCTTGATGCTCCGAAAACCCAAGGAAATCCTCATCTGAGGCCTCCGGGCAGCCGATAAACACAACGGAGGGAGGGGGTATGGTTATAGGGCCTTTGCGGCCTGGGAGGTTTGCCACATGCTCAAGGCAAAGGACATCATGACGACCGAGGTCGTAGCGGTATCCAAGGACACCGACATCTATCGGGCGATACGGATGATGGTCGAGAACAACGTTACCGGATTGCCGGTCATCGACAAGGACCGGATGCTGGTGGGCGTGGTGACAGAGAAGGACGTCCTCAAACTGCTCTATGATGTGGAGGACCGGCCCGGGAAGGTGGAGGACTTCATGACCAAAGCGGTCGTCGCGTTCGACCAGGAGACGGACATCGCCACCGTCGCGGACGGCCTGGCGGCCAGTCACTTCCGGCGCGTTCCCATCCTGAACCACGGTCGACTGGTCGGCATCATCAGCCGCAAGGACGTCATCAAGCACATCAAAGAGCAATGGCTCACGGAGAAGACTCCCGCGTAGGGCAGAACCTGCTCGGCTCTACGCCAACCGAAAGGTTTCGATATGCACGAGACGAGAGACATCATGTCGACCGAGGTCGTGAGCGTCCAGCCCGACACCCCCGTCACGAGAGTGGTGGAGCTGCTGATTGAGAACGACATCACCGGCCTGCCGGTTGTCGAACCGTCGGGACAACTGGTCGGCATTGTCACCGAGAAGGACCTGATCGGCGTCCTTTGCGGCCAGGAGGCGCCGTCCGGCGCGGCGCGGGATTACATGACCGAGGAGGTCATCGCCTTCGACGTCGACGACGACATCATTGCCATCTGCGAGTGCCTGATCAACAACCATCTTCGCAGAGTCCCCATCCTGTCCGAGGGCAGGCTCGTCGGCATCATCAGCCGACGCGATCTCATCAGGTACATCATGGAGCCGATCGGCCGCTGAACGGACGGCGAGACGTCTGCATCGGCTTCACGCACTCAAAGGCAACCTGCGATCTCCAGTTTTCCGGGTCGCGCACCGGCGAACCGGCGTCGGTCAAAATACGTAGTCTCCACAATTGACGAACCCGCGAGCCATCATAGACTGAGTACCGCTCTTGGGGAAACAGCGACGGCGGATGGCCGCAAGGGGATCGGCGCGATTCCGATTGGCCTTCTCGGAGCAGAGATGGCTGCGCGACGGCACAGTGGCCGCCCGCATAAGAACAAGGTTGCCGCGGTCGCGGGCTCGTTCGAGAAGCTGACGTCAGACATGGGGCTGACAAACACAATCCGCAGTGGGATCGCAACACTCTGGTGGAGCGAAAGGACAGCCTATGGATGGGTCGACCCCTGAGGGAACGACGGGTCCATCGCACGACAAGGATACGTCGGACAAACAGAACGGCAGCAGCGTGGAACGTTTCATTCGCGTGACATACGAGAAGCTGCCGGCGGAAACCAAAGTCCTCGTCGCGCTGTTCAGCGCGATGAACACCGTGACGACGTTGACCAAGGACTTCGAACTGCCCGAATCGCTGTGGCAGTCCATGCTCTTCCACAACGGGGGGCCCCTGGTCGGCGAGTCCGAGGAGGTCAACTGGCTCAAGGGAATCTGCGATGGGATTCTCCTGGTAGCCAACCACGCATAGCACGCCGTTGCGGCAAGACAGCACACCGATGGGCTTCGGTCGCAAGCCATTCCTCGTTGTTTCACACAACTCGACTCCGCCAAATCCCCCATGTTCGCGTGGCCGGTCGTCCATTCCACAAAAGCGCCAGCGGGCCGCGACGGCAGTCTCCATTTGGAGAATTGCCATTGGACAAAGGCCGCTCTCGCGCGCATAATGTCATGCGCGTTGCCCAGGGGTCTGCTTTCGGAGATCGGGCATGCTCGTCAGGACGTTTTCCTGGAGCTTCCGCCAGGGAGCCGAGACGATCGTCGCGTGTCGCGCACAGACACGTGCGGCGCCGCGCCACGGATGGGGTGGAGAAGAGCGTAGGGGTCCGAGCGGTTGAGTCTCGAGTGGACGAGAGTTCCATGCTGAGAGTCCGTATCGACAATCATGACGTCAAGGTGATGCCGATCTCTCTGGCGCAGATGGTCTTCGACGGTCGGCTGGATCGCCACGATCCGGCCAGGAGCGCCGACGGCGAGACGGAGCAGCCGCTGGAGCGCGCCATCGGGCCATCCTATCTCGAGGCCTTGACGGCCGAGTTGCTCACCCGCCTGCGGTCCATGTACCGGCGCGGCGCGTGCGCCGAGGGCATCGACGCGCTTCGAACGCGCGTCGAATCTCTGTGCCAATGGCATTGGGCCGTGCCGAACACCCGCGCGCGTTTTCTGTGGAGCGCCGCCTGGCTCAACGAGTTGAGCGAGCGATTCGAGACCGCCGTCGCCTACTATGACGCGTTCCTCCAGACTCGGTGTCGCGAATCCCATCTGCGCCTGCTGGCCCATAACAATCGCGGCGCCCTGTGCATCCGCCTGGGACGGCTGGACGGCGTCCAGGACCTGGCAAAATCCGCGATTCCGTCGGACGCGAGTCCCGCCGGGGCGGCGACGGTGACGGGGCTGCCCGCGGCCTGCTTCAATCTCCTCAACGTCATCAACGTGGCCGCCGAGATGGACAACCTCACGCAGGCCGTCGATGGACAGCTCACAGAGTTCTTCGCCCAGCTTCCCGAAGAGACGCGGCGCCACTGGCTTGGAGCGGCGTCCCATGCGGGCAATGGGCCGGTGCCCTCGCCTGAAGTGTCGTCCGTTCTCGGCGATCCGACCTGGCGATCCCTCAATCACCTTTCGTCACGCCTGGCTGCGCAGGCGATGTCACTTGATCCTCCACAGCCCGCCGAACCGACGCCCAAGAGTGAACGACTGCTGTTGTGGGGTGACGAACTCCCCGCGTGCGCGCACGATCGATACGCCGAGGCGGCGGCGCTTCTGTTGGGCAATCAGATTCCTTCGGCCCTCCTGCCCCAGGACGGTCCCAGACGAAAGGCCGAGCAGTCCGCTCTGGAGGAGCTGGCCGAGGTCGAGGGTCTGGTCGCCGCCGGCAGCTTCGATCTGGCTCGCTCACGTCTGGAGGTGCAGCGGAAGATCCTCGTGGCGCTGAATCACCGGGCCCGCCGGGACGAACTGCTGGCCCAGGTGGATGCCGAGCTGCATCGGATCGAAGACAGCGAGAAGGACTTCCAGCAGCTTCAGCTCCAGCGCACCTGCGCTCGACTCGTCGGCGAGCTGGAGCGATTCTGCGAGTTGACGAATCTCGCCGCCGCCGAACGGCAGATCGAGGACCTGAAGCGGCAGCTTGCCGACCACAAGGCTGTACTGGGACCGCAGGCGGGCAACGAATTCGTCGGTCTGCTGGAAGAGCTTTCTCTTCGAGCCCAGCGGCATCTGCGCCGCCTGAGGCGACTGGATGCGCGAAAGAGAATCCGCGAACCCCTGCGGGAGCTTCGCCGCGCCTGGCCGGCTGAGTGGACGGCTCCGGTTCCTGATTGTGCGTACGCGGCGTTGGCCCGGTGCCATCTCAACGATCCGGGCGGACAGGTGGAAGACTGGCCGCGTCTGCGAGAGCAGCTCGATGCGCATCAGGCGCACTTTCGGCTGCGGACCGCCCTGGCCGAGTGGTCGCGCGAGCCGGCGCCGTCGGAGAAGGCCGAGGCGCTTCTGTCGGATGTGCTGACGCTGTGCCCCGACTCCTGGCACACGATCGCGCCGTTGTTCGGTCTGACGAGCGAGCGGCCCGCTGCGGCCTCGTCCGATACGACGGCAGACATGCGGAAGGCTTTGGAGACAGCGGCCCGTCACATGCTGGGCGCGCCAGCGTCAGAATTTCCGGAGCGAGGGCAGAACCGCCACCGTGATTTGTTGAACCGCGCGGCTTCGCTCCTGAATCGGGTGTTCCGCGAGCTGGCGCGAAATCCCGGGCGGTTCGTGCGTCTGTGGGAGTGCGTGCGAGACACGCTGTCGCCCGCCTTGTCGGATGCGCCGGTGGAAGCGATTGGCGATATTGCGGCGGTCGCCCAAGGCTGCCTGGACCACTGGCCGGCCAGAGGTCCGGGCCTGGTGGGGCGATCGGACCCGCGCAATCCCGTGCGGCTGTTTCTCGAATCGTGTGAGAAGACACGCTGCCTGGCCATGGCCGAAAGGCTGCTCGATGCGGAACCGCCGAAGGCCAAAGAGGCGTCGGAACACATCGGCTGGGCTCTGACGATGGGGCTGGACAGCCGCGATCAGGTCCGGCGGGCGGCCACGTGCATCTACCTTGCCCGGCACGGCGATCAGGACGCGGCGCCGCTGCAAAGGAGAGTCCTGGACGGCCTCGACGCGTGGGCGGAAGGACTTCAGGAAGAAGCGGTACGCCGCATCGGAGAACCAGAAATCATCGGTCAGATCGCGACGATCAAGGCGCAGCCTCGCACGGCGCCGTCCGATCCACAGGAGATATGAGAGACGCTTGCGTCTCTGGAGCGCTATGAATAGAGGAATCTCGTCAATCCTGTTTGTCACTTTGTCCCTCGGCGTCCTTGCGGCGACGGTTGCCGCACCCGCAGGCGCGTCCGAGGCCCTTCGGACGGCCGCACCGCCCTGCTATGTGGTGATCGCCGTCGACGTCTCAGGCGGCATGGAACGGGCGGACACCCCTGCCGACGACGGTCGCGGCCGCGGGTTCACGCTGCGCGCCGATGCACAACTGGTCACCATGCAGTTTCTGCCGTACCTCTACTCCGACCTCCATATCGGAGTGTGCCACTTCTCCGACCGGGTCCGGTACAGCCTGCCGAGCGAGGAGACGGCGCCGCTGCTGACCTGGGGCGACAGCTACCTCAACGAAGCGGCCTGTCGAAACATGGTGCGCGATCCGGAGTTCACGGGCAGCTTCTATGCCGAGCTCGATCAGGGGCTGGACTGGGCGCTGGCCCGGATTCAAGCGGCACGGCGGCAGCACGGCAACGGTCCGGGCAAGATCATCCTCCTCAGTCGCGGCGATCCGCGCGATGCCGCGCGGGACATCCGGACGAGCGGCCCACTGTTCGACGCGGCCGCGAGGCTCGCCCGGCAGAACGTTCGCGTGTACCCGGTCCTCGTCAACCGGGCGTCCTATCGCACCGGCGGCAGCGACGCATCGTCGCCGGAGCGAACGGCAGACGAGATGATGACGGCGCTGGCCTCGCTGACCGACGGCAAGGCCTATCGCATCACGCGCACGATGGGACTGCCCGACATCCTGATGGATGTCTTCGGCCTGGGCGCGCCGCTGACGGAGAAGGCCCCGATCAGTCGATACGATTGGGCGACCGTGATCGTCGGCCGCACGCCGGCGTCGCTGAGCATCACCCCGGCCGCAGACGCTTCGGACACCCAGACGCGCGTGTGGGCCATCGACGCGCAGTTTGAGGCGGACGCGGGAATTCGCACCAGCCGCGTGACCAGCAGCCAGTGGCAGGCGATGGTTCTCCACCGGCCCAACGCGCTCGAACGCGTTTGGGAGGGGCACTGGAAGCTCTCTCCGCCGGACGCGGCGCGCCTCTACCGCATACCCGACTTCCTCGTACAACTGGAACCTCGGCCCGCATCACCCTGGTGGGTCCACGAGCAGGGGCAGATCGCAGCGCAGGTAGTCGATCGTCACAAGGGCACTTCCGCGCGCACGAGCGATGCATCGGGCGCTCTGTCCATCCATCTGACCGCCGCGTCTCAGGGACAGAGCGAGCCTCCGTCTCTGGACGGCGGACGGTGGACAATCCCATCGCGGCTCTACGAGAGCGGTCCTTTCACCGTCGGGACCTTCGGCCTCTACGAGTTCCGAGGCGAGCTGGTCCACCGCGTCGGCGATACAGATGTCTCGCTGACCGATGCGACGAGCGAAGTGCTGGTCCATCCGCCGTGCGTCCGCCTGAGCGTTCTCGATGTCTCCGGCGAGGTCCTCGGATCCCTGTCGGATGCGTCGGAGCCTCTGTCCGTCAACCTGCACGGAGGCCAGTCGGTCGCATTCCGTCTGTCGCCCGAAGGGACGTTCGGCGTCAAGCCCTTGTCCGGCCTGCTCCGCGTCGAGCCTCTCGCGCAGATGGACTGGACGTTTCAGAAGGACGACCAGGGCAATCTGGTCGCCGGGCCTATCGCGCTGCCCGAAGGGGAACTGCGAATCTCCGGCTGGGCCGAGGCGCAGGTCGAGACGCCCGCGGGGCCCGCGCCGTTCCGACTGCCTCGCTTCGAGTTGGCCTATGGACCGGCGCCCGTTCAAATCCGCTGCGCGTTTGCCGATCCGCGCCAGGCCCTGTGGGTGGGCGAGCTTCATCGGCAGTTGCTGACGGTCTCGGCGTTCCCGGTGTTCGACGCCGACCGCGAACGAGTCATGACGATGTTCCCTGAGACGCTCAACGGCGCTCGCCTGCGCACGGTCGATCTGACCAGCGGGACCGCGCAGGTGATGACGCCCCGCGTTCGCCTGGTGGGCGTGCCGAAAGTGACCGGCCACAACGGACGGACGCTGGCCGCAACGTACGCCCTGGAGTCGGAGATTCCGCTGCCTCGCGCCGACCAGTGCGAGATCAGCCTCACCGGCACGATCGAGGGCCTTCAGGACGCCGTGAAGGTCTACGCGGTCGTCGATCCGATCGCCACGGGCATGCTGAAATGGACGCTCTATCAGCCGCCCAGCGAAGCTCCGGCCCAGGGCCTGGCCGAGACCCTCTACTGCGGTGAGCCGGTCCGCTTCACGACCCAATGGCAAGCGGATCAGAACATCTCGTCCGTTCGCCTGGAGCTGGTGCGTCCCGGACCGGCCGGACCCATGAGCCTGACCGCCTCGCCTGCGGCCGGCGCGCACCAGGCGTCGTTCGAGCAGACTCTGCCGGAGCCTCTGCAATCGGGACAGACGTATCCGGTGTTCGTGTATGTGGTCACGACGTCGGCCGCGGCGGCCTCGCCTGTCGAGATCAAGCTCGACGCAGGGCAGGTTCACGCTCGCGACCGACGCCTGCTGCTGGAGGAGCTGGCCGTCGGAGAACAAGCGGGCAGCGACGTGGCGTGCCATCCCTGGGAGCCGGCCCGAATCCCGCTGCGCGTCGTGTTCGGCGGTTACATCGCGGGCAACTCGCAGCACAGCACGTTGATCGATCGCGTCAAGACGTCGTGCCGCGTGACGGTGACCTCGCCCTTCGGTGACGTGCAGGACGTCAGTGACTCGATCGAATGGACGGCGCTGATTCCAACCGACACGCGCGAGGGCCGGGCCACGCGATGCGAGCTGCGAGGGTACGCCCCGTACGTTCCGCGCAACAGCGGCCGGGCGGCGGTGGAGATGAGCATCGAATTCACCCGAGAGCAGGCGGCGCCCGCGACGGAACGCGCCTACGGCCATCTGGCGATCAAGGAGCCCCGACTGGCACTGAGCGTTCAGAGGCTCACGTCGTCCGGGCAAGGTTCTCTGTTCGATTCGCAAACCTGGGCGACCGGTTCCGGCGGCCTGTCGGCCGTGGCGACACAGCTTTCCACGAGTCTGCAAATCACCGTCCGTCCGGTCAACTGGACCGCGGCGTTGCCGCTCATCTCGCTGCGCGTGCTGCGCCGCCCCACGTCGGAGGCGCCATGGTCGACGGCGTTTTCGACAGAGGGCGGCCTCGTCGGCGGCTCGCTGACGCGCGAGGCCCAGGTCGCCGACAACGGCCAGTACGCAGTGGAGATGATCGGGCGCGATCCACAGTCCGGCCAGATCGTCGCCAGTCTGACGACGCCCGTCGTGCTGTCGATCCAGCCCCACGAGGTCGTCCCGGTCCTGTCGCCGGCCGCATGGATCACCCCTGGCGTGCGGCAATGGCCCTTCGAATACCGCGTCACCGTCCGGAAGGAAAACGGAGGCGCGCCGCAGGTCTCCGCGATGGCCTTCGAATTCCAGTTGCCCTCGGCCCAGCCCGTTTGGCAGGAAGGCAGCGTTCACGCGGTCGGATCGAGCGGCCCCGAAGGCGCGACGCTCTCGCTGAAGAGCCCGGACCTGCTGCCTCCGCTGGAGCGGCCCGCCGGCGGCTCGGTTCAATTCCGCCTGTCGTCTCAGGGCCAGGAGCTGGTTCGCTGGGAGCATCCGAACGTGCGTGTTCTGCCGCCGGTGCTGGAGCGGCTGGCCCTCCGGGGCGACCGGACCGGCGCCGAGCTCGAGTCGGCGGCAGGACGCATCGATTTCAACGGTTCGACCGCGCTGTGGGCGAGGCCCGTCTTCCGCGCAGCGCCGGAACTGACGGGCCAGTGGTCCCGAGACGCAACAACCGTCTACCTGTGGCCGGCCCGCGAGCGCGACGCGCCAGGAACGCAGCCGACTTCGCAGCTCATCCAGGAGTTGAATACGCAAGGCTCCTCGACCCAGGCGTTCCGCGTCGACGGCAGCAAAGCGGAACCAGCGGTGAGGATTCTGCCTCGACTGGCCCGTCGGGGTTTCTGGGGCTGGCCCAGACCTGCGGCGACACACCGGTATGCCGTCGTCGGCTGCGCGACCTATGAGATGCCGGGCTCTGGCGACGGGATGCAGATCTCCGAATGGACCGATGTCACGTTCGTCAGCATCGCGACCGCCAAGGTCCTGCCGTGGTGCTGGTGGGCGCTGGCGGGCGCGGCGGCGGTGCTGCTGGCCGTCTTCGTGCTGAAGCTGCTCGCTCCCCGCCCAAGCCGGCTCGGTCTGGATGTCCGGCTCGCGGAGAACATCGCCATCGTGGAACCTGCATCGTTCCACAGCCCCGTGGCGATCGACCTGCGAGAGGCTTCTCTCCGGACCGACGTCGATCTGCACGTCGCGCACGCACTGAGCCGCTCGCAGGCCGGCGGCCTCAAGCCGCTTGTCGCCGTGCTCGTCTCGGCAGGCGTCCTGCTGCGGCGCGCGGTCTATCCGCGGCGGTGGGCCTGGGCGCTGATCACGCCGCGAATCGGCGGCGGCGTCCGGCACGCGCAGAAGGGACTTCTGTGCGTCTGGACCGGGCCGCTGGTCCGAAAAGGCCGCGTGTGGTCGCAGCAGACCGGCGCGATTCCGATTCCGGGTGCGGGGCAGGCCACATCGATCACCCTGGACCTGCCCTACCGGATGGACGGCGCCGCCCGCTCGATACGGGTGAGTGTGAGAATTCGAAACGGCGAGCCGCCCGCCCAGGCGGAGGCTGCCGGGTCGGAGATGAATACCTGAACGCCAAGAACATTCGAGAGTCGCTGAAGAAGACGCGAGGAAACAAACCATGCGACTGAGTGACAGTCCTATCATCGTACGCCCGACGTTGATCGTCGGTCTCGGAGGCACCGGGGTGCTCGTCTGCCAGTGGGTCGAGCACTACATTCGCGAGCTGCTCGGCACCGTGCCGCCCTTCATCCGCTTTCTCAAGCTCGACACCGACGCCTCGGACGACGGCGGCCCGCCCGAGGGCATTCTGTCGGACTTCATCAATCTGTTCCACTATCTCGATGTGGGCGAGGTCGTGCGGGACAACGCGAGCTTCCCCGAGTTCCATCCGCATCTCGACTGGATGCGCGGTTTCCGCGAAGACGCCACGTTCGCCGACTACGGCTGCCAGGGCATCCCGCGCCTCGGACGCCTGGTGTTCTTCGAGCTGCGCGAGAGCATCATCCACGAGGCGGTGGCCACGCGGTTCAGCAGCCTGCGCACGAGCACGCAGCAGCCGCTGGACGAGAACGGGGGCCCGTTCGTTCTGGCCTCCGACGGCGCGCCGGTGGTCCACATCGCCAGCAGCGTCTGCGGCGGGACCGGCGCCGGCATGCTGATCGACATGGCCTACAACCTGCGGTGGTGGTCGCGGGAGTCGTTCCCGAAGCCGGCGGAGATCGTCGGCCACCTGCTGTTGCCCGACGCGTTCCGCATCGACCCGATGCTGCGCCCGAAGCTCGAAGCGACCGCCTGCGCAACGCTGGATCAGATCGAGTTTCTCAGCGACGAACGGCGCTCGGACGTCCGCGTGCGCTACCGCAGCGACCGCAGCGGCGAGGACTGCTTCCGGCGGGACACGGGACCATTCAACTTCCTCTACCTGCTCAACGGCCAGGTCGACATGGGCAGCGGCGACCGCAAACACCTCGTCCGGCTGATCGCTCGCGCGCTGCGGGCGCTGACGGTCGAGCCGCTGAGCCAGCAGGTGCGCTCGGACGCCAACAACAAGCTGGCAGAGATTCTGCCGCAGCGCGATCCCGTGAACAACCATCGCCAGTGCTTTTCGAGCTACGGTTTCTGGTGCGGCGTGCCGGGCCATCGAAAGCAGAACATTCAGTCCCGCGTCCTCGCCGACCTGGAGAACCTCAACGCCGGACAGAACGACGGACGCGTCCCCTATCGGCGACAGGTGCAGCAGCGAATCGCCAACAGCGCCGGCTTCACCCCTTCGGCACGCGAGCTCGTTCCGCCGACGGTCTCCTTTCCGTGGGAGCCGTCGGGCAAGGGGACCTCGCCGGAGGTTGTCTCCAGCGTGCTCGCCGGCCTCCGCCGTCACCTGGAAGTCTCGCTCGTTCCGCTGGCGCGAAAAGAGGCGGAGAAGCTCGTCGCTCCGCACAAGCCCATCGAGGCGCTGCTCGTCGCGGCGGACGAGATGATCGAGGAGGATTTCTTCAACGCCGAGCCGCTGCGGCCCCTCAACCAGGTCGGCGCCTGCGTGGACGCCTGGAGCGAGGCCGTCGAAACGATGCTCGATCACAAGCAGGCGTCGGCTCCGCCCAACGTCAACACCGTGGTCGCGGATGTTCTCTCGCAGGCGCGCGGCGCGCTGGAAACGCTGGCGGTGCGCGTGCCCGCCCTATCGTGGACTTCGAGCGATGTCGTGCCGGTGATCGACAAGGCCATCGACGCCTGCTGGCCGGTCATGGCCGAGGCGCTGCTCCACGAGCATCTGACCGAATCGCTCAAGACCACCGCACGTGTCTTGCGGGTCCGCAAGCAATCGCTGGATGCGGTGATCGCTCTGGCCTGGCAGCGCAAGTCTCTGGGCGAGAAGGCCGGCGGCAACGGGGACGTCCCGACCGACGCCGGGGCCGCTTCGTTCCTTCAGGCCGGGCGCAGCCGCGAGCCCGACTTCTTCGCGACGCCGCTGTGTCTGCCTCTGGAGTCCGAAGGGGCCCTCGATGCGGTCGCGGCCAGAGACTTCCGGCAGAGCCTGATCAAACCGGTCCTGACCGCGTGCGTCCTGTCGATCCGCGAGCCGAGAACGGAACTGGCGGAGGTCCGCGCTGTAGAGGACCGGCTGGCCGAAAGCCTCGCCCGACTCTCGGAGGGAATGAAGCGGTTCCTGCACGACGTCGAGCGCCATAGCTGGGACCTGTTCCGCAACGGTCCGTCGGCGAATCAGTCGATCAACGATCATCCCTACTATCGAAGCATCTGCGAGATATGGCGATTGGCCGAGCCGAAGATCGATCTGGACAAATCGCGGAAGTACGCCTCACCGCTGTCGGTGGCCGTCGCGCAGCAGGTCCCCGAGTCCTGCGTCCCGACTCTCCTGACGCACAACATGGAAGTCAGCCTTCGCGAGGCGGGCGTCACCGAGGCGTGCAATCAGCAAACCGGCGAATGGCTCCAGCTCATGCGATTGAGCTATGGCTTCTGCCTGGAGGCGATCAGCCGATACAGCAAGTACGTCGCGGCCACCGACGAGTACGTCCGCCGCATGGGATTCGAGTTCTCCGACCTCTGGCTGGACAAGAACTGGTACACCGCCTTCCAGAGCGCCCTGGCCGAATGGCGAGACCAATCGACCCGGCAGAGCAACCTGCTCGAACGGCAGGTGTATGAGGCCGGCGCCGCCAAGGTAGGGTCCTTCCGCCGGATGACCGAGACCGTGAACGAGAGGCTGCGGCAGCAACTGCGCTCCCTGAGCGATCCGGCCACGTCCATTCGCTTGGCCGAACTCCAGGGCGGAACCAATTCGCGGATCGATCTGATTCTCCAGGAGATCGCCCTGACCGATTGCGACGCGGTGCAGGGAGGCTTGAGCCGGGGCCTGGCGCTGCTCGAACACGTGGTCGAGCAGGTCGAGCGATGCATCGAGACAGTCCCGCAGAGCGAGCGGAAGATCGCCCGGGACGTGCTCGATACCTGTCGCGACGACCTCAGACGGTTCAGAGAAGAAGTGGACGTTGCCGATGTGGTGAATTTCTGAACGAGCCGAGATGCTGATGGAAGGCTGGTGAGCGTTCGTGAACGGAAATGACACGCAAGCGAAAGGGATCGGCCCGGCGCCGATCCTGTTCGTCGCGGTCGGCCATCGCGCCGAGCAGACAATGTCCGCGTTTGCCGAGGCAGCCCGGGGGCTGACGGTTCCCGTCCAGGGGCCATTCGCCGTGCTGTCGATCGACCCGGCAGGACGGCGGGCGGCGTCGGGCCACTGGACCTGGCTTTCCGACTTCGACGTTCCGGTCTGCGGCGAGGCAGGCGATCCCTCGGAAGAGACCCTGTCGGCGACCGTCGGGGCGCTGATTCGCACGCTGCACTCGAAGGAACCGTCCGCCGACCCGAGCCTTCCCGGGCGCGTTCGCATGAGTTCGTACATTCTGATCGATCTGTCGGAGAGCGGCTCGGTCGACCGGGCCCTGTCCGCGATGGGGCTTCTGCGGAAGGGCGATCCGGCCCATGACATGGCCGTCGTCGCGCTGACCGGCCGGACCGCGGCATCCGGCCGAGAACTTGACGATCTCTGGTTCGAGGCCTGGACCCGCCTGGCGGCGCGACTTCAAGGCGACCTTCTGGCCCAGAAGATCTACCTGCTCGACGGACGCGACGTCGGCGGCGCGTGGTTCGAGCGGCCCGAACAGATGGACCAGTTCGCCGCTCAGTTTCTCCTTCACCACGGGGTGACCTGTCGGGGGCCTCTGCGGCAGCATGAAAGACGCCGCATCAGCCCACAGGAGAACGTCTTGAACGTCTGCGGGTCCTTCGGTACGCGGCTGGTCCCTCTGAACCTCCCGGAGGTGATCCGGCGGACCGCACAACGACTGGTCCATGACGACCTCGTCGGCCTCTACGAGGAGGTCCTTTCTGAGGAACGACGCTGGCAGATCGACCAGGAGGCCCAGACGCTCGTTGAGCGGATCGAGAGCATCTACGAGGCCGACGCACAGGCTCAGGCCGCCGACGGCGACAAACCGAGCGCCACGGCATACGAACTGGCCGTGCGCGACGAGGACGTCTGCGAGGCGATCGGCGCCGCCGTGGCGCGCGTCTGCGGCCGCGCCCCCCTGGCGAGCCTCTGCCATCTTCTGCGATGTGCCGAACCCAGGCTTCGGTGCCTGCTGACGCGGCAGAAGCTCGTCGAGCGACAGCGAGTCCGCAGTCGCGTCGCGGAGATGCTCCGCCGTCAGGACGAACAGACGTATCAGCCCATGCGGGTCTGGCTGGCCAGGATCGAAGACGCCTGGGTGGATCGCTTCACTCCGACCGCAGAGACGCGCCTGGAGGTCAGCGTGAGCCGTCCGGCCGGCAAGACCGCCTGGCGCTTCGGGTTGCTGTTTCTCGCCTTCGGGTTTGTCGGTCTGGCGGCGGGGCTGCTCTTCCAGGAGCGCATCTTCGCCTTCGGAGGGGCGCTGCTGTCTCTGGCAGCGGCCGTGCTGGCAACTCAGCCCACCGGCTGGACCACACACATCAGGACCGTCGTGCCGGAAGGACGCGAGGCCGGCAAGGCGATTCCGGTCGTTTCCTATCGGAAGCGTGCCCCACGGTGGATGCGTTTGCTGGCGATCGCGATGGCGGTGTGCGGCGTGGTCGCCGTCGCGTGGTCGCTGTGGCCCGCTCTGTGGACTGCGGCCATGGCGCTGCGATCCGGCGTGGCCGCCCTGCTGGCAGTCATCGGCGTCAGCGTCATCCTGACGGGACCGGTCGAAGTCCGCGCCGATCAGCCGAAGCGTGAAGAGGCACCCGATCACCTCTGTCCCCCCTTCTGGACATGGCGTGCCTTCGGGCTGTTGTGCCTGGCGTCGGCGTGGCTGGTTCTGTGTCTGCGGGCGCCCAGTCCTCTGGCGACCGATGCGTCACTGCGATGGGGCTGCCATGGGGCGGGTCTGCTGGCGATCGGCGTCGCAGCGGTGCTGGCCCTGAGACCGCGCGTCGGTCGCGTCCGCCTGATCGAACGCATCCCGAAGGTCCCGGAGCCGCTGGCCGGCGGTATCACCATCTCGACCCGGGACAACGATCTGGTTCGAGAGGTCACCGCCATGGTCCAGTGGATCGACCGGCTCACCCTCGATCCGCGTCAAGCGCTGCTGCGTCACGGCATGCCCGAAGCCACGCGGAGCGGCGAGGTGCTGTTCGACTTCCTGGCCGCGGACTGGGACCGTCAGTTGGCCGAGGCCTTCCGGCAGACGCTGCGTTCCCGCATCGGCCAGTCCCTGCGCGATCTGGCGCTCGAACCGAAGGCCTGGGCCCAGTGCGTCGTTCGACACCTTCAGGATCCGCGGGCGCACGGTTCCGACCTCGGCGTCCTGTTCGCGCTGGAGGTGGTCAAGGTCTGGGTGGATTCTCTCTCCGTCGCCGATCTGGCCGCCTGTGTCCGCGTGGACGTCGAGCGCGTCGCCGGTTTCCTGGGCCAGGCGGCGTCGCCCAACTGGCCCGCGACGCGCGTCGTGCCGGATGTGAGCATTTCTGTCGCGGCCATCGGCGGCGCACTCTGGAACGCGTTGGCGCCGTTGACCCGGACAGCCGGACCGACCGCCGTGATCCGTCGCGACTGGGATGCGCAGACAAACGATGTCCTGATTCTTCACATCGTTCAAGGGTTGACCGAGGGCTGGCGGGGCTATCCCGCCCTGCCGGGGCAGCCTCGCGAGCCGCAACGTTCCGACACGGAGAATTCGGCCCTGTCGCCGTCGGAGCCGATTTCGTCGCCGGCCCCGGGAGGCGCGTGACATCAACGGGACGATGCCTCAGGCGTTGGGCCGGCCCACGCAGTGGTACTCGATGCCGGCCGAACGCACGTAGGCCGGGTCGTACAGGTTGCGCCCGTCGAAGATCACCGGATGGGACAGCTTCCGCGCGATGAACTCGAAGTCGGGATTGCGGAACTGTTGCCAGTCCGTCAGAACCACCAGACCCTGCGCCCCATCGAGGGCTTCATAGTAGTCCGGGCAGAACGTGACGGTCTCGCCCAGGACCTGCCGCGCTGGGCCCATGGCCTCCGGATCGTGAGCCCGCACCTGCATGCCGGCCTTGCGGAATTGCTCGACGCAGAAGATCGCAGGCGACTCGCGAATATCGTCCGTTCGCGCCTTGAAGGCCAGTCCCCATACCGCCAGGGTCGTTCGGTTCTCCCTTCCGGCATAGTAGTCGAGCACCTTCCGCGCGAAACGACCCTGCTGCTCGGCGTTCACCTGCCGGACCGCCTGGATGATGCTCATCGGCGTGCCGTGCTCCTGGCCCGTGTGGATCAGGGCGCGGACGTCCTTGGGAAAGCAACTGCCGCCGAATCCGGCGCCGGCGAACAGGAAGGCGTTGCCGATCCGCGCGTCGCTGCCGATTCCGGCGCGCACCAGCTCGACGTCCGCGCCGACGGCCTCGCACAGCGCGCTCAGCTCATTCATAAACGAAATCCGGGTCGCGAGCATGCAGTTGGCGGCGTACTTGGTCAGTTCCGCACTGGCCGGGTCCATGAAGATGACCCGCTCTTTGCGACGCATGAAAGGCGCGTACAAGTGTCGCATGATCTCCCGGACCTTCGGGTCCCGCGCCCCGATGATGATGCGCTCGGGTTTCATGAAATCGTCGATCGCGGAGCCTTCCTTGAGAAACTCCGGGTTGCTGACGTAGTCGAACGGTTGGCGCGTCCTGGCGGCAACCAGCTCGCTGATCTTGGCGTGCGTGCCGACCGGGACGGTGCTCTTGGCGACGAGGATTCGGTATCCGTCCATGTGTTCGGCGATGCCCTCGGCAACCGCGAACACCGCCGACAGATCTGCGGAGCCATCCTGGCCACTGGGCGTTCCCACGGCGATGAACAGCAGCAGCGACTTCTCGACCGCTTCCTTCAGAGACGTGGTGAATTGCAGCCGGCCCGTTGTTCGTGTCCGGTTGACAATCTCCGTCAGGCCCGGCTCGTAGATCGGGATGATGCCCTGGCAGAGGGTGCGGATCTTCTCCTCGTTGCTGTCGACGCAGATCACGTCCGTGCCCGAATCGGCCAGACAGGCGGCCGTCACCAGTCCGACGTAACCGACACCCACCACACCTACCTTCATTCGTCAATACCTCCTCATCGCAGAAGCCCTTCGATCTCGGTCCGTTCCTCCGGTGTGAACACGGGGCTCGCCTGATCGATCTGGAGGGCCTCCTGCAAGTGTTCCTTCGCCGCATCGACGTCCTCGAGCTTCGCACAGATGCGGCCGAGATGCAGCAGCGTCCTGGCGCGTTGCGCCGTGTTGGGCTCCGTCAGCTTCAGCAACTCTTCGAAATCGGCTCTGGCCTCGGGCAGGCGGTCCATCTTCGACAGGATCGTGCCTCTGGTGTCGAGGAGGTGTCGCCGGTCCGCCTGAGTGCCTCGGAGACTCAGCCCCTTGTTGGCCAGGTCCAGCGCCGTCGCGTAATCGCGATCCTGCTCCTGGAGAATCCACGCCAAGTCGTTGAGGACTTGCGTGTTGTTCGGATGCCCATCGAGCAGTTTCTGGTACGTCCGCTTGGCTTTCTCCGTGTTGCCTGTTCGATAGAGCGCGGAAGCCAGCCCCAATTGCGCATCCGGCAGGGCCGGCCAGCGATCGACCGCATGTTCGAAGAGCTTGACGCCCTCGTTCTGAAGAGCCGCCGTATCCAGGGACACCAGGATCCCCGCCGCCCGGGTCACGATCGTCGGACTCTGATCCTCGCAGGCGATGTATGCCGCACTGATGCCTGCCAGGTCGGCCCATCGTTCTTGTGTCAGCAGGCACAGGACTTTGGCATGGAGCACCGTCTGGCTCTTCGGCGCGATCTGCGCAGCCCGATCGATCCAGGCGTAGGCCTGCTCCAGGTTTCCGCTGATGCGGTGCAGATCGACGAGCATCACGACGGCGTCAAGGTCTTTCGATCCGGCCTCGCTTTCACAATAGGCGGTCAGTTCGTCGATGCCTTTCTGCGGCGTGCCCAGGGCCACGAGCACGCTCGCGTGCGCCGTCAACAAGCCCACGTCCGCGGGCGTCCGGCTCAGCTCGGATTCGATCCATTCCTTCGCCGCCTCCAGCAGCGCAGGATTCCGGCTGCCGGCCGCCTTGCTGCTGATGATGCGGAGGGCCTCCGTTCGGTTGGGATCGTTTTGGCCAACCGCACGAGCCGATTGAACCACCTCGCGCAGGAGGCCGTCCTGTTTGGTCATCAGGCCGACATCCAGCAGCACGTCGAGCGCCGGCGCGTAGTTCGGGTCCTCGGTGAGCGCCGAGCGAGCCATCTCCATCGCTTCCGATGGATTGCCCAGAACGACCTCGACGCGACCGCGTGCCGAGAGCAGCGCCGGATGCTCGGGATTGGCGCCCACCGCTTGAATCGAGTAGGCGCGCGCCGCCTCGAGTTGCCCGGACTGCATCGCGATATCGATCAGCATCAGATGGGAGCTCACATCCGTGGGGGTCTGTGTCACCACCTTCTCCAGCAGGGTGGTGCCTTGGAGGTCCCCCTGCCGCAGCAACTCCACGGCACGGGTTTTCATCAGATCCGGGTCCCCCAGCAGCTCCTTCTCAAGAGCATCGAGCATCGCAACGGCCTTTTCGCGATCTCGTCCTTGTCCACGCTGGAACAGCCGCTTCATCAGTGCCCGCTGCAATGTCAGGTCTTCCGGGTGCGCGGCCAGCCTTTCTTCCAGCACGCCGATGCCGTCATCCAGGCGATCGCGGCGGACATAGAAGCTGCTCAGCAGCGCGTAGCCGGCCACCTGCTGATCTTTGTCCTCGAACGTGGTCAGTCTCTTGTAGTCTGCCTCGGCCCGTTCCCACTGTTCTTGGCTGGCATGGTAGTTCGCCCGCATCAGATATGCGGTGAAATCGTCCTGCTCCGCCACGTACCGGTCCATGACCTCCTGCGCCTGCTCGGCGTGTCCCTGGGCCCTGAGAATGGCCGCCCGGATGCCCACCGTCGTGATCGACGGGGACGCGATCGCCTCTGCCTCGTCCAGAACCGCCAGGGCCTGATCGGCATCGTTGGCTTTCTCGAAGAGCAGTCTGGCCAGGAGCACTCGGGATTGAACATCGCGCGGGTCTGCGATTCGGTTACGCAATTCGCGGACGGCGCTGGAGATGTCTCCGGCGCGGATCGCCGCGTTGATGTTCCAACCGCTGAGGACGCGCGGATCGGCATCCACCTGCTGACGGACCGCTGCGGCGTCCGCCTGGCGGCCCTGGGCCTCCAGCAGCGACACCAGCTTGTCGGCAACGAGGATCGCCGAGGGATTGCGCGCCAGAACCTGGCGGCAGACCTCCTCCACCTTCTGGAGGTCACCGGCCTTCTCGTACAACTGCGCCATCAGCAGCGCCGGGGCGGTCCACTCCGGATCCGCGTCCCGACAGTACTGGAGCAGATCGACGATCCCCTGTTGCCTCGATCGCCACTCGTTTCGCGAAAGCCACGTCGCGGCGCGGTAGAGACGCCACGTCAGGCCGCTCTCGCCCTCCGCCTTCTCCAGTTGCGCGACCAATTCATCGGCTCGGGTGGTGTCCCTCTGGATTTCCCGCTGATCCAGGAGTATGGCACGGGCTTGAATCTCGTGCGGGTCATTCGGGTCGTCGGCCGCTAAGTCACTCAGTCGTGCGATGCCGGCCTGGCGGTCGCCGCGCTGAAGTTCCAGCAACGCGCAGCGGATGGTGATGGCCCGCTTTCCCGGCTCGCTGCCCACACTTCGCGCGGCCTCTTCCAGACAACCGAGGGCGGAATTCGGGTCGCTGTTGGCCACGTGGAGGCCCGCCAGCGCCAGCCAGGGTTCGGCCTGGTCCGCGTGCTGGCTGCATGCCGCCCGGCACTCCTGGATCGCCTTGGTCATCTGCCCCTGCTGGAGATACAGCCGAACGAGTTGCAGCGTCGCACGCAGCGGCTCGTCGCATTCCTCCATCGCCAGGCGCAACTGCTTCTCCACGTCCTCCAGTTGCTGTTTCTTAACTGCGGCGTCCGCCTCGCCTTGGGCCAGGTACATCCCGATCACCGCCTGGAGGACGCGAATGTCGACGCGCCTGGCGTTCTTCTGGTCTTCGCGCAACTTGGCCAGTTCTGCGTCGAGCTCCCGCAGCCTGGCCACATCCGGCGCGCCCTGCTGCCCGGCAACGATACACGCACCCGTCTCGATCCGCAGCACGTTCAGGTCCACATCGTCGGGGCGGAGACGGCAGGCCAGTTGCGCCGTCTCGAAAGCCCGGGTCCAGTCCTGCAACCTCAGGTACTCTCTCGTCAATTGCACCAGGATGCCGAGATCGTTCGGCCGATTCTGAAGATACCGGCCCATGACCTCGACGGCCCGTCGCGGCTGGTTCGTTCGCGTAAATGCGTCCGCCAGCAATCGCAGGAATTCCGGCGGCTGCGTTCCGGCGGCCACCAGCGGCTGGAGGGCCTCGATCACGGCGTAGGAATCGCCCTTCGCCCCGGCCACCAGGGCCTTGAGGAACGCCAGCTCCGGCTTGGCCTCGCCGGCCCTCTGGCGAGCGTACAACGCCGCCTCGTATTCCTTCAGATACGGTACGGCCTTCTCATCGATCAGCGTTTGGATCCGCTTCTCAGCCTCCTCGGAATCGTTCTCGGTCTCTTTTATCCTGTTGGCGGCACCGACGCAGAGCCGGATGGCGTTGGGATACATGGCGAGCCGATGCCCTGGGGATTCGAGCTTCTCGAAGACCGCCTCCGTCATGGCGACGCCTTCGTCAAAAGCCCCCTTCCGCAGCGCCAACTCGGAGGCCACGTCGTAGCGATCCACAACCCAGGTGTCGCGATCGAAGTAGCGTTCCGCGATCGCCGCCTCCGGCCGGCCGTCGGCCGCCTCCAGCTCCGCGGAGGCCTTGTCGTATTCGCCGTGGACCATCCACTCCCGGGCCAGAAACAGGCGAGTCCTCGGGTCGTCGGCGCCGTGCTGGTCGGCCGCGATCAGATCCTGGCGGGCGAGTTCCCGTCTTTGTATCCCGCTCATGCCGGGGATCTCGGCGAGACGATAGAACCGGGCGCGAGACGCCAGGGCCTCCGCGGATTGCGGGAAACGATCCACCGCCTTGTTCAGCCAGCCGAGCGCGGCGGTCATGGCCTCCGGCGTGCCACTGACGATTTCCAGGCTGCTCATCTGCGCGCAGGCCCGGACGTATTCGAGGTGCTCCTGCGGATCGGATTCGAGTCGTTCGATCAGCTTGCCGAGCGTCTCGCGCGCCTCCGGCAGCCGGTTCAGACCCGCCAGCGCCTGGCTCTGCCAGAGGGATGCCTTGACGTCGTTCGGCTCGTGCTCGAGTCGCTTGCCGGCGATGTAGACCAGCTCGTCGAAGGCGCCCCTGGCGGAGTAGATCGTCGCCAGCTTCTCATAGGCGACCTCATCGTTCGGGTCGAGCTGGACCACGCGGCGATACGCGCCGACCGCTGCCCCGAGGTGAACCGGCTCCGACGGACGGACCGATAGCCGCGCCTCGGCGTACTTCTTGAGCATCTCGAGGTCATCGGGATTGCGGCCGAGGTACTCCTGAAGGTGCTTGTAGGCGTTGACCCAGTCGCCCTTCTCGAAGGCGGCGGTCCCCGCCTCGTAGTCCATCTTCGACAGGATCCTGCGGCGCACCTGACGGGCCACCACCAGCGAGACCCCCAGGGCCACGGTGACCACGATCACGATGACCAGCACCTGGACGTTGACCTTCGCACTGCGGTTCACATGACGCATGATAGGCTCTCTCAATCATTCGGATTGCGGACTTGTCGTCGTTTTCGACCTACGCTGTAGTTATCGACTACCGGCATGGCAGCCGTTAGCGTGGCGATGGTTTTTGTCACAGGGACGTGCAGAGGACGGCTCGACAGGCGGGCGGCGCCGCCCGAGGCAGGCAAAAAAAACGCCTTGCCAAGGCAGAATGGGACTGGATTATGGGAATGCGACCGCATGGCGCGCCGGATCGATTCGACCGGCGCGCAAAAAAGCGGCCGGCAAACCCCGATAAACGGGCCTTGCCGGCCGCCAAAAGACTACGTCACTGCAAAACTGCGCCTGTTCCCAGGCTTGTTGCTACGACCGCTTCCGCAGCCGCAGGCCGGCCGTGCCCAGGCCCAGCAGGCCCAGTAGAGCTGCCGCCGGAACCGGAACCAGGCTCACGTTGTCCAACAGCATGCCGATGTTGTCGCGGTTCTCGGTACCGAGGAAACTCAGTTTGTAGTTCCCGGCGGCGCCGACGGTGAACGTCTCGGTAAACGTGGTGAACGGCGCGTCTCGCTCGAGGCTGTACGTCTGGCTGAACGCACCGACGACGACTTCTACCGTCACGGTCTCGGCCGTGGTGTTTCTCTGATTGCCGGCGAGATCGAAGCTCAGCGTATACGTGCCGGGATCAAGCCAGATCTGCGTGGACAGCATCTTGCCGGGGTTACCCGTCGACCCGTCCAGGTCCACGTACAGCCCGTGGGCCGGGAACCAATTCCACGGAGACCCGACACCGATCAGATCGACTGTGCCGTCCGACACGGTCCAGTTGTCAAAGTCGGTGTAATTGAGCTGGTAAGCGCCGTCATTCTCCGAGTTGAAATCGTCGAAGAACAGGTCCGCCATCGCTGGCGCGGAAAGGCAGACACACACCAGAAGCGCCCATAGTCCCTTCTTCATTCCCACACCTCCCAAATAGAATCCGTCGGCGAGGGCCTTTTCGGGCCCTCACCGACAGTTCAAGTCATTGTTGGCTATGCCGACCGCTTCCGCAGCCGCGCGCCGGCGACGCTCAACCCGAGCAGCCCCAGCAGCACCGCCCCGGGAACCGGAACGGCAACCGTGAGGTTGTCTAATTCGAACGCGAATGGTTGAGCGCCTGTGCCGCCGATTTCACCGTAGCTTCGAATCTCAATTCTATCGAAGGCAGTGTCACTGAAGATATTCACGTACGCGTTATCCGCGGCATTGCCCTGGTTGCCCAATGCGACTAAGCCAGTGGTTACGTCATTCCCTGTAAGTATCCCAACAAGGGCTGCACCATCATAGAGGGCAAGCTCGTTGTAGAGATCCATTGATCCCCAGTGCAGACCCAAGTACCGGTACTGGCCGCCACCAAAGAACACAGTGGCGACTTCGGGCTCATCGTCAGTGTCACTATCCGGCACGGCAAGATAGTAAGTTGTATCCTTGCCAGTTGTACCATAGGGATCAAAGGGTCTTCCGGCTGTTCCAGATATATCCGTATTACCAGGGCGGACGGCGTAATTGCCGCCGTACGTCCAGCCGGTGCCGGCATCCGGCACTCCAAGATTATATGTGTCCACAGTGAAGCCGTCGAAAGACGTATGAGGACTTGACAGGTCATGGGAGGCGCGGTCGACATACTCATAGCTCACGGACAAGCTTGCCATGGCCGGTCCGGCCATCGCGCATAGCAGGGCCGCGGCGGTCAATGCAAGTGTGATGTTTCTTGTGTTTCTCATCCTTACCACCTTTCAACGATCCGTCGGCGAGGGCCTTTTCGGGCCCTCACCGACAGGTTTGTGCGATTTAGCTGCGCTTCCGCAGCCTCGCTCCGGCGACGCTCAACCCGAGCAGACCCAGCAGCACCGCCCCCGGAACCGGAACGGGCGCCACCGCATCGACAAGGTACATCATATCGTCGAAGTCCTTGTCAGCGCTGCCCATCGCGACGTCTTCCCAAGCGACGAGATAGACGTGGTCTCTGAATGTCCATTGCCTGACCACGCCACCTGTCTTGATCCAGATCGTCTCGCCAGCCAGCTCCGGCAGAGCAAAGGTCATCATGTGATCGTAGTCGTCCGAATTCAGCTCAGGCTCGGAGTACCAGGTCGTTCCGCTGGACGACAGGTACCAGCCATACAGCTTGTCAGGCGTTGCGACCGTAAACGTTGCCGCTGGATACGGGTCTGCGGCTGTCCCATCTCCCAGGAAATCAAAGATCCCACTGTACGGCCCCAGGAGCGACTGGGAAGCAGAACCGGTACCGAGACCCGTGTAGTACCCGATTGTATTGCTGTTGCCCGCGCTCATCCCGATCAGGGCGATCTGGCCGTTCAGCTCTTCCCACACGTAGTCAGGCTGAACGAACCTCGGGTCAAGATCCTCATTCTGCGTGTAGCTTGTCCCCAGAAGCTGATTGACTGCGTCGAAGATGTTCGGCTTGACGCCGGAATAAGTCTCTGCCGCAGTCGCTACGTCGCCAACATAATCATAGAGACTGCTATCAAACGGGTCGGCTCCCGCCGATCCAACGAGAACGAATACGACTATCGCAAACAGAATTAACCGCCTCATGGTTCGTATACCTCCAGAAATCGGTCGGCGAGGGCCTTTTCGGGCCCTCACCGACAGGTTTGTGCAATTTAGCTGCGCTTACGCAGTCTCGCGCCGGCGACGCTCAACCCGAGCAGACCCAGCAGCACCGCCCCGGGAACCGGGACCGGCTCGACCGACTCGATCATCAGAATGAAGTCCTGATAGTCGTGATCGCTCGCGCTCCACGTCACGTCCTCCCAAGCGAGGATGAACTCATTGTCCGTCCAGGTTCTCGGGTCGTTGCCCGCGATCTGAACCTTGTCACTGTTGTTGCCCTGGAAAGCGAGCATATGGTCCGCCTGATCGGTATTCAGGCTGGAATCGCTGTACCATATACCACCTGGCGCACCCGAGTAGAAGCCATCCGACGAATCCAAGAAAAAGCCAAATTGCGGCGAGATAAACACGGCTTGGTCAACCAAACCAACATCAAGCCTGCTAACCTTGACTACCCCGCCAGCCTGGAAGTATATGGTGGCCTTGCCGCTGTCGGTTCCAGCAGCAGAAGCTCCGTCAAACACCGTGACGAAATTGGCTGGATTGGCACGGTCGAATAGACCGAAGGTGTTTACGCCTGAGTAATCCGAAATCTCAATGACCATCGTGGCAACCGAGCCGCCCGCAGCCGTGCCATACCAATACGAATCATCCAGATCATCCAGCGAATCACTGTAGATGTCGTCCACCCAGCTATTGCCCAGCGGGTTTGTGGTTATGCTGTTCAGAACCTGCAGCAGCGTGTCCTCCGCCGTTGCCGGGGCGGCACTAAGGCACAGAGCCGCCAAGGTCAGAATTGCGAATCTTGTCTTCATATCATTTCCCTCGTATTTCATGTCGTTGTCAGAATTCGTTCGACTGAGCACAACGCTCAATCGGACTGTTGCTCCCGCGTACGGGAGCGGATTCTTCTACGACAAACGCGGAGGGGCGCGGGAGGCGAGTACATCAGAGATGCATTGCGAGGTGCGCACCAGGCTCGGGATGGTCCCGGCGCGGTAGAGGGGCATGAGGCGATCCTGCGTCTCGTCCGGCTGGACGAAGCAGACCGCCGCATGACAGAAAGCATCGGGCCCCACAGCATGGCTGTGGCCAATCTGCTGCGGAGCACCGCTGTGGTACCATTCAGGGATGAAGCCGAGGGAGCAACGCCGGACCAACTGGCCCGAGCGACACATGCCCAGCCCGATCAGGGCGTAAAGGCAGAAATCGAAGCTGCTGCGGCCATCCTTCAGGGCGATGGCCTCTTGCGCCTCCGCGGCCTCTTCATCCGCCACGTGCACCGTTCGAGACGCCACGTTGCCCGCGAGGTCCGCGCGGTCGGCAAAGCCGAACAGCAGGACCTCCTGGCAGCCTGCCTGGTCGAGACTGTACGCTACATCAGCCGAAGCCGGCGTGACGTCGGCGCGCACAGCGGCGGCCACGACGAGGACCGCCGCAACCGCAAGGATTGTCCTTTTCACCTCGACCATTAGATCATCAACCCTTCACTCCGTGAACTATATAACCAGCGATACTGTACCACTGGATTACCCAGTTTGTCAAGGGCCAGTTCGCTGATTTTATCGCTTTTTTCTACAAAGCCCCCCTTCCGACATCGATAAGACGCCGAAAGGGCCAGACTGTGTCTTATTCTTTGTCTATAAAGGACTTATGACTACAGGCTACTTCTCGGTCCGCCTCCGCAGCCGAAGGCCCGCTACGCCCATGCCCAGCACGCCCAGCAACACCGCCCCGGGAACGGGAACCCGAACCATCATGCTCTGGATATCGGTTCCGGTGTAGGCGGTGCCGCCCCAGAGGTTCATGGCCATGATATTGCTGTTCACGTAGCCGCCATCCACCGCGGTGTTTGCCTTACCCATCAGATTCAAGGCGAGGGTCGCGACGTCCGTCGGACTGCTGTGGTTGGTCTCGTTCTCGAAGCGCCAGATAGCCTCCTGCACGGCGCTCATCTTCTCTGAATCCGAATACTGGCTTCCACTCAGGTAGGTCAGTGTGCCGTCCAGGAAGTTGTTGTACAGCCACGCGCTCTGGTGGCTGATCGGATCGGGATTCGGTCCGCCGCCCCCACTGATCGCCCCTGCGTCGACCGTCGCAAGGTACGTCGTCCCGGGCGAGAAGTGGATGTCGGTTTCAAGACAGAAAGTATAGAAAGAACTGCCCGGCGCGTAGATTCCAATCGTCTCGGAACCGTTCACGTGGGCGGTAAAGGGCCCGCCCCCGTTGGAGCCGCCGGGGCTGTTGGCGACGTACACCGTCATATCTGCGAATGCTGTTCCGGCCGCACAGAAACACGCAACAGCCATTGTCAAAATCGACCTTCTCACCATACCCCTGCCTGCCTTCCTCATTCAATGGACCTTTTCAGTGCCTCTATTGAGGGCGCACAAAACCACACCGCAGTACATTCTACATGAAAGGATAGGCAATATCAAGTGAATTGACGGTTGCAAAGATGGGCAATTCTGCGAGCATCGGGCCTACGTAGCACGAACCCTTTGCCGTCCTATAATGACCGCCTTTTTGGGCTTTTCTTCGGTCCGGGTGATGGCGGCGAGGAGCCAAAGCTGGCCGAACATGAGCATGACCGCCGCCGGCATCATCACCAGGCCGGCAAAATCGTGGAAGAATTTTTCGGCTGTCTCCGTGCTGGCGTGCAGGAAAAGGACGGCGGTTGCGACGAGGCGGAGGACATTGCACAGGACCGCGACGGGGATACTGGACAGCACCAGGACGGTCTTCTGCCACATGGGGCGTTTGACCATGTAGGCGACGAAGGCGGCGACGATGATGAAGGCGGTGAGCATTCGCAGGCCGCTGCACGCCTCGGCGACCGCCATCGGAATCCGGCCGTCGAGCGTGACCACGTTGCCCTGCTGGCTGACGCGGACGCCGAACGCCTCCAGGACGAACACCGATCCGGTAGAGGCGAAGCTCTGGAGCGGGCCATTGATGAGGTTGTGGATGCGGCCGGGCAGAGGGACCATCAGGAACAGGAACAGCAGGATCCATCTGACTCGCCAGAAGACCTCGGTCCCCCCGACCAGCAGGACCAGGGCCACGATGGTCAGCACGAGCGAGTACCGGTCGGCCGATTCGAACATGAACAGCACGCCGTACGCCCGGGCCGTCTGCGCCAGGACCAAGAGGGCCAATCCACCCGCCCAGCAGGGTCGCAACGTCAGGCCAGCGAGGCGTTTTCGCGCCACGCAGACGAAGAAGACGGCCACCAGCGGGACAAGCTGCCCTGCGGAGTAGTCGTCGTCTGCCTGCCACTCCTTGAACAGGTCCACTATGGTCGGCCAGTAGGCCCAGCCGGTCAGGAGCGTCAAGAGCGCCACGGCGGGAATCAGCCGGGCGACGGTTTCGGACAGCAGACCCTCGTCGGATCGTGCTGCGGCAACTCTGCGTCGAATTATGCGATCCACCACTTTCGTTTCCCCCATCATACCGAAAGGTCGATTGGCTCAGTTTGAGTCGGCTGTCGTCTCCGGGCCGTGGAACAGCGCCGCAATCAGCGGGGCCGACTGCGTGGCGAAATCGCTCGCCGAACGCATCGCGGCCTCCAGCGACACGGTCTCGGCGATCCCCACGACGACCTGGACTTGGGCGATATATCCGATCCGCGTCCACAGCAGCTTGTAACGCCACTCCGAGACGTCGCGGCAGTACTGGCCGTCGACCAGGTAGTAATACAGGACGAGGACGCGGTTGTTGTTCAAGACGCCACGTGAGAACTGCATCGCGTTGCAGGGCAGGACGCCGCCGTCGCCGAGCGGCAAATCGGGCAGGTCGTGCCTGAGGAGCGTGTAGCCGCTGCCGACGTAGCAGACTTCGGGTCGGTGCGGCATGAGGTCGCGGGCCCGCACGCCGGAGGCGATCCACAGCGAGACTGCGCCGAAGCCGGAGTTGGAAGCGTACTGGCGGCTGACGTGCGCATCGGTGTCTGTACGTTCGATGATATTGGCGTCGACCGGCGTATCGCGCCCGGTCCAGCCGCCGATCTCCAGCGGCAGGCGGTCCAGCGACTCCTGAGAGACCGGCGTCGTATTGACCGGCGCCTCCATCTTGGCCTCCACGGCGCGATAACCCAATCCGAACAGCAGCATCAAGCCCCCCGCCACCGCCGGGGCCACCGTGGCCCGGCGTGAGGAGGACGTTTTCTTCTCAGTCATCTCATTTGCCCTTGTGTGGTGTCAGAACAGATGGAACAAAGCAGGTATTGCGTCAGCGCGTGGAACACCCACGCCTGCGCCCAACGCATGTACGGTATCCGGTTCGTGAAACACCGCGTGCGTCGCGAGTAGAAGTACCCCTGGGGACTGCGCATATTCTGGAGCATCCACGTCAGGAGTCTGTCTGTCAGATCGCGCCGGGCAGGACCCAGGGCGGAAAAGAAACTGATCGCCTCCGCGGACGCGTGGATGTCGATCGGATAGACGCGGTCGTGGTAGTATTTCGGCGTGCCGTCGTCGAGGAAGAAGTGGTCCGCATAGTATCGGACGCCTTTGTCGTACGCCTGGCGATATCGGTGCGCGCCGTCCTCCTTCAGAAAGTGCCGCAGCGCCTCCAGATTGAAGCCCGTGTGAAACGAATCGATCCAACGGTAAGCGTGTGTGTTTCCATAGTACCACGATCCGTCTTCCTGCTGGTATCGCATGGAGTACGCCAGACTGGACCACGCCGCATCTTCACAGAGGGAATCTTGAGCGTGTTTGCCCAGCCGGATGAGAATGGAGGCCCCCAGCATGTTGGCGTTGTGGACCACGTCCGTATCGACCGGCGTGTAGCTGAAGCAGAACGAATCGCCCTCGGTTGTCCGATGGAGATCGTTCAGGAGAAACTCCTTGATCGGGACCGCCATGTTCAGAGCTTGTTGCAGACCGGTGTACGCGTAGCAGTCCAACAGGGCATGGCCGATGAAGGACGTATTGACGATGGTGGGGACCCCTCGCGGTCGCAGGAAGGCCCGTGACTGCCAGTCGAAGTTGTAGCCCCAGGCGTTGCCGGAGCAGCCGGGCGATTTCAGCCGGTCGAGCAGATCGAGCAGATAGCGGATCTTGTCGAGGTCTTCTTCCCGCTGGTAGAGCTTGAACAGCTTGGCGTAGCCCCACAGGAACAGACCGATCCCCTTGGGGTTGTGTCCCTTCTTGATCCCCAGCAACGGCCGCACGTTCACAGGGCAGCGGCGCAGAGCCTGGGTGAAGGCCATTCGAGCCCCCTTCGATCTGCCGCTGATCCGTCGGATCAGCGGGCTGTTCAGGGCGTCGTAGGGATCGTAGCCGGCGTAGTCCGACGACTCCACGAAGCCCAGCAGACCGTTCAGGGTCTCGGTGACGTCCACCTCGGTTGAGTTGGTCAATTGGAGCATCATTGCCTCAGCGCACGCCGATCAGTCGAGCGTAGGCGTACGCGATTGCCTCGGAGACCACCGTCCGACACCCTTCGCTGTAGGTCCACCAGCGCTGGGGATCGTAATCTTGCGGAGGGACCACGCAGACCCCCAGTTCGAACGTGCGCGGCAGGACCTTCTTGAATGTGAGAAAACTCCTTCGAGCATGAGGTCCGGTGGTGACGAGATTCGCCCGCTTGATACCGGGGTGGTCTCGAAGCCACTCGCGGACCGCCAGGGCCGCCGCATAGGTCCGCCCCCTGTCCACCGCCTGATAGGGAACGGCCACAATCTGCTCCTCTTTGACCCCCAGCTTCACCAGCGTCGCGGCCGTCAGTTCGGCGTAGCTCTTGTACTGGGACAGATGAGACCCCACGCCGATCGGTCCGCCCGTCGTGACGATCCGCCGATCTCCGTCGGCGGCGAACACCGGCAGGCTCCGTTCGAGAGTGTGGTCCGGCACCCATCCCTCGGTGATGAACACGTCGGCGTCGATGGCATTCTCATACGCCAGAAACGGATAGGCGCGATACACGCAGAGAAGCGACAGGGCCGCCATAACCACCAACAGCAGGAGCCAGCCCCGAAACGTAGGCACGTAGACCTGTCTCTTGACGAAGAGCTTCAGTCGAATCTTCATGTCAGCGGCGTTTCGTTCCACGACGGGGCAGATTGCCGACCATCGGTGATGAAGAAGCACCCTCACTCGATGCGCACGGGTTTTCGCGTCCGAATCGAATCCAGAACGGCGAAACAGGCTTGCGTCACGGCAAACACCTCGTCCGGAGGTATCAGCGGGCCCTCCCCGCTTCGAAGCCGCTGGAAGAACTGCTTCAGCATCTGGGACTGCCCCTTGTCCTGGTTCAGTAGGCGTCGGCGGACCGGTTTGCCGGTGCCATGGAGTGTCATCTCCTTGAAATCCGTGATGACCCCTGTCGTGCCCGAGGAGAAGACCTCGATGTACTCCTTCGGCAGATCTTTCGCTCCGTTGGCGAAGTAGCTGACGGTTCCGATCGAACCGTCGGCAAACGACAGGTTGATCGACACCGTGTCGTTTAGCCCGTGCGGGTCGGGCAGTGCGCTGGCAAAGACCTCGGTCGGGGTCGAACCGCAGATCCAAACCAGGAAGTCGATGAAATGACACACCTCGCCCAAAATGCGTCCCCCGCCGATCTGTCGGTCCTGAATCCAATTATCGGTGGGAATGGCTCCGGCGTTGACCCGGTAGAGCATCGAGACAGGGCCTCCGGGCAGCCGGCTCTTCAGCTCTCCGGCCAGAGGTGCAAACCGGCGATTGAACCCCACCGCCAACTGGCAGTTCGGATGGGCGTCGTACGCCTCCCGTATCGCGGCGAGTTCCTCGATGTCGATGCACAGAGGCTTCTCCACAAAGACGTGTTTGCCTGCCTCCAGACATCGCTTGACGTACTGCCCATGTGTGTCGTGACGCGTCGCAATGAACACCGTATTGACGTCCGGGTCTCGTATGATCTCGTCGTCCGAATCGGTGCACAGCTCGAATCCGAAGCGTTCCGCCACCCGTTTGGATGTGGTTCCGGACTGCGTCATCACGACCTTGCAGGTGACCGCGGGATCATGCCTGGGCAGGTTGGGAAGCAGATTCCCCTGGGCGTAACTGCCCGCGCCGATGAAGGCCAGGTTCACTCTGCCCGCGGGCCGGAACGCCCCTGCGCGAACGGGCTCTCTCTTCAGGAGCTTGGCGACGTCGTATGCCAACACGACCCCCAGGAAAGGCTCCGAACGGTTCAGGATCAGATCGTAAGCCTGGGCGGCCTCTTCAAGCGGGAACTCGTGCGTGGTCAGATAAGCGACATCGATTCGGCCGGAATGCAGGAGATCCTGGAACGCCTGCATGTTCCGGTTCTCCGTCCATCGAACGTACGCGGCCGGGTATTCCAGTCCCTTCTCCTCGTAGCCGAGATCGTACCGTCCCGGGCCGTACGAGCAGGACATCCGCAATTCCAGCTCTTTCTTGTACCAGTGCGGCTCCCGATCAAACCCGGTGGGCACGGCGCCGACCACGACGACTCGGCCCCGCTTGCGCGCCAGTTCGCCCGCGCAGTTGACCGGATCGGAACTGGACGTTGCGGCCGTGATGATCACGGCGTCGACCCCCAGTCCGCCCGTTTGATTCTCGATGAGGGAAGACAGCGCCGGCGTCTGACGCGGCCACGCCCCATCGCAGCACTGGCGGGAGGCGATCTCAACGGCATGGGCGTCAATGTCGATTCCAAAGGTCCGCACCCCGCTCGCACGCAGCATCAGGCACGTTAGCTGCCCGAGCAGCCCCAGCCCGATCACGGCACAGCTCTCGCCCAGCCTCAGATCCGCCTGCCGAATGCCCTGCAGGGCAATCGCGCCGAGTGTGTTGTAGCTGGCGTGTCGGAGGTTGGCATCGTCGGCGAGCTTCACACAGAGATTTCGTGGCACGCAGACGATTTCCGCATGGTTGGCATAGCCGGCCCCCGCGCACGCCACCCGGTCGCCCACGCGGATATCCTCGATGTCCGCACCAACCTCGATGACCTCCCCGGCCGAACTGTACCCCAACGGCGAATAGGCATCGAGCTTCTTCATCACCGCGCGGTAAGTTTGCACCGGCCCCTTGGTCCGGAGAGAATCCAACACCTGCTTGACCTGCTGCGGACGCTCCTTGGCCTTGCCGATCAGGCTCTTGCGAGCCGTCCGCACCGTCGATCCCTCCGTCCCGGCACTGATCAGCGAGTAGTGATTGCGAACCAGGACCATTCCGGGTCCCACTCGAGGCCACGGGACCTCCTGCACGACAATCTCGCCCGACTTCAGTTGTTGCGTAACCTGCTCCATGCGACGTTTCCTGTTCAGTCTTCCGGTGTCATGTTCCGCATCAGATTCATGTTTCGCGGATGTATTTCTTCGGGTAGTGTAAAGGATGTTTCGCACATTTTCTGATGGTAGTCGCTCTGGTCAAG
>CAZOFX010000045.1:0-41083 GCA_964579055.1 uncultured Pirellulales bacterium
TTACCGACACAAGGAGGCCTTTTCCGCACCTCGCCTCGAAACGGGTAATCGCGTCTTGAAAGGGGCTTGATCGAAACCTGCAAAGTGGATAGACTGTGTATCGAAACTGTGTAGTCGTCATTTCGAGTTCTCCTGGGAAGGCATGGACATGAAGGCGACAACGCAAGGCCCGCCGGTCTCACCCATTCATCGCAGGCTGATCGTCCCTCTGTTCCTGATTTCCGGTGCGACCGGTCTCGTCTACGAGGTAACCTGGATGCGGTCCCTCGGGACGGTCTTGGGAAACACGGTCTTTGCCGCCAGCACCGTTCTGACGGCCTTCATGCTGGGTCTGGCCGTCGGAAGCTGGCTGCTCGGGCGGCACGCCGACCGCATGGCGCGACCGCTGAGACTCTACGCCTGGCTGGAGCTGGGAATTGGCGCCTATGCCTTCGCCTTTCCGGCCATTCTGAACGCAGTGGACCGGTTCTACTTGTGGTTCTATCAGACGTACCAGCCGGGCCCTCACGCGCTGAATCTGGTTCGTTTCGTCGTCTCGATTCTGATTCTCCTGCTTCCGACTGTCCTGATGGGAGGGACCTTGCCGGTCCTCAGCGGGCTTTGGGCGGTCGCACCGCGCAAGAGCGAGTCGCAATTGCGGACCGGACAGGGCGTCGGTCTGCTCTACGCGGCCAACACGTTCGGTGCCGTCCTGGGCAGTTTCCTGTCGGGCTACTACCTGCTTCGGCTGTTGGGCGTGAATTCCTCGATTTACGTGACCGCGACGGCCAACGTGGCCGTCGGTGTTTTGGCCTGGCTGCTGTCCTTGGGGATCAAGCCGCGACCGGTGGTTTCTGGAGCTGCCAAACGCAAACAGCAGGGCCTCGCCGCTCTGAGGGAACAGATTGCGCGGGCGCAGGAATCGCCCACCGTCTACTCCGAGCGCGTGCGGACGATTGCCTTGGTCGGCGTCTTCCTGGCGGGATTCTGCGCGATGGCGATGGAGGTGCTCTGGACGCGCGTGCTCGTGTTTGTCCTGGGGACATCGGCCTACGCCTTCGCCTGCATGCTGACGTGCTTTGTTCTGGGCCTTGCCTTGGGCAGCCTCCTGTCGAGCGTGCTGCTGGTGCCTCGCCTGAAAGACCCGATTCTTGCGTTTGGAGTGATCGAATTCATACTGGCGCTGTCGATCCTGGGCTCGGTTCAGATGTTGGGCTGGCTCTGGGCTCTCGACGCCTGGGTCCTCGAACGCATGGTCGACTGGAAGATCTCGTTCGCCGCCGACAGCATGGTCCATTTCATCGATACTCTTGCCGTGATCTTCGTTCCCACGGTCCTGATGGGAACGGTGTTCCCCATCGCGGTGAGAATCTGCGCGCCGGTCTGGGAGACGGTGGGGCGGCGTGTGGGCCAGGTGTATGCGTCCAATACGATCGGCTGCGTCCTGGGCTCTGCGGCGGCCGGCTTCCTGGTGATCCCGCTTCTGGGATTGCGGAACAGCTTCCTGGCGGTCGTCGCGGCCCTCTTCACCCTGGCGATCGTGTTGGTTGCGCTCTCGGACAAGCGACGCAGAATGCTCGCGATGGCAGGAGCGGTGGTCTCTGTTCTGCTGGTGACGGCCTGTGCCGTCTGGATTCCGCCCGACGTGTTCCTGCAGACGGTGAACACGTATCACCATCCGAGCAAAATCGTGTTCATCGACGACGGCGTCACCGGGACGGTGACGGTCCACGACCTGCCGGATGGAGACCGCTTGATCGCCGTCGATGGAGTAGACGTCGCGGGCATGGACCTGATGCTGCGCACGACGCAGAAGCTCCAGGCGTACGCTCCGCTGTTCGTCCACGAGAACCCGCAGGACGTGGTCCAGATCGGCTACGGGAGCGGGGAGACCTGCGGGATCGGTCTGGATTTCGGGGTCACGCGTTACACGATCGTCGACATCTGTCCGGGCGTGTTTGAGGCGGGAGTGTTCTTCGACCAGATCAACCGTCGTTCGTATGCGAATCCGAAGCTCCGCAAGATCATCATGGATGGGAAGAATTTCATCAAGATGACCGAGGAGAAGTTCGACATCATCATGAACGATTCGACCTATCCGGGCACGACCGGCAGCTCGGCCCTCTACACGTACGATCACTTCAAGGCCTGTCGCGGCCGTCTCAAACCCAAGGGCGTGTTGTCATGTTGGGTGCCGCTGGACCTGCGACCGGAGGATTTCCGCATCATCATGCGGAGCTTTCAAGCCGCGATGCCTCACAGCTCATTGTGGGTGGTCAACAACTGTGTCAACAAACACGCCGTGCTACTCGGGACGGTCGAGCCGATGCAGTTGGACTTCCGCCGCATCAAGGCGATTGCCGAGCGCCCCGATATCGCCAAAGACCTCGAGCAGATCAATGTGTACAGCGTCTACGATTTCCTCGATTGTCTCCTGGTAGGCGAAAAGGAACTGACGAGGCTCGGCGGCCAGGGCCCGCTGCACACCGACGACAGGCCCCATCTGGAATTCGGCGCCGCGATCAAGCGCGATGTTGAGGGTTCCTGGCTGGACATCCTCCGCTCCATCAGCGAGCATTGCACGCCACTGTTGGACCATGTGACGAACGTCGGTCCGCTGCCGGACGGAGAGAACCCGGCAGCGATACTCCAGCAGTACAGCCAGGCGACCCGGCACGTGCTGCAAGGCGTTGTGGGGGCGCTGATCGGCGATCCGGACATCATGAATGGGCAATTTGCGGCCGCCAAACGGGCAAATCCCCAGGACCGGGACGTGGGCAGCATTCTCGAAGAGTTGCGGGGAGAGATTCAGGCGCTGGAGGAAGCGGTCGAGCGGATGCCCGGCGTCGCGGAGCTGCGCGGGCGTCTGGCGAAGCGCTACGTGCTGTCGCAGGACTACGGCCGCGCCATCGAGCAATACGAGCGCTTCGTCCAGCTCCGGCCTGGCGATGGGGCGGCCTGGAACAACCTGGGCATCTGTTACCGGCGTATCAATGCGTTCGATCGGGCGGTCGCGGCGTTTGAACGCGCTCTGGAGTGTGCCCCGGGCCTGGTGGACGCGTATACCAATCTGGCGGAGACGCGGGACGCCCAGGGCGACTTGCCGGGCGCGATGGCGGCTCTGGAACGTCTGCTGCCCTTGCTGCCGCGGGAAGGGCAGGTCCGCACGTATGATCTGCTCGCTGCCTTGAGCATGCGACAGCAGAACAGCGCTCTGGCGGTGCAGCATCTTGACCGGGCGATCGAGCTGGCGGCGCCCGACCGCCAGATGCAGCAGACGCTCCTCGCACGACGGCAGAAGATCCAACAGATGATCGACGCGGAATCACGCTGAGGCGGCGCGTCAACGGAGCGTGACTGCCCTGCACTGTGAGAAGGGGCAGGTCCGGAGACTTGATTCTCCAGCGATCGTGCGTGCCCTTGGTCATCCTGTGTGACTGACGGAGGAGTGACCTCGTTCGGCCCATTAGCGTGACAGCCCGGGTCGGGTAGGCGAGACTCTCTGCCAAATCGTCTTTTCCCTCATGGGTGGTGGCTGACCATCTGTCTCACGTACGCTGTTCCTGGTGCAATCTGCTGGCGGATTGGCGGGCGGGTGTTACAATCGCCGGGCTTGGAGCCCGATAGAGATGATGCAGGAACAACAGACAACGAATTTGACCCGGACCGCTCGGAACTGGCCGCTGTACGGCGCGGCTTTTGCCACCGCGCTGAGCCTGGGCATCTGCTGGACCGCCATGCCCTTCGTCCTGACCGCCATCGGCGGCGCCGAAACCCACGTCGGCTATGCGCTGGCGGGCAACAGCCTGGCGTACATGGCCGCACTGCTGATCACCGGCTCGTGGCTGGGGCACCTGGATGTCCGGAGAGCGACGCGCCTGGCGACCATCGTGGCCCTGGTCGCGGCGGCGGCAATGGTGGCGGCGGTGTTTGGCGCGGGCCGACAGGGCGAGGTCGCCGGGCCGGCCTGGATCTGGATGATCATCGCGGCCGGAGGGTTCGGCGGGGCCGCCATGGCGCTGTTCTGGCCCTTCCTGATGAGCTGGGTCTCTGCTCGATATGAGGGCGTCAGATTGAATCGCCGACTCGGACGGTACAACGGTTCCTGGTCGAGCGGCGCTCTGGTCGGGCCGATCATCGGGGCCTGGCTGGTCGAGCGGAATCCGCTCTGGCCGATGATCGCGGCGGTGGGGTGCTTCGCGCTGTCCTTGCTGCTGCTGGTTCTGGCCCGCAACAACGCAGGGCATACAAGCGAGGCCGGACAATCGGGCGCGCCCGCCGAGGCGATCCATGATCCTCGCCTGCTGGTGGCCTATCGCTGGATGTCGCGAGTCGCTCTGTTCTGCGCGTGGGCCTCGCAGGCGATCGTACGGTCGCAGTTCGCACTGCTGTTCGTGGCTCTGGGCTACTCCGAGGCCCAGTTCGGCATCTACTACGCGGTCTTCGCGCTGTGCAATTTCCTGTCGCTGACGGCGGCGGGCCGCTGGGCGTTCTGGCACTTCAAGCTCGCGCCGCTTGTGGCGGGCCAGACGGTGCTCATGGTTGCTCTGCTGATGATGATCTTCGGGCGGACGCTGGGGGTCTTCGTCGTCTCGGCGATCGTGCTCGGCCTGCCGTTCGGGTTTGCCTACAGCAGCCACCTCTACTACGGCGTCTCGGCCAGCCGCAATCGCTCGACCCGTATGGTAATCCACGAGATCGTGATCTCCGTTGGCGTCATCACGGGAGCCGGAACGGGCGGCCATCTGGCCAGGCACGTCGGCCCGTATGCGCCGTACTGGTTCGCGGTTGCGCTGATCGGCCTGGGCCTGGCTGTCCAACTGGCAGTCTATTTCGCCTGCCGCACACGGTTCCCGCGACCGGTGGCAGGCTGAAGTCGCCCTGCAAGAAAAACGTCTCCCGCCCGGAAATTCCTTGTAAACCCCCTCCACGCAGACGTAGTATATGGGAAATGAGACATAAAGGCGGGCAAAAGCATCTATTATAAAACTGTGGTTTGCTATCATATCATATTCTTCCATTCATAACCGCCTGCCTTTGTGACCCGGTGAGTTTCTCTGCTGCCCGGACGCTGCGCGTAGAGCGTCCTGGGGCACGAGGTGCAACATGCGCGGAGAATCTCCAATTCGGTCACGTTTCGACGCCTGCATTGAGCGAGAGGGGGGCGGTCTGCGCAGAACGAGCATGGACCGGTGTCCATGCGGCCTCATATCTTCATACCATCATATCGAAAGGAGCGGAACATGGACAGGTTAGCGAGCAAGCGAATCATGGTGGTCGCGTGTGTCCTGATGACCGGGCTATGCGCGGCTGGGCGAGACCACACGATCCGGCCGGTTCCATTCAGAGTCGTCTACGTGGATGACGATGCCGGCGGCGCCAATGACGGCACATCCTGGGCAGATGCATTCGTGCATCTCCAGGATGCCCTGGCCGTCGCTGGACGAGGCGACAGGGTTCGAGTGGCCCAAGGCTTGTACAAGCCGGACCAAGGTGTTGGTTTCTCTCCAGGAGATCGTGACGCGAGGTTTCTTCTGGTCAACGGTGCAACGCTGGCTGGAGGCTATGCAGGCTTGGCAGGCGCCGACCCCGATGAACGCGAGGTCGATCGCTACGAAACGATTCTCAGTGGCGACCTGGCCGGCGACGATGGTCCCGACTTCACCTACAGGGGGGACAACAGTAGAGTCGTTGTCGCTTCCCTGAGTGACGACGTGACAACCGCCCTGGAGGGCTTTACGATCGCCGGAGGCTGGGGAGAAAACGGCGCCGGGATCACGTGTGTAGACAGTTACCTCTCGATGGTCGCCTGTACGATCACCCGCAACAAGACCAGAGGTGTGCGAACGGACGGCGCCGGGATGAGCAACGTCGGCGGCAGTCCCGTGCTGAAGGACTGTGTCTTCACGGAGAACTTCGCCTGGGGCGACGGAGGCGGGTTCTGGAGCGAGAGCGGCCATCCCGTATTTACAGACTGCCTGTTCGAGGCGAATGCGGCGGAGTGGAATGGTGGTGGCTTGTACATCGCCGGCGGCGCCGTGATGTTGGAACGTTGCACGTTCGGCCGTAACGAGGCCTATCGTGGAGCGGGGCTGTACGCACGCCAGGAAACCGACAGTGAATGCACCGGTTGTCTCTTCCTTGAGAACGTCGCGAGGACGGAAACGCCCTTCAGCGGTTCGGGCGGAGGAGTCTGCGTTTCTGGCAAGGGCCGCATGACATTCCGTGATTGCCGGTTCGAGGCAAATCGCGCCGGCGATGGCGGCGGTCTGGCGCGGGACGGGGGCAACGTCGCAATAATGGATTGCACGTTTCATCGGAACGAGGCTCGGGACACCGGCGGTGCTATCGTCAATAGCGGGCCGACCGCTCGGGCCAGTGGCGATGTGGTCTGGGAGGACGATTGGGCTTTGGTCGGGTGCACTTTCACGGAGAATGCAGCCGGATGGGGCGGGGGAGCACTGTACAACAGCTACAGTGCCCCCACACTGACAGAATGTACGTTCCGAGAGAACGTGGCCCGGTACGGGGGCGCTCTGTACACCCGCGGCGGATTCGGACGCGGAGGAGGTGCGCCCGTGGAGGTTGCTCCCACATTGGTCCATTGTCGATTCATCGCGAATCGGGTTGTCGGGCCACGTGGCGGCGGGCTCTACAACAACAACAGTAAGATGGTGTTGTCGAACTGCCTCCTTGTGGGCAACGTTGCGACTGATGGCGGTGGTCTGTACAGCGAAGGGGCAGCTCCAACACTGGCACACTGCACACTGGCGCAGAACGGCGGTGGCTTGTCGGACGTGACAGGTGGAATGCTGCTGGACCACTGCATCGTCTGGGGCAATCCCGAAAAAGAGATATCTGGACCGGTGCTGGCGACCTGCAGCGACATAGGCGGTGGCTGGCCGGGCGAAGGGAATCTCGACGTCGATCCGTTGTTTGCTGCGCCGGGGTACTGGGACCCGAACGGGACGCCCGAGGACCCGGAGGACGACGTGTGGGTCGATGGCGACTACCACCTTCAGAGCCAGGACGGACGGTGGGACCCGGCTGCCGAGACTTGGGTGCGGGACGACATGACCAGTCCGTGCATCGACGCCGGCGACCCGAATGCTCTGGTGGGAGACGAGCCGGTTCCGAACGGCGGCATCGTCAATCTCGGCGCCTACGGCGGCACCGCTGAGGCCAGCAAGACCTTCGTCGGCGGCAGGGTCCTATACGTGGATGACGACATGTCCGGGGATGGTTCGTCCTGGGCCAGCGCCTTCGGGCGCCTCCGGGATGCTCTGGCGGCTGCCCGGCCGGGAGATGAAATCCGTGTGGCGCAGGGCCTCTATACCCCGACCGACGACTGGGTAGACCGAGAGGCCAGTTTCGAGCTGAAGGCCGGGACGACGGTTCGCGGTGGATACGCCGGCCTGGCGGCAGACGAACCGAATGCCTGGGACCCCAACGTCTTCGTGACGGTTCTGAGTGGCGACATAGACCGCAACGACGTCAGCGAAGATGCCACCTCGAAAGAGCGCAACAGCTACAACGTCGTAAGGTGCGAAGGACTGAACAACCAGGCCGTTCTCGAAGGCGTGGTCGTCACGGGCGGCTACGCGAACGTGCTGCGCAGCCACTCCGGGCTCCAGGCCCAGGGCGGAGGCCTGTTCTGTCGGGGCGGATGTTCTCCTCGTCTGACGGACTGCGTGTTCGCCGACAACTACGCGGGCGCCGGTGGCGCGGTGTGCCTGCTCGGCACCGA
Organism: uncultured Pirellulales bacterium; assembly: GCA_964579055.1. GTDB lineage: Bacteria > Planctomycetota > Phycisphaerae > Sedimentisphaerales > Anaerobacaceae > Anaerobaca. The sequence continues at coordinate 7,727 of CAZOFX010000045.1, forward strand.
TGCCGCCGGCTCCGACGATCCGTACGAAGGCGACCAGTGGCGGCCCGTGTTCACGACGTGCACATTCCTCGGCAATCGCGCCTCGTGGGGCGGCGCCGTGTCCAACGGCCGGCGATGGCGTCCGGTATTTGTGGGCTGTCTGTGGGAAGACAACGTCGCCGAGGGCGATGGCGGCGCGATTGGGTCGCACATCAAGGCGGATTTGAAGTTGCGCCATTGCGTGTTCCGGCGAAACGACGCCGGTGCGAAGGGCGGCGCCGTCAGCGCGCACAATATCGGCAGAATCGAACTGGTCAACTGCCTGCTGGTGGCCAACACCGCCGCGGATGGAGGCGGCGCGATGGCCTATCCTGAGGGCAACTATGTCAACGAGCCACAGGTCCATCGCCTGCTGAACTGCACGTTCTATGGCAACACCTCGCCGGCCCTGGATCGGCCACCCTGCATGCCGGGGAAGGGGCACGAATACCTGCCTGCCATGACGATTGCGAATTGCATTCTTTACGGCTCCGTCGTCGATCCGATCTCGGGCGTGCCGGTCGCTTTTCGTCCTGGTCCTGTGCTTCCGGAGATCATCACCAGCATCTGCGAGCCTGGGCCCGATTCTCTGTTTGTCGATCCGCTTGGAGCCGATGGCGTGCTCGGCACTGAGGACGACGACTTTCGTCTGGCGTCGGATTCCCCGGCGATTGACTCGGGATCGAACCAGACCGAGCCTCCGCTGCCTTCTCTCGACCTGGATGGCCGTCTGCGAGTGGTCAATGGCATCGTGGACATGGGAGCCTACGAGTTTGCTGGCGCGATCTCTCCGGACGAAACGGCCCGGTAGCGACCGGCCTTATCGAAACACCGGCTGCGCACAGACACGTCGGCTGTGCGCCCGGCAGTTTTCCGTAGTGTGACACGGTCGGCCGCCGTATAATCGGCACGCGGGCGGTGCACACGGATGGCATCCGTCCGCTATGGATTCGCCGAACCGGGATCGCTCAGGAGGCCGACATGAAGACATCGACACGCTTGCCTTTCTTCCTTGTTCTCATCGTTCTGTGGCCGCACGCCGACGTTCTTGCGGGCCAGCGCGCGTGCTCCGTGACGCCGACGGCGCTGCGGTGCGAGTATCTGCACGACCCCTTGGGCATCGACGTGACGCAGCCGCGATTGAGCTGGCAACTGGCCGCGACGGATGCGAACGCACGCGGTCAGCGGCAGAGTGGTTATCGCATCCTGGTGGCCTCGACAAAGGACCTGCTCGACCAGGGCAAGGGCGATCTGTGGGACAGCGGCATGGTCGCCTCCGACCAGTTGGCGCACATCGCGTACGATGGAAAACCTCTGACCTCGGGCATGGCCTGCTTTTGGAGAGTGCAGGTCCGGGACGAGAGCGAGATCGTCTCGCCCTGGAGCGAGCCGGCCCGCTGGACGATGGGATTGCTGACGCAGAACGACTGGCACGCGCAGTGGATCGGCATCGACAAGACCTTCGAGCGCAAACAGGGCTGGCCGCCGCCCGACAACGATGTGCCCGATCCGTGGCTGCGCAAGAGCTTCACGCTGAGCGCCAGGCCCGAGCGGGCAACGGTCTACGTCGCTTCGGTCGGCTACCACGAGCTGTACGTCAACGGCAAAAAGGTGGGCGACACGGTGCTGGCGCCGAGCGTGGTAAACTACCGCAAGCGAGCCCGCTACGTCGCGTATGAGATCGCCGACTACCTGAAGGAAGGCCGGAACGTGATCGGGCTGTGGCTGGGCGTCTCGTGGTCGATCTTCCCTCAGTACAAGACGCCCGACAAGCCACAGACGCCGATCGTGCTGGCACAGGCCGAGATCGAGCTGCCCGGCGGCAAGAGCGTTCAGATCGCCACGGACGATACGTGGCGGACCCATGCCAGCCCGAACACGCTGTTGGGCGTGTGGGACTTCATGCACTTTGGCGGCGAACTGTACGATGCCCGCAAGGAAGTGGCCGACTGGTGCGAGGCGGACTTCGACGATTCAGGCTGGAAGCCGGCGATGGTTTACTCGCCCTCGCTGAGGCTGTCGGCCGAGATGGTCGAGCCGAACCGCCGCATCCGCGAGGTCCGACCCGTCGCGATCGCCGAGCCCAAGCCCGGTGTCTACCGCGTGGACCTCGGCGTGAACATGACCGGCCTGTTCGAGATGGACCTGCGGGGCGAGCCCGGCGACACCGTCGAGATGAAGTTCTCCGAGCAGTCCAAGGCCGACATGACCCACCGGCTGCACAGCAAGTACGTCATCGGCCCCTCCGGCAAGGGCACGTTCCGAAATCGCTTCAATTACTTCACGGGCCAGTGGGTGACGATCGAAGGGCTCAAGTACAAGCCCCGGCTCGATGACATTCGCGCGCACCTCGTGCGTACGGACTACGCGAGTGCGTCGAGTTTCGAGTGCTCGAACGAGCTGCTGAACTGGGTGCACGATGCGACGCTGCTGACGTTCGAGGACCTGAGCCTGGGCGGCTACGTCGTCGACTGCGCCCATCGCGAGCGGATGGGCTACGGCGGCGACGCCCACGCGACGACCGAGTGCGGGCTGAACCACTTCAGCCTCGGCGCCTTCTACACCAAATGGGCCCAGGACTGGCGGGACGTCCAGGGCGGCGAGAGCGCCTGGGGCACCGGCGGTGACAAGGCCTCGACGAAGGACACCGTCGAGAGCGGCAACCTGCCCTACACCGCGCCGACCTACTGGGGCGGGGGCGGTCCCGGCTGGAGCGGCTACTGCGTGACATTGCCCTGGGAAATCTACGAACGTTACGGCGACACGCGCATTTGCCAAGTGAACTTCCCGACGATCCAGCGCTGGCTGGCCTTCCTCGAGACCAAGGCCAAGGACGACATGCTGGTGCGGTGGGGCGGCGAATGGGACTTCCTGGGCGACTGGCTCTGGCCCGGCGCCGAGGGCGTCAACGGCGACACGATCGAGACGCTGTTCTACAACAACTGCTACTGGATCTTCAACCTGCAAACGGCCGCGAAGATCGCCGACGTGATCGGTGAGAAGGAAGCTGCCGCGAAATACCGCGCGCGGGCCGACCAGGTGCGCCACGCGGTGCACGCGAAGTTCTTCAAGCCTGAGCTGAACAGCTACGTCAATGGTTTCCAGGGCTATCTGGCTATCGCGCTGCTGGTGGACCTGCCGCCGAAGGAGCTGCGGCCGGCGATCTGGGACCGGCTCGAAAAGGAGATCCTGGTCGTGCGCAAGGGCCACATCCACGCGGGCATCACCGCCGGGGCGTTCCTGTTCAAGACGCTGCTCGGCGCCGACCGCCAGGACCTGATCTTCCCGATGGTCAACAAAGACACGTACCCGAGCTGGGGCCTGATGCGCCGCAACGGCGCCACCGCGATCACCGAATCGTGGAGGATGGACAATTCGTTGTGCCACAGCTCGTACCTGTACGTCGGGACGTGGTTCATCGAAGGTCTGGCGGGCATCAAGAACGATCCGGACCGTCCAGGCTTCCAGCATTTCATCCTCAAGCCGGGCATCATCGACGATCCGTCGATGAAGTGGGTCAAGGCGCATCACGACAGTCTCTACGGTCGCATCGAAAGCAACTGGCGGATCGATGACGACCGCGTGCTGACGTTGAACGTCACCGTCCCGCCCAACACGACCGCGATGCTGTACCTGCCGACCGCCAGCGACAGGACGATCACCGAAGGTGGCAGCGAACTGGCGAAGGCCGAGGGCCTCAAACACATGCGCACCGAGAACGGCTGTGCCGCAATCGAGCTGACGCCCGGGGCGTATGAGTTCCGATCCAGCCTCGCTGTCGTCCCCAGGCCGTAAAGGGGGATGGATCGATGAGCGCAGTTCTCAGATGCAGGAGTCTCGAATATGCGACGGACGATCTGTGTGTCACTGGCAGTGATGCTGCTCTCGCGGGTGTGCTACTCTCAGACAGGCGAGTACGCAGACCCGTGGCGGAAGATGCACGCGAGCAAGAAGGCGGCGCTGGAGCGATTCAACGAGGCCAAATTCGGCATGTTTGTGCATTGGGGCGCGTACGCGGTCCCGGCGGGAATCTGGAAGGGCCAGAAGATCGGGGGGCTCGGTGAATGGATCTTCTACCACGCGCGGATCCCGCGCGCCGAGTACAAGCAGATGTGCGCGCAATTCCACCCGGTGAGATTCGATGCCGACGCCTGGGTCCAGCTCGCCAAGGCCGCGGGCATGCGCTACATCGTGGCGATGCCCAAACACCACGATGGCTTTGCCATGTACGACTCGAGAGTCAGCGAATATGACATCATCGACGTCACGCCGTTCGAGCGCGACCCCATGATGGAGCTGTACCAGGCCTGCCAACGTCACGACATGCGGTTCGCCATCTACTACTCGCACGCCACCGACTGGATGGATGGGGGAGACGCGGGTGTTGCCGAGTACCGGAAAAAGCACCCTGAGGACACAGGACAGTGGGCGTCCTGGCCCGCCAACACGTGGGACCCGGCGCCGGTGTCGTTCGAGGAATACATCGAGACCAAGGCCAAGCCGCAGATGCGCGAACTGCTGGCGAGGTTTCCCGGCATGCAGGAGATCTGGTACGACGTGCCCAGGCACATGCCGGAGAAGATGAGCTTCGAATTCTACAAGCTGGCGTACGACGCTCAGCCCGAGTGTCTCATCAACAGCCGCGTCGGCAACAACTTCGGCGATTTCTGGGTCCCTGGCGACAACAAGATCCCCGGCAAAGGCGAAGGCCAAGACTTGTACTGGGAAACACCCGGCACGCTGAACAACACATGGGGTTTCAAAAGCTACGACGTCGATTGGAAATCCACCGAAGAACTGCTGTACTGGATTCTGGAGATCGCCAGCAAGGGAGGCAACTACCTTTTGAACGTCGGGCCGAAAGCCGATGGGACGATCCCGCAGGAGAGCGTCGATCAACTGACGAAGATCGGCGAGTGGATGAATGTCAACGGTGACGCGATCTATGGCACCAAACGCTGGGCTGTGACACACGAGGGACCGACGGAATTGGCGATGGAGAGCACGACGGCGCGAGAGAAGGAAGGCTTTCGAGCCGATTTCTCCTCGCAGGACTTCTGGTTCACCCGGAAGGGCGGCCGCGTATTCGCCTGCGGCCTGGTCTGGCCGGCGGACGGCAAGCTCGCCATCCAGTCGCTGGGCCGCAGGGCAGGCTATACCCCATCGGATGTGAAGAAGGTGCGGCTGCTCGGCTGCGAGCAGCCGATTCGCTGGGAGCAGACGGACCTGGCATTGCGGATCGAACTTCCGGGGACGAGGCCATGCGAACGCGGCTTCGTCATCGAAGTATCGTATTAGATGAGTTGACTGCTGTGTTCTGGAGGACGGTTCGATGCGGCATATGTTGATTGTCGGGGCTCTCCTGTTGTGTGGTGTGTTTGGGTCGCGAGCCTTGGCGAACGATTCGGCTGGGAAGAAGGTGGTCTTTCTGCCGGGCCCGCAGAGTCACGGCTGGAGCGGGCATGCCTATACCGCCGACTGCAAGCTCCTGGCGCGCATTCTCAACGAGAACATGCCGGCCATCGATGCGGTCGTGATCGAGGGTGGATGGCCTGGGGACGTCCGCGTGCTGGAAGAGGCTGCTGCGATCGTGGTCGCCTGCGACGGCAACAACCTGATCGGCGCCGAGGCCAACTGGAGGACGCTCGACGCGATCGCACGACGCGGTGTCGGGATCGTCTTCATCCACTACGCGCTGGATTGCGGTGATCCCTTCGGCAGGTACCTTCTCGACTGGATCGGCGGGTACTACGAGCAGCACTGGTCAGTGAACCCGTCGTGGCGGGCCGAGTTCAAGACCCTGCCCGGCCATCCGATCACGCGAGGCGTTCAGCCTTTCGCAATAGAGGACGAGTGGTACTACCACATGCGATTTCGTGAGGGGATGAAGGGCGTGACGCCGATTCTGACCGCGATCCTGCCGGACGGCACGCGCAAGGGGCCGGATGGGCCGCACAGCGGAAATGCGACCGTCCGCAGCCGGCTCGGCATGCCGGAACACGTCGCGTGGGCGTGCGAGCGTCCCGACGGCGGTCGGGGCTTCGGCTGCACCGGCGGACACACCCATTGGGTCTACGCCCAGAACGATTTACGCAAGCTCATGCTCAACGCCATCTGCTGGGTCGCGAAGGTGGAGGTCCCGCCCGATGGCGTCCGCACCCCCACGCCCAGCGTCGAGCAGATGGAGGCCAACCTGCAAGGTGAGCGTCCGGCGGACTGGACGCCCGAGCGAATCCGGCAGACCATCGAGTGGCTCAACGCACAGTAGGCGAATGATGATCCGCCCCTACGGAGACGCTTCGGCCGGGAAAGCGCAGTGGGCGAGCCAGTATCGGGCCAGGCGAGCGAGGTCACGGGCGTTGATGGTTCCGTTCTTGTCGAGATCGGCGAGGGTGTTGGGGTCGGCCCTGCGCCATGATTGGGCGAGCAGGGCGAAGTCGGCGAAGTTGACAGGGGTGATCCCGTCGAGGTCGGGGCAGTCGCTGTCGCAAAGGTCGCCTGTCCCGTCGGCGTCGGAGTCGCGCTGATCGGGGTTGTGTTGGGTCGGGCAGTTGTCGACGCTGTCGGCGACTCCGTCGCTGTCGGTGTCGACGTCTCCTATAACGGCAACCGCAAACCCGCGCCAACTGTAGAGGCCGTTCTCAATCTGGACGGCGCCGGCCTCGTCGGTGACCCGCGCGTAGATGATGTTGTGTCCCAGTTGGATGCCGTCCCAGGTGAACTCCCACCGCCGCCAGACGTTGGGGACGAACTCGGTCAGCAGCTCGGCGGGCCGCCAAGTGACGCCATCGTCACTGCACTCGACGCCAGTGATCTCGACACTGTCACCGGCCATGACCATGCCTTCAATGAGGTGCGTGCCGAGGGGCAGGACGTCGAAGTCCTCGACAGAGGAAACCCGCGCGTGCGGCGGAAAGTAGAAGAAGGACCGGTTGGGCTTTGACTGCTTCACCTCGATCCGCGTGACCCACTGGACCCAGTTGAAGCCCCCGGCGCCGGGGACGACGAGGCGCAGCGGATAGCCCTGCTCCAGCGGAAGGGTCTGGCCGTTCATCGTGTAGGCCAGCAGGATGTCGTCACGGGCCAGGATCGACGCGAGCGGCAGATCGCCGAAGACGTAGCCATCCTCGGCGGCAATGGCGATCGAAGCAGCACCGCCCAAGAGGCCGGCCTCTTCGAGCAGGACCTTCAGCGGAACGCCTGTCCAGGTGGCGTTGCCCACCCACAGCAACGGACCGCTCGACCAGGCGCATTCGAGCGTGGCCATCTCGGTCACGGCCGGGTACTGCCGGACCGCCTCCAGGTCCAGCGCCAGCGGCCTCTCGACGGCGCCGTCGATTTCCAGCCGCCAGTCGCCGGGGATCTCGGGGATTCCCCTGTTGTTAAACACGAAGAAATCGTCCAGGCTCGTGATGGGTGGCGGCTCCAGACCATAGCTGGCGCCCACCTGACTCAACGTGATGACACCGATCAGGGTCAATGTGCCCAAGAGTGACAACGGGGACGATTCACCGGTATGCTGGTGCATGATTCTGCCTCCTGCGCTCTGCTGGGGATGCCCCTTTCCTCTACACCGGGATTGCCCGAACAGGCCCGTCCGGGTCCTGGGAATCTGCCCCGGGAAGATACGCCGGATGGACAAAATGGTTCAAATCCGGGAATAGGCGAGGTAAGATGGTCGTCTATACTGGCTGTCTGGTGCATAGGCAAGTCGGCAGGGTCCATTCGGCACACGCTTGACGGTCGTGCCTCGATTTGAGCGAAAGGAAAAGACAATGAAGCAAATCAGTCGCCGCAAATTTCTCCAACGCAGCATGGCCGCCACGGCCGGTTCGTATCTGGCCCTGTCCGGTTCCTCCCCGTTTTCGGGCAGCGCCCGGGGCGCCAACGACCAGATTCGCCTGGCGGTCGCCGGCATCAACAGTCGCGGCAATGCCCACGTCCACGACTTCCACAATATCGAGGGCGTCCGCGTGGTGGCGCTGTGCGAGCCGGACCAGGAGATTCTCGACAAGCGTGTCGAGGAGTTTAAGAAGAAATACGAGGCCGATGCTTCGACGATCAAGGGATACCGTGACATCCGCGAGATTCTGGACCGCAAGGACGTCGATGCGGTCGTGATTGCGACGCCAAATCACTGGCATTCGCTGATGACCATCTGGGCCTGCCAGGCGGGCAAGGATGTCTATGTGGAAAAGCCGGTCAGTCATGCGATCTGGGAAGGACGCAAGATGGTCGAAGCGGCCCGCAAGTACAATCGCATCGTCGCGGCAGGTACGCAGCATCGGTCCTGTCCGGGGGTGCAGGAGGCTGCCCGCGACGTCCAGTCGGGCAAGTACGGCAAGGTCCAGTGGGTCCATTGCTCCGTGCTCCATTCGCGACAGAGCATCGGCAAGGTGACCGAGCCACAGCCGGTGCCCGCCAGCGTCGACTACAACCTCTGGGCGGGTCCGGCGCCGATGACGCCGGTGATGCGCAAGAGCTTCCACTACGACTGGCACTGGCAGTGGAACTGGGGCGACGGCGAGATGGCCAACTGGGGCATTCACTACCTCGACGACGTGCGTCACATCCTGGGCTGGGACAGCGTGCCGACGAAGGTGGTTGCGGCGGGCAACCGCTTCGCCTGGGACGACAACGGCCAGACGCCCAACGTGCACTTCGCCCTGATGGACTACGACGGGCTGCCTCTGGTGGTCGACGTCCGCAACCTGCCCGACCCGAAGCGCAAGGGCGGCAACAGCGGGGCGGTCTATCTGGGCGCTCGCGGCGGCAACTACATCCAGTGCGAAGCCGGCTCTGTCCGTATCTCACGCGGCGGCGGCTGGTTCCACGACAACGACGGCAACCGCGTCTACCAGTACAAAGGTGACGCGGGCGCCAATCACGCCGAGAATTTCATCGAGTGCCTGCGCAGCCGCAAGCGCGAGGACCTGGCGGCCGACATCGAGGTCGGCCACTACGGCACCGCCATCTGCCACCAAGCCAACGTCGCCTGGCGGGCGGGCAAAGAGGCCTCCGTGGATGAAGTCCGCGAAGCGATGAAGGCGCACGAGGACGCGTTGAACACGCTCAAGGATGTGCTCGAACAGCTCGAGGGCAACGAGGTCGATCTGTCCAAGGAGCGATTCGTGCTTGGGCCGCAACTGACCTACGACCGCAAGCAGGAGAGATTCGTCGGCGCCGGCGCCGACAAGGCCAACCCGTTCATCAAATGCTCCTATCGAGAGCCCTTCGTCATCCGCGACGAAGTCTGATACTCATTCTGGTTTTCCGCATCGAAGGCACGGCCACGACGGCCGTGCCTTCCTTTTTGGGGTCACCAAAAGGCCGGCCTTGCTGTGACGCGGCCAGTTTGCCAGTCTTGCCTGTGAGGGGGCTGAAGGATATGCTGGCGGGGGCAGGTGAGGGCGTCGGGCCTGCGCGGGTGGTGACGGCCGTGGGAGTGTTCGATATGGAGTATCGTTTGACGGGGTTGATTGCGGCGACGTATACACCATTGCGCGAGGATGGGTCGCTGCATCTCGATCTCGTGCCGGCGATGGTGGATTTCCTGGAGCGGGCGGGCGTGACGGGGATCTATATCTGCGGTAGCACGGGCGAGGGGATGTCGCTGTCGGGCGACGAGCGGCGGGCGGTGGCCGAGGCCTATGTGCAGGTCGCCAAGGGACGGCTCCAGACCATCGTGCAGGTGGGCCACAACTCGCCGGCGGAGGCGGCCCAACTGGCCGGCCACGCCCGGTGGATCGGTGCCGATGCGATCTCGGCGACGGCGCCGTCCTACTTCAAGGTTGGCTCGATCGAGGTCCTCGCCGATTGCATGGCGCAGGTTGCCTCGGGGGCGCCCGACCTGCCGTTCTACTACTACCACATTCCCGTGCTGACGGGGGTGGCGCTGGACATGGTGAGCTTCCTGCCGGTGGCGGCGGCGCGGATACCCAACCTGGTCGGCATGAAGTATACGGCGCCGACCCTCTTCGAATTCCAGGCGTGCCTGGAGCTGGAAGAAGGGCGATTCGACTGTGTCTGGGGCTGCGACGAGATGCTGCTCAGCGCCCTGGCGGCCGGCGCGCGGGGCGCGATCGGCAGCACGTACAACGTCGCGGCGCCACTGTACCGGCAACTGATGGAGGCGTTCGAGCGGGGCGATCTGGCAGAAGCGCGGCGGCTTCAGTCGCTCTCGATTCAGATGATCCGCGCGATCAACCGCTATCCCTTTCATCCCGCGATGAAACAGATCCTGGCCATGTTGGGCCTCGACTGCGGGCCGTGCCGTCTGCCTCTGCCCCGTGTCGACAACGCGCAGGTCGAGCAGTTGCGGCGCGACCTAAATACGCTCGGCTTCTTCGACTGGTCCCGGCCCGCCGGATGAAATGCAGTCTCGAACGAGTAGGGGAGAGCCGTCCGTGAACGCCAAACGCTGCTTCGTCCTGTGGATGTCCCTGGCTCTGCTGTCCGGCGCCTCTGCCTGGGCCGGTGAGATGCTGCGATGGGAGGAGCTTCCGGCTCTGCCCGATACCCCGGGATTGGGCGGGCCGCTGGTGGGTGTCTACAACGATGCGTTGATCGTCGCGGGCGGCGCCTACTTCCCCGAGCCGGTCTGGGAGAGCGAGAAGCTCTGGCGGGATGAAGCCTGGGTTCTGGTCAAGAGCGGAGCAGGCGGCTACGAATGGCTCGCCGGCTTCAAACTGGATCGTCCGATTGCCTACGCCGCGTGTGTCAGCACTGCATACGGCGTCGCATGTCTGGGCGGAACGGACGGGCAGGCAGTCTTCGACCGTTGCTTCCTGCTGGGATGTGACCCGCTCGTGCGGTGGGTGAGCCAGGAGCCACTTCCGCCGCTGCCGGAGCCCTGCGCCTATGGGGCGGCTGCGCGGATCGGCGACGTGATCTACCTGGCGGGCGGCCAGAGAGGTTCGACGCTTGATACGGCAACGGGCAATTTCTGGCGGCTCGATCTGTCGCGGCAGGGCGGTCCGCCCGAGTCGTTCCGCTGGGAGATTTTGCCTTCCTGGCCTGGACCGGCGCGGGCCTTTCATTTCGTGGTCGCGCAGCACAACGGCTTCGACGATTGTGTCTATGTTGCTGGCGGTCGCTGCGCGAACGATCCTGATCGCGTGGTGGACGTTGCGGGCGTCGCGCCGATGCCGGATGTCTTCGCCCTTCGTGATGTCTACGAATTTGACCCGCAACGCTATGATGCGGCCGCGTTCGACACACGCAGCGCCGCCTATTCTGGAAGCGGCCGGTTCGCCCACCCCTGGCGCCGGCGCGCCGACGTGCCGCACGCTGTGATGGCAGGCACGGGCGCCGCGATCGGCCAGTCGCACATCTTCGTGCTCAGCGGCGACGACGGCGCGCTCATGGCCCGTACCGAGGAGTTGAGGCTGGAACATCCCGGCTTTCCCAAACGCGTGCTGGCGTATCACGCGATCACCGACACCTGGATCGAGGCGGGCGCATCGCCGGCCAATCAGGTAACGACGCCGGCGGTCGTATGGGACGGCAAGGTGATTCTCGCGTCTGGCGAGATCAAGCCTCGCGTTCGCACGCCGGCGGTCTGGGCCATCGAGCCGGTTGCGCGGAAACGGTCGTTCGGCGCGGTCAACTTCACGGTATTGGCGGCCTACCTGCTGGCGATGGTGGGCGTGGGCGTCTGCTTCGCACGGAGGAACCGCGATACCAATGATTACTTCCGGGGCGGACAAAGAGTCGTCTGGTGGGCGGCGGGCTGCTCGATCTTCGCGACCATGCTCAGCTCGATCACGTACATGGCGATTCCCGCCAAGGCCTACGCGCAGGACTTGGTCTATCTGGTCGGCAATCTGATGATCCCGGCGGTGGCGCCGGTGGCGATCTATCTGGCGCTGCCCTTCTTCCGCCAGATCGACGCGACCAGCGCCTACGAATACCTCCAGAAGCGGTTCAACATGCCGGTGCGGCTGTTCGCCAGTGGATCGTTCACGCTGTTCCACGTTTTTCGCATGGGGATCGTGATGTCCCTGGCGTCGCTGGCGCTGGCGAGCGTGACCTCGCTGAGCCCGGCTCAATGCGTGCTGATTATGGGCGTGCTGAGCATGGTCTACTGCACGATCGGCGGGATCGAGGCGGTGATCTGGACGGACACGATTCAGACGTTCGTGCTGCTGGGCGGCGCGCTGGTCTGCCTGGGCCTGATGATCGCCGGCTCGGCGGGCGGCATCGCGACCTTTTTCGATACGGCTGCCGCAGACGGCAAGCTGCACGCCTTCAACTGGCACATGGACCCGACCAGCGCCTCGCTGGCGTTGTGGGTCGTGATTCTCGGAGGTTTCGGCCAGCACCTCTCGTCGTATACCGCCGATCAGGCGGTCGTCCAGCGATACATGACGACGCCCGACATGAAGCGGGCGGCCGGATCGATCTGGGCCGCAGCGCTGATGACGATCCCTTCGTCGTTCCTGTTCTTCGGCTTGGGCGCGGCTCTGTACGTCTTCTACAAATCCCATCCCGAGCGGCTGGACCCGACCTTCATGACCGACCAGATCTTCCCGCTGTTCATCGCGCGCGAGGTCCCTGTCGGCGTCGCGGGTCTGATCGTGGCGGGCGTTTTCGCAGCGGCCCAGTCGACGATTTCCACCAGCATGAATTCGACCGCGACGGCGGTGGTCACGGACTTCCTGCGGCCGTTTCGTATCGTCCGAACGGAACAGGGGGCTCTCGCCTGGGCCCGGATGTTGACCTTCGGATTCGGCGCGGCCGGCACCGCGTTGGGACTGCTGTTCATCGACGCGGCCAATCGCTCGCTGTTCGATTCGTTCATCAAGGTGATCGGCCTGTTCATGGGCGTGTTGGGCGGGCTGTTTGCATTGGGCGTGTTGACGCGTCGAGCCGGCGGATGGGGCTCGCTGCTTGGAGCGCTGGCGGGAGCGGGCGTCATGGCGATGCTGCCAGTCTATACCGCCATCAACGGCTATCTCTTCGCCGCCATCGGCGTCGCGACGTGCTTCGTGGTCGGCTACGGCGCGAGCCTGTTGCTGCCGAGCGAATCCCACTGTCTCGACGGCTTGACCATTCACACAATGTGGCGGCGGTGACGGATCACTTCAGACGGATCGTCACGGTTTGCGCTTGTGGCCCCGCTGTGACCTGAACCGGCTGACGTACCGCTTCGCCCTCCGGCGGGGTGGCGGTGATTTCGTAGTCTCCGTGGAACCCGCGAAAGGCGAAGAGGCCCTCGGCGTCGCTGGTGCCGGAGGTCTTCGTGGACCACTCGCTCATCAGGGCTTCATAGCGTTTGCCCGCTTCATTCAAGGTCCAGTCCCGATGCGCGAGACCTCCGTTGGGTCCGCGCCAGGAGTTGCCGGCCCAGACGACCCACATCACGATGCCCTCGACCGCCGGATGGCTGTAGGCGGTTCGGTACACCAGTTCGAGCTTGTCGGCGCAGCTTCGTTCATCGTTGTCGGCGACGTCGAACTCGCTGATCCAGATCGGCAGGTTCAGGGTGGCGACCTTGTCGAGCCGCTCCTTCAAAACGTCCGGCTTGGAGAGGATGTCCTCAGCCCAGATGTGGCCCTGGATGCCCACGCCGTGAATGGGAGCGCCCTGGTCGATCAGCCAGCGAACGTGCGCGACATACTCGTCCGTCTGCACCTCCTTGAAATCCTTGTCGACCGAGAGGATATTGAACTCGTTGACAAACAGCTTGGCGTCCGGGTCCAGCTCATGCGCACGCCGGAACATCCAGGGCCAGATCGCTTCGCCCAGGCGGGCCTTGAAAAAGTCGCCGTGCAGCGTCTCGTTGTTGACGTCCCAACTGACGAACTTGCCCCGGAAATGGGTCACGGCGCTTTCGATGCGTCGCTCCGCCGCCTGCCGCAGCTCGTCGCCGGTCAGGGGGCGGAGCCATCGGGGCTGCCATTTCTCGGGCTCCCAGAAGACGCAATGACCCCGCACCGGGATGCCGTTGGCCTGGCACCACGCGAACAGCGCGTCCGCGTCGGCATAGTTCTCCCGGCCCTGGGCCCGCTCGTTCGCATACCACTTCGTTTCGTTCTCGAAGGCCGCGTAGTTGAAGTGCTCTTTGAAGAACTCCTGGAGCGTGGTGTTGCCGAGAATTGCGCGGCCCATGGCGGCCCCGAACGGAAAGGCCTGGCGGACCTGCCGCACTTCGATGTGCGCGCCCGGGACCGGTCTTCCCTGGCCGTCGATGACCTGCACGCGCACGTCCTGCCGGCGGATTTGCTCGATGCGGGCATTGGCCTGGGCCCTCCAGTCGGCAGCGGCACGCGAGCCGCCCATGATCCCGGCGAAAGCCGACAGACTCGCGCAGGCCAGAATTGACCGATATCGCTTCATCTTGCGTGTCCTCCCTTAACTACTCACTGGTTCGATTCGGCCGCGACAGAGCCGAAGTTCCCATATGGTACTGCCTCACAGCATTGCGGGAAGGCGCAAAGGCGGTTTCGCTCGCGGAAAGGGTTGCATCGCGGCTCAAGATATGGCATTTTAGAGCCGATGGAGGAGGCATCTCGAATCACCACCATCCAGAAAGGAAAGATTGATGAAGGCATGGTTCAGCCTGGCACTTGCTGTTCTCTCGATATGCTTGTCGGTCCCGATCATCGGCGAAGCCGAGCCGGTGACGATCACATCGCCGGACGGCGCGATCCGGGTAGAGGTTCTCGTCAACGACGAAGGCCGGCTGTGCTACTGGGCGCAGCGGGTCAAAGGACCCGACACGGTCGTTTTGAACCCATCGACGCTCGGCATCACGGTGGACGGCGTTGACCTCGGGCAGGGCACGACCCTGGGCGGGTGCCGACGGACGACGATCGACGAACGATATCCCTGGCGGGGCGTTCACAGCGAGGCGGTGAATCGCTGTCAGGTCGCCGAGATTGACGTGACGCACACCGAGTCGAAGACGTCTTACGTGCTCGAGATGCGTGTCTTCGACGACGGCCTTGCCTACCGCTACGTTGTCCCTGGGGTGGGGCAGCGGACCATTTCCGGCGAGGCCAGCACCTGGAACCTGCCAAGGGACTGCCAGGTCTGGTACCAGACGAACGTAGCCAACTACGAGGGCTTCTACGCCAAGTCGTTGTCCACCAGGATCAAGGTCGACGAGCAGATCGGGTTTCCCGCCACGATCCAGTATGCGGACGGGACCTACGGCGCGATTGCGGAGGCCGGGCTGCTCGCCTACAGCGGGTTGACGGTCCGCGCCGGCCGCCCGAGCCGGCTCAAAGGGGCCTTCGAAGATGACGCGAAGTGGCAGGAGACCGGCGAGATTCGCACGCCCTGGCGGGTGACGATGACGGGACCGGACCTGAACGCGCTGGTCAACAGCGACATCGTCGCGAATCTGTGCCCGGCTCCGGACGCCAACGTCTTCCCCGATGGCCTGGCCTGCGCGTGGATCAAGCCGGGACGCTCGCTGTGGAACTGGTGGTCCGACAGCAGTGTGGAGTTCCGCTACCAGAAGGAGTGGGTGGACAAGGCGGCCGAGATGGGCTTCGAGTACTACCTCGTCGATGCCGGTTGGGAGAAGTCCTGGCAACTGCCCACCAAGGACATGTGGGCCTGCCTCAAGGAGCTGTGCGACTACGCCAGGGGCAAGGGGGTGGGGATCAGCGTGTGGAAGCACTGGGGCGGCCTGGAGCAGGCGGCCGACCGGGAGGACTTCCTGCGACGCTGCGCCCAGGCAGGAGCGGTCGGGGTGAAGATCGACTTTATGGATTCCGAGTCCCGCTCGCGAATCGATTTCTATACGTACACACTGGCGACGGCGGCCCGAAACCAGCTCATGGTCAACTACCACGGCGCGAACAAGCCGACCGGCGAATCGAGGACGTTCCCGAACGAGATGACGCGGGAAGGCATTCGCGGGCTGGAGTATAACAAGTGGTCCGACCTGCCGGCGACGCATTACGCGACGCTGCCGTTCACGCGCTACCTGGCCGGACACGGAGATTTCACGCCCTGCACGTTCAATCCGGAAAAGCTCAAGGGGACCACAGCGGCCCTCCAGCTCGCCTCGGCGGTGGTGTTCACCTCGCCGCTGATGCACTGGGCCGACCACTGGAAGTTCTATCTCGACAGCAATGTGCTCGAGGTCATCACGGCGATGCCTTCGACGTGGGACCAGACCATCGTGCTGGGCGGCAGCGAGATCGGTCAGGTCGCGGCCTTCGCCCGGCGCAACGGCTCATCGTGGTTTGTCGGGATCATCAACGGTGGCAAGGCCAGGGCACTTGCGGTGGACTTGTCGTTCCTTGGCGACGGAGCCTACGAGGCGGTGCTGGTTCGCGACGTGGACGGCAAGCCCGCCGAGATGAGCGTCGAACGCGCCAACGTGACGAAGGGCCAGAAGCTCGACGTGCAGACCCAGGACGGCGGCGGATTCGTCGCCTGGCTCGTTCCGGCCAAGTAGCACCGGACCTGGCTACTTGGCGCTCTGCTGCACCGCGTAGAGGCTCTGCATCGTGGCCACGTAGAGGACGCCGTTGGCGGCTACCGGACTGCCCGTCATAGGACCATCGAGCTTGACCGAGCTGAGAACTTTCTTTTCCTTGTCGGCCGCGAGGACCCAGAAGTCGCGGCGCCGCGTCCCGATGTAGACCTTTCCGTCGGCGACGAGCGTCGAGGCCCAGATCTCCCCATCGCATTTGTGCGTCCAGTGCGGCTTTCCCGTCTCGACGTCGATGCAATGCACGTTGCCTTCGCAATCGGCGACGAAGGCCAGACCGTTCCAGATCGCCGGCGTCGAGCAGCAGTGGGTCTGCATCGGGAAGGCCCAGATCGGGCCGTCGGCGGTGGTGTCGCCCGTGCGCGTCGCGTCGATGCACTGGAGCCAGGCGAGCGGCTTGCCCCACCAGATATCCCCTCCCACGGTGACATACAGGCGGTTGTCATAGAAGACGGGCATGCTCTTGATGTTGCTCGGACTGACCTGCCGGTTGCCGTTGTACTGCTGGACGTTCTCCTTGGGCGCCGTGGGGTCGCAATCGAATCGCCACAGATTTTTGAGCTTCTGGACGGCGCCATCGGCCGGGACTGATTGGACAGGCTCGAAGGCATAGCAGACGCCGTCTCCGCCGCAGAAGAACACCCGCGTTTGGCCGTCGACCTGCCCGACCGCCGGCGAGGACCACGTCGAGTGGATGATGTTCGGGCCGATGTTCTCGTCGTCCTTCGCCACAAGCCGCCCGGTCGCCTTGTCGAGCACGATCAGGCTGGGCGCCTCGGGCATGCGGACTTCCTTGTGCGTGCCGTTCAGTCCGCTGTTGCTGTTGATGTAGAGAAGCGGACCGAGAATGAGGATCGAGCAGTGGACCGAGTCGTGCGGAAATAGGCCGATCTCGGCGGGGATGTCGTAGAGCCAGAGGATATCCGCATCGGTGCTCTTCAGGGGGACAGGTTCCTTGTCGGCCGGGACCATGCGGCGGGCTTCGTCGCGATACGGACCGTCGTTGCCGTTGGCCTGGCCATGCAGATCGAGACAGACCACCTCGTTGCGATTGGTTACCATGTACACGCGGTCGCCCTCGACGGTGGGGGGCGAACACATCCCGGCCTTGGGCCAGTCTTTGTAGATGTCGTCGGAGAGCTTCGGCGCGATGAGCTGCCAGGCCAGGGCGCCGTCGGATTCGTCCAGGCACAGCAGGACGCCGCGATCGCCTTTGTGGTCTTCATCGCGGGGATTGTCGTTGTTGGTGCCGATCAGCACCTTGCCGCCGGCGACGGTCGGCGTAGCGTAGGTCTGGCTGCCCAGCGGGACCACCCATTTGATGTTCTGGCCCGTGGCCGGATCGAAACGGTCGGGCAGCCCCGTCTCCGGCGAGATCATGTTGCGGCTGTGCTGCTGACCCCATTGGGGTGCATCGGCGGCGCGGGCCGCAGGGGCCGCTGCCAGAGCCAGCAGCAGGGCCAGGGCGAAAGGGAATTCCCACGGCCCAGAAGGCTTGCGGGCTTGCGGCGTGGTGCATGCAACGGTGCGGTGGCGTGGCGTCGAATGGCTGAATCGTCTTGGCATAAGGCCCCCGGAGACTGCTCTCGGTGAGTTTCTTGTCAGATACGAGCGCCCATTCTACCGGTTCGTCGGCCTTTTCTCAAGGCGGCGTGGGAGGAACGAGGTGGCTCGTGCAGGTGCTGCGTCCTGTAGGGAAAAGGCAGGGATCGGGATGGTCCGAATCAGGGCGACGCGGAGGCCGTCACGCCATACTGTTATGACGCCCGGTGGTGTAGGTGGAGACCGCGAGGAACCACACGGTGGTGCAGAGGATGGACGCCATGCAAAGAATCACCACGGGCAACAGCGCACAGGCATCCGGCGACAGAATCTCAGTCACCACATCGCCCATTGGCGGTGGAACGGGTGCCGCTATCAGCCACGTCCACATGACGTTTTTCCTCCATAACTCTCCCTTCATAGTATACGATGTTTCCGTTGTCATAGGATTTGACGAAGGGCTTCGTGGAGCGGCCCAGTGTCTCGCGGGAATGCTGACACAGGCGGTCCACGCCGACGCCGGACCAACCGTCCCGTAATCGTCGCTTGTTTGCCCACAGAATGCAGGTCTTTCACAGATTTTTCCGAGTTGCCTCTTGCATGAGAGCCGACTGTCGCGTTAGAGTAAGGTTTCAAACCGGTCTGCGGACCTCGATTCTTGTCTGGTGCCCTCCGGAATCGGAGAAGCCGAGGCATCGTGGGACCGCCAGCGGGAGCACAGAGCGCGGGCCTCTATCCGCTCAGGGAGGAGGCAGGGTCACGAAGCATGGATGCTTGACATGGAGGGCTCTATGAAGCTCGAGAAAAGGACACCTTCCGGAAGGGAGAAGGACGAGGCCGCGATTGAGTTGCTCAACAAGCTCCGGGAGAAGGTGTTCTCCGACAACGTTTCCATTGCCCGGCTGGCCGCCTTCAATCTGTCCTGGATGCAGGAGGACGGCCTGGACATCCTCAGGGAAATCCTGTTCGGGAACTTTCCCCGCACCGCCAAGAAGGCGGCCGCCTATGGGTTGCGGAGCATGAAAGGCCGGATGCGGAAGATGGCGTCGGACGTTCTGACCGAGGGGCTCAAGCACGGCGATCGCGTCACGCGCGACGCCTGCACGAAGGCGCTGTTCATCATGGCCGGCGGACAACCACCCAAGCCGGCGTTTCGCCCCAAACGCAAACCCAACAAGGGGGGGAGAATACGAGAGTTCCGCAACAAGAAGGGCGGTTCCAAGGCCCCATCGCCCTGGAAGCGGTCTTCGTCCGGCCGTCAGTAGATCGTCGCTTTCGCCTCTCCGCAAGGCGGTCGACGTGACGGGCGGGTTTGTACAGCTCAATCGCTGGTGTCCAGGATGCTCATAAAGGCTTTCTGCGGGATCTGGACCGACCCGATGCTCTTCATGCGCCTCTTGCCTTCCTTCTGCCTCTTGAGCACTTTCATCTTTCGCGTGACGTCGCCGCCGTAAAGCTTGGCGGTGACATCTTTGCGGAAGGCCTTGACGGTTTCCCGGGCGATGATCTTGCCGCCGATGGCGACCTGGAGGGGGACCTCAAACTGGTGCCTGGGAATGGCCTTCTTCAGTTTGAGGATCACCTTGCGGCCGCGCTGCTCGGCGTTGTCTCGATGGACGATGATCGACAGCGCATCGACCGGCTGGCCGTTGACGAGAATGTCGATCTTGACGAGGTTCGTCGCTTCGAAGCCGGTCAGCTCGTAGTCCATGGTCGCGTAGCCCCGGCTGATGCCCTTGATCTGGTCGTAGAAATCGTAGACGATTTCCGCCAGGGGCGCCCTGTACTCCATGATGACCCGCGTTGGGTTCAGGTAGTCCGTCTTGACGAGCTTGCAGCGCCGGGCCTCCGCCAGCTTCATGATCCCGCCGATCGATTCGGTGCTGGTGATGATTTCCAGACGGACGAAAGGTTCGCGCAGCTCCTGGATGTGCGACCGGTCGGGCAGCTCGCTGGGCGAGCCGATGCGCCGAACCTGCCCGTCGTTCATGACGACTTCATAGCTGACGGTCGGCGCGGTCTGGACGATGTCGACGTCGTTCTCGCGTTCGAGGCGCTCCTGGATGATCTCCATGTGCAGCAGGCCGAGGAACCCGCAGCGGAAGCCGAAACCCAGCGCCGGCGAGTTCTGCGGGACGAAGGAGAAACTGGCGTCGTTGAGGGCCAGCTTGTCAAATGCGGCCCGGAGCTTCGAGTACTCGGTGTTGTCGCCCGGATAGAAATCCGAGAAGACCATCTGCATCGGGGGCTGATAGCTCTTCAGGGGCGTCTGTGCCGGATTGGCGTCGTCGGTCACCGTGTCGCCCACGTGCACGTCGGCCAGGTCTCGGATGTTTGCGACGATATAGCCCACCTCGCCGGTGCCCAGCTCGTCCACAGGGGTCATCCTTGGGCGGAACTTGCCCAGTTCTGTGACCAGATAGCTGCGTTCGGTGTGCATCAGGCGGATCCTCTGACGCACGCGCAGCGTCCCGCTGAAGACGCGCACATAACAGATCACGCCACGGTAGGGGTCGGAATGGCTGTCGAAGACCAGGGCCCGTGCCGCTTCGTGGGTGCGGTCGGGGGGCGGAGGCAGCAGCTCACAGATCGCGTCGAGCAGTTCCTTGACGCCCCGGCCGGTCTTGGCGCTGATCGCGAAGCACTCCTTTGCGCGGATTCCGAGCACATGCTCGATCTCCTCGGCCACCGCGGCGGGCTGTGCGGCCGGCAGGTCCACTTTGTTGATCACGCCCATGATCTCGACGCCCGTTTCCACCGCCAGATACGCGTTGGCGACGGTCTGGGCCTCGACCCCCTGGCTGGCGTCGACGACCAGCAGCGCCCCCTCGCAGGCGGCCAGCGCCCGGGAGACCTCGTAGTGGAAGTCTACGTGTCCCGGCGTGTCGATCAGGTTGAGCATGTACGTGTGGCCCTCGTACTGGTAGTGCATCGTCACCGCCGAAGCCTTGATCGTGATGCCGCGCTCTCGCTCGATGTCCATGTCGTCGAGAACCTGCTCCTTGGCCTCGCGGGCGGTGATCGTGCCCGTCAGCTCGAGCATGCGGTCGGCCAGCGTGCTCTTGCCGTGGTCGATATGGGCGACGATCGAGAAATTGCGTATGTACTTCGTGTCCAAGCTCTGTTCCTCAAAACGCTGAAAAATCACACAGAACCGAGTCCGCGACGGCCAGGGCCTTGCGAGCCAGGCGCACGCGGTCTGCCGTCACTTCGAGAAGTCCCGCGCGTTCGTGCCGGCGCAGGGGGACCTCGAACACCGTTCGGAAATCCGCTCCGGTCCTGCGACGAAATTCAGTCAGATCGACGCCTCTGCGGGTCCGCAGATTCAGGACGGCGGTCTCACAGATGCGGTCGGCGCCACTGGGCCGGTCGCGTTCTTCGATTGGAGAGGAACCAGCCTCCACCCGCTGGGTATACGCGTCGATGTCCGCCACGTTCGCGGTCCGCTCGCCCTGCCAGCAGGAGCCGGCGGACGGGCCGATGCCGATGTAGGGGCGATTCTCCCAGCATCCCTGATTGTGCCGGCACTCGAACCCTTCGCGTGCGAAATTCGACACTTCGTACTGTGCGAATCCCGCCGACGCCAGAGAGTCGATCGCCAGCT
The DNA here is from genome assembly GCA_964579055.1 of uncultured Pirellulales bacterium. GTDB lineage: Bacteria > Planctomycetota > Phycisphaerae > Sedimentisphaerales > Anaerobacaceae > Anaerobaca. The sequence goes on from CAZOFX010000045.1 coordinate 29,344, forward strand.
CGTACATCGCGCGATCGGTGTCTTCGTCTACAGTCTCGATCTGACCGAGTCGTCGCGCTTCGTCCAGGGGCGTTCCCGGCTCGAAGCTCAGGCTGTACGCCGAGATGTGCTGCACCCCGAGGGCGATCGCCGCGTGGAGGCAGCGCTCCCACGATTGGAGCGTGGAACCCGGAATGGCGAAGATCAAGTCGATTCCGACATTGGCGAATCCGAGGTCCTGGGCCTGTTCGATCGAGCGGCGCACGTCGTCGGCGCTGTGCCGGCGGCCGAGGAGTTCCAGTTCTGGGGCGTGGAAAGACTGCGCGCCGAAAGACAGCCGGTTGACCCCGCAGCGGGCCAGCATCGACAGCATCTCGACGCCGACCTGTCCGGGATTGCACTCGACCGTGAATTCCTGCGCATCGGGCCAGATCGAGGCAACGGTTTCGACGAGCCTGGCCAACAGGTGTACCGGCAGGCTGGTCGGGCTGCCGCCGCCGATGTAGACCGTGCGCACCGCGCCAATGGCGCAGTATTGCCGAATCTCCGTCAGCAGAGCCGAAACCAGGCGATTCAGATCGCGGCCCGCCGGCGGCTGCGAATAGAATCCGCAGTACCGGCACTTGCTCGTGCAAAACGGTACGTGGAGGTAGAGGCCGGGGGCCTCGCGGTCAACGCTTGTGTCGTGAGGAATCACGGGCGGTCAGCTCTGCGTACTCATGCTTGCCAGGAACTCGTCGTTGGTGGGAAATCTCTTGAGCAGTTTGAACAGCGCTTCCATCGCGTCGCGAGGACCGTAGTTCGCCAGTACGCGTCGCAGCGTGATCAGGCCCTGGCTCCTGTTGTCGTCGTAGAGTTTCATTTCCTTGCGTGTTCCACTGGCAGGGATGTCGATGGCGGGAAAGACCCTCGCTTCCGCCAGCGTGCGGTCCAGGACGATCTCGCTGTTGCCCGTGCCCTTGAACTCCTCGAAGATCAGTTGGTCCATCCGCGACCCGGTATTGATCAGGCAGGTGGCGATGATCGTGATCGATCCTCCGTTCTCGACGTTGCGCGCCAGTCCGAACAAGCGACGGGGAATTTCCATAATGCCGGCTTCCAAGCCACCACTCATGGTATGGCCTCGCTGCTCGCCACGCCTTCGGGTCCGGTTATTGAATGCCCTTCCCATCCGCGTGAGGCTGTCGATCATCAGGACGACCTCGTGGCCGCATTCCAGTTCCGTCTGGACATGGGCCAGCATGAGTTCGGCCAGTTCGGCGTGTTCATCGGCCGTATGGTCGCTCGTGCTGGAGACCACTTCGGCGCATTGGGCGGTTCGCCGAAACTGGGTCACCTCCTCGGGTCGCTCATCCAGAAGTAGTACGATGATGCGGCTGTCCGGAGAACTCTCGTGAATGGCTTGAACCATCTGTTCGAGCAGGACGGTCTTGCCTGCTTTCGGAGGCGAAACGATCAGTTGGCGTGTGCCCTTGCCGATGGGAGCGATGAGATCCACAATGCGCATGCTCACCTGGCCGCAACGGCCGAGATCGAACCGCTCGTGCGGATCGATGGCGGTCAGGTCGGCAAAATGGGGCCGCTTCCGGAAGGCCTCCGGCGGCAGGCCGCCGATCGTGTCCACGGCCGTCAGGCTGGGCTTACCCTTCTTCCTCTCCACCTGGCCTATCACGGCGGCGCCTTCGGTCAAAGGGACGCGTCGGAGCAGTTCCGGGTGAACCATCAGTTCGACCGGGCCGCGCCGGTAGGATCTGTCCGCGGTGCGCACCGCAAACTGCCGGTTGGGCATGCGCTTCAGTATTCCAGCAATTGTATCAGCCATCGAAACCTTCCAAGGGAAAATGCCGCTGAAACAGGGTGATCGAGCGAAACCAGCCTATCATAGCACATTTGTCGATGTTGGCAAACGATACGTTGAGCGAATCGGCCACAAATGCTCCGGCCGCGTACCTTTCCCAGGTCCCCAGGCGTTTCGGCGGGGGGCGCCTGCCCCATCTGCGCTTTCTTTTCAAGATTGTCGGCCAATCGACGGGAAACACTTGACTTGGCGGACCGTGGACCTATAATACCTGCGTTGGAGCCATGGAGGCAAGGGCACGTACGCATCTTGCGAGGCTCCTGGAGCGTTCATCGGTCAGAATTGCACGGAGGAGGCATAAGATGAACCCTGCGATCGTTTTCCTGTTGTATGCCACGTCTTTCAGCCTGCCGGCAGCCTACGGCCCCGATGGGGCGATGCCCGAACAAGTGAGACCCGCCGTATCGATCCGGCTGGACATCAACGCCCCGGACGAGCTTGCCGAGGCGATCCGCCTGTACATGGCCCAGGAATTCCAGCCGTATGCGGGTGTGCGCCTGGTCGAACAGAATCCTCAGTGGACGATCAAGTTTGTCACCCAGTTGCTCCTGGATGACGAGGGCAACACGACAGCGATTGGGCTGTCCGTGGTGGTCCTGAAGCACGGGCCGCAGATGAACATGCTCTCGACGCTGGCGCAGGCATGGCGCTACATCATCAACGCCGGCCTGCTTCAGAGAGACCAGCCTCTGGAGGTGGGGATGCGACAGTTGATGGCGGCGATCGAAGGGCTGCCGAGAACGGAGGACCTGACCGTTCTGTCGCAGCACCTCATGTGCGTGATCCCCACGGAGAAACTCAGTGACGCTTGTCGTGACATCGTCGCGGACTTCGGCGCCAGAGTGCTTCAGGCCAGGCCGCATGTCGTTGGCGGTACTGGTGGTGGAGTTGGAGCGCCGGCTGCCCATGCCAGCCGCGGGTGGTGACGCGTGGCGGCGCTCGGCGTTTCGCACTGCGGTTTCGGCGGCGTCTGCGTGTCCTGCCGACTGCGGATGTCACTTTGTCGTGACGCTGACTGGGTGACGCGGACTTCCTGGATTCCGCGGATAGCCCAGTCTACAATACGTAGTTTCCACAATTGACAGGCCGCCACATGCGGCTATGATAAGGGCAATGTGAGGAGGGTCGTACCGGACCGTGTGTCCGAAATGTGCGCACTGCTTCCCCCGGTTGGAGCCTGAACGGTAGGGCAGGGGTGCACCAAGGAGGTTAAGGGTAGTGCTGCAAGGAGGGTGCGACCGTGAAAACGCTACGGAGAGCGTGGAGGATCGCTCTGGCGATTCTCTTGGGTTGGTGTCAGGTTCAAACAGTGGTGGCCCAGAGCGATTCGGCTGGGCGTAAGGTTCTGATCGGTTTCAATCATCTCGTCGAGACGGAAAGCCCCGAAGCGCTGATGGAAATGATCCGCAGCGCAGGCGGACAGGTGGACCGTTCCTACCATTTGCTGCCCGTCGTTCTGGCGACGCTGAGTGACGAGACCATCGCGCAGATTCGGAATCGCCCGGACGTGGCGTATGTCGAGGAAGATGGGCGCGTCTATGCGACGGCGCAGGAGATGCCCTGGGGCGTGGATCGGATCGATGCGGAGCGAGTGTGGAGCGCACGCTACGGTGGCACCGGCGGCGCGGGCGTGGACGTGGCCATTCTCGATACGGGGATCGACGCGGACCATCCCGACCTGGTGATCGCCGGAGGCGTTAACTGCACCGGGAATATCTTGACGGACGGCAGTACCAAGTCGGCCAACTGGAACGACAAGGAAGGGCACGGCACGCACTGCGCCGGCGTGGTGGCCGCTCGTGACAACAGCATCGGAACCGTCGGTGTGGCGCCTGAAGCGGGGCTCTGGGCGGTCAAGGTGCTGGCCGACGACCGGAGCGGCTACATCAGCGATGTGATCCAGGGCATCGAGTGGTGCGTGGATAATGGAATCGACATCATCTCGATGAGTTTCGCGGGAGGCTTCAGCAATGCCCTGCAGGAGGCATGCGACCTTGCTTATGACGAGGGCGTTCTTCTTGTCGCTTCGTCGGGCAACGACGGGACGGCGGTCGGGTATCCCGCGGCCTATGATTCCGTGATCGCGGTTTCGGCAGTCGACGCGGCGGACGGCTTGGCGAGCTTTTCCTGCGTCGGACCTGAGATCGAGCTGGCAGCGCCCGGCGTGGACATCCGGTCGACGTATCGTGACGGCGGGTACACCAGTCTGAGCGGCACGTCCATGGCTGGTCCGCACGTGGTGGGAGTGGCGGCCCTGGTCTGGTCATCGTCGGAACTGGGACTGTCCAGTGCCGCGGCGGTGCGGGCCAGACTTCGGGAGACCGCCGAACCGCTCGCCGGCCTTACCGCCCGGCAGGTCGGCTCCGGCCTTGTCGACGCCGAGAAGGCGGCGCTCCCGCCGGCGTTCGTGGACCTGGCGGTGGCGGGTATCACCGCTGCCGACGATGTCGTCCAGGGGGACTCCGTCGAGGTGGTGGTGACTGTCGAGAACATCGGGAACCAGGATTGCCCGGCGGGAGTGGTCGTGACCTTGACCTGTGGCGACGGTGCCGGTTTCGAGATCGCAAGCAGGACAACGGCCGGCCCGCTGAATCCCGGCGCGTCCACCACGCTGACGTACAAGTGGGATACGACGGGTGTCGCCGCCGGCGTACATACTCTGACAGCCGGTCACGACATGGCGGATGATGACGCGACGAATGACGCGATGAGCGTGTCTCTGACAGTTCGCACACCGATCGTGGATGTGGCGGTCACCGCCGTGAACAGCCCGGCCGGCGTCACCGCGGGCGACTCGGCGCAGATTCGCGTCACCGTCGCGAATGTCGGTGACGAAGACGTGGATGCCGACATCGCTGTCTCTGTGACATCGGATCACGCCACACCTTCGACCACCGCCGATGATATCGCCATCGGGACACGCGTCGTTGAGGGTGGTCTGTCGGCCGGACAGAGCACCACCCTGACGTATGCCTGGGATACACGGGGTGTCGGCGCCGGCGTCCACACTATCACCGCCTGCCACGACCTGGCCGATGAGGATTCGGATGACGACTGCGACAGCCTGAGCGTGACCGTTTCCGTGCCGGCGGAGTCTTCTCGTATGACGATTTGGTCGATCACACCCCGATCCATGTGGTCCGGTATGCCGGGGACGATCATGATTCGAGGAACCGGTTTTGCCGACGGGGTGAAGGTGACTTTCGAGAAGGGGCAGGGCCCTGTTCCTGTGATTACGGGCGTTCGTGTCGTCGGCTCCAGTTCGGTCATGGGCCGTGTGGCGTTGACAGGCGAGGCCATGCCTGTTCCTGTGGTGTGGGATGTGCGCATGACCAATCCCGATGGATCTTCCGCAGTGCTCCGCGAAGCGCTCATGATTCAGCCGTGACCGGATGGAATTACGTAATGTCCGCAATTGACAAATCGCATGCAGCGTGTACAATGAGATACGCTCGGGGACACGCGGAGGAAACGCCGTTGTCCCAAAGGAGCACGGAGTCAGGGTGACACAGGACCCTGGCAGGATTGGCTGACGCGGCCGGCCTGCCGGTTACTTCCCACCTCAGGAGGAGGCTCGATGGCGGTAACCATTCGCACCGATACGGTCGCCGGACGAAGGAGAAGGTGGCAAACGGCGACGGTCATATCCCTTTCGCGTTGCGAACGACTCCTGCGGCACAATTCACAGAGAACAGTTTCCGGGGAAGGTCTGTCGACGAATGAGATCGGCTACAGCCGTGATCGAATGACACCCGGATAGGCTGTCATTCGAAGGCACACCAGACCAAGGATGGGTGGCGGTATTCGGTACGTCCACGGATGGACGGGGGCGCCGCTCGGGTTTGCGACTCCAAGCGACCAACGGGGTTCATCACCCGGGCGGCGTCCTTCCGACAAAGGCCCGGACGGCCGATGGATACCGGCACGGCCCGTCACGTGTAGGTTTCGCAGCCCCGTTTCCACCGTTTGCCGGCGGGACCGGGACCGGCGAAACAGGTCTTCGTGTCGGCGAATTCCAGCAGGCTGGAATTCCCAAGGAGGGGTGATGATGAAGGTGGCACGATTCCTGCGCATCTTGTGGCGTCGCTGGCGTGACCTGTGGCAGTTGAACTGGGATCGCACCACGGCGCTGGATTTCCACAGGTGGGAAAGCAAGATGGAAATCCAGCGACGCCTGTCGGCGCGTCGTTTCTGATCCGTGCCTGACGCTCTCCCTGTCTCAGGCAGCCACATCGGTCGTTGTCGGACGAACCGGATCGGCCACTTCCTGTGCAGTCCGTCTCATCAGCGCGTTCCCGAGCGACCTCGTACGATAGGGCTTTGACAGCCGTCGGTGCCAAGCCTATGATGATCGGCGTCGTACGAAGAGATTGCCCCAGGCGATCGTGAGTGTCTGGCCGGCAGACTGCCCGATGGGAGACGACTGTCATGGAAGAGAATAACGTGAATCGAATGCGCACCGCCGCAGAACCGGATCATAAACGAGGGCTGATTCTGCTCCTGGCGGCTCTGCTCGTCGTACTGCTGTTCTGGCAGGTTCGGCCGTGGCTTTTCGGCGTGCGCGACCACCAGGCTACGCCTCGCTCCATCACGCCGCGTGGGGATCTGGCGGAAGACGAGAAAAGCACCATCGAGCTATTTCGACGCGCCTCACCGTCGGTAGTGTTCATCACCAGCAAGACCACGCAAAGAAGTCCTTTCAGCCTGTATGCCACGGAGGTGCCCCAAGGGTCCGGGTCCGGATTCGTCTGGGACGCCAACGGATACGTCGTGACGAATTTCCACGTCATCAAGGACGCCCAGGCGGCCGACGTTACCCTGGCGGACCACTCGACCTGGCCGGCCCGGCTGGTCGGGGTCGAGCCGGACAAGGACCTGGCGGTCCTCAAGATCGATGCGCCGGCCAGTGTCCTGCCGGCCCTTGCGGTAGGTACGTCGAACGACCTGGAAGTGGGCCAGAAGGTCTTTGCCATCGGGAACCCCTTCGGGTTCGATCAGACGCTGACTACCGGCGTCATCAGCGGATTGGGCCGCGTGATCGAGTCGGTGACGGGTCGTCCGATCGAGGGGGTCATCCAGACCGATGCCGCGATCAATCCGGGCAACTCCGGCGGTCCGCTGCTCGACAGTGCGGGACGACTGATCGGCATCAACACCGCCATCGTCAGTCCGTCCGGGGCGTACGCCGGCATCGGTTTTGCCGTTCCCGTAGACGTGGTCAACCGCCTTGTTCCGCAGATCATTCGCTACGGCCGCCCGCCCAAGGCCGGTCTCGGCGTGACTGTCGACGATTACATGGCGCGACGTCTGGGCCTGGAAGGAGCGCTTGTCAGAGAGGTCAAACCCGACAGTGCTGCCGAGAAGGCGGGTCTGCGATCGTTGCGACAGGATTCGCGTGGCCGGATTGTCGGAGACCTGATCGTCGCGGTGGATGGCCAGCCGGTGCGCAACTCCCGTGATTTGTTCCGCCTTCTCGACATGCACGAGATTGGAGATCGGGTGGCTTTGCGGGTGCGGCGGCCGGAAGGGCAAGTCGATCTCGAAGTGACGCTCCAATCCGTCCGGTGAGGTCGTCGATCTCTCGGGCCTCCGCGTCGATGGGACAGACGTCGGGCAGGGTGGGCACAAATGCAGTCATCAGGTGCAAACGGAACGGAACGGGTCGAGCGCGAGGGAGACGTCGGTTTCATCGACGTGCATTGTCACTGTCTTCCCGGCCTGGATGACGGGCCGCCGGATGTGCCGTCAACCCTTGCGTTGTGTCGCGCTCTTGCGGCGGACCGGATCCGGACCGTGGTCGCGACGCCGCACCAGCTCGGACGCTATGACGGACTGTACGACGTTGCGACAATTCGACAGGCCGTGACCCAGCTCAACGAGCTGCTGGTGAGGGCGCAGATCCCTCTGCACGTTCTGCCCGGAGCGGACATTCGAATCGATGAGCGGATCGGCGGTCTCGTGCAATCCGATCGAGTTCTCACGGTCGCTGACAATGGACGTTATCTCCTTCTGGAATTGCCCCACGAGGTCTTCATCGATCCGGAGACGCTGCTGGCAGGATTGGCGCAAGCCGGGTTGTGTGGCGTGATCACGCATCCGGAGCGTCACATGTTCCTCGCGGAGCGCCCCCAGTACGTCCGCCGGTGGGCCGCTTATCGGCCGTGCCTTCAGATTACCGCCGCCAGCTTCCTCGGCGGATTCGGACGGCGCAGTGAGAGAGCGGCATGGGCCTTTGTCCAGGAACCGTTGCCCATCCTGGTCGCGACGGACGCGCACGACACGGCCGGACGGGCGCCGTGCATGACCGATGCGTATCGGCTGCTCGGCCGCTACCTGGGTCGCGACGCGGCGGATACTCTCTGCGTCGAGAATCCGCGCAGGCTGGTGGCGGGAGAGGATCTTGCCATGTTGGACCTGGGCATGGGTGGGTCGCGGAATGGGCTTTAGCCCATGCTGTATCATTCCAACGCCAGATCCCCTCAAAATGCGAATCCGGGGGACAAAATTGCCGATATAGGGCGCGGATATACCGCCGCGGCCCGGACGTCGGGCGCCGGGGATCGCACAAGGTCTTTAGGAAGGCGAGGTCGCTGTGGCCAGACGCAAGAGCACAAATCCAAAGAGCGGACGCACATCGGTTTACGTGGGGATCGTGGGCCTGGGTTACGTCGGACTGCCGCTGGCAAGAGAATTCTGCAAGGGCGGCGCCAAGGTCCTGGGCTTCGACATCAACTCGAAGGCGGTGGCCACCATCAATCGGGGCAAAAGCCCGATAAAACACATTCCGCACGCCACCATGGCGGAAATGGTGAAGTCGGGCCGGTTTCGCGCCACCGACGACATGAGCAAGCTGTCGCAGCCGGACGCGATCTTGATCTGCGTGCCCACGCCGCTGACGAAGAATCGCGAGCCCGATCTCCAATACGTCGAAACGACCTGCCGAACGATCGCCAAATACCTCCGCAAGGGCCAGCTCGTCGTCCTTGAAAGCACGACCTACCCCGGAACGACCCGCGAGATCATGCTGCCCATCCTCGAACAGTCGGGGCTCAAGGCCGAGAAGGACTTCTTCCTGGCATTCTCTCCCGAACGCGAAGACCCGGGCAACAAGCACTTCCGCACGTCCACGATCCCGAAGGTGGTCGGCGGTTACGGGAAGGAAAGTCTTCGCCGCGCCCTGGACGTCTATCGGTGTGCGATCGAGAAGCTGGTTCCTGTGGACAATTGCGAGGTCGCTGAGGCCGCGAAGATTCTCGAGAACACCTATCGCTGCATCAACATCGCCCTGGTCAACGAGTTGAAGATGCTGTTCGACCGGATGGGCATCGACGTGTGGGAGGTCATCCGCGCCGCGAGCACGAAACCGTTCGGTTTCAGCGCGTTCTACCCCGGTCCCGGCCTGGGGGGACACTGCATCCCGATCGATCCGTTCTACCTGACCTGGAAGGCACGCCAGTACGCGATGCCGACTCGTTTCATCGAGCTGGCCGGCGAGATCAACACAGCCATGCCGGAGTACGTTGTGGAGAGGACCGCTGAGGCCCTGAACGAGCGGCGCAAGAGCCTCAAGGGCTCGAAGGTCCTCGTGCTGGGTCTGGCTTACAAACCCGACATCGACGACGTGCGAGAGTCACCGTCTCTGGAGTTGATCGAGCTACTCAAGCAAAAAGGCGCCAAGGTCGACTACAACGATCCGTATATCCCGCATACGCACAAGCAACGCGAATACGATCTTCGGATGAAGAGCAAGCCGCTGACGGCCAAATCCCTTGCCGGCTACGATGTGGTGCTGATCGCCACCCACCACAGCGACTATGATTACGCGTGGATCGTCAAGAACGCCAGGCTGGTGGTGGACACGCGCAACGCGACAGCGGCGGTCCGTCGCGGACGCAACAAGATCGTGAAGGCGTAAGCCTCCATTCGGTCGCGGCTCGGTCCATCTCTCATCGCAGTCCGACACGGGGTACGTAGAAGGTGCCCGGTCCGACGCCGGGCTCGTACGGCTCGCTGGTCTCGGGTTCCATGATCACGTACATGGCTCGGGTTTCAGCAGGCGAGTAGGATTCGACGTGGCCGTCCACGTATCCGGCGCGAAGGCGCAGCGACATCCGTTGCAGTTCCAGGGGCGTGCCGCTACCCGGCGTGGACCAGAACGCCGAGGAGACAGAGGTTCCCTCGACTACCTCGGCGTCCCGAAAAGGCTCACAGCTTCCGAACGTCAGGCGGCTGCGCCAGTGATCGTAGCCGAAGTAGTCGCCGACCAGGATGGAGCTTTCCCGGCACCCGCGCGCCGGACCGCTGGGACCTCGAAAAAGCCCGTCGTCCTGGCCGAAACAACCTACGTAGTTCCAGTAGAAACAGTACGTGCCGAAGAGGGCGTCGGGCACCGCCGGGCTTTCAGGGTGGTCCCATTCATCGCCGGCGTCCCAGGCTTCCTGGAGATACCCATATTTCAGCGGGGCATTCGGGCAGAACATCACATCGGCATCGCCGACATACGGCCGCAGGTACGCGCTGACCGAGCGCCGAATGCCGGGCGCCCGCTCCAGATACCCGGTCAGCATGTTCGGCGCCTGCCAGTTCCAACTGTCTTCCATGCCGATGGTCGCGATCGACGGAGGATAGCGTTCGTCGTTGTCGGCGGCGAACGCGTTGACGACGGAGGCGATCTCTCGCAGCCTCTGCATTCCGATGACGGACCGAGCCTGGTGACGAACCCTCTCCAGGGCCGGCACCAGCAGGGCCGTGAGCAGGGAAAGGATGCTTATGACGACGAGAAGCTCGACCAGCGTCAGAGCACGCTCCTCACGTCGGCGCAGACCGCGTATGCACCGGGGCACCACAGCGCAGCATTCTCGCCGCATCGCACACATCTCGGGTCTCGCGCTTCAACAACTTCCGTTTCGTCAGTTGTATCCTACGGCAGGTCCGGATGCAGGTCAATACCCAATTCGCAGGACTCTCTGCATTCCGCCGAACACAAACAGAAGGGCGGAGCTGCGATCGGACAACCGCAACTCCGCCCCCAGACGAGATCGTTGCGTTTGCTTCCTCCGTCTCCGAACGCCGGTTTCTCCCATGACTCTCTTCGCGTCAGTTCGCCATCACAGCCATGACCCAATCGGACCACTCGGTCATATTGCCGCTCTGGTCGCGCGCTCGCACGCGGAACTCAAGCCCCTGGTTCGAACGTCCCACCAGGACCTTGTAGATGCGTGCGGTTTGCCAGCCGCTGTCATAGGAAGGCTGGCGGCAATCGAAGAAATACTCGACGGGGCCGTGCGGCGAGACCACCTCCGCTGCGGTCATCTCGATATAATAGTCGAAGATGCCTCCCCCGCCATGGACTTCACGGGGCTGGCCGTCGATGGCCCAGCGGGGCGGGTTGGGCTGAAGCTGATTCGGACCCGTCGCGCCCTCGCTGAGCGCGGGCAGTTCCTCCAGCCACTGGTCGAGGAGGATGGCCAGGTCCGCGAAGTCGACTCGCCCGTCGCGATTGAGATCGCCTGCCAGAGGCCATTCACTCATGCTGGCCTGCGGCGTTCCTCCGAAGGCGCCCATGTTGATCCGGCCCCCGTTCGGCATCCGCTCAGCGCCCGGGTCGAGCGCCGGATCGCCGGCGTCGATGCAGGGGCTCGTCTTGGCGTCGAACGACCACAGTCCGTAGGCCGGCACGAAGCGGCCCTTCTCTGAGAGCAGGTGGTAGTCGCCGGCCTCGGAATCGGCGAACAGCGGGTCCTCGCGGGTGTTGCCCTCGCCTTCGACTCCCTGCTGGACGCAACTGTAGGTTGCGGTGCATCCGAAGAGGTCGCCGTCGATGTTGTCCCAAAGGATGCAGTTGCTGATGTCGGGATTGCCTCCGGCGTACGAGGCGATCCCGAATTCGTTGCCGGCGACCGT
>CAZOFX010000046.1:0-39821 GCA_964579055.1 uncultured Pirellulales bacterium
ACGCCGAAGACCCACTGGCCGTCGGGGTCGCCGGTCGTCGCGACCAGGAAGAACAGATCGGCCGCCTTGACCTGATCGGCCTCCACCCCTTCGCCCTTGTGGTATTTCTGGCCCAGATTGAACATGGAGTCGGACCAGCCGCCCAGCGACGATCGCGTGTACCAGCGCACCGATTCCCGGACGTCCTGCTGGACGCCGTTGCCGCGGTCGTACATCAGCGCCAGGAAGAACATCGCCTCGGCATGACCCTGCTGTGCCAGGTTCATGAGGATGGGGTGGGCGTTCTGGTAGTTCTGACTGCGTAGCAATTGCCGGGCCTGCTCCATCTGGTCGTTCTGGGGCAGCTCACGGATCGGCTTGACCTTGCGTGGCTGCACCCCCTGCCGCTGCACCTGGGGGACAGGCTGCGGTTGGGGCGCAGGCATGATCTGCTGATTGGGATTGCTCGGCTGAACCGGCTGGCCGAGGGCCGAAGACAGAAACGCGCACGACATAAGGATGGCACTGCAACAAGCGACCTTCTTCATATACCGGGACCTCCGAAGTAATCAGGGTTGGCGACGGCGCGACGCACGTTCGAGTCACTCCATCGATACAAGCGACAGCTCCAGTTGATTGCTCATGTTCAACTGGTTCATACGATCGTTCAAAAGCGTCCGCACGAGCAGCCCGTCCTGGCGACGATACGTGTACTGGATCTGCTGGCGCGCGTTGTTGTGAACCAGCGTCACGTACTGGCCGTCCACGGAACTGACCTGCGTGGTGACGTGGGTGAAGGGATCGGTGTCGAGGACCTGGCCGGCCTGGAGATTGCTCATCGCCACCGGCGGAATCCAACTGCCGCAGAGCATGTGATTGCCGCTGACGCGCGTCGTCAGCTCCGAGCTGATGCCCGGGGCCTGGCCGCCGGTGGAGATGTCGAACTTCACCCAGTCAGGGCCGCGGCCGGTGATCGAGGCCGTCGCATTGACGGCCAGCGGCGAGGGTGGACTGCCGGGAATGTTGACCTGGAAAGTCCCGCTGTAGCGAAACGTCCGCGCCTGGCCCAGCCAGGGAGGCGCCGCCTGGCCCGCCCAAGGCAATGACAACGTCCGCGAGCCTTTGAACGTCGTGCTCTTGGTCATGGACCCGCCGGGATGGACCTGCGCCCCCTGCACAACCTTCATGCCGGCCCTGGCGATTTCGCTCGAATAGAGCAGAATGCCGCTGGCCAGGTCGTAAATCCAGACCTTGCGACTGCCGCTCTCGCCCAGCAGAGCGATCAGCACCGCGTCATAGGTGGCCTGCTCGATCTGCTTCTTCGCCGCGGAGACCCACATGCCCGCCTGCCCACGCTCCGGCGGAGGCCGATTCCCGTACGTCTGCAACAGGGCCTTCAAGGAGTCGGGGTGCAGCCAGAGATCGCCTCCGTTGCCGGCCTGGCCCACGTAGCCGGTCTCGAGCTTCTGCGTCGGGCTGGCCGTGTCCATTCCGTCGTACAGGTAGAAGAGCGTCTGCACGGCGACCTGCTGCCGATCCATGGCCACGACGTTGAACTGGAGCAGGCCGTGCGAGCCGGTGCCTTCGAGCTTGTGCTGCGAGTAGCGGTTGCCGTGCTGGTCTTCCCATCCGCCCTCGGGATCGGGCGTGTACTCGTGAGGCCCGTAGGGCAGGAATCCAGAGATCGTGTAGTAGGTCAATCGCATGCCCGGCGCGATCCAGTTCGGCGGCGGCGTGGTCACCGTCAGGCCGGGGACGTCGCCCAGCATCTGGCCGGAGCCCATCGGGATGTCCCCGGGAGTCGCCGCCTGTTGAGAGCCGGCGGCCGGCGCCGGATTCGAGTAGTCCTGCCAGGCCGCCGGCGCGGTCGCGCACAGCAATCCGCTCAAGATAACCACAAGAGGCGTCCATCTGCCCATAGAGACCTCCAGCCCTATCGAGAATCACGAATCCGCAAGCCGCACAACCCCGTCCTGAATCGGCCTCCCTGCTCCCTGTGCCGGAACAAAGCCCACTCACTAACCTGCCGCACAAGTGCGTTGCACGGCCAATAGGCTAAACGAACCAGGCCCCAGACGCCAGAGAAAACCCGACAGAATAGCACGGATTTCTGATGCGACAGGAAGACGTGGGTGGCAGTTGTAGGGGCGAATAATGATTCGCCCCTACGGCCGGGACGCGAGCCATGCCCATCCGGGGCCGTGACGTCACCTTAGACGCTCCGCCACGAGACCGGGAACGTGTCGACCTCCAGCGGTTCGGCCCGCTCGATCAGCCACCTGCCATCCGGTTGCTCCGTCAGGTGCAGGCGGACCTTGACCAGGGCGACCGCCTTGTACTGCTTAGCTACGCGACTGGCCTGGTCGAACCGAAAGAACAGGTTCAACATCACCGTCGCCTCCGAGCCCGACAGCTCGACCTCGGCGCCGCGCGACTTGACCACCTCAACGGTCGGCTCGTTCAGCTCCTGCCGGCAGCGCTCCAACAACTGCTCTCGGCTCGCGTGGTGCGAGTCGCTGTAGTCCGGCGCGATCAGCGTCGCGACGGCCCGGCTGTCCTCGGCCTCGACCGCCTTCAGCACCGCGTCGACGGTCGTGTGCACCTTCTCCAGGTCGGTCGCCACCAGGAAATCGAGCCCGAACCCGATCCCTGCCACCGCCAGCGGAACGAGCCAATGCCACCACCGGCGCTTCTCGGGACAGAGGCTGCGATAGGTCAGAAAGCCGAACAGAACCAGGACCGCCGCTCCCAGCAGCGTCCACGGTTGCTCGAAGAAGTCAAACATCCTCTCGCCTTCCTTTTGCATATCCTGCGGACCACCAAAGCCGCTCGGCACGGCAGTCCCGCATTTGTCGCCGGCATTGTAGACGGCCGGCGCCGGGCCGACAAGGAGCCGCCTTCAAAAACAAAACCGGCCTCAGGAAGCGATCCTGAGGCCGGCCAGACACACCTGTTGCTGAGCATTGGCGCAGGCGATCACGGAATCGACTTGCAGGGGAAGCCTTCAGCCATGTAATCGACGTCCACCCATTCGTCGCCCGGAGGAGTCATGCTGAACGAGAAACCGGGCGCGTTGTACAGGGCCTTCTCCAGCCACTCGATCAGGCTCTTGTCGGTCCAGACGCGCATCTCGGCGTGGCCGTCGGCAAAGCCGAGCGTGGTCCTGTGGTTGTGCCACATGGCCATCGGGTCCACCCAGGTCTTCGGACCCGGATTCATCTGCCAGGAACCGATGTTGGTTCCACGGGTGTCCATCTCCTCGACGAAGATGTATCTCGTCGCCGGGCGCTTCAGATCACCGTAGATCTTGGCCATGGTGTACCCGCTCCACGACTCGCCATTGGCGCCGCCGGCAATGGAGAACGTCAGAAAGGCTGCATTGAGACCCGATTGTCTCTTGTCCGCCGGGCAGTGGTAGATCTCCAGCTCCTTGGTGTACGGGAACAACCGCCCTCTTCGGATGGCCTCGTATTGCTCCTCGATCGGCGCGTTGGACGGGTTCGGCGCGTCCACCCAGCTCGTGCTATTGGTGTGGCCGCCGACCAGCTTGTCATCGTTCTCGTCCTTGTACATGAACCACGCCAGGGCAAGGGCCTTGACGTTGCTGACGCAATGGACGCGACGGGCCTGGTCCCGGGCCAGACGCAACGACGGCATCAGGATGGCCATCAGTACCGCGATGATGGCGATCACCACCAGCAGCTCAATCAAGGTGAAGGCTCTTGTTCTCATGTCAGATCTCCATCGATGCATACGTCGGTTCCTCGTCAGGTCCTTGGACGTTCGTTCACCAGCTTGCATACCCTCTTAGATGCTGCTTCCGCACCCCCTGTTCCCTGCGGCCTGGCGATTATCTCATAGACAGATGGACCGGCCACCGGGAACCAAACGCTCGTTGAGCTGTCAGATGAACACGCTTTGCCTGGACGGTTGCCTGGATAGACGCAAGTCCCCGGGGCGCCCGATCCGTTGTCTGCGTTCGATATCACACGTGTGATATAACGTTAGATTTATCAAAGGTTTCGGCCTCTGTCAAGCGAATTTCACAAGGACCGAGAAAAACGGCCCTGCCGACGCGTCTGCCGCGAGATTTCCGGTCATTTTTTCCCGGCAACAAAGGTCTGCGAGGATGACGCGGATCGCGATCCGCCACCCGCACGGGTCCGCGTTCCTTTCAGTCCACCTGCCCCGGGCTGGGCGGCGCCGCCCGCCAGTTAGCCGGATCGTTGCCGTAAGCTGTCGGATCGATCCGGTGCAGCGAATGCCCCTTGCCGGCGGCCTCGACAGGCCAGGGATCGTTCCCACCACCGAATTGCTCCGGGTGCGAGCCATCGCTGTAGACGACGCGATCGACACGAAGCCAGGTCGTTTGCGTGTCGTCCACGCGGCCCGGCCTGGCCAACTCGATCTTCTCGCCGCTGTCGGACATTCCGCCGGCGCCCCACGCCACCATCGGGACGTCGGACAAGTACCCATAGGCGACCGTGAAGCGAATCAGGTCTTTGATCAACACCACGCACTCGCCCGGCAGGAGCGTCACCGGCTCGTCGCTCGGCAGCGAGCATTCGATCGGCGGGTTGGCGGGACCATCGGTGAACCGCCAGGAGGCTCCCAGGACCTCATCGTACAGGGTCACGGGGGCATCGCCGATGTTCAGCAGCTCGACGTATTCCGCCTCCGGCAGCACCGTCGGGCTGTACATGATCTCGTTGATGACGACCGGCCCGACCTTGGGCTGGGCGTTGGCGGCGCCCGGCGTCGGGACGCTCATCGCCACGAAGTTGAAGCTTCCCGTGCTCTTGAGGTGCCGGCCCATTGAGACCCCGCCCTCCGAGGCGTCGAATTCCTCCTGCTCGCGGTAGCCCGTCAGGACGCCGTCATCGCCCGAATGGAGGTAGAGCGTTTCGCCGTCGCGACTGAGCCCAAACGGCTCCCGGCAGCCGGGATCGTCCGCGTTGCCGAACGTCTCTTCTTCGCGCAGCACCAGATAACCGTGGCCGGCGAGGACCGTCCCGGCGGCGATTTCGTACTTGGTCAGATCGTCCGCGTCGTCGCTGAGGAACCAGCCGCCCACCTCGATGGCCTGGTCGGTCGTGTTGTGCAGCTCGATCCAATCCGACGCCCCGCCGGTGGGATTCGCCAGAATCTCGTTGATGACCACGGCTCCCAACTCGGGAACCACACCGGTGTCGTCGAAACCGGGCGAGCCGCCAACCGTGGCGCTGGGACGCCACGTACCTTTCTCACCGAGCGCGTCCGCGTCCGTCGCGCCAGGAGTCTTGACCGTCAGCGAGAAGCCCTGCCCATCGGTGATGTCGTACCAGCCATCACGGTAGTCGAAGCTGTGGATGACCTGCCCGGCGGCATCCTCCAAGTCGATCCGCTCGCCCGCGTTGTCAAGATTGCCGGCGTATTGCCCCGCAACGGCAAGCCCCGCGCCGTAAGTCGCTTCGAAGGCCGCACGGTCTCTGACCACCAGGACATGCCCGCCCGGTTTCAGTTCCGCGCTGGGGAACGTGAATTCGATCCCCCTGGTGAACTTCGCGAGATTGAGATTGAGGGTCTGGCTGCCGGTATTGGTCAGCTCCACATACTCGGCGTTCGGATCGACCGGGTGATACATGATCTCGCTGATCCGGAGCGAGTCGGCCACGGGTCCGACCGCGAAGACCGCATCCGCCAGCGCGCTCCACGTGGTCCCGTTGAGCGTGCGGGCCTTGACCGGCGTGCTCACGTCGAACCTCACCGGCTCGCTGTAGCGGATAGCGTTTACAGACACGCCGCCCGGCGTGCCGCCGACGGCGCCCTTGCTCCCGACCAGTTCCACCGAGATCAGGAAGTCAGAACTGGTCGTGCTCGAATTGAGTGCCTGAATGGCCAGGACATTCTGCCCCGGGCGAAGCGCTGTGACCGCCTGCGAGGCGTTGAACAATTCCATCTCGATTGCGTCGAGGTCGGAATGGTTGTCGGTGGCGCGGGAGTTCCAGGCCGGCGCGCCATCGAACATGACGCGGCAGGCTTCCACGCCGTTGATGTAGGCGATGAATCCGTCGTCGTAGCGGACACGAAGGGCCAGACCGGACAACTCATCGAGATCGGCCTCGGCGACTTCGAACGGAATCCGGATGTAACAGCTCGCATTGACGCCGTACATAGCGTCCTGCAGGTCGATCTGAAAGAACGGCTCGTACCCCGTGCTGCGTTCGAATCCGACACCTCCGCTGCCATTGGTCCAGCCGGAATCGTCGAAATCCGATCCTCCCCGCCAGGCGTCCGCAACCGGTCCGGTGGGAACCAGCACCCGCTTGGGCGCCTCTTCGGCGACCAGGGGCACTTCGATGCCCGAGCCGCCGGCCGTGCCCGGCACGCGAGGATCGCTTCCGTCGGTCGTGTACCAGATCTCGCCGGTCGCGTTCATGGAGACCGCATCGGTTCTGCCGATCGGGCCGCCGTGCTGCGCCGCGCCGTTCACGCGGAACTGCGGCGCCTCGGTTCGAGGGTAAAGCCCTCTGGCGCGGAGCTGATTGACCACGATCTGCGTCCTCGCGGGGAAATACGTCTCGAGCAGGTAGCCGTTCACTTCCGCCCACCAGTCGGCCTTCGTGTAGGGCCGGTTCGTCCGGTCCGGCCGCTGGTCACCCCACCGCGCCGACTCGGCGATGATCGCCAGGTCGATCTCCAGGGCGCGGGACCAGCACAGAGCCACCGCGTTTTCCGGTGTCATCGCCCCGCCGTTGAAGAAGTGCTTGTGGGCGTGATCGGCGAACTGCATGAGGTATTCCGGGTGGGCCATCAGCTTCTGATGCAGCCATTGCGGATTGAAGTGCGATCGGGATTGGCCCGCACGCACGGTCGCCGTGCGGTCGTCGTTCAGGCCGCGCGAAACGCCCAGCGAGTGCTCGTTGTCGTAAGCGAAGAACTTCCAGCCGTCCCGGGCGTCTTGCCGCCGGTTGCGGATCGCGAAGAAGTTGTTGGCCCGATCCCCGCCCAAGGTGACGGGCGCATCATCGTTGCCCGTGAAGAAGATGCCAAGCATGTAGTCAATGAGGTTCTCCAGGTCCACGTGAACCGCCAGCGCCGGGTCGTCCGCGCCGTTGGGTCGTCTTCCCTGGACGGCGTAGTACTGCTCGTCCGTCGCGAACCCATCCTCACAAAGGTCCCACAGATGATTCCACATGTCGATGGAACCGTCCGTGAAGGAGGTCTGGTAGCCGTCGGTCATGATGACGTCGTAGTCCTCGCTGTCGCCCCCGAAGTAGGACTCGGCGTAGGAGGCTTCGGAGCGTTCCTGGCTCTGGTAAAGGCCCCAGTACTGGCCGTTCAGGTAAAGATGGTAAAACCGGCTGCGGGTGTACGGCCGGCCCATCGCCCCCTGGATGTCACGGCAGAACACTTCGCGCAGGAAGGTGTTCTTGGAGCCGGGATTGCTCGAATCGAGGCTCCAGGCGTAGTTCTGCGCCGTGCGCAAATCGAGGTTGTCGAACTCTGCGACGCCCTCGTCGTCAAAGAGCGGATACTCCAACTTCGAGACGCCGTATTCGGATCGGAAGAACAGCCGGAACGAGTGCTTCGGATTGCCGCCGCTGCGGCTGAACCCGCCTCGAATGCGAATTCCGGCGTCGATCTGAAACCCCTCCGTTCCGTCCGGCCGGAGCAGCTCCACCGAAACGGGACGCTCCCATTGGCGTCCTTCGCGGCCTGCGTTCACGTAGATGCCGCTCTGCGAGCTGAACAGGTTCGCCAGATCGGTCACCAGAGAGATCGAGGGAATCGCCAGCAGCGCATCGTCCATCAGGTTCTTGTACTGCGGATCGTTGACCACGTCCGGGTCCATTCCGTAGTCGATCAACTGGCCGTTGACGCTGCCCGCGGGCCAGCTCGCAGCCGGCCGCTCGTGATTGGGCGACTGCGTGACGATATCGTTGACGAACAGATAGGTGTGCGTCTCGATGGGCGAGGTCATCCATCCGGACCGCATCGCCGCCGCTCGCAAACAAGTCGTTCTGCTGATTCGGATAGGTTCATGATACCGGATCGCCGTAGCGCCGACCGATCCATGATCTCCACCGTACGGATCGCTCCCGTCCGTGGTGTAGTAGATCTCGGCCTCTTCGGTGGCACACGTGATGCTCACGTAGGTCGGCACGTCGTAGAACCCGCGGCTGCGGCTGAACTGCGGCCTGGCAACCGCCCCCTCGTAGCTGCGACGATTCGGCTGACCGGGCGTCGGGTAGGACGTGGGCAGCCAGTCACCCGTGCCATCGGGGAAGCGGCCGTACGAGACGTCGACGGTCTGACGCTCGAATCGGATGGAATCCAGAAGGGTCACACCGTCGGTGTCGTAGAGCGCAATCTCTTCACCGGAGGCGCTGAGCGAGAAGGAAGTGTGAAGACCGGGGTCCGTGGCATCGTCGTCGGCCCAGATCAGCAGATACCCCTTTGCCGCGATCGAGGCGCCGTTGGGAATCCGCCATCGCGTCGGATCGGTCGCGTCGTCCGTCAGGTACATACCCCCGACACTCACGGATACCGCCGCCGGATTGTGCAGCTCGATCCAGTCGTCGTGCTCGCCCTGTGGATCCGTGGCCCCCTGTCCATTCGAGGCCAGAAACTCATTCAGAACGACCGACGATGCGGCCTGCGTCGAGACCGCCAGCGACAACACCACCAGCGCCGCCATTGCGAAGAACCTGACAATATCCACCATGTTCGCTCCGAGTCTCTGAAGACTACACGTGCCTGAATCGGTCATCACTCTCACCACATGGGCAGCCCCACGTCACCGGACCCCCGGCGTCGGTGCGGCGGCCTTCCACTGGATCGGATCGTTCCCGTAGGCCAGCGGATCGATCCGGTGCAGCGACATGCCCCGGCCATCGGCCTCTACCGGCCAGGAGTCCACGCCAGCCGGGAAGTCCTCCGGATGCGAACCGTCGCTGTACACCACGCGGTCAACGCGAATCCAGCTTGTCGCCGTACCGTTGTCGGCATCGCCCGGCCGGCTGATCTCGAGCCTGTCGCTGCCGTTGGACAGCCGACCCGGGCCCCAGGTGAAGACAGGGACATCGTCCGGAACCGTATAGGTCACGCCGAAGCTGAGCCGGTCCTTGACCAGCAGCAGGCATTGTCCCGGCCTCAGGGTCACCGGCTCATCGGTGGGCAACAGCATCTCAATCGCCGGATTGTCGGGGTCGTCGGTGAACCGCCACGGCGCCCGCAGCCCTGCGTCGTACAGCGTGACCGCCTCGTCACCAGCGTTGAGCAATTCGACGTACTCCGCCTGATCCGGAGCGGCCGGATTGTACATGATCTCATTGATGACGATCGATCCAACCTTTGGCGCCGCGTTGGCGGCGCCGGGCGTCGGGGCATCCAGGGCAACGAAGTTGTAGGCGCCGGTGCTCTTGAGGAAGCGACCGTGAGAAACGCCCGCCTCGGAGGCGTCGAGCTTCTCCCGTGCGAGGTAGCCGGTCAGCTCGCCGCCCGCGCCGGAATGCAGGTACACTGTTTCCCCGTTGCGGCTCAGCGCGAAAGGCACACGACAGCCGGGGGCGTCGGCGTTGCCAAAGTGCTGGTCTTCGTAAAACACGAGGAATCCACCTGCCGCGATCGCAGTGCCCTCGGGGATTTCATACTTCATCAGGCTCTGCATGTCGGCGGCCGACGGGTCGGGGGCGTCGTCGCTGAGGAACCAGCCGCCGATGCCGATGGCCTGGTCCGTGGTGTTGTGCAGTTCGATCCAGTCCGGCGCGCCCGCATTCGAGTTCGTCAGCGCCTCGTTGATGACCACCGAACCGAAGGGCATCGCCTGGGCCGCGTCGTCGTAGCCGGGCGAGCCGCCGGCGCGGGCGCTGGGCCGCCACAGGCTCTTGTCGCCGAGTGCCATCGGATCGGCAGTGGATGGGTCCTCGACGGTCAGCGAGAAGCCCAGACCGTCGGTGATGTCGAACCAGTCGTCCTCGAAACGGAAATCGCATATGATCCGGCCGGAGGCGTCCTGCAATTCGATGCGTTCGCCCGCGTTGGCGAGATTGCCCGAGTACTGCCCGGCCACGTCGGTCGTCGCGCCATACTCGGCCTCAAACGCGGCGAGGTCTCGGACCACCACCACGTGGCCGCCGGGCGCCAGCTCGACGCTGGGGAACGTGAAATCGATGCCGTTGGCGAAGCGAACGAGATTCAGGTTGATCGTCTGGTCGCCGATATTGGTCACCTCGATGTATTCCGCGTTGGGATCGGCCGGATGGTACATGATCTCGCTGATCCGCAGATTCTCCGCGACCGGCCCGACCGCAAAGACGACATCGGCCAGCGCACTCCACGTGGTGCCGCTGAGCAGGCGGGCCTTGATCGGCGTACTGCGGTCCAACGTCACCGCATCGGCATAGCGAACGGCGTTCGCCGAGACGCCGCTTTCCGACCCGCCGGCCCCGCCCTTGCCGGCGACCAGCTCCACCGAGATCAGGAAGTCCGAACTGGTCGAGCCGGCGTTGAGTCCCTGGATGGCCAGGATATTCGGGCCCGGACGAAGGGCGGCAACGGCGCCCGAAATGTTGAAGGTCTCGAACTCGATGGCGTCCAGGTCCGAGTGGTTGTCGGTGGCGCCGGAGTTCCAGACGGGCTGCCCCTCAAACATCACGCGAAAGGCCTCTACGCCGTTGAGGTAGGCGATGAAACCATCGTCGTATCGCGCTTTGAGCATCAGCGAGGTCAGCTCGGCATGCTCTTCGGGGTCCACGTCGAAGGGAATTCGGATATAGCATGTGGCGTTTCGCCCATACATGGCGCTCTGCACGTCGATGTTGAAGAATGGCTCATACCCGGTGCTGCGCTCGAAGCCGACGCCACCGGCGCCGCGGATCCAACTGGCGTCGTCGAAGTCTGCTCCTCCGCGCCACGCGTCGTCGATCGGGCCCGTGGGCACCATCACGCGTTTCGACGCATCCTCCGGCACCAGCATCTGCAAATCGCTCGGCCCGCCCCCTGTGCCAGCCAGACGCGGGTCGCTGCCGTCGGTGGTGTACCAGATGTCTCCCGCGCTGGCGGCCATCGTCAGGACGGCGCCGCTGTCAACCTGCCCGCCATGCTGGAACCGGTCGTCGATGTAGAACTGCGGCGGCGAGATCGACGGATAGAACCCCGCCTGGCGGAGCTGGTTCATCACGATGTCCGTACGAACGGAGAAGTACTCGTTGACCAGGCGATCGCGTTCGGCCACCCATTCGACGTCGCGCGTGTAGGGACGCGACCTCAGGCTGTCGCCCCACCGGGCGGACTCGCCGACGATGGCGCGGTCGATCTCGTTGGCGCGGGTCATGTAGCGATCGATCGCGGCGTCCGGCGTGAGGGCCCCATCGTTGAAGAACCGCCTGTAAATCTGGTCCGCCATCTGCACGCGGAAGTCCTCGTTGGCCTTCAGCCGGTCCACCAGATAGTGCGGATTGGACTGGCCGACGATGTTGACGCGATTGACCGTGGGCGATTCGAGACTCCACTCGACGTCCCATGGCACGAACACGAACGGACCGGCCGGCTCGCGACGGCGAACGGCGTAGAAGTTGCGTGGCACCCGGTTGTTGCCCAGCAACACCGGTGCATCGCGGCTGCCCACGTAGTAGATCATCAGCATGTAGTCGATCATGGCGGGAATGTCCACATACTGCTGGATCTCGTGGTAGGCGGCGTTCGTGCCCGGGTCGCTGTCGGCCAGGCGAAACAGGGTGTTCCACGCCTCGAGGTCTCCCGCCTTGACCTCCATGCTGCCGTCGGCGTAGAGCACGTCGTAATCTTCCTTCTCGCCGCCCAGGTGTTGGGCGTAGAACCCGTCGTCGGGCCGCTCGACGAAGATGAACATCCCCCAGTAAAGCCCGTCGACGTAGGCGTGGACGGCCCGGCTGTGCGGCGTCAGTCCGCCCATGTCACGAACCGTGTCCCGGCAGAACTGATCGCGCAGATAGTCGGCGTGGTCGGTCCCCAAGCCGCCGGAGGCGGTGCTGTCGCCGAACCAGGAATAGTTCCAGATGGCTCGCAGGATCAGCGACTCGAAGCCCTCGACATCGGTGTCCGCGAAGAGCGGGTAGTCCAGTTGCGACGGGCCGTATTCGTTCTTGAACAGCATGCGAAGCGAGTGTTTCCCAACGCTCGTGCTCCGGCCGTACTGGCTGCCGTGGACGCGCAGGCCCACGTTGACCTGGAAATCCTCCCCTTCAATCGGGTCGATCCATTCGATCGAGGCAGGTCTCTCCCATGCGGCGCCGTGGCCCGACAGGTTGGCATAGATGCCGCGTTGGGCCCCAAAGAAGTCCTCTTTGTCAATCACCACACTCACCGAAGGAACGCTCAGGAGATCGTCCTTGATCGTCGGCGCGTACGCCGGATCGTTCACTACGCTCGGGTCCATCTCGTAGTCGACGCGGGTCGAACCCCACGTCGTGGGAAAGCCCGGCGGATACGGCGGCTGATTGATGACGTCGTCGAGAAAGATGTAGCTGGAGGTAACCACCTCAGACGGTTTCCACCCCTCTCTGAACGCCATGACGCGAAGACACGTGGTCCGCAGGACGAGGATGGGCTCGCTGTAGACGCTGCCGCTCGGAAGGTCACGCACCTGCGAAAAAGGCTCGCTGCCGTCACGGGTGTAGTGAATGACCGCGCCCGGCGTGTCGCAGGTGATGGTCACCTCGAACGGCGCAGTGTAGAACCCTCGCTCATGGGAGACTTTGGGCGTGGAGACGAAGCCTTCATAGACGACGACGTTCTGCTGTCCCGGCGTCGGATACCCCATCAGGCGGAAATCCCCCGCGCCGTCAGGGTAGCGGCCGAACGAGACGTCCGCCGTCTGCGGACCGTAGGAAACGTAGTCGAGCCGCGTGTGGCCGTCTACGTCGAACAGCGCGATCTCATCGCCGGAGGCGCTGAGCCGAAAGCCCGCGTGCAGTCCTGTCTGGCCCGTGTCGCCGTCGGCCCAGACCAACAGGTAGCCTTTCGAGGCGATGGTCGTACCCAAGGGAATCCGCCAACGGGTGGGGTTCTCGGCATCGTCCGTCAGGTACATCCCCCCGATGTCGGCAGTCGCATCGGAGGTGTTGTGCAGCTCGATCCAGTCGTCGTACTGCCCCTGCGGGTCTTTGGCGCCCTGGCTATTGGAGGCCAGCAGTTCGTTGATGACAACGGGGGATTGGGCCTGCATCACGCCGGCCGGTGCCAGCACCAGCGCCAGCACGAGGGGCTTCAAGTAACCGATCATATCGCCTTCCGCCTTTGTATGTGCCTTTTCACTACCCGCGAACGCCCTGCGGTCCGAGCCATGTGGGCCGGTTCGTTCGCACCGTTTCGGCCCCTCCAAAAAGCGCAGGCGTCGCTTGGCCAAGCCTCTGATGGTCCGCCATGTACAGCGTTCCGGCTTGCCGAGAAGCGCCCTGAAACACTGACCCGCCCGCCGGAGCACAATGACAGTCCCCCCACCCTTCCGCCGGCCTGCAATAGGCAAGTGCTCTGATGGCATTTTAACACATCCCCAACACTCAAGTCAATGCGTCATACCTCTCTGCTGGAAAAGCCTTTACGGCCGGCCGGCACAGGGAGACTGACATCGGCCTCATCAAGACCAGTCGCAGGAGGCGTGACACCATTTCCACGTTTCTCTGCGGTTTCCTCGGGAGCAGGAGAACCGCCGGCCGGGCTGCAAGATAAATAGCTTGCGAACCTATCTTCCGAGCCTGATAATACTTATCGTAATCCAAGGAGAGCACATGGTTCGATTGAAGCGGTCCATCTTGTGGGCCTGCCTTATAGTGATTGCAGCGCTGGCGGTCTTGTCAGTCTACGGCGCGTTCCTGGGGGCCGACCGGGCACAGGCCTTCTTCAACAGCCTGCCCGTCGTGGTCTACTGGGGGGCGTTCGGAGCCCTGCTGGCCGCAGGCATCGCCGTCTTCCGCCGGCTCCTGTGGGTCCCATCGCTTCTCCTGATGCATCTGGGCTGCATCCTCATTCTGGCCGGCGGGATGTGGGGCTCGCCACTGGGACAGGACCTCCAGAAGCGGTTCTTCGGGACCGAGAGGATTCGCAAGGGCCAGATGCCGGTCCTTGAAGGCACGGCGGAGAACCGGGTGATGGTCGCCGACAGCAACGATACGGGGGAATTGCCTTTTTCGATCCGGCTGCGCGATTTTCGCATCGAGTATTACGAGCCGGGCGACCTGTACTTCCAGAGCCGCGAGGGCCGGCGATGGAAGCTGCCCGCTGAGGCGGGCCGGAGCCAGACGCTCGGCAAAGACCTCGGCACGGTGACCATCCAGCGGGCATTCCGGAACTTCAAGATGGACGTCTCCGGCGACGAGCGGATCGCTTACGATGCCCCCGGCGGGCTGAATCCGGCCCTGGAGGTGATGATACAGAAGCCCGACGGATCGACCGCGAGACGATACGTGTTCCTCCAACGGGCCGGACACGCCAACCCCAGCGATCCGCTGGTCATGAGCTACGAGCAGAGCGCCCGCGACTATGTCAGCGAGCTCGAGGTCGTGCAGGGCAACAACGTCGTCGCGAGCAAGGACATCGAGGTCAATCACCCTCTGCATCATGGTGGGTACCACTTCTACCAGCATTCGTACGGACAGAATCAGATGGGTGAGTACACGGTTCTGATGGTCGTTTCGGATGCCGGGCTCAACATCGTCTATACCGGCTATGCCATGCTCCTCGTCGGCGTCTTCTGGCACTTCTGGGGCCGGCGCCTGTGGTCCAGCGCCAGGAGCTGGCAAATCACCTGCGCGCCTGTCATTGCGGCGGCCGATACAGCGGACAAGAAGGGATAACAGGAACGCAGATGGCCATCAAATACACACTTCAGGGGCTGCTGATCTACCTGGCGATCGGCGCCTTCCTGTTGGCGTTCCTCGCCACCGTGGCACGACGCAGGAAGGCCGGGCAGTGGCTCTTCGCCGCGGGATTCTGCGCCGGCCTCGTGGCGTATGTTTACCGCTGGATCGACGTCCGGCACGTCCCGCTGCAAAACCTCTTCGAGGTATTCCTTTGCCTGGGGATGGTCTGCTATCCGATCTCGGTGGTTGGGCGCAGAGTCCTGCGAATCGGCGGTCAGTGGGTGGACATGCTCATTGCGGCGATCGTTCTGTTTCCAGCCGGCTTCAGATTCCACGCCGAGCCGCAACACCTGCCTCCGGCCCTGCAAAGCTGGCTGTTCGTGCCGCATGTGGGGGTCTACACGCTCAGTTACATCTTCATGGCTATGGCCGCCTTCCGGGCAGCCATCCACTTGTGCATGACGAAACGGAGCGTCGTTTCGGGCGGGATTCTGCCGCCCGAGCAGGCGACATACACGCTGATCGCTATCGGCTTTCCGCTTCTGACGCTGGGCTTGATCCTGGGCAGCGTCTGGGGCAAGCAGGCTTGGGGCGATTACTGGGGCTGGGACCCGAAGGAGCTGTGGTCGCTGGCCTCCTGGCTGGTCTACGTGGGGTACTTCCACTGGCGTTATATGTTCGGCACGCAGTATGCGAGGATCAACAGCCTTTGGGCGATCGCGGGGATGGTCGCCATCGTCATTACGTTGCTCTGGGTCAACCTATCGAGGTTGTTCCCTGGGCTGCACAGTTACGCGACATAAAGGGCGCCTCATCGCGAAGGCGCACGTTTTGGAGGGTTCGAGAGATGCCTACGACAAGAACGATTCTATGGATGGGTATGGTGGTCGGCCTGCTGGCGACCTGGAGCGCCGGCGCCGTGACCCTGTCGGAGAACGGCCAGGCCAAGGCGGTCATCGTCATCGCGGCCGATGCGCCGGCGCCGGAGCGGTACGCCGCGGCCGAGTTGGCCGGATCTCTGACGCAAATCACGGGGGCCCAGTTCCCTATCGCCAGCGAGCCGAACCAGGCCGGCGTCAATGTCTTCGTCGGCCCCCAAGCTGCCACGGTCGCACAGAAGGACTTCTCGACCGACGGATTGGGCGACGAGGGAATCGTCATCCGGACCGTGCCGAACGGCTTGATCCTGGCCGGCGGCCGGCCACGGGGAACGTTGTACGCCGTCTACACCTTCCTGGAGGATCATCTCGGCTGCCGATGGTGGTCATCCACCGAGAGCACCATACCCTCCAGAGCCACGGTCGTTCTGAACGACATCGACATCCGTTATGTCCCGGTCCTCGAATATCGCGAGCCCTACTGGTTCGATGCGCTCGATGGCGACTGGTCCGTGCGGAACAAGTGCAACGGCAACGGCAACCGGATCGACGCCGAGCGAGGCGGAAAGCACAAGTACGAAGGATTCGTTCACACGTTCTACCCGTTGATCCCGCCGGAGAAGTACTTCGCCGACCATCCCGAATGGTTCAGTGAGATCGACGGCAAGCGCACGACCGAACGGGCGCAATTGTGCCTGGCCAACGAGGAGATGCGCGCCGAGCTGGTCAAGAATCTCAAGGAGCGGCTGCGCAACAATCCGGCCGCCACCATCGCCTCGGTCTCGCAGAACGACTGGTACGGCAACTGCCAGTGCGCCAAGTGCAAGGCCGTCGAGGAGGAGGAAGGCAGTCCGGCCGGCCCGATGCTGCGCTTCGTCAATGCAGTTTCCGCCGACGTCGAGCAGGAGTTCCCGAAGGTGGCGATCAGCACCTTGGCGTATCAGTATACGCGGAAGCCTCCGAAGCTCGTCAAGCCGCGTCCCAACGTCATCGTCCAACTGTGCAGCATCGAGTGCTCGTTCAGCAAGCCGCTGGCCGATGAGCGGAACAAACCCTTCCGCGACGACATCGTCGGCTGGTCGCAGATCTGCAATCGGCTCTACATCTGGGATTACACGACGAACTTCCGTCACCACATCATGTCGCACCCGAACCTGCGCGTGCTCGGGCCCAACGTGAAGTTCTTCGTCGATCACAACGTCAAGGGCATCTTCGAACAGGGCGCCTACACAACCAATGGCGCCGAGATGGCCGAACTGCGGGCGTGGGTGCTGGCCAAACTACTGTGGGATCCAACGCGCAGCGGCGATCAGCTCGTCGACGAGTTCCTCGAAGGCTACTACGGTCCGGCCGCTCCGTACATCAAGAAGTACCTGGCTGTCATGCACGATGCCGTAGACCAAACGGGCGACTGGCTGGGCTGCTTCGAGAAACACACCGCCGCGTACCTGAACTTCGAGACGCTGACGAAGGCCAGGATCTATCTGCTGGCGGCCGAGGAGCAGGTCAAGGACAATCCCGAGCTGCAATTCCGCGTCCAGGTGGCCCAGTTGCCGGTGATGTACAGCTTTATGATGCGATGGACCGAGATGCGCGAGGCCGCGAAGGCCGCCAACGCCGAGTGGCCCATGCCGGAGTCGATCCGCAGCGCCTACGACCGCTTCATGGAGATCGCCCGGAAGAAGAACGTCACCCGGCTCAGCGAATGGCAGGAAGGCTTCGGCGCTCTGGACGACGCACTGGCGCGCGCTGGGCAGTAGACCCCGAATCGATGGACGGACCCGATCCACTCGCGATCAACGAGCTGACCGTCCGGATGGATGGGCAGACCGTATTGAAGGACTTCTCGCTTGCGGTCCCGGCGGGGCGGAAGGCTTTGCTGACCGGTCCCTCGGGCTGCGGCAAGTCCACCGTGTTGCGCTGTCTGCTCGGGTTCGTGACACCGCAGGCGGGATCGGTCCATGTCGCCGGCGAGCGGCTGACGGCCGAATCCGTCTGGCGAGTGCGGCGACATCTCGCCTACGTCGGACAGGAGCCGGACCTCGGGGCCGGCGCCGTTCGCGACATCCTCCAGCAGCCGTTTCACTATCGTGCCAACGCCGCCTTGCGAGACAACCTGAGCCGCGTCCCTGAGCTGTTCGACGCCTTCGGGCTTGCACGAGCGCTGCTCGACAAGAGTATCGGCGATCTTTCGGGAGGCGAGAAGCAGCGGGTCGCACTGATCAGCGCCCTGCTGCTGGACCGCCGGATCTTCCTGCTCGATGAGGTGACCAGCGCTCTGGACCCGGCGAGCAAGCGCAAGGTTCTCGACTACTTCCAGTCCCGCACCGAGGCGACCGCCCTGTTCGTCGCACACGACGCCGAGTGGTTCTCCTTCGTCGACCAGGTCGTGCAGATGCGTCGGGATGCATCGTCGGGAGGGTCCGCATGAACGACGTGGTCGAGATCGGCGTCTGGCATCTGGCGGCCTCGTACCTGCTGCTGGCCTTCCCGCTGGCGATCATGCTGTGGTACCGCGTCCCCATGATCGGCGAGACCGTCGTGTCGCTGGTGCGCATGACCGTGCAACTGATCTTCGTCGGTCTGTACCTCCAGGTGGTCTTCCGGTTGAACAACCTGTGGCTCAGCGCCGCGTGGCTGCTGATCATGGTGTCGGTCGCCGACGTGTCGATCGTGCGGTCCTGCTCGCTGAAGCTCCGCCGCATCGCGCTGCCCTTGTTCGGCGCGCTGGTGGCAGGCACCACCGTCCCCCTGCTGCTGTTCGTCGGCCTTATCCTGCGACGAAGCAATCTGCTCGACGCACAGTACGCCATCCCCATCGCGGGCATGATCCTCGGCAACTGCCTGCGGGCCGACATCGTCGGCATCCGGACGTTCTACGAGAGCATCCGGACGAGTGAGAAGGCCTTCCTCCAGAGTCTCGCCCAGGGGGCGCTACTGCACGAGGCGACGCGTCCCTTCGTGCGAAACGCCTGCCGGGCGGCGCTGGCGCCGACGGTGGCTTCCATGGCGACCATCGGCCTGGTGTCCCTGCCCGGCATGATGACCGGCGTCATCCTCGGCGGCGCCAGCCCGGCCACCGCCATCAAGTACCAGATCGCCATCATGATCTCCATCTTCTCCGGCACCGCCATCACCCTGGCCGTGGGCCTGTGGCTGACCGCCAAGACCAGCTTCACCCCCTACGGCGTCCTCGACCGGACCATCTTCCGCAACAGCGCAAGGACGTGACGCTGCAAACGCAAAAGAGCCACTGACGCAGTGAGGCAGGCATTGGCGCGGGATGGGGATTCGGGTATAACACGGGCCCGGCAGATGAAGACGGAGCCGGCGAGGTGAGAGTCGGGTTGTGTCGCAGAGAAGGTAGAAAGGAGTTGCTATGAACAGGATGTTGTGGTTGGGAGTCGTCGTCGCGGTATGCGGTCTGGTCGCCGGATGCGCCACGCAGGATGCGGCCAAGAAGGAGGCCAAGGCCGAGGTCGCCGAGGCAAAGGAGAAACCGCCGCTGACGCAGTACGTGGACACGCCGACGGGCCGGTGGATGGTGCACGACGAGGCCCGGCCGGCTCCGGCGATCGTCACGCCCGGCGAAGGCTGCGGTAACGCTCCGGCCGACGCGGTCGTGCTCTTCGACGGGACCGATGCGTCGATGGCCAACTGGACGGATACCAAAGGCGCTCCTTCCAAGTGGGTGGCCGGCGACGGCTACATGGAGTCGGTCAAGGGCGCCGGCTACATCCAGACCAAGGAGCAGTTCGGGTCGTGCCAGTTGCACGTCGAGTTCGCCACGCCGCAGCGCGTCGCCGGCTCCGGCCAGGGCAGCGGCAACAGCGGCGTCTTCCTCCAGGGCCAGTATGAAGTCCAGGTCCTCGACTCTTACGACAACAAAACCTATCCCGATGGGCAGTGCGGCGCGCTCTACGGCCGGGCCGTTCCGCTGGTCAACGCCTGCCGCAAGCCCGGCGAGTGGCAGAGCTACGACATCATCTACCATCGCCCCATGTTCGACAAGAGCGGCAAGGTCACGCGAAAAGCGACCTTCACCGTCTTCCACAACGGCGTTCTCATTCACGATCACGTGGAGCTGACCGGCGGCACCAACTGGATCAACGCCCACGCCGTCACCGACTACGTCGCCCACGGCGACAAAGGCCCGATCCAGCTTCAGGACCACGGCAATCCCGTGCGTTACCGCAACATCTGGGTTCGCGAGCTGAAGGACTGAGTCCGCAACGCTTCCTAATGCGTATCCAGGCCGGGGCGGCCTATTCCGGGTCGCTCCGGCTTTCTTCTTGCGCTGAGCCGCTACGGGTGTTGCTCTCTGCCGAGGATCAAGCGGTCAGATGGGAGATGAGAATCTTCACCCCGATGGCGATCAGGACGAGGCCGCCAGCGATCTCGATCTTGCTCTCGAAGAAATGGCCGCAGCGCTTGCCGATGGCGACGCCCGCGTACGACAGAGCGAACGTGACCAGGCCGATGACGCAGACGGCGAACGCGACCGAATTGGTCAGCAGCGACAGCGTGACACCGACCGCCAGCGCGTCGATGCTCGTCGCGATCGACAGCATCAGCAGAATCGTCAGATTGGACGGGTCGAGATTCTTCTCCGCTGATTCGATCTCGAAGGCCTCGTAGATCATCTTGCCCCCGACGAAAGCGAGAAGACCGAACGCAATCCAGTGATCGAACGGGTTGATGTACGCCTTGAGTCCGAGGCCCGCCAGCGAGCCGATCAGCGGCATCACCGCCTGGAAAGCCCCAAAGAACAGCGCCATGCGCAGCGCGTGGCGGATGTGGAGTTCGCGATAGACGCTGCCCGTGACGATGGAGACCGCCAGAGCATCCATGGCCAGGCCGATTGCGACGAACAGGATGGTGACAACATGCATATGTGATCTCGATCGAGCACCATCCCCAATCCGCCTGTGGCGGATTGAGGCGGCCACGCTAACGGTCTGGAACAATGTCGAAGACCGCGATCTCGGGCCGGGCGAAGAACCTCACCTGGGGCGCCGGTCGGGGTTCAAGACCCAGGCCGCGGTTGACATAGAGCGTTGTCTCACCCACCTGATAGACGCCGGATTCGTACTTCTTACCATATTTGGAGAACGTGATCAAAGCGCCGTACAGGGGTAGAGCGACCTGCCCGCCGTGCGTGTGGCCGCAGAGGTACAGATCGACGTGCGATCCGGCCACCCGTTCGATCAGGTCCGGCGTGTGATACAGAAAGATGTTGAACCGCTCGGAAGGAAGGTCCGGCACAACGTCTCCTCCGTCGTCGGGCAGGACCATTCCCCGTCCGTGGATGCCGATGCTCTCACTGCCTTCGGCCACCAGCCGGGTCTGGCGATCCAGAAGCTCAAAACCCGTTCCCTCGATGAGATCGAGGCCGCGCCAGTGATAGACCTCGAAGTTCCCGGTGACCGCGAACTTGCCGAGTGGCGCCTCCAGGCGACGCAAGGCGTCCTTCAGTCGCGTCAGGCCGTCCATATCGTTGAGGTAGTCGCCCGTGGCGACGATGACGTCTGGCTTGAGCGCGTTGACCGTCCGGACCATTTCCTCCTCGTTTCGCGGCGTCCGGTCGCAGTGCAGGTCGGAAATCTGGACGATGCGAAAGGACGCCTCCTTGAGCTTGGGCGTGCGCACCGTCATCGCATTGACCTCGACCCAGAAGGGCTCAACGAAACGAGCGTAGAGAAAGCAAAAGATGCCAAGAACTGCGAGAAGATGGATTGCGACGGCGGTCCTGGTTCTCAGGAGTGCCTTGACGGGCCGCCGGCGGATTCGCGCCACAGCCGCCCGCACCAGGACACCGATTTCGAATCCGTATAGAGCAAGCAGCACCAGCAGGAAGATGGTGATGGATATCACTTCGTTGGGTCGCATGGGAATCATTGGGTCGTGATGATCCCACGACTGGTCACGTCCTCGGCGATGCGTCGGCCGGGCGAGACAAGAAGGAATTCCTCGTCGTTCCAGCAACCGTCGACGAACCGCTGCATCAAGCCGGGGTCTCCTTTCTGCTCGTCGTAGTCCCACCCGAGAAATTCGGCGCACTGCTTCGTGTAGGAGCGGTAGGCATCCGAATCGACGAGGCCCCAATCGACAAAGGTCGCCCAGCGGTATTCCTTCATCCAGGCCTGCTCGACTTCCATGAGATACTGGGCGTTGTCATCGCCATATTTGCGGCGGTATTCAGCCAGGAGCGACTCGTATCGCGTGCGGCTCGGCTGTTTGCCCGACTCGATCCAGCCGGGGCTGTACCAGTAGACGCCACGATGGGAATCGAAGTATTCCTGATAGTGTTCCTTCGAGCCCAGCAGTAGTGTGATGCAATCGTGACCGCGCGGGATCACCACAGGAATCTCGGCGGTCAGGCCCACCGTTCCGTTGCTGCACAGGCCGTAGCCCAGCAGTGAGGCATCGTATGGCCTGCCCTGGATGTCTGTCGTCCGCTCCAGCGCCTTCTGCACCTCGCGTCGAAGGCGTTCCGGCTCATCGTGCAACCCCTGCTCCATCAGGACCACGTCGATGACGTTGGGCGAGCGGGCCGCACAGAAGTAGGCCTCGCGCTGCAGCACCTTGCAGACGATCAATTGAAGCCGCTTCTGCCGGCCGAGACGGATGTCGATGTCACTTCTGCCGATCACGGACCCACTCTCACGGAACTCGATGCTTCTTACTACCCGTCTTGACGGTCATTGGTTCTGAAGAACCTCGATCATGGCCGCAATGTTCTCCGGCTTCGCGTCGCCCGGGATGTCGTGCGAGGGCGAGGCAATATAGCCACCCTGTTCGCCGATCACGTCGATCAGCCGGCGGACCTCGTCCCGGACCTGGGCGACCGTTCCGAACGGCAGCGTCCGCTGGATGCTGATGCCGCCATAGAAACTCAACATGGTACCGTAGGTTCCCTTGATGTCAAAGACATCCATCACCTCGGGCTGGAAGGGATTGAAGACGTCGAGCCCGCACTCGATCAGATCGCCGAAGAGCTCGTCGACCTTGCCGCAGCAATGGAGCATGGTCAGCTTGCCCTTCCGCTTGACCGCCCGGCACATCGCGGCAAATCGAGGCTTGATATACCGGCGCCACAGGTCCGGCCCCATGAGAACGCCCCGCTGGTGGCCCCAGTCATCGCCGAATCGGAAGATGTCCACCTTCTCCGTGCAGGCGTTTTCGATAACCGCCAGGTTGAATTCGAGAATCCGGTCGAGGAGCACGTCCACCCAGCGATCCCCGACCGCCATCGCCATCAGGACGTTCTCCATGCCCGCCAGCGTCCAGGCCCGTTCGAAGAGCGAAAAGCCCAGACTGACCAGCGCCGCCGTCTCTCCATCGGCGCGCACTGCCTCATCGAACCGCGCGTAGCGCCGCCGGTCGTTCGGGTCGGGGAATGGAACGTCGGTGACGTTGTCGGCGGTCACGAGCCGATTGCAGACGACGCCGATGTCCTTGTCGATGTGGCGGTCCCATCGCACGCCGAACTCGTCCTGCCAGATGTTCGGAGCCACCTCCACGAACCTCGCATCGGGCAGGTGCGGACGCAGCCACGTGAAGCAGTTGCCCAGCTTCGACTCGAAATTCGGGTCGCCGTAGTACGCGGCCATTCTCTCGCGGGCGGGCACGGTGAATCGGATGTCGTACGGGACCCTGTCGGGCCGGACGTGCGACAAGGCCTTCAGGACACGTTCTCGATTATTCACGCTCTGGCCCCCCATTAGCGAAGGAAGACGTCACGGCTGACACGATTTGCAGGGCCGCTTGCCCGCTGCGATGGCCTCGTCGCGCGTCGCGTAAGTCACGAGATTCCGCTGGGCGATCTTCAGAGCCAACGGGCAATCGGCTCGATGAAAGACCGCACTGTTCCTCGACCCGACGAAGGAAGGCACAGTCGCCGCCGGACTGGAAACGGCCGTCACATTCTCTCGAAGGGAGACCGGCGAAGCCGGCGGTTCCTGGCCGCCTTCGCCGGTGGATTCCTGAGGGCGACGGGCGGCGCGACATGCTCCGGCGAAGAACTCGGCCTGAGCGAGCACCACGCCGGTCAGCTCGTCGCAGAGATTCGGATCGGACACCGCCTTCATGACAGGCCTGACGCGCCAGACATCCGCCTGCACCGTCCGCTCCCGATGATCGGTGAACGCGACGATCCGACTCAGGGCCGTCTGCACGCGATAGACGCTCAGGCCGCAATCCTTCAGCGGAACCAACTCGATGTGCACGTGCAATCGGGGAGTCAATCCCGTCCGGCAGTCCACATGCTCGATGCTCTCGTTTCTGAGCTTCTCGACCACCTGCGCCTGCAACTGCTGGTAGTCCACCGGAGATTCGGTCGGCGCGGGCTTGTGCGTCACCAGCACGACGCAGACCTGGCGAATGTCCGCGAGGACCTCGTTCCGCGAAATCAGGACGTCGGGCTCGGGGAAACCCAGCCCCCCGGGGTCAGCGGCCTTGGCGGTCGCTCCCGGATCGGCGAGAAGCATCGCCAACAAGCAACAAATGTGAATGGTCATGGTCTCTCCCTTTCGTATTCGGTCCGCCCACCATGCCCAGTCTCCTCGCCGCGCGAGGCGAGGCCGCACGCCACCGGTCTACACCGGGGTCGAGACGGCGTTCTGCACGGCGGTCTTCATCTTGGCCAAACCCTCTCGCGCGACCTCGAGGGGATCCTTCTCCCAATACACCTGGCTGAACAACTCCAGCGAGAGGACCGCCTCACTGCGGTTGTCACAAAGGTCCCGCAATATCTGCGTCAGAGGGGCAATGCCGTCGCCCGGCATGACGCGGTCGCCGTCGCGAATCGTCTCGCGCGGCGGGTTGGCCGGATAGTCGTTCAGGTGGAACACCTGAATCGTTCTGCTGCTGATCGTCTTGAGCCCGTGAAAGTCGGAGCCGCCTTTGTAGATGTGGTATACATCGGGCAGCAGGCAGGCTTTGGGGTGCCCGCTCTCGATCACCACAAACATGGACTGGCCCAGCCGATGCAGGTTCTTCGAGCTGCCCCAGACTTCGACCTGGGGCACCACGCCCGTCTGGTCGCCCAGCTCCAGCAGGGCCCTGTACCGTTCGGCCGCCTTCGACAGATCGAGCAGCGGCTCGCCCGTCGCCCCGGCCGGAGGGGCCGCGATGCGCTTGCCCCCGATCTGGGCCAGCAGGTCCATCTCCCGCTTGACCTGCTCGACCGCTTCGGCTCGCACGGCGTCATCATCGACGATCCATCGCGGGAAGGAAATGGCGCTCTCCACGGTCAGGCCGCGGTCCTGGATGCGTTGGCGGATGTCACTGAGTCGGCCGCCTGCCTTGACGTGCTCCTGGAGGCTGGAGACCCAGGGCTCGATGGCGTCGTAGCCGGCTTCAGCGGCCACATCCACTTCCCTGGCCAGCCCCAGTTTCTGCCCTCGGATCGTGCTGGTATTCAGGCAATATCGAAAGCGAAGGGCGCGCCCGGCCGGGATCGGCTGCGCCGCCGCAACGCTCAGGCCACGCTTGCCTGCGAGTGACGCGCCGACTGCCAGACCGGCAACCGCTACAAAATCCCGACGCGAGAGACGGTGGTCACGCATGCGTGTCTCCTCTGGATAATGACACTCCGTATTGAAAGAACGCCGACGCCGGAACTGCGCGACCACGGCAAACGTCAATCCCGCTTGCCGAGCAGCCCTTCGATCTCCGCCAGCTTCTCGGCCAGCATCTCCTGGGTCCGCGCCTCGATGTTCAGACGCAGCAGCGGCTCGGTGTTGCTCGGCCGGCAGTTGAACCACCACTCCTTGAAGCCGACCGTCACGCCGTCGAGGCGATCGATCTGGCCGTCTCCATACCGTCGGGCCAGGTCTTCCATCTTGGCCTCTTTGTCCTCGACCTCGAAGTTGATTTCCCCGCTGTTGGCATAGCGCCGCAGTGGGGC
The DNA here is from genome assembly GCA_964579055.1 of uncultured Pirellulales bacterium. GTDB lineage: Bacteria > Planctomycetota > Phycisphaerae > Sedimentisphaerales > Anaerobacaceae > Anaerobaca. The sequence goes on from CAZOFX010000046.1 coordinate 25,590, forward strand.
GATCAGCTCGCTGATCGGCTTGCCGCCGTCGTTGACCACGTTCAGCAAGTGGACCATCGTGATCGCCGCCGAATCGGCGCAGAAGTTGTCGGCGTAGTAGAAGTGCCCCGACAGCTCCCCTCCGAAGACGGCGTGGGAATCCCGCATGGCCTTCTTCATATAGGCGTGGCCGACGCGCTCGCGCCGAGGGGTTCCGCCGTACTTGATGATCTCCTCCATCACGACGCGGCTGCTGCGAAGGTCATACACCACCGCCGACTTGGGCTTCTTCTGAAGAAAATACGGCACCATCAGCGCGGTGAGCAGGTCGCAACTGACCGTATCGCCCTTCTCGTCGACGAGGATCATCCGGTCGGCGTCTCCGTCGAAGCAGAGGCCGAAGTCACACTTCTGCCGCTTGACCATCGAGCGCACCTGCGAGAGGTTCTTCTCCTTCAGCGGGTCGGGGTCGTGCTTGAACTTGCCGGTGTATTCGAAGTTGATATCCACGATCTCGACCGGACCGTCGCCGAACAACAGAGGCAGAGCCTTGCCCGCCATCCCGTTCGAGGCGTCGACCGCGATCTTCTTGTCCTTCAGGCCCGGACGCAGGAACTGGAGCACGTGCTGCTTGTACTCCTCGCTCAGGTCCTGCTGGCGTAAGGAGCCGGTGGGATTGCCCTTGGTGTGCGGCATGGCCAGGGCCAGATGCTGGATGTCCTTCAGACCGGTGTCGCCACCGATCGGGATCGCGCCGCGTCCGGAAATCTTGAATCCGTTGTACTTGGCGGGATTGTGCGAAGCAGTCACCTGCACGCCTCCGCACGTCTTGAGGTGGTTGATGGCGAAGTACATCTGCGGCGTGTCAATCATCCCGATATCGACCACGCCGACGCCGGCCGAGCGAATGCCTTCGATCAGCGCTTTGGCCAGGGGCTCGCTGTGGGTCCGCATGTCCCGCCCGACGCAGAGGGTGTTGGCCCCCGCCTGACCACGCTCGTAGCCGGTCATCAGAGACGGCAGGAACCGGGCCGTCGCGCAGCCGATCTTCCACGCATCCTCTTCGTTGAGCTGATCGGGGTAGATGCCCCGGATGTCATACGCCTTGAAAACCTGCGGATCCATTGAGCCAACTCCTTTGGTCTTGTCAGATTATTGAGTCTCCCCGTCCCGATGGACGTCGGGACTGGAACGGCCGTCCGTCCGACCGCCCGCCCCGGGCGGTTTATAATATCCGGGTAAGAGGCCCCATGTCAATCGCACACTTTGGCCTGTCGGGATACACCGGAGAATCGGCCCGCCTGAGCCCAGGGAGGTCGTTTTCGGCCCCCCTGGCCAACAGCAACACAGGCGAGGCCCAAGCTGTCGCCGAAAGACCCACGCATCCTACCGCAGTTCCGGAGATCCGACCGCAGACAGGCCACACCCAAATACCCCTTTTCTCCCAGGTTCACACGGAATACGCTTGAATAAGGCGGCTGAATCGCATATAATAGTGAAGTCGTATCATGTCTGCGTGCGGGGATCTTGGCGGCAGGCCGGATCTTCGGCATCAGACACAGTCTGTGGGAGGAGAGAAGTCGCGGCACGGGCCAATCCCCTTCCGGCGGCGGGCCCGCCGGGGGAGGCGTCAAAAGTCAACGGGGAATTCGTGGCTGGAACCGGGCCCCAACCTGTCTGCGACCGAAAACACATGGCGGCGAAATGCGAGAGTCTCAACGCGATCGAGCGTCTGCTGAGTGGCAGGCATCCCGTCTGAAATTGACACGGGCCACGAGTGTCGTACGTGCCCGTCAGGAAAGGTTTCTTGGAGCATTCTGGAAAGAGCGAGGAGTCGGAAGATGAAATCCAAAATCGTGTGTGCCGCATGTATCGCCCTGTGTATGACCATGTCGGCCCAGGCCGGAGACGACCCAAATCTGCCAAGTGTGGATATCTCGGTCGAACCGGCCTTGCCGACAACGGTCGATAGCGTAACCATCGTCGTTTCCGGGCTGTGGCCGGACACGTGCGTTCCGGAGCAGATCCACCTGGCGACCTTCGCTGGTGACAGCATCCGAATGGATGTGTTACTGCCCGGGTGGGATGACCCCGCCGCGTGCCTGGGTCTTTCGTGCGCGAGCGAGCCGACTCCCTTCGAGGTCAGAGGCGCTATCGGCAACCTGGCCGCCGGCCGATACGACGTCTACGCCCGAGTCATCTCGTGCGAAGGCCGCGGTCGCTACGAATACGTCACAAGCATCGAAGTCGCCGAGGGCAAACCGGACGACACGGCTTGTGACGGATGCCAGGCATCTCGGTTCATAGCCGGTGGGCGGGTGGTCCTGTTGACCGACGATCCGCCCGGCGGCCTCGGACTGAAGGCCGGGCATGCCGGAACGGTGATCTGTGTAGACTGCACGAGCGGCTGCGGCAGGCTTCTCGTCAGTTGGGACCTCTGGACGGAAGGCTACAGAGATGCCGACGCCTGCATTCCCGGAACGCCACTGGGATATCCATCCACCTCCGCACTGTGGATGGACCTTGCTCATGTGCTTGTCGGACGCCGATTCGATCGAACCGGGACCGTTCAAAAGGGTCTGGAGGGATGCCTCACCTTCATCACCGACAGAGGCGCACAATACAACATCGTCGCCAATGGGAACGTGCAACAGATTCTCGATGAAGTTGCCGGAATGAACGCTGGTGGCCGCATCCGACTCCGAGGACAACTCTGCGACACACAGCCCAAAGCGGACGCAATCTGTATTTGCCCGCAATGGAATGGCGATATCTATCATCCGATCCTCTCGGCATGCAGAGACCTGCCGGACCCGGGTCCCGGAGCCTGCGATGTCGACTTGCTGCCCGGAGATCGCGTGGAATTGCTCGTCGACCACCCGATGGGAGCGGGCGGCGGGCCGGCGGTCGATCTGCTCGCCGGCGCGATGGGCACGGTGATATGCACCGATTCCACTGACGACGAACTGCCGTTCTACGTGAGCTGGGATGATTGGACCAACGGCACGAACACGGACCTCTATTGCGATTCGAGCGTCGTGCCGTACCCGGCTGACTCGGGCTGGTGGATGCGCTGCAATGAAGTCCGGCTGGTTCATCGGGCCGAGCCGTAGGCCGATTCGGCTCTGAGAATCGCCCCAAAGAAGAGTCGCGATGGCAATCATCGCTTGACGTCGGTGGTCCTATGCCTGTATCGATGCACGCATGGGACCACTGACATATAGATCGACACCGTACCCGCCTGCGGCGGGCCTCAAGCGACGAATTCGAAGACGAAGGAACTGAGATCGTGTTCGTCGACGTCCTCCTGATCCTGGGCCTGACCCTGGCCGGCTCGCAAGGCCCCGACGCCGATGTCGCCGATGAGACTCGTTCCCGCTACACCGTTCAGATCCAGTCGGCGCCCGTCGCGCAGAGAGACCGGCTGCTTGAGACCTATGCGGCCCTGAAAACCAAGGGACACCTCGTCTACTGTCGCGAGGCGTATGTCCACGAGCGGGTGTGCGTCCGACTGCGGGTCGGACTCTTCGCCAGTCCGGACGAAGCCCGGAGGTACGCCGAGGCAATCCGCGAGTGGGAAGGATTCGATTACTACATCGCGCGGACCAGCCTCCCTGTCGAATCGTTCGGCACGGCGTTCGATATCATTACAACGCCGAACGATATCTGGTTCAGATCCGACACGTGCCTGCGCCCTCTGTATCATTTCGATACAGCAGAGGCATCCATGACATGCTCGGGGATAGCAATCTCGCCCACAGGCCGATGTATCGCATTCTCCAGTGACAACAAGATCGTCAAGATCGACTTGCAGGACGATTCGATAACGGTGCTCAAGACAGGGCCGCGTGACAACTCGCTGTTCAACAGCATGCTGGCCTGGTCGCCTGATGGACGACACATCGCTTATCTCGACGCCGTGGGGTGGGAATTGCCCACAAAGCTCTGGATCATGCAGTCCGACGGCACCAATGACCGCCGCCTGGTGGGTGACGACACCGGCCAGACGCGGGTCAAGTCTCTCCAGTGGCGCCCCTCCGGGCAGGAGGTGTTCTACGTGTGCGGCCCGGCCCACGGGACCGTTTCGGCCGGCGGAAGTTTGTGCGGAGTGGCCCTTTGCGGAAGAGGCCGGGTCGTGGTACCCGCGTGTGCGGCCGAACGAACGGAGGTCTGTAGCGAGTTTCGGATCGTCGGCAACGAGATCCACTGCCAACTGGCCCATTTTGATGCACAGTGCCAGGTGCGGCGGTACACCGTGTACCAAACCGCCATACCCCGATAGACAGGCCCACCGTTCACTTCTCTTGCTTGACCCTTACAAGATCGGTATGATGGAAATGAAGGGAGTATGTCTCGCCTAAGGACGGCGGTCGGGCTTTCGCTGAACCGGGAACATCGCTCCGCGTAGGGATCACATCGGCATGGAATGACATCGGGCCGGAGCCCGATCTCCAATGCTTGAGGTCAGTTTGCTCTGTCAGGTGTGCAACGCCGTTGTTCCGCCAGCAGAAGCAAGCCTTACAACCCAGACTTGAACGAGGAGGTCAGAAATGAGACGACAACGCATACTTGCGGCAGGAATCATCGCGATGTGGGCCTTGTCGGTCCAGGGAGCCGTCCCGGCCACCCTGCCGACGATCGCGATCCAGTTCAATCCGTCGTCACCGACGTCGGCCGATACGCTCACCCTGACGCTTTCGGGGACATGGCCGAACGCGTGTGTCCCGCAGACGTTTCTGGCGCAGGTAATCCCGGGCGACAGCATCCGGATCGATCTGCTCCTGCCCGGATGGGACTCGAAGGGCGGCTGTGAGCCTCCCTTGTGCTTGCAGGTGCTGACGCCCTGGCAACTGAGCGGCGCCGTACCGGCTCTTTCCGCCGGCTCCTACGACGTGTTCATCCGCGCCATGGACTGCGAAGAGGCCAGCGCATACAGACAAGTCACCACCCTGACGGTGACTCCCGGGACAGGAGGTCCACTATCTGACGTCTTCGCGCCGGGTGAACGCATCGTGCTGCTGGAATCCGATCCGCCGGGAGGGTTCGGACTGGCCGCGGGACAGGCCGGAACGGTAATCTGCTGCGACTCCGAAGACTGCTCCGGTAGCATCCTGGTGAGCTGGGATCTCTGGGCCGACGGCAAGCTCGAACCCGTCGAATGTGCCAATGGCGACGACACCCTCTACCGGCCCAACTCGGCGATCTGGATCAATCCCAATCAGGTTCTCCTCGGACGCCACTTCAACCAGTGCGGCACCATCCGACGGGACCTGGAGGGATGCATCTCCTTCGAAGCCGATGACGGCGGGACGTACAACGTGATCGCCTGGCCGGATCTGTATCCCACTCTGGACGGCGGCGGCGCCATTCAGTTCGACGATCGCGTCCGCCTGCGGGGCCTGCTCAACACCACCCCGCCCGGGCCGGACGAGCTGCGTCTCTGTCTCCAACAGGACGGGGACATTTTCCATCCGACGCTCTCGGCCTGTTCACCGGCGGGTGCCGAGCCGGAGCCCGAACCGGAACCGGAGCCCGAACCCAAGCCGGAACCGGGACCGGACAGCATCCTGATCAGCATTGCCGGCAATCCCCTGCTGCTTCAGCAGGTGCCCTCGTCTCCGGGGAGTTACGCCGGATGCGCCAACATCACGATCGAGTTGAACTTCCACGCACAACTGTCCGTGAAGATCACCCCGGCCACGGGCGTGGGAGGAACCTGGACGGGCACGCTCGATCCCGATGTCCTCGGCCCGGGCACGGTCACCACGGAACTCTGTATCGAGGTCGTCGACCTGGACATCAGCTCGCTTCCGCCCGGGAAGGACGTGCAGGTGGCCACGGTCACGCTGCTTGCGGCGCCCGCGATCTGAGCGGCATTCGCGACAGGATCAATCGCAGAATCGGGCAGACCGGCCGGTAAGGCGCGCCGGCCTGCCCGATCCGGACGGGCCGGCGCGAGTTCCAAGCTGGAAACCAGATGACAGGACCGGCGCGCGGTGATATCGTGGAGTCATGTGCCCGTTCATCGGACCAGTCCCGGCGTATGCGATCTTCTATGTCGGCGGGATCATCCTCCATTTCGTGATCGGCCGGCGGATCGCACGACGTACCGGTCTGAAGCGTCGTGTCTGGCTGGCAGCCAGCGTGTGCTATCTGCTCGCCATGACGCTTGGCGCCAAGGTCCTGTTCGACCTGCGTCACTCGGATCTCAACCTGGCCGCCCTCGTGACGGTCGAGCGCTGGACCAGAGGCGGCCTGTGGGGCGGCCTGCTGGCCTATTTCCCCGTCGCCTTACCCTGTGTGCTCCTGCTGAGCGAGCGAAAAGCGGCGGCCCTGGACCTTGTCGCCGCTTCGGCGCCCATCCCGGTGATCGCGGCCAAGCTGGGTTGCCTGCTCAACGGCTGCTGCTACGGCAAATCCTGCTCGCTGCCCTGGGCCATCACCTTTCCGGAAGGCGCGCGGGGCGCTCCGGCGGGCGTTCCTCTTCATCCAACGCAACTCTACGAAATTGGCGTTATGGTGATTCTGCTGGCCGCTTTCCGAGGGTTCGACTCGGACCGCTGGCGCGGGACCAAACCCTTGTGGTTTGTGTTGATCTGTGGCGTGGGACGGGCGTTGACGGATATTCTTCGAGGCGACATGGAGTATGACGCACGTATCGGATCGCTGACCATGGCGCAGCGCATCTGCCTGGGGGCGGCCGCCGGTGCAGCGGTTGTTCTCGTGATCGTGTGGCGCAGCCGGTCCTGCACGCACCGCGCCCTGTCGCAGGAACAGGATGCAGGACCGCTTTGAGTTCGTACGCAGCGGTATCCAGCATGAGATGAATCGATGGCGACGCATGTGTGTCCATTCTGGGTCGGTTACTTCCTGGCCAGTCGGCTCAGGAAGCTGCTGCAAAACCCGGTCAGGATCATCGGACCGTATATCAGACCGAACATGACCGTCCTGGACTTCGGTTGTGCGATGGGCTTCTTCAGCCTGCCGATGGCTGAGGCGGTCGGTCGCGGCGGCAAGGTCGTCTGCGTCGATTTGCAGCCCAGAATGCTCGACGTGCTGAAACGGCGTGCGGCGCGAGCCGGGCTGCTCGATCGCATCGAGTGCCACGTGTGCCGGCAAGACTCCATCGATCTGAAGGGGTACGATGCCGGGTTCGACTTCGCTCTGGCGTTCGCGGTCCTGCACGAGGTCTCCCATCCGCAGCGCATCCTGGGCGATCTGTCGCGCCTCGTCAAGGGCGGCGCTCATCTGCTGCTGGCGGAACCGGCCGGACACGTAACGCCGGAAGAGGTCGAACACACAGTCACGCTGGCCCGCGAGCACGGTTTCGTCATGACCAGCGCCCTGCTGATCCGCTCGGCGCATGCCGCCCTGCTGACGAGATCCGCTTCAAAGGAAGTGACGCCCGGCGATGAAGACACCGGCATGCGCCCCGAAGCCATGTCCGGAGGAAGCGGCGAGCGCAACGGGAAAGATCGAGGTCGAAGATGAATCGAGTTCGGATTTCACATACGTCGGCAGTCTCAATCATTATCCTCCTATCGCTGCTGCTCGGGACGGGTCCGGCGTCGGCAGACACCGACGGCCTCATTGCCTCGCCCGAGCCGGACTGGCCCCAGTGGCGAGGGCCGCGACGCGACGGCATCTGCGACGAGAAAGGGCTGCTCCCACAGTGGCCTCAGGATGGTCCCCCACGCCTCTGGACCGTCGACGGCCTCGGCAAGGGCTGGTCCTCGCCGATCATCGTGCGCGACCGCCTCTACATCACGGGCGACGTAGGTGAAGACCTGGTGATCTTCGCCCTCACGTTGGACGGGACGCCGGTCTGGCACACCACGAACGGCGCCTACTGGAAGAACCCCTACCCCGGCGGCCGCGCGTGTTGCGCATTCTCCGAAGGCCGGCTCTACAACATGAACGCGCATGGTCGCGTCGCATGTCTGGACGCCGCTTCGGGCCAGGAACTCTGGGCGGTGGACGTCCTGGAGCGGTTCGAAGGCAAGAACATCACGTGGGCGATGAGCGAGTGCCTGCTCGTCGACGGTGCGCACGTCATCGTCACGCCCGGAGGCCAAACGGCGCTGATGGCGGCGATGGACAAGCGAACGGGCGAAACGGTCTGGACCACACCGCCGCTGGAGGACGACGTCGTATCGCACAGCTCGCCGATCCTGCTGCGCTACGCCGGTCACAGGCAGATCGTCAATTGCTCCGCCGCTCACGGCTTCGGCGTCGATGCCGACACGGGCGAACTGCTCTGGGCGGTGCCCGTGCGGAATCGCTACGGCACGAACGTCTCAACGCCGCTCTACGACTCCGGTCGGGTCTTCTTCATGACGCCGTACGACTCGCTCGGCCGCCAGTACAAGCTCACCGCAAACGGAGCCGGTGTGAATGCAACACTGACCTGGCAGACCTTCGTCGACGCCGTCACCGGCTGCGCGGTTCTCGTCGACGGCATCCTCTACGCCGCCGGCTATGCGAAACCCAAATGGTGGTTCGGATTCGATTGGGACACGGGAGAAACGAAGTACGAGATGAAGGACTTCACCACAGGCGCAGCAATCTATGCCGATGGACGGCTCTACATCCTCGACGAGCAGGGCAACGCCGGTCTGGTCAAGCCGACCGCCGACGGCCTTCAGATCGTCGGGCGTTTCCGGCTGACCTCCGAGCGGGTCCGCGACGCCTGGGCCCATCCGGTCCTGCTCGACGGACGGCTCTACCTGCGCTATCACGACACGCTTTCGTGTTACGACGTCCGACAGCCGTGACAGACGCTATTCAATGCCGAGTTCCTTCTGGATCTTCTCCAGCGGAACGCCCTTGGTTTCCGGCATCATCAGAATCACCCAGATCAACTGGAGCACCATCATGCCCGCGTAGAAGGCGAAAACGCGGGCGCCCGCCTGACTGGCGCCGGGGGCATCCGCCTTGCCCACCAGCATGGGGAAGGTCCACGAGATCGCCGCACACATGAACCAGTGTGTGAACGAGCCTAACGCCTGTCCCTTGGCTCGGACCTGGGTCGGGAAGATTTCACTGATGAACACCCAGATGACCGCGCCCTGGCCAAAGGCGTGGGACGCGATGAACAGCAGGAAACACCCCAGGACGACGGCGCCGCCCCGCTCCGTGTGAAACGCCCACGCCACGGTGCCCAGGCTGATAATGTAGCCCAGCGAGCCGACGAGCATGAGCTTCTTGCGCCCGAAGTGATCGATGATCGCGATCGCCAGCATCGTGAAGACCAGGTTGGTCGCGCCGACGATCACGCTCTGCAAACGGGCGTCGTCGGCACTGGCGCCGGCCATCTCGAAGATTCGCTTCGAGTAGTAGAGCAGCGCGTTGATCCCCGAAAGCTGATTGAAGGCCGCGATGAGAAAGGCCAGCAGAATCGGCTTAAGATACATCCGGCGGAAGAAGGGCTCGCCGAGGCTGTGGTGGGTCAGCTCGATCGATTCCTGGATTTCCTGCATCTCCCGCGCCACATTCTCGGCGCCAAGTCGCTCCAGGATGTCACGGGCCTCCTCCGCGCGTCCCTGCGCCATGAGCCAGCGAGGACTGAGCGGGTTTCCGATCAGCAGGACGAAGAAGGCCGCTGCCGGAAAAGCCTCGACGCCGAACATCCACCGCCATTCGACGCCACCGAGGTTCAGAGCGCCGATGATCCAATTGGACAGATACGCCAGCAGGATGCCGAAGACGATGTTGAACTGGAACAGGGCCACCAGCCGGCCTCGGCTCCTGGCCGGCGAGATTTCCGCGATGTAGATCGGCCCGACCACCGACGAACCGCCGACCGCCAGTCCGCCGATGAAACGCGAGATCACAAACGACCACCAGTCCCAGGCGAAGGCGCTGCCGACGGCCGAGACGAAATACAGCACCGCCAAAACGGACAGCGTCTTGCGCCGGCCGAAGGCGTCGGACGGCCTGCTGCTCAGCCAAGCGCCCAGGATCGTCCCGATCAAGGCGCTGGCGGTGGTGCACCCGTGCCAGAAGCCCGGCTTGCCCATGAAAGCAAAGCTGCTCATGGTGGCCGCCAGCGATTCGTACGTGGTCGCGAACAACTCCTGGAGCGTCTGCTCGGCGCCCGAGATGACCGCGGTGTCAAAACCGAACAGCAGCCCGCCCAGGGCCGCAACGATCGCGCTTCGCAGCAGCAATGCCTTCTTCATGCGTCCGTCTCCTGGCTTTCACACGTGAGATCCGACCGAAACCGCCGGAGAGATTAGCAGATCGTCATTGCCCCGACCAGCGCCAACCTCGCGGAATGTCTGCGCCGTCGACTACCGGGCGTTACTGCACGGCTCATCGTTGCCTTTACAGGGTAGAGCAGGAACGCAACGAACCGTCGTTTTTGGGAGATCGAACCATGAAACGCACGCTTCTGGTCACGCTGATGTGTACGGCCGCCTTCATGCTGAGCGGCTGTATGTCCTTCGCCTACGAAGAGCACCACAGCCACGCACACCCTCGAATGGTGCACGCGCGGCCTGTCAGAGTGGTCGAAGTCGTCCCGGCTCCCCCGCCGCGACCGCATCACCAAGGACGTCACCATCACCGGTACTGAGCGCGGGCCGATCGAGTTCCGTGGACAAGATCGCTTCTGAGGAGCATTCGATTTCGTAAACCGAGGCAGGAAAGATGGTTAGATCGGACAGGGCCGTCCCCAGACAGCGGCGGCCCCCATCCCGACGTGGTCAGCCCGCGAGATAGAACAGCAGAGCAGCAAGCACGGAAATGACGCCCGTACAAACAGTTAAGGCCAAAGCCAGCGTCCACGCATAGCGCCGGTTCATCTTCGAAATGACGTATTTGAGGTAGCGGTCGCTGGCGGCAAACGTCCGGCTCATCTGGAGGATGCCTTCGGTATTGCTGACCGTGTTGTCGTTGAGTTTGTCGAGCGTTCCCTTGAACTTGACAAAGCTCTCCGCCAGTTGGACATCGGTGTCGGCCGCGGCCGCCAGTTGGTGATCGATCGAGGTCAGCATGTCGGTCTGCCGCGCGGTCTCCTGCGGAATCCGGTCCACCGCGTCGATGAATTGCTGATCCTTCAGAGACGTGCTGCGCAATTGCTCCAACAGCCGCACGGTCACTTGCCTCTGGTTCTCCACCGCTGATGGAAAGCTCTCCAGCGCCTTCGGCAGCTCGCGCACGCGATCCATGAGTTCTTCGTGCTGGGCCAACTGACAGTGGAGATGGTCGTTGATCTGCTGAAGCTGGGTCACCAACCGATTGATGCCCTCGTAAAGCTTCTCCGCCGGGTCATGGTGGTCCAGCGAGGTGACGGCGCTGACCACGACCGGCTCGCTCGAAGCGGTGGCCGAGCGAGGGTCGGAGAAATCGTCGCTGGTATCGAAGCCGCAGGCGATCAGCCCATCGTCGTTCAGCGTCGGCTCGCACCGGCCGGCCTCCTCATATCGATGGGACCGCAACCAACTGCTGGTACCCGTCAGAATCTCTCTCAACGTCATTCGCAGCGCTCCTTAGCCCGATCCTGATGTCTGTGTCGCTGCCAGGAACAGCGATTCGCCCACCAGCGAGGTTTGGTATCGGACGGGCGTTTGGTTTCTCTTGAGCGAATATCCGCACCGCCATCGACCATTCCAGCGAACCGTGATTTCCAGGTCGCCATGGCTGGTTCTTTCGGACGTTCTGCTTCGAGATGTCACGTCGGGGGCGTCGAACCGCCGTATCCAAGACCCTCCTGCTGCCGCAATGGCTATCACCATGTCGGCGCGTTGTTTTTTGGGACGTGACAGGGGCAGCCGGATGGCCCTTGTGCGGGCCACCGCAGGCGATACAATGTGCCTCAAATGCACAACTATCGGCCATTGGGAGACATACGCACATGAAGCTGGCGACCTATCGGCACAATGACAAAACATCGTGCGGGCTTGTGACAAGTCGCGGCCTCGTGGACATTCCGTCCGCCTGGCCCGGCCCGGACGCCCCGCACAGCGTCATGGAAATCCTCCACCGAGGCTCGTCCTGCCTCAGGGTCCTGGCTTCTCTGCCCGAATCCGCCGACTGTCGTCCGCTGGAGTCGGTGACCCTCCTGGCCCCCCTGCCCCAGCCGGGAAAGCTCCTGGCCCTGGCAGGCAACTATGCCGAACACGTCAAGGAGGCCTCGCTGAGCCGAGGGTTCCAGCTCGGGTTGTCCGATTCACCGCGTCAGACCACCGTACCGCGACCGTTCCTGATGCCGGCCAGCGTCGTCAGCGGACCGGGCGACACGATCCCGTGGCCCGCCTACAGCAAGCAGATCGATTATGAGCTCGAACTGGCCGTGGTAATGGGAAGCCGGGTCAAGTGCGTAGACGCGGATGAGGCCCTCGATGCCGTCGCCGGTTATATGATCGCCAACGACGTTTCGGCCCGCAGCGTGACCTTCAAAGAGGGCCGCAGCCAACGACCCTGGGATGAGTTCTACGACTGGCTCAATGGCAAGTGGGCCGACGGCTTCCTCCCGACCGGCCCGTACCTCGTTACGAAGGATGAGATCGCCGATGTCCAGAACCTGCACATGGTCCTGAAGGTCAATGGCCTGGTCCGCCAGAACGCCAATACCTCACAGATGATCTACCCGGTGGCCGACGTGGTCTCGTTCCTCAGCCACCTGATGACACTCGAGCCGGGCGACATCATCTCGACCGGCACCCCGTCGGGCGTCGCCATCGCAACCGGCAACTTCCTCCAGGGCGGCGACGTGATCGAATGCTCCATCGACGGCCTCGGAACGCTCACCAACACGCTCGGTCCTCGTCCTCAGGCATTCTACGAACCACTGAAGCGGAGCGCTTCGATGTAGGTGTCCAGCATGGCCGAAACCATGGCGCCGACTGAATGTCGCTGTCTCACGTACGCCTGCGCAGAAGAGGCCAGTCGACGGGCGCTCTCGGGGTCCTTCAACAGCCGCACGAGCGCCTGGCGCAGGCTGCTTTCGTTGTTTCGCTCGTAGAGCAGGGCCGTGTTCTCGTGGACGATCAGGTCGTCGACACCGCCCTTGCAGGCGACCACCGCAACGCCCAGGCCCATGGCCTCCAGGAGAAAACCGCTGAAGGTCGGCATCGGCTGGAGGTGCACGAAGATATCGCCTGCCGCGAGGACCGATCGCCAAGGATCAAGCACCGGGACGATGGTCACGACGCGGGTCAGACCGTATTCGGCCAGCTTCGTCCGCAATCGGCGCTCCGCCCGGCCGCTGCCCATGATGGCAATCATGAACTCGTGACCTTCCGCAAAGAGCACTTTGGCCGCCTTCAGGAGGACCGCGAAATCCGACACGCGATCGAGCCGGTGCGCCACGACGATCGTGCTCAGATGGGAGGGGTCCGCGAAGCAGACGGGATCGGTCCCGGCAAACGTCCCCGGATGGATCTGCCGGACCCGGTCGGCAAAACGGGCATGGGACCGAAGGACACTGGAACCGACCGTCTCAGTCGGGACGATGATTCTCGCACAGCGGGTCGGCGAGATGGACAGTCGGTGCGATTTGCCGGTCAGGGAATTGACGGCAAGCACATACGGAACGCCGAGCCGCCGCGCCAGCCGCCGGGTCAGAGCCGCCCGGCTCTCGCACAGGCCGTGCAGAACTGTCGGCTTGAATCTCTCCAACTGAAGAGCGAGCGATTCCAGGCCCACGCGCTCCATGAACGGGAGGTTGAGGGCCGGATAGGTGAAGACCTCCACCGGCGCCGGCACGACAGATTCCGCGTTGCAGCCGGGCGGACAGATCAAAGCGGCAGGAATGGACTCATCCGCCAGTCCGACCAGCAGACGCCGCAGAAAAGGCGCATGCTCGGTGACATCCCGTGGGGATGCGAGGAGGATCGAACGCAATGCCTTCCTCATCGCCGCCGTGTCCGAATGCCCGGTTTCCGTCATAGCCACCTGTCAGACGATGTCCGGCTCTGCTCCGTGCGACCGGCACAGAGGCGATGTCGGTCGAGGCCGGAAACAACGAGCATTCTATCTCAAATCCGGACGAGGTGTTACGGAAAAAGGGACTCTCCACGCGGTCCCCTGCCGGCAAAAAAGAAGGTCGGAGCCTGTATCAGGGGACGCATGCTCCGACCGTTGCCTTGCACATATCGGCTCCCCCTGTGGCACAGAAGCCACGGGAGGATGCCACCAGAATGTAGAACCGACGATGCTACTGGGCCGCGGGTCTGCCGAAGCCGATGTCGTCAATGTAGACGATGCCGGAGCCGCCGGCGGCCGGACTGGTCCGATTGCCGACGCCGA